>JAXDIG010000029.1:0-102959 GCA_034664125.1 Thermoleophilaceae bacterium | reverse complement strand
TCCCGGTAGCCCACCATGTCGTAGCCGGGGAGCTCCTGGAGGAAGAAGTCGTAGATGTCGTCGTGCATCGGCACCGTGCGCTTGCAGTAGTCCATGTAGCGCATGAGCCGCACGTAGTAGTCCGTGCAGGTCTGGTGCGTGATGTCGGCGCTGACCCCGCCCGGCATGATCGTCGACGGGTGCGTGTGACGGCCGCCGAACAGGCAGTACATCTCACGCGTGTAGCGGGCCACCTGGAGCGTCTCGAGGTAGAACTCGCCCGTGAACGGGTTGAGGGCCCGCATGATGTCCGCGATCGTCTTGTAGCCGTGGATGTCGCCGCCCGGCGACGGCGTGTTCTCCGCCTTCGCGAGCAGGGACGGGTTGGTGTCCTTGACCATCTGCTCGCAGAAGTCCACGTTGCACATGCAGTCGTTGAAGATCGCGTGGTCGAACATGTAGTCCGCGAGCTCGGCGAGGTTGAACGCGTAGTCGCCGAGCGGAGGCACCCGCACGCCGTAGGCCATGTTCTGGTTCAGGCACGAGCACGTGCAGTGGTTGTCGCCGCAGATGCCGCAGATGCGGCTGGTGATGAAGTGCGCGTCGCGGGGGTCGATCCCCTTCATGAAGATGTCGAAGCCACGGAAGACCATCGACGTCGAGTAGCACTTCAGTACCTGCTGGTTGGAGAAGTCGATCTCCGTGTGGATCCCGAGCGACCCGACGATGCGGGTGATCGGGTCCCACGACATCTCCTTTACGAGGACCTTCTGTTCGCGGGGCGTCTCAACGGTGGACATGCGTGTCTCCCCTCACCAGCGCTGCTGGTAGCCGGTGGTCAGTTCTGGTTTGTTGTGACGCCACTCGGGCTCGACGTCGTACTTGCGCGCGATGTTGCGCTTGCGGAAGTAGCGCACCACGGGCCCGTAGCTCATCTTCATGATGTTGGCGGAGGCCTTGCCGTACGCGTCCTCGTCCATGAACGGCATGTACTTGTCTGGGAACCCCGGCATCGTGCACGCCATGCAGATGCCGCCCACGTTCGGGCAGCCGCCGATGCCGTTGACCCAGCCGCGGATCGGCACGTTGCACTTCACCACCGGGCCCTTGCAGCCGAGCTTCACGAGGCAGCGGTGATCCGAGCCGTACTCCGTGGCGAAGTCGCCCTCTTCGGCGAAGCCGGCCCGGTTGCAGCCCTCGCGCACGGTGCGGCCGAACAGCCACTTGGGGCGCAGCTGCTCGTCGAGTTCCGGCGCGGGAGCGAGCCCGGCCAGGTGGAGCGCCAGGTACACGAGCACCTCGGTCATGTTGTCCGGCTGAGCCGGACAGCCGGGGATGCAGACCACCGGCAGGCCGGCACTCGACTTCCAGTTCCAGCCCAGGTAGTCGGGCACGCCCATCGCGCCGGTCGGGTTGTTCTTCATCGCGGGGATCCCGCCGTAGGTGGCGCAGGTCCCAACGGCGACCACGGCGGCCGCCTTCGGCGCGAGCCGGTCGAGCCACTCGTTGATCGTGATCGGTTGACCGTTCGAGGGGTTAACCGCGAAGCCGGTCCAGTGGCCCTCGCCGTTGATCTGCTCGTTGCCGAGCGACCCTTCGATCACGAGCACGAACGGATCGAGCTTGCCCTCCTCGGCGTCGAACCAGGCCTGGGCGTACTCCTCACCGACCTCGTAGGCGATCACCTGGTTGTGCACGACGACCTTCGGCATGCCGGGGATCGCCTGGGTGATGATGTCCTCGAGGCTCGGATTGGTCGCGGAGGTCATGGCCACCGAGTCGCCTTCGCAGGACAGACCCGTGGTGATCCACAGGACGTGCGCGGTGACCGCCTCGGTCTTCTTGTGCTCCGCGTATGCGTCGGTTATCGCCATCGCCGTTCCTTCCTCTCTCAACAGATCCGCGGCAGGGGGTCCCCCACCAGCTGGTCCATCACCCGCTTGCCGCCGAAGCTCGTCTCCACCAGGACCATCCCGGGCGGCTCCGTGCGCACCTCGCCTATCTCCGCCGCGCGCTCGCACCCATCGACCGAGCGCAGCGCGGCGAGCGCACGGTCCGCGGCTTCCGGGGCGACGAAGGCGACGAGCTTGCCCTCGTTGGCCACGTACATCGGGTCTATGCCCAAGATCTCGGACGCTCCGGCGACCGCCGGGTCGACCGGCACCGCGGCCTCGCGCACGAGCATCGCCACCTGCGAGGCGCGCGCCAGCTCGTTCAGCACGGAGGCGACCCCGCCGCGCGTGGCGTCGCGCATGGAGCGCAGCGACGGTCCGGCCTCCTCCAGCAGCGCGTCCACGACCGGCCACAGCGCCCGCGTGTCCGACTCGATGGCGGCGTCCAGCTCGAACTCGCCGCGCGCCAGCATGACCGCGGTGCCGTGCTCGCCGATCGTGCCGGACAGCAGGATGCGGTCCCCTGGGCGGATCGCGTCGGTTGCCATGCGCGCCCTGGGGTCGCGCCGGCCGACGCCCGTCGTGCACACGTACATCTGATCGGCGGCGCCGCGCTCGACGACCTTGGTGTCACCGGCCACGATCCGCACCTCGGCCGCCTCGGCCGCCGCGGCGATGGCGGCGACCTCGGCCTTGAGCTCGTCGGCCGCCAGGCCCTCTTCGAGGATCAGCGACAGGGTGAGCGCGAGCGGCCGGGCTCCGGACACGGCGAGGTCGTTGACCGTGCCGTTCACGGCCAGGTCCCCGATCGAGCCGCCGGGGAAGCGGATCGGCTTGACGACGAACGAGTCGGTCGTGATCGCCAGCTCGACGCCATCCGTCTCGACGGCGCCGGCGTCGCCCATCGCCTCGAGCACCTCCGAGCCGAAGGCCGGCACGAACAGGCCCTCGATCAGGCTCTGCGTGGCCTTGCCGCCGGCCCCGTGGGACATGGTGATGCGCTCGTCGCGGAACTTCGCGCGCTTGCCGCGCGCGGTTTCGATGATCCCGAGGATGCGCTCCTCGCGATCTTGAACGGGTGCTGCGGTGCTCGCCCGACCGACGCTCGGGCTGCGCTCCTCGCCAAAGGCGGCGGTCACACCACCTCCCGCTCGCGGGCGAACCGCCCGTAGTTGTAGTAGGCGGCGCACGCCCCCTCCGAGGACACCATGCAGGTGCCGATCGGGCGCTCGGGGGTGCACGCGGTGCCGAACACCTTGCACTCCCACGGCTTGATCACGCCCTTCAGCACCTCTCCGCACTGGCAGGCCTTCGGGTCCGCCACGCGAACGCCCGGGACGCTGAAGCGCAGCTCGGCGTCGAGGTCGGCGTACGCGTCGGAGAGCTTCAGCCCGCTCTGCGAGATGAACCCGAGCCCGCGCCACTCGAAGTGGGGCCGCAGCTCGAAGACCTCGGCCATCACCTCGAGCGCCCGCGGGTTGCCCTCGTAGGGCACCACGCGCGCGTACTGGTTCTCCACCTCGCAGCGGCCGTCGGCGAGCTGGGCGAGGATCATCCGAATCGCCTGCAGGATGTCGAGCGGCTCGAAGCCGGCGACGACGATCGGCTTGCCGTAGTCGGCCGGGATGAACTCGAACGGCCGGGCACCGACGACGGTCGACACGTGACCCGGGCCGACGAAGCCGTCCAGCCGCAGGTCGGGCGAGTCGAGCAGGGCGCGCAGCGGCGGCACGATCGTGACGTGGCTGCACATGCACGAGAAGTTCGCCACGCCTTCCGCCTTGGCGCGCTTGAGCGTGAGCGCCGTCGAGGGGGCGGTGGTCTCGAATCCGATCGCGAAGAAGACGACCTCTCGGTCGGGGTTCTGCTTGGCGATCCGCAGCGCGTCGAGCGGGGAGTAGACCATCCGGATGTCGGCGCCCTCCGCCTTGGCGTCGAGCAGGCTCCCGGCCGACCCCGGCACGCGCATCATGTCTCCGAAGCAGGCGAAGATCACGCCCGGCTCGCGAGCGATCGCCATCCCGTCGTCCACGCGCCCCATCGGGATGACGCAGACCGGGCAGCCGGGCCCGTGCACCAGCTCGACGTTGGCGGGCAGCAGGTCGTCGACCCCGTACTTGTAGATCGAGTGCGTGTGGCCGCCGCAGACCTCCATGAACTTGTAGTGGCGGCCCGGCTCGACGGCGGCGAGGATCTCCGTCGCGAGCACGCGCCCGAGCTGCGGGTCGCGGAACTCGTCGACGTACTTCACGCTCCGAGCCCCACGAGCGCGACTCCGGCGTGAACCAGGAGCCGGTCGCCTGGCGCGACCGGCTCGACCAGGGCGATCTCGACGGTGCTCTTGGAGCCGTCGTCGGCAGCGCAGAGGGCCAGCCCGCGGACCTCGTCGATGCGCTCCACCCGCATCGGAATGCCCTCGTCAGAGCAGGTGATGCAGTGGTCGGCGCAGTCGTGTGCCTGCTCCGGTGCTCGCCCGACCGGCGCTCGGGCTGCGCTCCTCGCCGCGCTCACTCGATCACGCTCGCCTTGAGCTCCTCCAGCTCCGCCTCGTAGTTCTCGCCCATCCGCTCGAGCTGCCGGCGGGTGGCGATCGCCTCCTCCTCGTCCACGCGCGACATCGCGAAGCCGACGTGGATGAGCACCCAGTCGCCGGAGTCGACGCCGGTGCCGTCCTCGTCGAGCAGCCCGATGTTGATCGTGCGCTGGACCCCCGCCACGTCGACTTTCGCGAGCCTGTTCTCGCTGTCGACGACCTCGACGATCTGGCCGGGTATGGCCAGGCACACGGGCGCTCTTCCCCTCCTCAACCGGGTAGACCGGCGACCCTACGCTCGGTGCTCGGCCCCGCAAAGGAGGGACGTTGAACTCCAACGTTGCATTTCAACCCCCTGCGAGTAGGCTCGGCGCGAGCGATAGAGAGGGGTCTGTCCTTGGGGTCGGTGCAGCACGTGGAGCGTCCACAGGAATCGGTCCGGCTGCTGGAGATCGACCCCGAGCTCGGACTGCGTCTGCCGCCGGCCGAGATCGCTCACGCCCGGGTCGAGCTGAGGGCACGCGTGACGTCTCTCCCGTGCGGCCGCTGGGAGGTTCTTCACGACGAGGGGCATCTCAGCCGGCTCGGGTTCCTGATGCTCGAGGGCGTGCTGGGGCGTGACGTGATCCTCGCGGGCACCACCGCGACCGAGCTGCTCGGCGAGGGCGACGTGCTCCAACCGTGGGTCCCGACGCGCGAGGACGGACTGGTCCGCTACCACGTGGTCTGGCACGTCCTCTCCCCGGTCCGGCTCGCGATCCTGGACGAGGCGTTCGCGCGCTCGCTCGCTCGCTGGCCGCAGGTGATGGGAGCCCTGCTGGAGCGGGCCGTCAGGCGGACCCTGCAGATGTCGATCCACCAGGCGCTCCTGCAGCTGTCGCCGGTCGAAACCCGGCTGCTCGTGCTGTTCTGGCACCTGGCCGAGCGCTGGGGTCGCGTGTCTCCGGACGGGATCATCATCCGGCTGAACATGTCGCACGAGCTGCTTGGCCAGCTGGTCGGGAGCCGGCGCGCCTCGGTGACCACCGGGCTGCGCAGGATCGGGGAGAGCGGCCTGCTCGTACGCGCAGCGGATGGCACGTGGCTCCTGCGCGGCGCTCCGCCCGACGAGCTCACCGAGGTGCACTGGCAGGGGCGCGCCGCGGCGGGCTAGCTCCCCCGGGGCAGGTCACCCGCGCGCTGAGAGCCAAGGCTCGAGGATGTCAAGACCGCCGCGCCGGCGGAGCGCCAACCCCCTCTCAGGTTGCTCTCAGCTGAGGAGCGCCATCATTGGAGCCGTGAGGGTCCTGGTCGTGGAGGATGACGTGCGCATGGCGGCCGCGATTCGCCGCGGGCTTCGCTTCGAAGGCCTGGTCGTCGACGTCGCCGGCGATGGCGAGCACGCGCTGCGCAAGGTGGGCGCGACCGACTACGACGCCATCGTGCTCGACGTGATGATGCCGGGCCTCGACGGCTTCGAGACCTGCCGGCGACTGCGCGCCGACGGCGTCTGGGTGCCGGTGCTCATGCTCACCGCCCGCGACGCCGTGGAAGACCGCATCCGCGGCCTCGACGGCGGCGCCGACGACTACCTGATCAAGCCGTTCTCGCTCGGCGAGCTGACCGCGCGGCTGCGCGCGCTCGTGCGCCGCGGGCCGATCGAGCGCCCGACCGTGCTGGAGGTCGGCAACCTGCGCCTCGACCCCGGCACCCACGAGGTCTGGCGCGGCGACGCGGAGATCCAGCTCTCCGCGCGCGAGTTCGCGCTGCTGGAAACCTTCATGCGCCGCCCCGGCCACGTGTTCACGCAGACCCAGCTGCTGGAGGCCGCCTGGGACCTCGGCTACGAGCAGCGCTCGAACGTCGTCGAGGTCTACGTGCGCTACCTGCGCCAGAAGGTGGACCGGCCCTTCGGAGCGATCTCGATCGAGACGGTGCGCGGCGTCGGGTACCGGCTGCGCAAGGACGGCGGGCTGTGAGCCGGCTGCCCGTCCGCGTGCGGCTGACCGCGGCGTTCGCGGTCGCCATGGTGCTGGTGCTCGCGGGAGCCGGCCTGTTCGTCTACCTGCGGCTGAAGGCCGACCTCGACGAGAGCGTCACCGCCGGCCTGCACTCGCGCGCCGGCGCCGTCCTGGCGGCGAGCTCGGCGTCGGCCGGCGCGGCCGGCGACGCCGAGGAGGGCTTTGCCCAGCTGCTCAGGCCCGACGGCACCGTACGTGACACCTCCGGCGGAATCCGCGGCGCGGCCCTCGGCGGATCGGAGGCGCGGCGGGCGGCGGCCGGCGAGGAGCTCCTGGTTGAACGCAAGGTGCCCGGCATCGAGGGCACCGCCCGGGTGCTCGCGCAAGGCAGCGGCGGCTCGGTGGTCGCCGTCGGCCAGTCCCTGCAGGACCGCGACGACACGCTGGGCAACGTCGTGGCGTCCTTCGCCATCGGCGGTCCGATCGCCGTCATCCTGGCGTCCCTGCTCGGCTACGCGCTCGCCTCCGCGGGGCTGCGACCGGTCGAGGCCATGCGCCGCCGCGCGCAGGAGGTCTCGCTCGCCGGCGGGGACGAGCGCCTGCCGTTGCCCGCGGCGCACGACGAGGTCCGCCGCCTGGGCGAGACGCTCAACGAGATGCTGGAGCGCCTGGGCCGCTCGTTCGAGCGCGAGCGTCGCTTCGTGGCCGACGCGAGCCACGAGCTGCGCACCCCGGTGGCGGTCATCAAGGCCGAGCTCGAGGCGGCGCTGCGCGCCGGGGGACACGACCCCCAGGTGCATGAGGCGCTGGTGGCCTCCGTCGAGGAGTGCGATCACCTCGCGCAGCTGGCCGAGGACCTGCTGGTGATCGCCCGCGCGACGGAGGCCGGCGTGCCCGTACGGCCCGAATCGCTGGACCTCGGCGAGCTGCTCGACCGGGTGCGCGGGCGCTTTGCCGACCGCGCGAGCGAGCGCGGACGCACCATTCGAGTCGAGGCCGGTGACGGCGGACTCGTGTACGCCGACGAGCTGCGGCTGCGCCAGGCGCTCGGCAACCTGGTCGACAACGCGCTGCGCTATGGCCAGGGCGAGATCGTGCTCCGCTCCCGTGGCGCGGCGTCCGGCCTGGAGCTCGAGGTGTCGGACGAGGGCCCCGGCTTCACCCCCGACTTCGCCGAGCGCGCGTTCGAGCGCTTCGCCAGGGGCGATCTGGCCCGCACCCGGGACGGCACCGGCCTGGGGCTGTCCATCGCCCGGGCGATCGCGGAGGGGCACGGCGGCCGGGCGGAGATCGTGCCGGGCGGCGGGGCGACCGTACGGATCTGGCTCCCGGCCGGGCCGCGAGACGCCTCAGGGTCATCTCATATGGCCGGCGTAGCGTCCCGGTCACAAGGGATCGACCCGATACCAGGAGACGGAACACGATGAGGAACAAGATCAAGGGCGCCGTCATCGCGGCGGTCGCGATCGTCGCGCTGGCGGTCGGTGGCGCAGCCATCGCCGGAGCGACGGGCGGCGGCGACGACAACAAGACCGACAAGGCCATCACCGGAGCGGCGCTCGATCGCGCGAAGGCTGTCGCGCTGGACCACACCGGCGGCGGCAAGGTCACCGGGACCGAGGCCGGCGACGAGGAAGGCGCGTACGAGGTCGAGGTCACGCAGGCAGACGGCAGCCAGGTCGACGTTCACCTGGACAAGAGCTTCAACGTCATCAACTCGGCCGCCGACGGCGACCAGGGTGGCGGCCACGAACAGGGTGGCGACCACGAGAGCGGCCACCAGGACTGAGGTTTCGGCTCGGATGCCCGACCGCGGTTCGCGCAGACGGTCCCGTTCGGGGCCGTTTGTGCTTTCGAGCGGGGCTACCGCGCGCGCGGCAGCAGAAGCGTCAGAACCGGGTGCGGGCGCGGGCGACTTACGCTGAGGCTGCCCGCCTCCGCGACAGCCAGCGAGCGGGCTAGCGCCAGGCCGATGCCCGCGCCCCCGTCCGACCCCGAGCGCCGGCCGAACGCCTCGTGGGGGTCGCCGCTGAAGCCCTCCCCCTCGTCCTCTACGTCGATCGCCACCCACTCCCGCACGTCACGCGCCCGCAGCGTCACCTGCCCGCCGCCGTGCCGGCAGGCGTTGTCGATCAGCACGTCCAGGATCTCCAGCGCGACCTGACCGGAAGCGTTCACCATCCATCCCGGCGGGGGCGTCTCGATGCGCAGGGGGCGGGCCTGCTCCGCCAGCGCCCCGCGCCAGCGCTCGCCCAGCTCGTCGAACAGGGAAACGACGTCGGCGGCTTCCGCGCGCCGCGGGGCGTCGCGGGCGACGGCCAGCAGCGTGTCCACCGTCGCCTGAAGGCGCGCGACCTGGGCGAGGGCGGCGCTCGACTCCTCCGAGGAGCCGCCGCGCAGCTCCAGCGCCTCGAGCTCGAGCTTGAGCGCCGCGAGCGGCGTGCGCAGCTGGTGTGACGCATCGGCGGTGAAGGCACGCTCGCGCGTCACGAGCTGGTGCAGGCGCTCGGCGCTCGCGTCGAGAGCTTCTCCGACGGCGTCCACCTCGGGCACGCCCGCGCGCGGCGCGCGCACGCCGAAGTCGCCGCTTCCGAGCCGGCGCGCCGCCTGCGCGAGGCGTTCGAGCGGCTCGGCCAGCCGCCGGCCGAGCACGAGCGCCGCCCCGCAGGCGACGGCCACCACACCGAGTGCCAGGCCGCCCAGCGCCAGCCACGAGCGCCTGTCCTTGTCGGCGGCCGCGGCGTCGCTGCGGCTCGCGCGCACGACGCCCACAGGCCGCTCTCCGGAGAGCAGCGGGACGGCGACGGTCAGCCGGTTCTCGCTCGTGCCCCCGGCCAGGCGCCCACCGCGCAGGACCCTGCGGACCAACGGGTCGGCCCGCGCCGGACCGCGTCCGGCCACGCGCCGGCCGGAGCGATCGTAGACCGCGAGCGCGTCCGTGCTGGGAGGCAGCTCCACCGGGTCGCTGGAAGCCGTGCTGAGGTCGATCGTGCGCGTGGCGGCCACGGCGTCGCGCTGGAGGCGCAGGAGCTCCTCGTCGCGATGCGACCGCTGGAGCACCACCCCGAGCGGGATCGCGAACAGCACCACCGCCCCCGTCGCGACGCCGGCGATGGCCAGCACCAGTCGCCTCCTCATGAGTCCTCGAGCCGGTAGCCGACCCCGCGCAGGGTCGCGATCGCGCCGGTGCCGATCTTCTGGCGCAGGCCGAGGATGTGGGTGTCGAGCGTCTTGGTCGAGCCCATCCAGTCCGTGTCCCAGACCTCGCGGATGATCCGCTCGCGAGTCACGACGCGCCCGGCCTCGGCGACCAGCAGCGCGAGCAGGTCGAACTCCTTGGGGCGCAGCACGAGCTCCTCGTCCCCGCGCCAGGCACGCCGGGCTCCGAGGTCGACGCGCAGCTCACCGGCGCGCAACGGCGCGGCGCGATCGTCGGGGGCCGCCTCCGCGGCCCGGCGCAGATGGGCCCTGACCCGTGCCAGCAGCTCGGACAGCCTGAACGGCTTGACCAGGTAGTCGTCGGCGCCGGCGTCGAGTCCGGCGACGACGTCGAGCTCCTGGTCGCGCGCCGAGAGGATCAGGATCGCCAGCTCCGGCCGCGCCGCTCGCAGCTTGCGGCACACGTCGATGCCGTCGACGTCCGGAAGCCCGAGGTCGAGGATGACGAGCCCGATGTCGCCCACAGCGGCGGCGGGGGCCGGACCGCCCCGAGCCAGCCGCTGAACGGCGTACCCCTGGCTGTCGAGGACCCGGACAAGCCCCGAGGCGATCGCCTCGTCGTCCTCCACCAGGAGGATGCCGGGCAGGTCCATGCGGCCACCGTAGCGGGCGCATCGCCCCCCAGCGCGAAAGTTTGACCTGGCGCTGACCTGCCCGTGGCGGGCCGTTGACCCGCACCACCTACGGTCGTCGCCATGAGCAATCGCAGACGTCTGTTGGGCCTGGCAGCGGTCCTGATGCTGGTCGCGGGCTGCGGCCAGAGTGCCAAGAGCGTCAATCCCAACACCGCCGAGGTCAGCCCCGCGGGCGACATCCCGGACAACCAGGTGTTCGTCGCCTACCGCGCGCCGGGAACCGGCTTCTCGGTCAAGGTGCCCGAGGGCTGGGGCCGCTCGACCACGGGGGGCGCGGTCACCTTCAGCGACAAGCTGAACTCGATCCGCTTGGAGGAGCACAAGGCCGGCGCGCCGCCCTCCGCCGCGTCCGTCAAGGGCACCGCGCTTCCAAAGGGGGCGCACGTGAGCACGGTTGACCGCAGGTCAGGCAAGGCCGTGCGGATCACGTACCTCGCCGCGGCCAAGAAGGACCCGGTGACGGGCAAGACCCGCACCAATGCCGTCGAGCGCTACCTCTTCTTCCACAACGGCCGTGAGGCGGTGGTGACCCTGTCGGGCCCCAAGGGCGCCGACAACGTCGACCCCTGGAAGATCGTGACCGACTCGCTGAGGTGGGTGGGATGACCGTCGTCCTGGAGGCGGACAGGCTCTACCGCTTCTTCCACGCGGGCGACGACGAGACGCTCGCGCTACAGGGCGTGTCGCTGACGCTCGACGCCGGACAGCTCGTGGCCGTCACGGGCCCGTCGGGCTCCGGCAAGTCGACGCTACTCGCCTGTCTCGCCGGGCTGGACGAGCCCGACGGCGGCACGGTGACGATCGACGGCCAGCGCATCAGCCGCCGTCCGGAGGCCGACCGGGCCGCGCTTCGCGCGCGGTTGGTGGGCGTGCTCTACCAGCAGGCAAACCTCGTCGGGCACCTGAGCGTCGACGCCAACGTGGCTCTGGCCCAGCGGCTCGGGGACGGCGCGAACGCCGCGGCCAGGAGAGAGGCGATCCTGGAGCGTGTCGGCCTGACCAAGCGCATGCGAGCGCAGCCGCGCGAGCTCTCCGGCGGCGAGCTGGCGCGCGCCGGGCTGGCCGTCGCGCTCGCCAACGACCCGGCGCTGGTGCTCGCGGACGAGCCCACCGGCGAGCTCGACGACGCGAACGCCGCGCGCGTGCTCGACCTCCTGCGCGAGCACGCCCAGGCGGGCGCCGGCATCCTCGTGGCCACCCACGATCCGGCTATCGCCGATCAGGCCGACCAGACGGTGCGACTGCGCGACGGAAAGGTGGAGCAGTGAGCGAACCGCTCGTCAGCTGCCAGGGGGCTGGGCGGACCTACGGCGCGGGACCTACCGCGACGGTCGGCCTGCAGCCGGTGGACTGCGAGGTCCGCTCGGGCGAGCGCGTCGCCCTCGTCGGGCCGTCGGGGTCGGGCAAGTCCACCCTTCTGCACTTGATGGCCGGGCTGGACGAGCCGTCGGTCGGCTCCGTCAGCTGGCCCGCGCTCGGCGGCCGTGCCGCGCTGAGGCCCGGACCGGTTGCGGTGGTGTTCCAGGGCCCGAGCCTCCTCCCCCCTCTTACCGTGCTCGAGAACGTGGCGCTGCCGCTGGTCCTCGGCGGACAGGACCACGAGGCGGCGCTGGTCGCTGCCGCGCGTTCGCTCGAGCTCGTGGCACTCGACGACCTCGGCGACAAGCTGCCCGAGGAGATCTCCGGTGGACAGGCGCAGCGCGTGGCCGTAGCGCGCGCGCTGGCCGGCGAGGCGCGGCTGATCCTCGCCGACGAGCCCACCGGCCAGCTCGACCGCGCGACCGGCGCTGAGGTGGTCGAGGTGCTGCTGGCCGCCGCCGATCACGCGGGCGCGGCGATCGTCCTCTCGACCCACGATCCCGCGATCGCCGAGCGCCTGCCGATCCGCTGGGACATGCACGGCGGGCGCCTGGTGGCCGGACGGGAGGCGGCATGGTCGCGCTGAGCTGGCTGCGAGGGTTGCTCGCGCACCGGCGCGGGCGGGTGGTTGCGACCGCGATCGGCGTGGCGGTCGGCGTCGCGCTGCTTGCCTCGGTCGGCACGTTCCTCTCCTCGACCACGTCGAAGATGACCCAGCGGGCGACACAGCGGGTGGCCGTCGACTGGCAGGTCGAAGCCCAGCCGGGCGCCAAGCCCAGCACGGTGCTGCACGACGTGCGCGCCTTCCCGTCGGTGCAGCATGCGCTGCCGGTCGTGTTCGCTCCGACCAACGGGTTGCAGACGACCACCGCCGGCACGACCCAGAAGACCGGGCCGGGCAAGGTGATCGGCCTGCCGGACCGCTACTCGGCAACCTTCCCCGGCGAGCTGCGCAGCCTGTCCGGCAACGGCACCGGAGTGCTGCTCGCGCAGCAGACCGCCGCCAACCTGCGCGCCAAGCCGGGCGACACGGTCGCGATCGGGCGACCCGGCCTCGCCCCCGCCAAGGTACGCGTGGACGGGGTCGTCGACCTGCCCCAGGCGGACTCCTTCTTCCAGAAGGTGGGCGCGCCCGTCGGTGCCCAGGCGCAGGCGCCGCCGGACAACGTCATCCTGCTGCCGGCCGGCACGTTCGCGCGCGTCGAGGCGCCGCTCCAGGCCGCCCGCCCGGACCTGATCCGCACCCAGGTCCACGCCGTGCTCTCCCATGCCCTTCCGGGAAGCCCATCCGCCGCCTTCACACAGGTTTCGGGCCAGGCCCGCAATCTCGAGACGCGCCTGGCAGGAGGCGGGCTGGTGGGCGACAACCTCGGATCGGCACTCGACAAGGCCCGCTCCGACGCGCTCTACGCCCAGCTGCTCTTCCTCTTCCTTGCCGTCCCCGGCGCGATCATCGCGGGCCTGATCACGGCCTCGATCGCCGCGGCCGGGGCCGATCGTCGCCGCCGCGACGCCGCGCTGCTGCGTACGCGCGGCGCGTCGGTGCGCCAGCTGCTGTACCTCGCGTCGGCGGAGACGGCGCTCGCCGGCGGCGCCGGCGTCGTGGCCGGCCTGGCGGCCGCGCTGCTGATCGGTCAGCTGGCGCTCGGCGGGGCGAGCTTCGGAGCCGGTCCGCTGGCGGCCGTGCTGTGGGCCGGCGGGGCCGCCGTCGTTGGCCTGGGCATCGCTGCCGGGGCGATCGCGGTGCCCGCGTGGCGCGACGCCCGCAGCCTGAGCGTGGCGGGCCAGCGCCGTGAGATCGGACGCACGGACCGGCCACCGTGGTGGGCGCGCTACGGGCTCGACTTCATGGCCCTGGCGGCAGCGGGTCTCGTGTACTGGCAGGCCTCCCGCAACGGATACTCGCTGGTGCTCGCCCCCGAAGGGCTTCCGCAGGTTTCGGTCAACTGGTACGCCCTGCTCGCGCCCGCGCTCGGGTGGATCGGCATAGGTCTGCTGGCCTACCGGCTGGCCGACCTCGCGCTCGCACGCGGTCGGCGCCCGCTCAGCAGGCTGCTGCACCCGATTGCCGGGGAGCTGTCGCCGACCGTCACCGCGACCATGGGGCGCCAGCGCCGCCTGCTCGCGCGCGCGGTCACGCTCGTGGCGCTGACCGCCGCCTTCGCGGCGTCGACCGCCGTCTTCAACTCGACCTACCGCCAGCAGGCCGAGGTCGACGCCCGGCTGACCAACGGCGCGGACGTGACCGTCACCGAGTCGCCCGGCGTACAGGTGGGACCGGCGGGCGCCGCGAAAATCCAGAGCGTGCGGGGCGTGCGCAGCGTCGAGCCGCTCCAGCACCGCTTCGCCTACGTGGGCGCCGACCTCCAGGACCTCTATGGCGTGCGACCGGGGACGATCGGTGCCGCCGGCAAGCTGCAGGACGCCTGGTTCGCCGGGGGCGGCGCGAAGCAGCTGATGACCCAGCTGGCGGCGCGGCCCGACTCGGTGCTGGTAAGCGCCGAAACCGTCAAGGACTTCCAGCTGCATCCTGGGGACCCGCTGCGCCTGCGGCTGCAGAACGGCGTGACCAAGCGGTTCACCACGGTCCCGTTCCACTACGCGGGGGTTGCCAAGGAGTTCCCGACGGCCCCGACCGACTCGTTCCTGGTCGCCAACGCCTCCTACGTGGCGAAGGCCACGGGCAGCGACGCCGTCGGCACGTTCCTCGTGCAGACCGACGGCACCAGCCCGGCCGCGGTGTCAAGCCGCGTGCGCCAGGCCGTCGGCACCTCCGCCAAGGTCACGGACATCACCAACTCGCGCAAGCTGGTCGGCTCGAACCTGACCGCCGTCGAGCTGTCGGGGCTCACCAAGGTCGAGCTGGCTTTCGCTCTGCTGCTGGCCGTCGCGGCGAGCGGCCTGACGCTGGGGCTCGGCTTCCACGAGCGCCGCCGGTCCTTTGCGATCGCGAGCGCCCTGGGCGCCACGCCCCGGCAGCTCGGGGGCTTCGTCTGGGGCGAGTCCGCCTTCGTGACCGCGGGTGGCCTCGTGCTCGGTGCCGTCAGCGCCGGTGCCATCTCCACCATGCTCGTCAAGGTGCTGACCGGCGTCTTCGACCCGCCGCCGGATGCCCTTGCGGTCCCGTGGGGCTACCTGGGCGTCGTCGCCTCGCTCGCGGTCGCCGCCGTCGCCTCCGCCGGGGGGCTCACGCTCCGGGCGCTGCGCAGGCCGGCGATCGAGGAGCTGCGCGACATCTGAGTCGCGGCTCCCGAGCGGCGCTACTGCTGGTAGCGCTCCACGGTTTCGGCGTCGCGCACGTGGGCCTGCTCGGGGTCCGTTCCGGCGTCGCGGAATGCCCGGCGCTGGCGGAGCAGGTCCCAGCAGCGGTCCAGCTCCACCTCCACGGAGCGCAGGCGCTCGCGGTCCGCCTCCAGGCCGTCCGGGTCGGCGGCGTCGGCCTGCTCGCGGTCGCGCAGGGCGTGCTCCTCGTCGACCAGGCGTTCGATCCGGGCAGCGATGCTCTCGTCGCTCATCGCCGGGATGCTACGCCCTCCTACACGTGTCTTATACAGCCGTCCTAGCTTGGATCTATGTTCGCAAGGGTTTGGAATCGCCTCCGCAGCGAGGGTCTTGGGGCCACCGCCCGCGCCTGCGTGCAGCGCATGCGCAAGCTCGCCTACCTGCGCGAGGAGCACCTCTGGTACCAGTGCGAGCTCGACGGGTCACGGCCGCGGCGCGACATGCCGGAGGGCGTCCGGCTGGTGCGCGCGGAGGCCTCCCAGGTCGACGCTCTCGCTCGGCTCGGGCGGGACCCCGAGGAGGCGCGCGAATGCCTCGAGGGCGGCAACGACGTGTGGCTCGCCTTGGATGGAGACGAGCCGCTCTTCGCCTGCTTCACTTTCCGGCACGCCACTCCGGTGGCCGCCGCGTCGAAGGGCACGCTGCCGCTACCGCCCGGAACCGCCTGCCTCGAGGACTCGGTCACCTCGGCCGCCGCACGCGGCAGGGGAATCGCGCCGGCGGCCTGGACCCTTATCGGCGACGAGCTCGCGCGCGCGGGATTCAACACGCTCGTCACCAAGATCGAGACGAGCAACACGCCGTCGCGACGAGCCGTGGAGAAGGTCGGATACCGGCCCGTCGCCGAGATGCGCTACATGCGCGTCGGGTCGCGGCGGCGGACGGCGGTCCGCTCGCTCGACGGCCTTGGCGAAGAGCTCGCCATGCGGCTTGCGTAAGTAGCCCGGCGCGGGTCCATTTTGGCCCGGTTTGCAGGCGAAACTCGTGCAATTCCACGCGTTGCCGGCCGTGTCCCCCACCTCTTACGCCTGTCTTACGGTGCCGTCCTAGCGTGGCCTTGTGTTCGCAAGGTTCTGGAATCACCTTCGTCGTGAGGGGCTTGGTGCCACCGCCCGGGCCGCGGTGCGTCGCGTGCGCAAGCTCGCCTACGTGCGCGAGCAGCACGTCTGGTACCAGTGCGACTTGAAGAGAGCTGCGCCCCTCGAGCTGCCCCAGGGCCTGCGGCTCGTACGCGCGGACGCATCTCAGGTCGACTCCGTCGCCCGGCTCGGACAGGACCTGGAAGAGGCGCGCGAGCGGTTCGAGAGCGGCACCGACATCTGGCTGGTGCTCGATGGGGACGAGCCGGTGTTCCTGTGCTTCACCTTCCGGCAGACCACCCCCGTGATAGCCGCCGCCGATGGGCTGCTCGTGCTGCCGCGCGGGACCGCCTGCCTCGAGGACGCCGTCACGGCGCCCGCGGTTCGCGGCCGGGGGATCGCATCGGCGGCGTGGGTTCAGGTCGGGAAGCAGCTCGAGCGGGCCGGCTTCACGACGCTCGTGGCCAAGATCGAGACGGAGAACGGCGCTTCCAAGCGGGTGGCCGAGAAGTCGGGCTTCCGGCCCGTCGCCCTGATGGAGCACCAGCGAACCGGCGCGCGCCGGCACACGGCCGTCCGCCCGCTTGGCGGCGGTCTGGGCGACGAACTCGCCGCTCGACTCTCGTAAATAGCCGGGACGGCGCTGGCGCCGCCGGGCCGTGTGCCTTAATAGTGGTGCATGGCCCTGAACTCCGCGAGCGGCTCGCGCGGCTCCGCGACGCCTATTCGGACCATTTCCGTCGTGGCGCCGGTTCGCAACGAGGGGTCGAACGTCGACCACTTCGTGAGCGACCTCGCCGCGCAGGACTTCAAGGGCGAGCTGGAGATCCTCGTCGCCGACGGCAACTCGGACGACGACTCCGCCGCTCGCCTGCGCGCCGCGGCCTGGTCCGCGGGCCTCGATCTGCGCGTGCTCGAGAACCCCGTTGGATGGGTGTCTCACGGACTCAACGCCTGCATCCGCGAAGCCCGCGGCGACCTGATCGTGCGACTCGACTGCCACTCGCGCTACCCGGCGGACTACCTGCGCCGCTGTGCGGAGCTGTCGGAGCGCACCGGCGCCTGGAACGTCGGCGGCCGGCTGGTGCCGACGGGCACCACAGCGACTGAGCGCGCCGTCGCCTGCGCCATGGACAGCCCCTTCGGCGGCATCGGCTGGACCCGCTCCGCCTCCTGCGGCCCGGTGGCCACCGACACGGTCACCTTCGGCGCGTTCCGGCCGGAGGCGTTCGAGCACGCCGGCCTCTTCGACGAGACGCTCGTCCGCAACCAGGACGACGAGTTCAACCTGCGCCTGCGACGCGCGGGCGGGGAGATCCTGATGGATCCCGAGATCACCGTGATGTACCGGCCGCGCGGGTCGATCGCGCGCGTTTGGCGCCAGTACTACGAGTACGGCCTCTGGAAGGTGCCGGTGATGCTCAAGCACAAGCGCATCCTCACGATGCGCAGCGTGGCCCCACTCGCCTTCGTGCTCGCCACGGTCGCGCTGTTCGCGGCCACGGCCCGCTTCCCGCTCGCCCGCCGCCTGCTGATCCTGCAGTGGTCGGTCTACGGCGCGACCGGCGTGGCTTTCGCCGCTCGCAGCGTGCGCGACCGCGGCGAGTCCTGGGGGCTGCTGCCGCGCGTGCTGGCCGCCTTCCCGGCGTTCCACCTGGGACACGGGTCGGGACAGGCGGTCGGCTGGCTGCGTGCGCTCGGGCGCTTGCGCCGGTGAGGCTGCGCGCCCTCATGTACCACGACGTGGTCGAGGGCAACCCGGACATCTACGCCGTCACGCCCGAGCGCTTCCGCGAGCACCTCGATGAGATCGAGCGCGCCGTCGGCGCGCCACCGGTGGCCGTGGACGCGCTCGTCGGGACCGCCTGGATGATCACCTTCGACGACGGGGGGGCCAGCGCGCTGGAAGCGGGCGAGGAGCTGGCCCGGCGCTCGTGGCGCGGGCACTTCTTCATCGCGACGGACCTGGTCGGCCGGCCCGGCTTCCTCGACTGGGACGGCGTGCGCGCGGTCGCGCGGATGGGCCACGTGATCGGCTCGCACTCGTGCAGCCATCCGGATCGGATGGCCGACTGCTCCTCCGAACAACTGCTGGACGAGTGGTCGCGCAGCGCCGCGGTACTCGCCGAGGAGCTGGGCGGACCCGTATCGACGGCGAGCGTGCCCGGCGGCCTCTACTCGAAGGGCGTCGGGCGGGCGGCTGCCGCGGCGGGCTTCAGGACGCTGTTCACCTCGCTGCCGAGCCAGCGCCTGCGCTCGATCGACGGCTGCCGGCTGATCGGCCGCTACGCGATCCGCCGCGACACCCGGGCCGCCGTGGCGGCCGCGGCCGCCGCGGGCCGGCCGCTCCCGTGGGCGCGCCAACGCGCCGCGTGGCGCCTGCGCGGAGCGGTGAAGTCGATCGCCGGTCGCCGCTACGAAACCCTGCGCCGCGCGCTGCTCGCCCGGCGCTAGCCGCCGCCCCAACGCTTCCGGGTGAGACAAACGTGACTGGACGGCAGGCAAAGAGGTCCCATGGGCCGTCGACGGGTGGACGACGTCGGTGCAAACGTCGCGTTCGCGGCAGCTGCGGCGAGCGTGGGCCGCGTTTGCCATCCCTGCGCGTCTCAAAGCGGCCCGCCCAGCGGGCCGAGCGCAGGGCGGGGCGGATCCGAGCGCGTATCCCATCGAAAGCCGACCCACCCGCCGCGCAGCCGGGGGGTTGGGTGGGTTGTGCATCCAGCCCTTCCCCAGCCGCTGTTTGCGCTTCGCGGCGAGACAGACCAACCGCCACAAACGGCCGCCGTTCATCTCACCGAGAGGCGGCTCCGGCGCCGCCGCTAGTAGGGAAACGTCGGCAACCGTCCCGCGCGGCGCCTGACCACCCCGTACAGCTCGCCGGCCTTGCGCGGGTGGGAGCCCGAGACGTCGCGGCTCTCCCCCGGGTCGCGCTCGTGGTCGAAGAGGTGGAAGTCGCCGCCGGTGTTGGGCCCGTACATCGCCCAGCGATCCGTTCGCACGAAGTAGCTGTTCCCGTAGCCGCCGAACGAGTACGGCCGCTCGGGCGGGCGCCGGCCCTCGAACAAGCCCGACAGGTCCACCCCGTCCATGCCCGCCGGCACGCCCACTCCGGCCATCGAGAGGACCGTGGGCCCCACGTCGTGCGTGGACGCCCGGTAGTCGCTGGTGCGCCCGGCGCGGCGGCGGCGCGGGTCGATCACGATCAGCGGGACGCGGATCAGCGGCGGGTGCAGCGCCGTCGCGATCTTGCCCGTGAACCCGTAGTCGCCGAGGTAGAACCCGTGGTCCGACACGAGCAACAGCACCGTGTCCAGCTCCAGCCCGAGCTCATGGAAGCGGTCGAGGAACACCCCCAGCCAGCGGTCGGTCATCGTCACCTCGGCCGCGTACAGGGCGCGCATGCGCTGGAGCAGTACCGCTCCCCTGTGCCCGTGCAGGTAGCGGCTCACCGGGGCGTAGTAGGGCCGCGCCGGCTCGGGACCGTGGTAGTCCGGGTCGCCGTACATGTCGATGTAGTGGCGCGGTGGCGTCCAGGGCTCGTGGGGCTCGAAGGTGTCCACCACCAGGGCGAACGGGCGCCGGCGCGTGCCTTCATCGAGCACTCGCGCGGCATCGCGGAACACGCGCGCCGCGAACGAGCGCGTCTCGTCGTGCGAGTAGCGACCGTTCGCGAGATAGCGGCGGACGCGGTCCCTGGTGTCCGGGTCCTCCATCTCGGCCGGCAGCCAGTGGCGCAGCTCGCGCTCGGACACGCCGTCCGAGCGGCCGCCGATCTGGCCGCCGCGCCGCACGAAGCGGTCGAAGCTGCGGCGAAACGGGCCCCACGGCGGCGAGAAGCCCAGCGACGTGTTGTCGGTGACGTACGCCGTCCAGTAGCCCGCGGCCCGCAGCGCGCTGGTGAAGGTCGTGCGCACGTCGGCGATCGGCGCCCAGCCGGGCTCGGCCAGCAAGCCGCGGTAGGGGTGCCAGCCGCGGAACGGGAAGACGCGGCGGCCGGTGAGGATCGAGCGCCGCGCGGGCACCGTCGGCATCGCCTCAGGAAAGAAGCGGGTGAAGCTGAGGCCCTCGCGGGCGAGCGCGTCGATGTTGGGAGTGCGCGCCCGCTTGCCGAACGCGTGGTCGGCGCGCAGCGTATCCACGACGATCACCACCACGTTGGGGCGGTCGGCGCCCTGCCCGAGCGCGAGGTCGTCCAGCCCGGCCAGCACCCCGGCCGAGGCTCCCGCGGACTGGAGGAACTGCCGGCGCGTGCTGCCAGGGCTCACCCGCCCCAGATTGTCATAGCCGGAGGCCGGCTCCCGGCGGCGCCGCAGGCCACGAGCCCGGCTCGGCCGGGTGCGCGCGGATTCGGCTACCGCCGGGGCCGTCCTCCACCTTCCTAGAGCGAACCCCCCTTCCACGGGGCGTTGAACTGGAAGGCGCGGGCGTAGTTCCACGCCTCGGCGTCGCCGCCGATGGCCTTGGCGTCGCCGCCGTGGCCGCCGTAGGCGTCACCGCTCTCGGCGCAGGTGTCGCCACCCTCCGCCTTCGCGCGGTCCCCGAACGACAGCGCGTTGCCGTTGCCGAACTGGATGTTGCCGGTGTCGGCGTCGCCGCCGTCACCGCCCCAGGCCTTGGCCTTGCCACCCCTGGCCTTGGGGTCACCCTGCTCGACCGACGACCCGTTCTCCTTTGACGAGCCCTGACGGCGCTTCCGCGAGCCCTTGTCGTGGCGCTCGCAGCGGTCCCCGGACTCGTCACCGCGGGACTCGTTGCCCTGCTCGGCCTCGGCCTCGTTCGAGGCGCGGGCGTCGCCGCCGGAGGCCTTGGCGTTGCCGCCGTCGCCGCCGTAGGCGTCGCCGCTCTTGGCCGAGGTGTCGCCACCTTCGGCCTTCGCACCGCCGTCGTGCCGGCCGTCCTTCTTGCGGAGCATCTCCACTCCGTTGCCGGGCAGCGAAACGGCGGCCGAGTTGCCGTTCAGCGCCTGCTTGTTGCCGGTGTCGGCGTCGCCGCCGTCACCGCCCCAGGCCTTGGCCTTGCCGCCCTTGGCCTCGGGGTTGCCCTGCTCGACCGACGAGCCGTTTTCCTGCGAGCCCGCCTTGTGGTCGCCGCCGCTCCAGTTGCCCTGGCCGGCGTTCGCGTGGTTCGACGCGCCGGCGTCGCCGCCGGAGGCCTTGGCGTTGCCGCCGTTGCCGCCTTGGGCGTCGCCGCTCCTCGCCGAGGTATTGCCACCCTCGGCCTTGGCCTCGTCGCCCACCGAGAGGGCGATCGAGTTGCCATTCAGCACCTGCGTGTTGCCGGTGTTGGCGTTGCCGCCTTCACCGCCCGACGCGTACCCCTTGCCACCTGTGGCGCTGGGGTCGCCCTGGGTGATGTTGCCGGCGTTCGACTGTCCCGGATCCGGCAGGGACGGCAGCGAGGCGTATGCCGGCGCTGCGCCCACCGCCATGGCGACGGTCGACGCCATGAGAGCAGTAATGCTTCTCATTGTGTTCCTTTCTCTTGCTCGAGTTGAACTGGCTTGGGGTCCCCGGAGGGACTAGCCAGGCCGCTCGAGCGCGCAGACGAACAACGCCGGCCGCAGGAATGCCGGCGCCGCGTCGAGCCTGCGCAGGAGCCTCGGCGCTGCCAGTGCGGCAAGCACCAGCAGGGCCAGGAACGGCACGAAGAGTGACCCCCCGGGGGCTGAGGTGGCCGCCCCGCCCGCCGCCGGGGCGGGAGCCTTCCTTGGAGGCGGCGATCCGGGGCGGCCGCCAGCCTCGGCCGCGGGAGGCCGTGCCGAGGCGGATTGGAAGGACGGGAGCCCGGCCGGAAGCGCGGCATGCGCACCGCCAGGTCGGGCTTCCAGGTCGTGGGCGCCGGACAGAGCACCGGCTCCGAAGGGCGGGGCGGCGGCGGGCCGGCGGGGCGCAGGCCCGCCGCGCGCTGAGAGCAGGCTCCCGAGCGCGGGAGCGGCGAGATCGTCGAGCCCGAGGCCGCCCAGCAGCGGCGCGACCGGGCCGACGAGCGAGTCGACCGGCGCGAACTTGCGCAGCGTGTCGCCGAGCAGGCGCAGAACGCCGTCGAAGGCGACCGGTGAGCCGGAGCGCCTGTCGCCGGCCGCGGGCGGCTCGAGCGCCTTGCGCCGTGCAAGCGCGCCGGCGGTGGCGTCGGGCGGGCCGGCGCTACCGGACGCGCCGCTAACCGGGCCGGCCGGATCGGGGGCCGCCTCGACGCGCGGGGCGAGCGCCTCGACCGCACGCCGCGCGGGCGGCGGGGGCGGCTGCGAGGCGTCGGCGGCACGGCGGGCGGGCCGAGTCGCGGAGCGCAGCGCTCCGCCGGCCTGCCGCACCGGTTGCGCGACCGCTGCCGGCAGCGCGCCGGCCACGGCGGCGCCGGGGTCAGGGGCCGCGGCTACGGCACCGCTCACGGCGCCGGCCGGGTCCACGGGCACGGCGGCAAGCGACGGGGCCGCGGCCGCCAGGGCAACCACGGCTGCGAGCGCGGCGACAAGCAGCCGGCGCTGCGCGATCACTCGTGGAATCCCTGCCGAGACGAGTCTCACCGTCCTCCACTATGCCCCGATGCGCAGCTTTTGTCCCATGAATTTGCGTGTATACGCACTCTCAGCGCGAAAAAAGCTCCATTGAGCGGATGTCTCGCGCCCGCACGGGGTACCAGCGAGGTATGGACCGCAACGAGCTTCGTCACGGAGCCGGCACACCCGCGTGCGTAAGCTGGGACTGGGCGCGATGCGGGGCTCCGGGTCGCAACAGCAAGGAGATGGGCACATGAGCAACAAGCTGCGTGAGATCGAGGCGCTTGGACAGGCTGTCTGGATCGACAACCTCAACCGTCAGCTGCTCGACGAGGGCACGCTGGCCCAGCTGATCGCCGAGGACGGGATCAGCGGCGTCACCTCGAATCCGACGATCTTCGAGAAGGGCATGGGTCAGTCCGACCGCTACGACGACGCCTTCCGAGAGATCGCGCCCGAGACGACCGATCCGCAGGAGGTGTTCGAGCGCCTCGCCCTGGACGACGTCCGGGACGGCGCCGACCTGCTGCGCCCGACGTTCGAAGCGACCGAGGGACAGGATGGCTACGTCTCCTTCGAGCTGCCGGCCGCGCTCGCCTTCGACGCCCAGGGCTCGATCGACGAGGCACAGCGCCTGTACACGCTGATCGACAGGGAGAACGTGCTGATCAAGCTGCCCGGCACCGAGGCGGGCGTTGAGGCGTTCGAGGAGCTGACCGCGCGCGGCGTGAACGTGAACATGACGCTGCTGTTCGCCGTGGAGCGTTACCGCGAGATCGCCGAGGCGTTCGTCCGCGGGCTTCAGCGGCGCCTGGACGCCGGCGAACCCGTCGACCGCGCCGCGTCGGTGGCGAGCTTCTTCGTGTCCCGCGTGGACACCAAGGTGGATGCCGAGCTGGAGCGGCTGGGACGCGAGGACCTGCGCGGCCGGGCCGCGGTGGCCAACGCCAAGATCGCGTACGCGGCCTTCCAGGAGATCTTCTCGGGCGAGGCCTGGGAGCGGCTGCGAGAGGCCGGGGCGAACGTGCAGCGCCCGCTGTGGGCGTCCACGTCCACCAAGAACCCGGACTACCCGGACACGCTCTACGTGGACGAGCTGATCGGCCCCGACACGGTCAACACGATGCCGGAGGGGACGATCGAGGCCGCGCGCGACCACGCCACGCCGGCGCGGACCGTCGACCGCGACGTCGAAGCCGCACGCGAGCTGGTGGACGAGCTGCGGGAGATCGGCGTGCCGTTCGACGACATCGTGCAGCGGCAGCTGGTGGACGAGGGCGTGGAAGCCTTCGCCAAGTCCTACGACTCGCTGCTCGAGACTCTGGGGCGCAAGGCGAGCGAGCTGTCACCCGCCACGCGCTAGGCCGGCTGAGGATCCGGCGGCGGGTCCGGTATCTCCGGCTCGCCGGGCGGGTTGGGCATGGGCTGGTCCGGCTCGATAGGACCGGGGACCTCGAGAAAGATCGGGCTCATCCCGCCGGTGTACCCGGAGCGCGCCGGTTTCAGGCGCTCAGCGCTTCGTCCAGCGCCTCGTTGACCAGCTCGTCGGCTCGCTCGTTCTGGTCGCGGCGTACGGAACGCACCGCCCACGAGTCGAATTCCCGCAGCGCGCGCATGGCCTCCAGGAAGAGCGGCTTCAGCCCGGCGTGCTTGACCTTGTACTCGCCGCCGATCTGGCGCGCCACCAGCTCGGAGTCGTTGATCACCTCGACCTCGTCGGCGCCGAGGTCGCGCGCCAGCTCCAGCCCGAGCAGCAGCGCGCGGTACTCGGCCACGTTGTTCGTGGCCTCTCCGATGTAGGCGTTGCGCTCGCCCAGCACTTCGCCGTCCGGCGTGGTCGCGACCGCGGCGGCGGCGGCGGGGCCCGGGTTGCCGCGCGCCCCGCCGTCCACGTTCACGACCACCTTCACGCGCCGGGCGGCGACTCGATCGTCGGGAAGCTGCCCTTGGCCCGCTGGCGGCGCTTCTCCTTGAACGAGGGGTGGTCGCCCGGCAGGCCACCCTGGGCGCGCCGGTCGACGATCACCTCCACGCTCGGCTCGTCCTTGTAGTAGTCGGTGAGCCGGTCGAAGAGCTCGCCTTCGAGCGGCCTCGGCACCACGCAATAGATCACGCTTCGGAACCTCCATCGTCGTCGGAGTGGCCCGCCAGCACGCGGCCGTCGGCGTCGAGCCGGGCGTTCCAGTCGCGCAGACCGTCATCGATCTGCTCGATCTCCTCACCCTTGTCGAGCATCATCACCGGATCCGCCTCGTCGCCGAGGTCCACCCGGTAGCGATACCAGGAAAGCTCCCACGCGACCACGACGGACACCTGGCTGCCCTGCGCCGTGTCCGGCTGGGCACTGACGAACGGCGTGCCGAGCGTGCGCGCCAGGCCCGCGATCGTGCGCTGGTGCGAAGAGCCGTTGAACAGGTCGAGGGCGCGCTCCACCTTGGCCTGTGCCGTTGTCGGGACGGCGCGCACGTGGCGCGGGTCCTTCGGGCGCGAGCGCGCGGGCGCTGGACGGTCCCGGGGCATGGCCGGCACGGCACCCAGCTCGTCTTTCTCTGACGGCTCGCCGCCGTTGTTCGCCTGAGGCGCTCGGTCGAAGGGCGTCGAATCGCCGCCACCACGCCGCCGCAGGCGACCGAGCACGCCCCGGCGCGGCTCCGAGCGCGGGATGCGGGTGGGCATGTCGCCCGCCGCCGACTCGCGAATCCAGCCCTCGTGCTGGGCGCGCAGGGAGCACAGGTCGCAGACCTGATGGCGGTGCCCGCCGGGCGCGAGATACGCCTCGGCGCGCTCGCCCTTGAGGATCGTGCGCCCGCAGACGTCGCACGTCACGACGTCGTGGACCGGCCTGAGCTCCTTCTTCACCGCCCCGATGATAGGGCGGCTTCGATCAAGCCTTGACCGCCTCCTGCTCGCGGGCGGCCTCCTGCACGACCGATTGGGCGATGTGCGCTGGGATTTCCTCGTAGCGCGCCAGCTCCATCGTGTACTCCCCCTGCCCGCCGGTGATGGCACGCAAATCCGGTGCGTAGCTGAGCATCTCCGCCATCGGCACCTCGGCCTTGACCTCGGTGACGCTGCCCTTCGGGTCCATGCCGAGCGGCCGGCCGCGGCGCGAGTTGAGGTCGCCGATCACGTCACCCACGGCCTCCTCCGGCACCGTGACCGTGACGGTCATGATCGGCTCCATCAGCATCGCCTGGGCGTTCTCCATGGCGTCCTTGAACGCCATCGAGCCGGCGATCTTGAAGGCCATCTCGGAGGAGTCCACCGAGTGGTGCTGGCCGTCGAACAGCCTCACGCGCACGTCCTGCACCGGGAAGCCGGCGACCACGCCCGCACGCATCGCGTCGCGTACGCCCTTCTCCACAGCGGGGATGAAGCCGCCCGGGATCACGCCGCCCTTGATCGCGTTGACGAACTCGAAGCCCTCGCCGTGGGCGAGCGGCTCGATCTCGATGTGGCAGTCCGCGAACTGGCCGCGCCCGCCGGTCTGCTTCTTGTAGCGCGCGTGCGCCTTGGCGTTGCCCTTGATCGCCTCGCGGTAGGGCACGTGCGGCTGGTGCAGCTCGACCTCGGCGCCGAAGCGCTCCTTCATCCGCTCGACGATCACCTCCACGTGGATCTGCGTGATCCCGGCGAGGATCTGCTCGCCGGTCTGCTCGTCGCGGTGGAAGTCGATCGTCGGGTCCTCCTCCTGGAGGCGGCGCAGCGCCTGACCCATCTTCTCCTCGTCGCCCTTGGCCTTCGCCTCGATCGCGAACGCCATCACAGGGCGCGGCATGGTCGGGAGCGACAGCGCTATGTCTGCGTCGCCGGCGGCCAGCACGTCGCCGGCACGCGTCTCCTTGAGCTTGGCGACGGCGCCGATGTCGCCTGGGCCGAACGCGTCGGCGTGCTCGGACTCCTTGCCCTGCGGCATGAGCAGCTGGCCGATCCGCTCCTTCACGTGCGCGCGGCAGTTGTGCACATGCGAGTCGTGGCTGAGCACGCCCTGGTAGACACGGAACAGGTTCAGCCGCCCGGCGTACGGGTCGGCGAGCGTCTTGAACACGAAAGCGACCGTGTCCTTCGACTCGTCGGGCTCCAGCGTCACGCCGTCCAGGTCGATCGTGCCCCGCTTGGCCGGCGAGGGGAGGTCTTCGACGAAGGCGTCGAGCAGGCGGTTGATGCCGAGGTTGCGGGTGGCCGCACCGCAGGTGACCGGGAAGAGGTGGCCCTCGGTGACTCCCGTCTTGAGCGCGGCGACCGTCTCCTCGTGCGAGATCTCCTCGCCTTCGAGGTAGCGCTCCATCAGCTCGTCGGAAACCTCGGCGACCTCGTCCATCAGCTTCTCGCGCATCTCCTGCGCGCGCTCGGCGAGGTCGTCCGGGATCGGTGCCTCGGAGCAGTTCTCGCGCCCGTCGCCGTCGTAGCGGTGGGCCTTCATGTCGATCAGGTCGATCACGCCCTCGAGCTCGTGCTCGGATCCGATCGGGATCTCGGTCGCCACCACGTGCTGGCCGAAGGCCTGCTTGAGCGAGTCCAGGGCGCGGAAGAAGTCGGCGCGCTCGCGGTCGAGCATGTTCACGAACAGGATCCGGGCCAGGCCGAGGTCGGAGGCGCGCTCCCAGAGCCTGCTGGTGGTGACCTCCGCGCCCATCACCCCGTTGACCACGAACACCGCGCCCTCGCACACGCGCAGGGCGCAGAGGGCGTCGGCCACGAAGCTCGGCTCGCCGGGGGTGTCGATCAGGTTGACCTTGCGGTCCTCCCAGCGAAACGACGAGAGGCTCGCCGAGATCGACATCTCGCGCGCCTTCTCGTCGGAAGCCGAGTCGGAAACAGTGGTGCCGTCAGCCACCGAGCCGAGCCGGTTGATCGCGCCGGCGGTGAACAGGAGCGCCTCGTTCACGGCGGTCTTCCCGCTGCCTCGGTGGCCCACCAAGGCCACGTTGCGGATTCTCTTCGGCGATTCGTGCGCCATTGATCTCCTTCCCTCGAAAGCCCGGGATCTGCAGACTACTGCGCGAGCGCGGACTCCAGCGTCGAGTGCACCGCGGCCACGCTGCTCACCTCCGTCAGCTCCAGCACGCGGCCGAGCGGGGACGAGTCGGGCACCACCAGGCGCAGCTCTTGGCGGCGCCGCTGGAGGCGCCGGGAGATGTCGAACACGACCTCGATCGCCGCCGAGTCGAGGTAGCGGCAGCCCTCGAGGTCGACCACGAGCGCCAGCACGTCGTTGGGCACGGCCACGAGCAGCTCATCGCGCACGTGGCCGGCGTTGGTCATGTCGACCTCGCCGGCCAAGCGCGCCACCACGGTGCCACCCTGGCGCTCGACGTCTATCTCCGCGAGTGTGCTCACGCGGCTCGCGTCCGTCCCAGTCGCCTGCTCATTCGCACCACCGTGCCTCCCTGCTCGGTTGAAACCTCGACCTGGTCCATCAGGCCCTCGATGATGTTCAGCCCGCGGCCACGGTGCGTGCCGCGCCGCTCGCGCCAGTGGCCTCTGTCGCTCACCGTGGCGACGAGCTCGTCGGCGTGGAAGCTCGCCTCCACGTCGAAGGTCGCGTCGCCCGGCCCGTAGGCGTGCTCGATCGCGTTGCCCGCGGCCTCGCACACGGTCAGCGTGATCTCGTACGTCTCCGCGTCGTCGGCGCCCGCGGCGTGCAGGAAGCGCGCCAGCCGGCGGCGCAGCCCGGGCAGCGACTCGGGCTCAGCCGGCAGCGTGAAGTGGATCGACTCCGTGGCCACGGGGCGCGGGCGCACGGCCAGCAGCGCCACGTCGTCGTTTGGCATGCGTTGGCCGATGACGCCAGCCAGCACCGCGTCGCACAGCCCCTCGAGCCCGCCCTCGGCGCGGTCGGCCGTCTCGGCCAGCGCGTCGAGGCGCTGCTCGAGCGGCTCGTCGCGCCGCTCGACCAGCCCGTCCGTGTACAGGAGCAGCGAGCCGTCCTTGGGCAGCACGGCCGTGGCCTCGCGGAAGACACTCTGGTCGACCGCCCCGATCGGCACCGCACGGCCGCCCTCGAGGAAGTGCGCGCCGTCGGCGGCCAGCATCAGCGGCGGCGGGTGGCCGGCGCTGGCGAACCAGACGTCGCCCGTCTCGCGGTCGAGCACGAGGTAGAGCGCCGTGGCCATGACGTCCTCCTCCCCGGTCATGACCAGCCGGTTGACCTTCGCCATCACCTCCGCGGGAGAGCTCTCCGCGAGCCCGTAGGCGCGGAAGGCGTTGCGCAGCTGGCCCATGACCGCCGCGGCCCGCAGGCCGTGCCCGACCACGTCCCCGACCACGAGCGCCACCCGGCCGTCGGGGCGCTCGAGAGCGTCGTACCAGTCGCCGCCGATCGCCGCTCCCTGCCCGGCCGGCAGATAGCGGGCGGCGATCTCGAGGCCCTCGATGCGCGGCAGGCGCTCGGGCAGCAGGCTGCGCTGAAGCGTCTCCGCGATCGTGTGCTCGCGCTCGTACACCTCGCGCAGCTGCGCCTCCATGTTCTTGCGCTCGTGGATGTCGATTGCCGTGCCGACGTAGCCGATGAACTGCCGGCCCTCGAAGCGCGGCACGCCACGATCGGCAACCCAGCGGTACTCGCCACCGCTCGCGCGCAACCGGTACTCGCGGTCCCAGACGGCGCGCCGCGCCAGACCGTCGTGCCAGGCGGCCACCACCGCGGGGGCGTCCTCGGGGTGCACTCCGAAGGCCCAGCTATCCCCCAGCTCCTCGTCCAGCGTCGTGCCCGTGTACGCCAGCCACCCCGCGTTCACGAACGTCACGAGGCCGCGCTCGTCGGTGGTCCAGATCATCACCGGGACGGTGTCGGCGAGGTCACGGAAGCTCGCCTCCGACTTGCGCAGCGCGTCCTCCATCTGCTTGCGCTCGTGGATTTCGGTGGCCGTGCCGACATACCCCACGAACTCGCCCCTGGCGAAGCGCGGCGTACCGACCTCGAGCACCCAGCGGTAGTCGCCGTCGCTGTCCATCAGCCGGTACTCGAAGCGAAGCTCGCTGCGGCGCGCGAACGCGTCGCGCCAGCGCGTGAGCAGGTCGTCGCGGTCCTCGGGGTGGGCGCTCATCCCGAAGGTGTCGCCGAGGTCTTCCTGAAGCTCGCTACCGGTGAAGCGCAGCCAGCCCTTGTTGACGAACGTCACGTCGCCCTCGGCGTCCGTCATCCACATGAGCGCCGGCGTCGTGTCGGCCAGCTCGCGGAAGCGGGCCTCCGAGTCGCGCACCTCCTCCTCGTGGCGCGCCCGTTCCGCCGCCGCGCCGATCACATTCGCGACCGCCTGGAGGAAGTGCGCGTCGTCGCGGCTGAATCGCTGGGTGGTGGGGCTGAGCGCCTCGATCACGCCGAACTGGCGGCCGCGCGCGCCGATCGGCGCGGCCATCGCGCTCACGGCTCCCAGGTCGCGCTGGAGGGCCGAGGGCCCGAAGCGCGTCTCCGCGGCGAAGTCGTCGATGATCACCGGTCCGTCGGCGTGGAGGGCGTATCCGGGCAGCTGATCCGTGCCCGCGCCGAGCACGCCGCCGACCACGCCGTCGGGAAACCCGTGGCCGCCGCGCACGACCAGGCCGAGCCCGTCGGCGGTCAGCTCCAGGAGCGATACGTGCTCGGTGCCCAGCTCGCGCGCGGCCAGGTCCGCCGCGCCGGCGATCAGCTCGTCCAGGTCGACGCCGGCGAGCGCGCGCTGGCCGAGCTCGGCCACCCCGGCCTGCTGGCGGGCCCGGATCGCGACCTCGTCCCTGTAACGGCGCGAGCGACGGAGCAGCAGGTGGACTCCCTACTACTCCGCGTCGGCCAGCGAATCTCCCTGCAGGCGAGATTTCAGCCGCAGCACGGCCTTCGTGTGCAGCTGCGAGACGCGCGACTCGGTGACCCCGAGCACCTCGCCGATCTCCCGCAGGGTCAGGTTCTCGTAGTAGTAGAGGGCGACCACGAGCTTCTCCCGCTCGGGCAGGCGCGCGATCGCGTCAGCCAGGCGGTCCTTCATCTCGGTGGTGTCCATCTCCGTGGCCGGATCCGACGCCTGCGGATCCTGGATCGTGTCCAGCAGGGACACCTGGTCGCCGGAGGAGTCGGACACCGTCCAGAGCTCGTCCAGCGCAACGACGGAGGAGTTGGAGATGCGCACCAGCGATTCCTGGAACTCGTCCACCGTGACCTCCAGCGCCTTGGCCATCTCCTGGTCGGTGGGAGCCCGGTGCAGCTGGTGCTCGAGCTTGGCGTTCATCCGCTCGATCTCGCGCGCCTTGGTGCGCACCGAGCGCGGCACCCAGTCGAGCGAGCGCAGCTCGTCGATGATCGAGCCCTTGATGCGCGTGATCGCGAACGTCTCGAACTTGATCTCGCGCTCGGGCTCGAAGCGCTCGATCGCCGAGATCAGCCCGAGCAGGCCGTAGGAGATCAGGTCCGACTCCTCCACGTGCGAGGGCAGCCCGCTCGACATCCGGCCCGCTACGTACTTGACCAGCGGCGCGTACGCGAGGACGAGGCGCTCGCGCGCCTTCTCGTCCCTGTCGTCCTTGTAGCGGCGCCAGAGGTCCTTGAGCTCTATCGCCTTGAGATTGGTTTCCATTCCGGCCCTTAGGTCATGCGCGCGGGTGAGAGCGGGCGTACGCCATCCTGAGGCGTCTCGACTCTACCCGAGTGTACGTTTGGGTCGTGCTGATGGACGCATGGCCCAGCAGCTCCTGGATCGTGCGCAGGTCGGCGCCGCCCTCCAGCAGGTGCGTGGCGAAGGAGTGGCGCAGGGTGTGCGGCGAGATGCCGGCGCGCCGGGCCTGGAGCTTGAGCCGCCGCCGCACGTCGGACGTGGACAGGCGCCGGCCGCTCTTCGAGAGGAACAGCGCCTGGGTTTCGCCCGCGTCGAGGGCGGCCCTGCCCCGGCTCAGATAGCGGTCCAGCGCGCGCCAGGCGTGCTCGCCCACCGGCACGAAGCGGGTGCGCCCGCCCTTGCCCTCCACCCGCACCTGCTCGCCGTCGGGGTCGGCGCTGGCCGTGTCGAGCAGCGTCAGCTCCTCGGCGCGCAGGCCCGCGGCGTAGGCGAGCTCGAACATGGCGCGGTCGCGCAGGTCGAGCGGGGTCGAGGCGGGGATCCGCTCCAGCAGCTCGGCCACCTCGGCGGACTTGAGCACCTGCGGCAGGTAGGCGTCCTTCTTGGGGCTCGACACCAGGTCGGCGGGGTTGCTCTCCAGCTCGCCGCGCTCGACCAGGTGGCGGTAGAAGGTGCGGATCGCGGCCAGCTTGCGGCTCACCGTCGACTTGGCCGCGCCGCCTTCCGACAGCACGGCGGCGAAGCGGCGCAGGTCGCGGTGGGAGAGCTCCTTGGGGCCGAGGCCGCGGCCGGCGGCCCACTTCCCGAGCTGGCCCAGGTCCACGCCGTAGGCGCGCCGGGTCTTCTCCCCCATGCCCCGCGCTCGCTGCCACTCGTCGAAGCCGGCGAGCGCCGTCTCCCAACTAGCCTGTTGCGCAGTGGGTGAGTTCTTCGTCAACACGGATGACGGGCGGGTGGCCACGCGTCCTCAGCTGACCGAGGCCGGGCTGGTGGACGAGCTCGACAAGCCACGCCGGCCCTGGCATCCGATCCAGGGCCCGGACGACGCCTCGACTATGTGGTACACGGTCTTGCGCAAGCGCGAACGGGGCGTCTTCATCGGCACGCTCTGCATTCGACACACGAACCGCAAGAACCTCCTGGCGGAGCGCGGCTGGGAAGAGGTGCCGATCGACCAGATCGGCCCCTGACGGTTGGCAATCGCGCGCACGCGGCCGAGCCGCGCGCTTGCGGCTCAGGCGATGTAGATCGGCGCTCCGACCGGCACCTGGTCATAGAGCTCTATGACGTCCGGGATCGCCATGCGGAGGCAGCCGTGGGAGGCGGCGCTGCCGAGCGAGTAGGTCTGGTCGGTGCCGTGGATGCCGGCGCCATCGAAGATCCCCAGCCAGCGCGCCTTGAGCGGGTTGTCCGGGCCCGGCGGAATGGACTTGCCGGCCAGATCGCCCGCCCAGTCGCTGTCGGGCACGTTCCAGGTCGGGTCGACCTGCTTGTTCTGGATGTGGTAGAGCCCGGCCGGCGTGTCGAATCCGAGCGCCCCGACGGCCACGGTGTACTCCTTGACCAGGGTCAGCTGCTTGTAGAGGCGCAGCTTGAAGTGGTTGCGGTCGGCCACGAGCAGGACCGGGTACTTGTCGGCCAGCTGCTTCTGGGTGACCTTCGGCCGTGTGATCCGCACCGGCGCCTTGACCCGGCGGGCCACACCGGGAACCGTGAGCGCCTGGGCCAGGCGCTGGCGCAGCACAGCGGCCTTGACCGCGACGCCGGTGTGCTCCTTGACCTTGTCGAGCGACGGGAAGTCGACCTCGGCGTCGCGCGCCTTGCGGTTCAGGCTGCCGCTCACCCGCTTGACGAGGCCGTCGATGGCCGCGTCGTCGTAGGTCACCCGCGCGGGGACCTGGGCGTGCTCCTCGCCGCCGGTCAGGTCGCGCGTCACGCGGCTGATGATGCTGCCCTCGCGGCTCTTCGAGAGCGCCTCGTCGACCATGCCGGCCACGTCCGCATGCACGCCGGCGTCCTTGGCGGAGAGGCTGAAGTGCTTGCCGGCGTGCACCACCGAGATGGGCCGCTCCAACGGCTGGCGCAGCTCCCGGCCGATCACCTGGCGCGCCTGGTGGACACGCATGCCGCCCACGTCGACGCCCGCCACCGTGACGCCCTCGGCGATCACGTCATCGCGCGACGAGTCGTACGCGTAAGCGGCCACCGCGCCTCCGACCAGGACCACCAGGAGGACGGCAACGAAGATGAACGACTTCTGCCTCATGCGAGCGTGAGCGGCGCCTACCGCCCCCACTCAGTCTACGGGCGAGTGCGGCGAACGGCTATCCCTGACAGCGCGATTGCGCTAATCCGCGCGCGCAAAGCTCCCTGCTAAACGTGGGTTTCGCGCCTGGCGAGCACCGACTCGATCGCCGCCAGCACGCGCGCGCGGTTGCCGTGGCGGCGCTCGTACTCGCGCAGTGTCTGCAGGTCGTCGCGCTCCAGCGAGGCCAGCAGCGCGATCACCTCCTCGGCGGCCAGGTCGTCGTAGTGCTCGACCGGCGAGGCCGCGGCCTGCGCGCGCCGCTCGTCCCCCTCGGCGTGCTCGCGGGCGCGGCGGTCGGCGTCCGCGGTCACGCGCTGGACCGCCTCCTCGGCGGCCGCGCCGGCCCGGCGCTCGGCCTTCTTGGCGCGCTCGGTGGCCTTCAGCGCCGCCTCCGCGGCGCGCTGCTCCGCCTTCTTCGCCCGCTGGACGGCCTTCTCGGCGGCGCGCTCGGCCGCCCGCACGCGGTCCTCCTGGTCGGCCCCGGTGGCGTCGACCACGTCCGTGTAGCCGGACAGGAGCCGCTGGAGCTCGCTCAGCTGGTCGCGGCTGAGCGAGCCGAGTGACTTGTCGCGGGCATTCTTGACGTGAGGGCTCCAGCGCAGGAAGTCCTCCACCTCGCGCTCGTAGCGGTAGGGCTCATGGCCGCCGCGCACCAGAGGGTGCAGTCGCAGGTGCTCCCCCAGCTTGAGCACCGCCTCGCGGCTCGTGTACTGGTAGCGGAAGCCGGTCGCCTTGAAGCGGCGGTTGTCGATGCCGCGGCCGAAGCGCAGCTGCTGGAGGGTTTCGGGAGGGATGTTCACGCCCACCCGCCGCAGCGCGGAGGCGGCCAGGCCGGTGCCCCAGAAGGGCAGCACCGGGGCATACGGCTTGCCGAGCAGGCCGGCCACCTCGCTCAGCGCCAGCACGCCGTCGCCCGCCACGTTGTAGACGCCCGGCACGGACTGCTTCACCGCGTGCTCGAGCGCGTGGACGATGTCGTCCTCGTGGGCGAACTGGTAGCGCGGGTCGAAGCCGAGGATCATCGGGACCGCGGGCAGCCTGAACAGGCCGATGTGAGAGGTGCGCACGTCCGGCCCGAGCACGTTCGCGAAGCGCAGGATCGTGACGGCGACGCTGGGATTCTTCTCGGCGAACTCGTTGAGGGAGGCCTCCGCCTCGACGATGTCGCGCTCGATCGGCGTCCGCGGCGGGTGCGGACGCCCCATCGACTCGTCGAAGAAGGCGGGGTCGTCCTGCTCGCAGCCGTAGTAGTGGGCCGACGACTTGAAGACCACCTTGCGCACGGGCGAGCCGGCTCCCGAGCAGGCCGCCAGGATGTTCATCGTCCCGATGATGTTGTTCTCGTGGGCCTTGGCCGAGGTGGTGGTCGTGGAGTCCACGACCAGTCGCGTGTCCACGACGGTGTCGATCTCGGCCGCCTCGACCACGCGCCGCAGCAGCGCGTGCTGGGCGCCCACCTTCACGTACTCGGTGCGCTCCAGCTCGACCTGCGGCTCCTCGTTGTCGACGCCGATGACCGCCTCTACCTCGTCGAAGGCCTCGAGCGCCTGGGCGAGGCGGCCGCCCCAGTAGGTCGACAGGCCCGTGACCAGGATGCGGCGGGAGTCCATCGTCATCCGAACCACACCGACCTGCGCCGGGCGAGCATGTCCCAGAGGTTCTCCTGGATGCGCGCGCGGATGTCGTGCGCGACCGTCTGGACCAGTGCCTTGTCCTCGTGCATGCCCTCGTCGTCGAAGCGGATCGGCTCCAGGAAGCGGATCTTGAACTTGGCGGGAAGGTAGCCGAGCATCCCGAGCAGGCCGAAGTGCGGGAACGTCGGCGTGATCGGGAAGTAGATCAGCCCGGTGAGGCGCTTGAAGACGCCCAGCTGCGCGAACACGGGCGCCGCCTCCTCGGCCCCCACCACGCAGACGGGCACGATCGGGACGCGCGCCCGCATGGCCGCTTCGACGAAGCCGCCGCGGCCGAAGCGGCGCAGCCGGTAGCGGTCCTTGTAGAGCTTCTCGGTGCCCTTGCGCCCCTCGGGGAAGACCAGCACGAGCTGCTCCTCGTCGAACAGCAGCCGGTGCACGTTGGCCGGGTGCGCGGGCACGCAGCCGATCTTGGAGGTCAGCATCGAGAAGCCCGGGTAGCCCTTGAAGAAGTGCTCGACCGTGATGTTGAGCGGGCGCGGGTGGGTGTGCTCCTCGCGGATCGCCTTGCCGATCATCGCGGCGTCCGGCGGCAGGGCGCCCGAGTGGTTCGACACGAGCAGCGCGCCGCCGGCGGCCGGCACGTTCTCGATGCCCTCCACCTCGGCGCGGAACCAGTGGCGGTAGAAGAACTCGACGACGGTCGCGTCGAAGGCACCTTCGACGCGCTCGGAGCGGCCCCAGTCGTTCAGGCGCCGCTCGGGCTCCACGCCGGGCAGGTGGGACTTGAGCGTCTCCGCCGGCACGAGGTCGGCGTTGCGGGGCTCGCGCCGCCGCTCGCGTAGCGAGAGGGGTGTGCGGGTTGGCTCAGCCATCGACGTTCGAGTGTGTCAGAGAGGCCCCGGAGGCGACGTTACGATCTTGCCTCGATGCGCTCAAAGGACGACGTGCGGGCAGACGTCTGGCGCGCGATGGACCGCGACGGGGTGTCGCGCTTCCCAGGGGCGGAGGGTCGCATCCCCAACTTCGCGGGGGCCAAGGGAGCGGCCGAGCGGCTCGCCCGCCACCCGGCCTGGACCAATGCCCAGACCCTGAAGGCAAACCCGGACTCGCCCCAGACGCACGCGCGGCGCCTCGCGCTGGAGCAGGGCAAGGTGCTCGTGATGGCGGTGCCGCGGCTGCGCGACCAGCACCCGTTCCGCCTGCTCGACCCGCGCCGGCTGGACGCCACGCAGCTGCGCGAGGCGGCGACCATCAAGGGGGCCCTGCGCCACGGCAGGGTGATCGACCTCGACCAGGTGCCCGACCTGGACCTGGTCCTGACCGGGTCGGTGGCGGTCAACCTGAAGGGCGCCCGGGTGGGCAAGGGCGGCGGCTTCTCCGACCTCGAATACGCGCTGCTGTGCGAGAGCGGCAAGATCGACCGCCGCACGGTGATCGCAACGACGGTCCACCCGATCCAGATCCTGCGCGAGAACCTGCTGATGACCGCCCACGACATCCCCGTCGGACTGGTGGCCACCCCGCGCGCGGTGATCGAGGTGGACGGAGCCCACCCCCGGCCGCCGGGCATCCTCTGGGACCACCTCCAGCCGCCGCAGATCCACGAGATCCCGGTGCTCGAGCGGTTCGGGTACGTGTAGGGACCGGTCCCGCTCTGTGGGTCCCGGCCGCGCTAACTGCGGCAACCAGGGCGGCCGAAAAGGCGCTCGCGCCTCACGAGTCTGACTTTGTCGGCCTATTACAGGGTCAAAGTCAGACTCGTGGCCGGGCAGGGCCGGTTGGGCACCAACCCCCTCCCCCCAGCCGCTGTTTACGTCCCGAGCCGCTCCAGCACCGGGTCCAGCTTGGAGCGCAGCCCGGTCCAATCGGCCGCCGCGATCACGCCGTCGCGCTCCACGACCTCTTGGTTCCACGGGTGTACGAGCGTGGCCGGCAGGATCCCCGCCTCGCTGGCCCGCACGATGTTGATCGGGCTGTCGTCGACCAGCACGTGGATGCCCAGCTCGGCGCAGCGCGTGACCTTGTCGAACGAGCAGTGCAGGTCGTCGTACGGCATCCCGATCGCCTCGAGCCAGCGCGCCGTCGCGTCCGAGGTCTGGACGCGCCGGTGGCTGGTCACGTGGATCCAGTGTCCCTGGGCGTGCCAGTCGCGCACCGTCTCGACGGCCTGCTCGTACGGCACCCCGGCGAGGATGTTCTCGTCGGAGTGCGTCTCCTCGACGCAGTGGATCACGGCGTCGCGCTCCAGGGCTGTGATGCCCCACTCGTACTGCTCCTCGTAGGGCAGCTCCACGCCGTAGCGCTCGCGCACCACCCGCTGCAGGAGATCCCAGTAGGGATGCAGGGTCGAGTCGATGTCCAGCGCTATTTTCGCCACGGGCCGTACCCTAGAAGCCAGATGCCCAGGTACTTCGTCCCCACCGCACGGCCGGCAGGCGTGAGAGCGGCGCGGCGCGCCGGCCACGGCTACGGCGAGACGGCCCAGCCGGACTGGCGCCGGATCGACTGGCCCAGGCACCTGCACCAGGTCGAGGTCGAGGGCGCGCGGATCAACTACGTGGACATCGGCTCCGGCGAGCGCGAGCCGATCGTGTTCGTCCACGGGCTCGGCGGGCAGTGGCAGAACTGGCTGGAGAACATCCCGCGCGCGGCACAGGAGAGGCGCGTGATCGCGCTCGATCTGCCCGGCTTCGGTCTGTCGCCGATGCCGCGCGAGAAGATCACGATCCCCGGCTACGGACGCCAGGTGGACGCGCTCGCCGACCGGCTCGGCCTGGGGCGCGTGGACATCGTCGGCAACTCGATGGGTGGCTACATCGCCGCGGAGGTCGCGATCCAGGTCCCCGAGCGAGTCGACCAGCTGCTGCTGGTCTCGGCCGCGGGGATCACCAGCGCGGATCTGGCCCAGCGGCCGATCATGGCCCTCGGCCGGATCGCGACCGCGGTGGCGTCGTACGGCGCGGCGCGGCACCGGGACATCGCGGCGCGACCGAAGTCCCGCCACATGGCGCTGGCGCTGGTGGCGCGCCACCCGTCGCTGCTGAAGCCGGACCTCGCCTACGAGGGCTTCTTCAAGGGCACGGGCAAGCCCGGCTTCGACGACGCCCTGCGCGCCAACCTCGACTACGACTTCCGCGACAGATTGCCGGACATCCGCCAGCCGACCCTGATCGTGTGGGGCGAGAAGGACTCGATCATCCCGGTCAAGGACGCCCAGGAGTTCGAGCGCCTGATCTCCGACAGCCGGAAGGTCGTGATGACCGACACCGGCCACATCCCGATGGCCGAGCGCCCCGGCGCCTTCAACGACCTGATGATGGAGTTCCTGGCGGAGCGCGGCCCGGCGGCGGACAAGCAGCCGGCCGAGGGCCAGTCACAGGTGGCGTAGCCCGCCGCGTCCGAGGCCGGCTAGCCGGTTACGGCGCCTTCCGACGCCGACCCGACGAGCCGCGCGTACTTCCCGAGCACGCCCGTGCGGTACTTCGGCTCCGGCGGCTCGTAGTCGCGCAGCCGCTCGGCGATCTCCTCGTCGCTGAGCTCCACGTTGAGCTCGCGGTTCGCCACGTCGAACACCACCGTGTCGCCGTCTCGTACCGCCGCGATCGGGCCGCCGTGCGGCGCCTCCGGTGCCACATGGCCGGCCATGAAGCCGTGCGTGGCGCCCGAGAACCGGCCGTCGGTCAGCAGCGCGACCGAGTCGCCCAGTCCCTCCCCCACCAGCGCGGCCGTCACGTGCAGCATCTCGCGCATGCCGGGGCCGCCCGTGGGGCCCTCGTTGCGGATCACGACAACCTCGCCGGGCTGGATCGACTTCGCCATGACGGCCGCGAAGGCGTCCTCCTCCGACTCGAAGACCCGCGCGGGGCCGCGGTGCTCCATGCGCCCGTGTCCGGAGAGCTTGACCACGCACCCCTCCGGGGCGAGGTTGCCGCGCAGGATCGCGAAGCCGCCGTTGGGCTTGATCGGGTTGTCGACCGGCCGCACCACGTCCTGGCCCTCGGCCTCCTCGGCCAGGCTCGCCACCTCGCCGATCGTCTGGCCGGTAACCGTGAGCGCGTCCTCGTGCAGCAGCCCCGCCTCGTGCAGGCGGCGGATCACGAGCGGCACGCCACCGGCGCGGTAGAGGTCGGTGGCCACGTAGCGGCCGCCCGGCTTGAGGTCGCACAGCAGCGGCGTCCCCCAGGCGATGCGGTCGAAGTCCTCCAGCTCGAGCGGCACGCCGGCCTCCTTGGCGACGGCCAGCAGATGCAGCACGAGGTTGGTCGACCCGCCCGACATCGCCCCGGCGGCGATCGCGTTCTCCAGGGCGTCCTTCGTGATGATGCGGCTGGGGCGCAGGTCGCGCTCGAGCACGTCCATCACGAGGCGGCCGCACTCCTCCGCCACCTTGCCCTTCTTGCCGTCCTCGGCGGGGACCATCGAGCTGCCCATCGGAGAGATGCCGAGCACCTCGAATGCCATAGCCATCGTGTTGGCGGTGAACTGGCCACCGCAGGCCCCGGCGCCCGGGCTGGCGTGGTTCTCGAGGTCGGTGAGCTCGTCGTCGGTGAGGCGTCCGGCCGCGTGGGCCCCGATCCCCTCGAAGACGTCCTGGATGGTCACGTCCTTGCCGCGCCACCTGCCCGGGGCGATCGAGCCCCCGTAGAGCATCAGGCTCGGTACGTCGAGGCGGGCCAGCGCCATCACGCAGCCGGGGATGGTCTTGTCGCAGCCGGACAGGGCGACCACGGCGTCGAACATGTGCCCGCGCGCGACCAGCTCGATCGAGTCCGCGATCACCTCGCGGCTGATCAGCGAGGTCTTCATGCCCTCGGTGCCCATCGTGATCCCGTCGGAGATCGCGACGGTGTTGAACTCCATCGGAGTGCCGCCCGCGGCGCGCACGCCCTCCTTGACCTTCTCGGCGAGCCGGCGCAGGTGGAAGTTGCACGGCATCGTCTCGGTCCAGGTGTTGGCGATGCCCACGATCGGGCGCTTCAGGGCGTCGTCGTCGAAGCCGACCCCCTTCAGGTAAGCGCGCGCCTGGGCGCGATCCGGGCCATCGAGGATGACCCGGCTGCGGCTTCGGAGGTCGTTCACTCGCTGCCGGTACTCGATTCGCGCGCACTCGGCCGAGCCGACTGCTTGCGGCTGGGGGCCTCGCGCCGGCGCTGGCGCCGGCGCTCCCATTCGGCGAGCCGCCACAGGTCGCGCCGGACGCGCGCGGGGTCGAGCTGGCGGCCGACCAGGTGCATGTTCGCACGGCGGATCACGCGATCCTCGTCGGATGTGAGCGCCATCCACTTGGCCAGGACGTCGTCCGACGCCGGCAGGCGATGACGGCCGCCGCTGCCTGTCATGTCGGGAAACTCGACGCAGTACTCGCTCAGCAGCTGGCCGCTGCCGGGCACGTAGGCGACGATCGGCTTGTGCGCGTAGACCAGGTAGGCGTAGGCGGGGCCGCCGCCGGAGTGGTCGGCGTCGCGCCGCGCGTGCTTGCCGCCCACCCGGATGAAGCCCAGGTCCCGGTACATCGCCCACTCCTCGGCGTTGACGCAGGAGCGCAGCAGCTCGCGGGCGCGCTGCTCGGCGCGGCGCTCGCGGCCCGGGTCGTACATCGGCAGGTCGAACCCGCCGCGGGCCGCCTTCGCGGCCTGACGGCGCGCCCGCCGGCGACCGGCCTCGCGCACGATCATCGGCGTGGCGAGCACCAGGGCGATCAGGGCCAGGGCGAGCAGGGCCAGCAGCATCGCGCTCCGCTCAGCCGCCCGAGGCGCGCGGGAAGAAGATCACTCGGTCGGCGCCCTCCGGGATCTCACCGTAGGCCTTGACCATCTGCGCCTCGCGGCGGCCACTGCCCGCATTGGTCGTGGGCACCGCGGCCCACATGCCCTCGTCGAGCTGGCGGCGGAACTCCTCGATCAGGTGCTCCTCCTGCTCGCGCACCGCCGTATCGCCCTCGGCCAGCAGTACCTCGCCGTGGCCGGGCTTCATGCGCAGGAATCTGATGTGACCTCGTGCAGCGACCGGTCCATTATGCCACCGCCCAGTGGTTCGCCGGCCACCCAGGCGCGCTAGCACTCGTGCTCTCTGGCAAGCCCCAGCACGTCGACCGGCCCGGCGCCAGCGCCGAGGCCACGCAATCCGTCGCGTACCGCCTCGGAAGCGATCCGCTTCGCCCGCCGGGCGGCCTCGAGCGGGTCCAGGCCGAGCGCGAGCTGAGCCGCCAGCGCCGAGGAGTGCGTGCAACCGGAGCCGTGCGCGGCGCCATCGGGGTGGCGCTCGCCGGGGATCTCCACCAGCTGCTCGCCGTCGAAGAAGAGATCGCCCGCGTGTTCGCGGTGCCCGCCCGTGACGACCACGACGTCCGGGCCGAGCGCGTGGATCGCGCGTGCGAGCGCCTCTGCCTCGCCGGGGCCCTCGGCGCCGGTGTCTTTCGTGCCGGCGAGCACGCGCGCCTCGGGCAGGTTGGGCGTGACCACCGTGATCCGGGGCAGCAGCCGCGTGCGCAGCGCCTCCTCGGCGTCCTGGTCGAGCAGCCGGGCGCCGCTCTCGGCCACCATCACCGGATCGAGCACCACCGGGACGGCGCCGAGCAGGTCGAGCGCGCGGTCGACGGCCGCGATCGCCTCGCGCGTGCCGAGCATGCCGATCTTGACGGCGTCGACGCCGATGTCCTCGACGACGGCGCGGACCTGCGCGACGATCGCCTCCGGGGGCAGCGGGTAGACATCCGTGACCGCCACCGTGTTCTGGGCGGTGATCGCCGTGATCGCGCTCATGCCGTGCACGCCGCAGCGCGCGAACGCCTTCAGGTCGGCCTGGATGCCCGCGCCGCCGCCCGAATCGGACCCGGCGATGGTGAGCAGTCGTGGTGGAGGCAGGCGAGTCACGGCCCGCCAGGATAGGCAGCCCCAGCTAGCGCCCGTTCTCACCTCCCCCGGTCGCGGTTGCCCCGCCGCCGGGAGCGGTCGCCCCGCCCAGCGCCCGCTCCCACCCGCCCAGGTCCCGGCGCACCAGGTAGCCCTCCGACTCGAGCCGGCCGAGGGCCGCTCGGGCCGTGGCCACGCTAGTGCCCGTCTCCGCGGCTATGGCGCCCACCGACTGGTTGCGCTCGGCTGCGCCCAGGACGCGGCGCAGCAGCGCGTCGTCGGGCTCCGGTGGAGGCGCCTCGGCGGCCGGAGGGACCTGCCGCGCCCCCGCCCCGAACAGCTCGTCGAGCACGTCCTCGGGGCCCGTGATCGGCACGGCGCCGTCGCGCAGCAGCCCGTTCGTGCCGCGCGCGACCCGCGATGTCACGTGCCCCGGCACGGCGGCGACCGAACGGCCCAGGTCGCGCGCGAAGTCGCTCGTGATCAGGCTGCCGCTCGGATCCGCGGCCTCGACGACCACGGTCATGCGCGCCAACCCGGCCATGATGCGGTTGCGAGCCGGAAAGCTCCAGCGAAACGGGCGGGTGCCGGGCGGCAGCTCCGAAACCACGAGCCCGTGCCGGCGCACCTCCCGGTGAAGGGCGTGGTGGCGGCGCGGGTAGGCCACGTCGGGACCGCAGGCGAGCACCGCCACCGGCAGCCCGGCTCCGGCGAGGCACCCGCGGTGCGCCGTCGCGTCGATCCCGAGGGCCAGCCCGCTGACAACGGGCACGCCGGCCGCTCCCAGCCCGCGGCCGAGCGCGTGGGCCACCTCCCGGCCGTAGGGGCTCGGGTTGCGGGTGCCCACGATCGCGACCGAGGGCTCCTCGCGCAGCGTGGCGAGCGCCTCCGCGCGCCCGGTCACGAACAGGACCGCCGGTGCGTCCGTCAGCTCCTCGAGCAAGGGCGGGTAGGCCTCCGAGTGGCGGCACACCGGTGCCACGCCGGCCTGGTCGCAGGCGCGCCGGTCCGCACGCATGTCGCGTGCCTCCAGCGCCTCGAGCACCGACTCGGCCCGCTGGCCGCGACCCGCCACCGCCGCAACGAGCTCGGCCTCGGGCAGCGCCAGCAGGCCGGACGTGCGCCCGGTCGGCCTGTCGAGCAGCCCCGCGATCCGGGCGGCGAGCATCGCCACGAGCACGGCACGGCGCAGGCAAGGGTCGCAGGCGCTCATGCCGCCAGCAGGTCCCGGCCGTCCAGGCGGTAGGAGAGCGCCTCGTCCAGGTCGCCCTGCCGAAGCCCCTGGCGGCCGTCCAGGTCGGCGATGGTGCGGGCCACGCGCAGCACGCGGTCGTGGCCGCGGCCGCTCAGGTCGAGACGGTCGCGCGCGGCCAGCATGCGAGTGGTGAGCGAGGCGTCGAGGGGAACCTCCCTGCGGGTCAGCCGCCCGTCCATGTCGCCGTTGCAGAGCGCGCCCGTGCCCGCCAGCCGGCTCTGCTGGCGCAGCCGGGCCGCCATCACCCGCTTGCGCACGGCCTCGGAGCGACGGCGCCGGTCGCGCTTTCCGACCAGCTCGAGCGGCGCGGCCTGCTCCACCTGGCACACGAGGTCGATGCGATCGAGCAGCGGGCCGCTCAAGCGGCGCAGGTAGCGCGCCAGCTCGGTTGCGCTGCAGGAGCAGCGGTCCGGTGGCCGCGCGCACGGGCAGCGGTTGCAGGCCGCCACCACCATCGCGTTGGCCGGGAACTCGAGCGCGCGCTGGCCGCGCATGATCGTGACGCGCCCGTCCTCGAGCGGCTGGCGCAGCGCGTCGACCGCCGCCCGCCCGAACTCCGGCAGCTCGTCCAGGAACAGCACGCCGCGGTGGGCAAGGGTGATCTCGCCGGGCATCGGGCGGTGCCCTCCGCCCACGAGCCCCTGGGCCGAGATCGTGTGGTGCGGTGCGCGGAAGGGCCGCTCGGCGGCGAGCCTGCCGCCCCCGATGCCCGCCGCGCTGTGCACCTGCGTGATCTCGAGGGCCTCCTCGAAGCCGGGCGGCGGCAGCATCCCCGGCAGGCGCCGCGCGAGCATCGTCTTGCCGGCCCCCGGCGGGCCGATCATCAACAGGTTGTGGCCGCCGGCGGCCGCGATCTCGAGCGCCCGCTTGGCGTCGTCCTGTCCGCGCACGTCCGCCAGGTCGGGGCGCTCGCTCACTTCCACCGCCGCTGCCTCCGGCGGCATGGCGCGCTCCGGCAGCCAGCGCCCGTGCAGAAGGTCCGCGATCCGGGCCAGCGACGGGATGCCGTGCACCTCCATCTCCTCCACCAGCGCCGCCTCCGGGGCGTTGTCCTCCGGCACGAGCAGGCTGCGGTAGCCGCAGCGGCGTGCGCCGAGCGCGGTCGCGAGCGTGCCGCGCACGGGGCGCACCTCCCCGGTGAGCGACAGCTCCCCGCACAGCGCGCAGCTGCCGAGCGACTCCTGCGGCACCTGCTCGCTCGCGGCCAGCACGCCGACCGCGATCCCGAGGTCGAAGCTCGGCCCCTCCTTGCGCACGTGCGCGGGCGCCAGGTTCACGGTGATGCGCTTCTGCGGGAAGTCGAGGCCCGAGTTGAGCAGCGCCGCGCGCACCCGCTCGCGCGACTCGCGCACGGCGCGGTCGGGCAGGCCGACGAGCGTGAAGGCCGACAGCCCGCGCCGCACGTCCACCTCGACGGTGACCTCGTGGCTGGAGACGCCCTCGAGGGCGAAGGTGGTGACGCAGGCGAGCATGGCCCGCACGCTAGGACCGGGCGCGTGACCCGTGGGCGCGCAGATGTAACTCTTTCGTCACGGCTGTCGCACACGTGTCGCGGGGCCCTCCGTAGCGTCGCGGGCATGGCCGGATCCGACCCCCGCCGCACCATCGGAGCCGCCGGCGAGCGGCTCGCGCGCACGCACCTCGAGGCGCGCGGGCTCACGGTGCTCGACGCCAACTTCCGCACCCGCCACGGCGAGCTGGACATCGTGGCGGCCGACCAGCGCTGCCTCGTGTTCTGCGAGGTCAAGACCAGGGTCGCGCGCGCGAGCCCGGCGCAGCACGGGAGCGAGCTCGGGCCGTTCGCGGCCATCGGCCCGCGCAAGCAGCGCAGGCTGCGCCTGCTGGCGCGCGAGTGGCTGGCCCAGCGCGGCGACCACGCGCCCTGGCGCCCCGAGCTGCGCTTCGACGCGGTCGGCGTCGAGCTCGACGAGCGCGGGCGGCTGCTGCGCATCGACCACTTGGAGGGCGCCTTCTGAGCCGAGCACCGCCCCTACCGCTAGCGAGCGCTCGGGCGCCGCCTGACGCCGACCTACAGGGCCGGGCGCACAGCGCCTGGCGCCGTTCTAGCCCTCGAGCGCCAGCTGGTTGTAGGCGATCGACTGGAACGAGAGCCGGTGCAGCGGCGATACGCCGTGCTGGGCGATCGCCGCGCGGTGCTCGGGCGTGGAGTACCCCACGTTCGTTTCGAAGTCCCAGTCGGGATGGCGGGCGGCGACCTTGCGCATGTAGCGGTCGCGGCTGACCTTGGCGAGCACCGAGGCAGCAGCGATGGCGGCGCTACGGCAGTCGCCATCGATCACCGCGCGCTGCTCGAAGCCGAACTCCGGCACGTTGAAGCCGTCGACGAGACAAACGCTGCCGTGGCGCGCCACGCCGAGCAGAGCCGTCCTCAGCGCCTCGAGGTTGGTGTTGTGCAGGCCGCGCCCGTCGATGCCGCGCACGCAGCGGGAGACGATCACCGAGCGCGCCGCCGCGCGCAGCACGAGCGGGTAGAGCTCCTCACGTGTCTCGGCCGTGTGCTGCTTCGAGTCGTTCAGCCGGCTGAGCGCGCGGCGGTCCGACAGCGTGAGCCGCTCGAGGTCGAACAGCACGGCGGCGGCCACCAGCGGCCCGGCGAGCGACCCGCGGCCGGCCTCGTCCGCGCCGGCGACGTAGCGACAGCCGAGGTCGCGATCGAAGGCGAACAGACGGCGTCCGCTGGTCTTACGACGGCGCGCGCGGGCCACCCGGCGCGCCGCGCTCGTGGCTTGCGCTGGCGGGCGACCCACCGGTGGCGACTGCTCGTTGTCCTCGCTCGGCGACGTGCCCACGTGGCGGCGATAATAGGTCGCCGAGCGGCGGAAGTGGACTAGAGCGTGCCGATCTTCTTCGGCGGCCAGTAGGTGGCGAAGGCCTGTCCGATGACCCAGTCCTTCGGAATCGGCCCCCACACCCGGCTGTCCGCGCTGGCCCCGCGGTTGTCGCCCATCATGAAATACGAGCCCTTCGGAATGCGGATCTCGTCCGGCAGGTTGCAGATGTCGCACGAGGGGTCGAGCCGGGCGAAGGGCTCCTTCTGGCGTTTCCCGTTCACGTACACGGACCCGCCGAGCACCTTGACCCGGTCGCCGCCCACAGCCACGACGCGCTTGATGAAGTTGGTGTCCGAGCGGTCCTTGGTGGGCTTCGGACAGGCGCTTGTCTCCGAGTGCTGGACGCCGCAGCTGTTCTGGTCGGCGCCCTTCGGCGGCTTGAAGACGAGCACGTCGCCGCGGTCGTAGCTGGTGAAGTTCTTGCTGATCCGGTCCACCAGGACCCGCTGGCCGATCTGAAGGGTCGGGACCATCGACTCGCTCGGAATGCGGAACGGCTTCACGAGGAACGCCTGGATCCCGAGGGCCAGACCAAGCGCGACGGCCACGATCGTGACCAGTTCGACGAGCGACCCACCGGCGCCCTTCTGCTTGGTGCGCGTCGCCCTGCGCGGGAGAAGCCGCGGAGACACTTAGCTCGAGGGCTGCTCGCGCGACTCGTCGGAAGGCTCGTCCGCCGGCGGCTCGTCCTCGGACGGCTCGTCGGCGGGCGCCTCGTCAGCGGGCGCCTCGCGAGCGGGCGCGTCGTCAGCCGGCGCCTCGTCAGCCGGGGGCGCGTCGTCAGCCGGCGCCTCGTCAGCCGGGGGCGCTTCGTCAGCCGGGGGCGCTTCGTCAGCCGTCTCCGCCGGAGGCGCATCCTCCACAGCGACCTCGCCCTCGGGCGCTTCCGCGGCCGCCGCTTCCTCCGCGGCCGCCGCCTCCCCGAGCTCTTCCTCGCCTGGGCGGGCCGCGTCGTCGGCGGGCATCGCGCCCTCGACGAAGGCGTCCTGGTCGGTGGCGCCGCTCCAGCGCCGCTCGCGCACCCGGGCGCTACGGCCGACGCGCTCGCGCAGGTAGTAGAGCTTGGCTCGCCGCACGTCGCCGCGCGCCGCGACCTCGATCCTCTCGATCTTGGGCGAGTGCAGCGGGAACGTGCGCTCGACCCCTACGCCGAAGGACTGCTTGCGCACCGTGAAGGTTTCGCGCGCCCCGCTGCCCTGGCGCTTGATCACGACCCCTTCGAAGACCTGGGTCCGGCGGCGGGTGCCTTCCACGACCTGGAAGTGCACGCGCACGCGGTCGCCCGCCTGGAACACAGGCACGCGCCGCAGCTGGGCACGCTCGATGCTTTCGATGACGCCGGACATAGAGAGGCGCGACCGCCGAGCGGCAGTCGCGCGAGCCGGAATGGTAGCGGAGGCAAGGCCGAGAAAAATCGGGGCCTCACGCCCCCGGATCCCCGCGGAGGCCTGGCCGGTTGGGCCTTGCCCCACGCTCGCGACTCCGCTCGAGGCGCCACTCGCGCACCTTGGCGTGGTCGCCGGAGAGCAGGATGTCCGGCACCGTGTGACCGTGCCAGTCGTACGGGCGCGTGTAGTGCGGATACTCCGGTGCGCCCTCGAGCGCCTCGCTGAACGACTCCTCGACGGCGCTCTCCTCGTGGCCGAGCGCCCCCGGCAGCTTGCGCAGCACGGCGTCTACGACCACCATCGCCGGCAGCTCGCCGCCCGCGAGCACGTAGGGCCCGATCGAAACCACGTCGGTCGCGAGCCGCTCGTGCACGCGCTCGTCGAAGCCCTCGTAGCGCCCGGACAGCAGCGTCAGCTCCGGCTCGCCGGCCAGCTCGGCCGCCAGGGCATCGTCGAACCGCCGCCCCCCCGGGGCCAGCGCGACCACCCGGCGCTCGCCGCGGTCGGGCCCGTAGCGCGCCGCCAGGGCCGCCTCCACCACGTCCACCCGGATCACCATGCCCGCGCCGCCGCCATAGGGCGTGTCGTCCACCTGGCCTGCCTTGAGCGGCGTGGTCGCACGCAGGTCGACGGCCTCGACCGCGTGGCCGAGCGCGAGCGCGTTGCGGACGTGGCGCTGCTCGGCGAACCACTCGAACCAGCCCGGAAACAGCGTGAATATGTCGATCTTCATCCGAGGAAGTCCTCGTTGAGCTGAATCTCGCCCCCCTCGACCGAGCGGATCGCGTCCGAGATGAACGGCACCAGACTGCCGTCCTCCAGCTCGAGCACCGAGCAGGACGGCCAGTCCAGCACGCGCACCACCCGGCCGCGGCCGGGGATCGTGCAGGCCATCAGCTCCGAGGCGAGCCACTCCCCCTCGTCCAGCTCCGCGTCCACGAGCAGCAGCTCGCCGCGCAGCGGCCGCGGGTCCTCCAGTCCCGCCAGCCGCACCAGCGGGCGCTCGTCGGTCCCCGCCCGCCGTTCGACCTGGTGGGGGCGATCGGCGATCGTCAAGGCTGTGCCGACAGGGAGGGGATGGCTGGCGCCGTCCACGTAGAAGCTGCCGTCCAGGCCGTGTGGCCTGCCCACCCGGCCGGCGGTCACGAGGGTCAATCGACGACGTCGACGAGCACGCGGCGGCCGTCGCGCACAGCCGCGGCCTTCATCACCGTGCGCAGCGCGGCGACGGTCCGGCCTCCGCGACCGATCACCTTGCCCGCGTCGTCCTCGCCCACGTGCACCTCGAGCACGATCGTGCCGTCCTCCTCGTCGAAGCCGTCGACCGATACCTCGTCCGGCTTGTCGACGAGGGACCGGGCGAGGTACTCGAGCAGATCCTCCACGCGCGCCTCCGGCGGCTAGGTGCCCTCGCGCTCGGCGGGGGCGGCCTCGGGGTCCGCCTCGAGCTGCTCGCCGGCGCCCGGAGCGGGCTCGCCCGGGGCAGCGGACTCGGGAGCGCCCTCGCCGGCGTCAGCCGGGGCGGGCGCATCGGCGCCGACCGCGGCGGGCTGCGTGACGCTTGGGTCGCCGGCCGCGCCGCCGCTCTTGGCGTAGGCCTTCACCAGCTGCTTGACCGTGCCGGTGGGCTGGGCACCGCGGGCCAGCCAGTGCTGCAGGCGCTCCTCGTCGATGCGGATCGTCGACGGCTCGGTCTGCGGGTTGTAGTGCCCGATCGTCTCGATGAAGCGGCCGTCGCGCGGCGAGCGCTGGTCGGCGACGACCACGCGCCAGATCGGGTTCTTCTTGCTGCCCACTCGCGTGAGCCGGACTCGGACGGCCATAGAGCGGGAGAGGTTAGCGGGCTGCGGCGGGCAAGGTCAGCGACCGCCGGCCAACTGCTGCAGGGACGGCATCTTGCCGCCGGCCACCTGCTTCATCAGCTTCTTCATCTGGGCGAACTGCTTGACCAGCTGCGAGACGGCCTGCACGTTGGTCCCGGACCCGCGCGCGATGCGCCTGCGCCGCGACCCGTCGATGATCTTCGGGTTGGCCCGCTCGGCCGGCGTCATCGAGAGGATGATCGCCTCCAGGCGGTCGAGCTCCTTCTCGTCGACGTTCAGGTTGCCGAGCTGCTGCCCCACCCCGGGCATCATCCGCAGCAGGTTGCCGATCGGCCCCATGCGGCGCACCTGCTTCATCTGCTCGAGGAAGTCGTCCAGCGTGAACTCCTCCTTGCGGATCTTGCGCTCGAGCTCCTGCGCCTGGCGCTCGTCCATCTGGCGCTCCGCCTTCTCGACGAGCGTCATCACGTCGCCCATGCCGAGGATGCGCTGGGCCATCCGGTCCGGATGGAAGCGCTCGAAGTCGCCCAGCTTCTCGCCGGTGGACGCGTAGAGGATCGGCTTGCCGGTCACGGCCTTGACCGACAGCGCCGCGCCGCCGCGGGCGTCGCCGTCGAGCTTCGAGAGGATCACGCCGTCGAAGTTGGCCACCTCGGCGAACTGCTCCGCCACGTTGACGGCGTCCTGGCCGGTCATCGCGTCGACCACCAGCAGCACGTCGTGCGGCTTGGTGCGCTTCTTGATCTCGGCGAGCTCCTTCATGAGCTCCTCGTCCACGTGCAGGCGCCCGCTGGTGTCCACGATCAGGGCGTCGCGCCGGTCCTGCTTCGCCTGGTCGAGCGCCCACTCGGCGATGTCCACCGGGTCACGCCCGGTGCCCTGCTCGTACACGTGCGCCCCGGCCTGGGCGCCGACCTTGATCAGCTGTTCCACGGCCGCGGGCCGGTAGACGTCGCAGGCGGCCACTGCCACGTCCATGCCGTGCTCCTCGCGCAGGTGGCGCGCCAGCTTGCCGCAGGCAGTGGTCTTGCCCGAGCCCTGAAGGCCGGCCATCAGGATCACCGTGGGCCCCGGCTTGGCCAGCGCCAGGTCGCGACCGGCCCCGCCCATCAGCGAGGTCAGCTCCTCGGCGACGATCTTCACCACCTGCTGGCCCGGGTTGAGCGAGTCGAGCACGTCCTGCCCGAGCGCCCGCTCCTTGACCGCCTCGGTGAACTGCTTGACCACCTTGAAGTTGACGTCCGCCTCGAGCAGCGCCAGGCGCACCTGGCGCATCGCCTTGCCGACGTCATCCTCGGTCAGCTTCCCGCGCGAGCGGACGTCGCCGAGCGCGGCCTGGAGGCGGTCGGAAAGGGCGTCGAACACAGAGCAGAGGCTAGCCCACGGGAGGCTGGCTAATGGGCACCGAACTCGGCGACGGCCGCGTCGACGTCCGTGCGCAGGCGCATCCGCAGCAGCTTGCCATCGCGCAAGTGCCAGTGCTGGCCGATGCGGCTCTCCACCTCGACCCCGCTGCCCTTGCCGCGCAGCTTCACGAGCAGGACCGCGAGCACCTCGTCGCCGTGCTCGAGCAACCGCTCGACGTCGATGTCCATCGATGCCCAGAGATCGTCGATCTCGTCCAGGAAGCGGAGTATTCCGTCCGGCCCGCGGTAGGTCGCCGGATTCAGCACGCGCTCGGTCAGGTCCATCTCGAACTCGGGGTCGCCCAGAGCCGCGAACATGCGCAGGTCACGCCGCGCGAGCGCCGAGTAGGCCTGGCGGACCAGTGCCTCGCCCGTCGGCACCGCTACCGCTCTGGCGGGAGCGGCGGGCGCTCGCCGCGCTCGGGCGGCGCCGGCGGAGCGGCCTCCGGCTTGGGCAGCATCGCCCCGAGGTTGCCGAGCGCCTGCGTCACCTCGCTGGGGATGATCCACACCTTGTTCGACTCGCCCTGCGCGATCTGCGGCAGCACCTGGAGGTACTGGTAGGCGAGCAGCTTGGGGTCGGCGTCGCCGCGGTGGATGGCATCGAAGACCGTCTCGATCGCCTTCGACTGACCCTCGGCCTCCAGGATCTGAGCCTCGCGCCGACCCTCCGCGCGCAGGATCGCGCTCTGCTTCTCCCCCTCCGCCGTGAGGATCTGCGACTGCTTCACCCCTTCGGCGGTCAGGATGGCGGCCCGGCGGTCGCGCTCGGCGCGCATCTGCTTCTCCATCGCCTCCTGGATCGAGGCCGGCGGGTCGACGGCCTTCAGCTCCACGCGGTTGACCCGGATCCCCCACTTGCCCGTCGCCTCGTCGAGCACGTGGCGGAGGGCGGCGCTGACCTTGTCGCGCGAGGTGAGCGTGTCCTCCAGCGTCATGCCGCCGACCACGTTGCGCAGCGTGGTGACCGTAAGCTGCTCGACCCCGGCGATGAAGTTGGCGATCTCGTAGGTCGCGGCTTTGGGATCGGTGACCTGGAAGTAGAGGACCGTGTCGATCTGGATCACGAGGTTGTCCTCCGTGATCACCGGCTGCGGGTTGAACGACACCACCTGCTCGCGCAGGTCGATCAGCGGCCGCACGCGGTCCACGTACGGAACGACGATCGCCAGGCCGGCGTCGAGCGTGCGGTAGTAGCGCCCCAGCCGCTCGACGATCCCGGCGCGCGCCTGGGGCACGATCCGGATGCCGCGCGCGAGCGTGATCAGCACGACGGCGGCTACGACGATGAGCACGATCAGGGTGGCCAACTTGGGTCCTTTCGCTAGTCGTGTACGAGCGCGGTCGCGCCGTCGATCTTGAGCACCTCGACGCGCGTGCCGGGCTCAAAGGCATGGTCCTCGTCGAACGAGCGGGCGCTCCAGACCTCGCCCCCGAGCTTCACGGTGCCGCCGTCGCGGTCCACGCGGTCGATCACCACGGCCGGGGCGCCGACCAGGGCGGCCGTGCCCGTGCGCAGCTGCGCCGGGGTGTGCAGATGCCGCCGGGCGATCGGCCGCAGGACGACCAGCGACGCCGCCGAAACGGCGGTGAAGACGATCCACTGGAGCGCCACCCCGCCGCCGGCCAGCGCGACGATCGCGGCGGTGACCGCGGCGATCGCGATCGGCCCGGCGAAGAAGCCAAGCGTGAACATCTCGCCCACTGCGAGCACTCCAGCGGCGATCATCCACAGGATCCACTCGTCCATCGAAGTCGATCCTAGGGGTCGCGGCGGGTTTCCAGTACTTCACGGGCCCCGCGCAGCCGCGTGCCGAGCAGCTTCCGGGCGCGCGCGATGGCCAGCGAGCAGTCGCGCGGCCGGACGCTGTCGGACTCCGCGGTGGTGGCGGCGCGAACCGGTCGGCCCGCCAGCAGCTCCGCGAAGTCGTGGCGGCTGAGCTGGTCCGCCCCAGCCACGTGCAGGATTCCGGACTGCTTTGACGCGACCAGCTCGACGAGGGCGTCGGCGAGGTCGCCCACCTGGATCGGGCAGCGCACCTCGTCGGTGAAGAACGCGGCGCTCGGGTCGCGAGCCAACCGCTCTTGCGGCCCCGGCTGGGCGCCGCCATAGAGCAAGGACGTGCGGACAACCACGGCGCTCGGATGCGTCTCCAGCACCGCGCTCTCGGCGTCGGCCTTCGCGCGGCCGTATTCGGTGAGCGGCCTGGGCTCGTCCTCCTCGGTGTACGGCGTGCCCTTCCCGCCGTCGAAGACCACGTCGGTCGAGACGTGTACGAGCCGGGCGCCGACCTCCACCGCGGCTCGGGCGACGTGGACGGCCCCGTCGAAGGTCGTCGCCCGGTCGTCGCGGCGGTACGCCGCGTTGATGACGGCTTGCGGGCGCAGCCGCTCGAATAGCGCGGCGACAGCGGGCGCGTCGCGGATGTCCAGCTCCCGGGAGGAGATGCCGACGCCCTCGGCGCGGCGCAGCAGCTCGCCGCCGAGGTAGCCGCTGCCGCCGGTGACGAGCAGCGGCGTGGTCACGCTTCCGCGAGGGCTCGCTCCACGTCCGCCACGAGATCCGCGGTGTCCTCGCAGCCGGCCGACAGTCGGATGAAGCCCTCGGTCACGTCGTCGCCGCTCCAGCGCCCGCGCCGCTCGGCGGTCGTCAGCACTCCGCCGAAGCTGGACGCCTCGGTCACGAGCTCGCAGCCGGCGAGGAAGCGCTCGGCGCGCTCGCGGCTGCCGACGTCGAACGCCACGACGGTGCCGTAGCCGCGCATCTGGCGGCGGGCGACCTCGTGCCCGAGATCGCCGGGCAGGCCGGGATAGCGCACGCCGGTCACGTCGTCGCGGCCGGACAGCCGCTCGGCCAGCGCGAGCGCGTTGGCGCTGCCGCGCTCGAGGCGCAGCGCCAGCGTGGCAAGCGACCGGTGCGCCAGCCAGACCTCGAACGGGCCCGGCACGGAGCCGGCCTTCGTGCGCCAGTCTCGCAGCCCCTCGGCGCGCTCGGGGTCACGCGTGGCCACGTAGCCGAGCATCAGGTCGGCGTGGCCGGAGAGGTGCTTGGTGGCGCTCGTGAGCGCGAAGTCGGCGCCGAGGTCGAGCGCCTTCTGGAAGAGCGGCCCGGCCGTCGTGTTGTCCACCACGCACAGGGCGCCGGCGGCGCGGGCGGCCTCGGCCAGGGCGGCCAGGTCGTACACCTCGAGCATGGGGTTGGAGGGCGACTCGAGCCAGAGCACCTGGGCGCCCTGCAGCGCGTTCTCGAGCTCCGCCGGCGCGGCGAGCCTCACCTCCACGCCGCGCGACGCGAGGTGGGCTTCGGCCAGCAACCGGACGCCGCGGTAGCAGCCGTGGTCCATCGCGACCGCCGACCCGGGCTCCAGGCTCGTCAGCAGCAGCGCCGCGGCGGCGGCCATGCCGGAGGCGAACAGCACCACCTCCCCGCCCTCGAGCTCGGACAGCGCCGACTCGTAGCGCGCCCAGGTCGGGTTGCCGTAGCGCGTGTAGCTCCAGTCGGAGTCGGCCACCTCGCCCTGGAGGTGAAACGGGGCCGCGAACACCGGGCCGGGGAGGAACGGCGTGCCCTGCTCTGCGGGCGGCAGGCCGGCCCGGATCACCCGCGTCCCGTCGCCGTGCTCGCTCACGGCTCGAGTATCGCGCGAGCGAAGTCGTCGGGGTCGAACGGCCTCAGGTCCTCGAGCGCCTCGCCGATCCCGATCAGCTTCACCGGCACCTGTAGCTCCTGGGCGATCGCGAGCGCGATGCCGCCCTTGGCGGTGCCGTCGAGCTTGGTCAGCGCGATGCCGGTCACGTCCACCGCCTCACCGAACAGCAGGGCCTGGCGCAGGCCGTTCTGGCCGGTGGTGGCGTCGATCGTGAGCAGCGTCTCGTGCGGGGCGCCGGGAGCCTGGCGGTCGATCACCTTGCGCACCTTGCGCAGCTCGTCCATCAGGTGCTGCTGCGTGTGGAGACGGCCGGCGGTGTCGACGATCACCACGTCGTGCCCGCGCGCCTTGGCGGCCTCGATCGCGTCGAAGGCCACCGCGCCCGGGTCCGAGCCCGCCTCGCCGCGCACGATCTCGCAGCCGGCGCGCTCCGCCCAGAGCGTCAGCTGCTCGGCAGCGGCCGCGCGGAACGTGTCGCCCGCGGCGAGCAGAACCGAGCGGCCCATCTCCTGCTGGAGGTGCCACGCGATCTTGCCGATCGTGGTGGTCTTGCCGCTGCCGTTCACGCCGACGACGAGGATCACGGTCGGGTGCTCGGTGAGCGGGATCGTGTCGCCCTCCACGCGCGCGGTGTCGGCGAGCAGCTCGCGCAGCCGACGCGTCAGGTCCTCGCCGTCCGTCAGCGCGCCCTCCTCGACCTCTCGCTCGAGCCGCTCGACGATCGCCGCCGTGGTGGGGGCGCCGACGTCGGCGTAGATGAGTGCCTCCTCGAGACGCTCGAAGGCTTCGTCGTCGAGCGACTGGAACACGGTCGCCTGGAGCTCCGCGCCCAGCGCCTGGCGCGTCTTCGACATGTTCTCGCGCAGGCGCCTGAACAGCCCGCGGCGCTCGGGCTCCCCCTCCGACTCAGCCGGGGCGGGAGCATCCTCGCCGGTGACGAACAGCTCGTGCCAGGTGCGGGTCACGGGGCCTAGGCTAGGCCGCGACTTCGTCGACCCCGCCGCCGCCGAGCTTGCGCGAGACGACTCGCGAGACGCCGTCGCCTCCCATGCTCACGCCGTAGAGCGTGTCGGCGGCGTCCATCGTGCGCTTCTGGTGGGTCACGACGATGAACTGGGCGCGGTCCGCGTACCGCCGCACGAGCTGGAGGAAGCGGTCGATGTTGATGTCGTCGAGCGCCGCCTCGACCTCGTCGAGGATGTAGAAGGGGCACGGGCGCGCCAGGAACACGGCGAACATGAACGCCAGGGCGACCAGCGACTTCTCGCCGCCCGACAGCAGCGACAGCCGCTTGGTGGACTTGCCGGGCGGCGTGACCTCGATCTCCACGCCCGCCTCGGGCTGCTGGTCGTCGTAGTCGCCCGCGGGCTCCTCTTCGCCGCCCTCCGGGGGGTCCTCGCCGGCAATGACCGCGCGCGGGCCCTCGCTCTGCACGAGCCTCAGCCGGCCGCGGCCGCCGGGGAACAGGTGCTCCACGACCTCCTCGAAGTTCTTCGCCGCGGCCTCGAACGTCTCCTCGAAGCTCTCGCGGATGCGGCGGTCGGTTTCGGAGATCAGCCCTTCCAGCTCGGCGAGCGCCGACTCCAGGTCGCCGCGCTGCTCCTCCAGGTCCTCGACGTGGGCCACGGCTTCCTCGTACTCCTGCATGGCGAGCGGGTTGACCGGCCCGAGCTGCTCGCGCCGGCGGTTCAGGCGCTCCAGCCGCGCGCTGAGCGCCTCGCGCTCCTCGGACGGCAGCGGGCCGGTCGCCGGCTCGGCCTCGAGGCCCAGTCCGGCAGCGAGCGCGGTGAGGTCGCGCTCCACCTCGGCGGCCGTGTCGCGCACCTGCTGGGCCGCCACCTCCGCGCCTGTCACCGCCTCGCTGGCGTCCCTGAGGCGACCCTGCAGCTCGGCCTCCTCGTGCGCGCACGCGCGCAGGGCACCGGCGGTCTGCTCGCCACCGGCGGCGTGGCGGTCGAGCTCCGCGGCCAGGGCGTCGCGGCGGGCCGCCACGGCGGCCTGGGCCCGCTCGAGCGCGGCGGCGCCACGTCCGGCGTCGTGTTCGATCTCGGCGTCGCGCTCGATGCCCGTGCGTACGCGTGCGAGCGAGCGGGAGCGCTCGGCGCGCTCGGCCTCGATGCGCTCGGCCAGGCGGCGCTCGGCGCGCAGGTCCGCGATCAGCTCGGCGCGGCGCACGGCGCCGGGGCCCTCGTCGGGCGCCTCACGGCGGCGCGCGATCACCCACTCGGTGCGGCTGACCGCCTCGGCGGCCTCCGCGACCTCGCGGGAGGCGCGGCGGTGGGCGGCATCGGACTCGTCGCGCTCGGCGTCGGCCTGCGCGATCGCGTCAGCCGCCTGCTGAGCGGTCCGGCCGGCGTCGGCCTCCTCGACCAAGGCGCGCTCGGACGCCGCGATCAGCTCGTCCCGCCGACGGCGCTCCTCCAGCACGCGCTCGGCGCCGCCGGTGGGGGCCTGCGAGAGCTCGCCGGTCGCGCCGTCGAGCCAGCGGCCCGCACGCGTGACGGCGAGTCCGTCGAAGCCCTCGGGCAAGCCGACCAGCGAGTCGACGACCCAGACGCGCGCCAGCAGGCGCTCGGCCAAGTCCGCGATCGCAGGAGCCGGAGTCACGTGCTCCAGCAGCCGAACGCCAGCCACGACATCGCCGGCGCTGCCAGGGGCAGGCCAATCTTCACCGGGGGTCCGGGGGCGCGAGCCCCCGGCTGTCATCCCGGCTGTCATCCCGGCTGTCATCAAGGCTGTTCCGCCCTTCTCGCCGGCTCCATCCAGAAGGAGCTCCCCTGCGGCCACGTCGTCCACAAGCGCGGCGGACAGCCGCGGGCCCAGCGCGGCCGCCAGCGCAAGCTCGTAGCCGGGCGCGACGTCGAGCGACTCGGCCAGCGTCGCTGAGCCGTCGGGCGCCGAGCGAGCCGTGCGCAGGAACTGGTTGACGGCCGCCAGCTCGGCGCCGGCCTGGGCAGCACGAGCCCGGGCGGCTTCGACGCCCCGCTCCGCCTCGCGGCGCTCGGCGCGCGCGCGCTCGATCTCGGTTTCCGTCGCCAGGAGGGCGGCCTCTCGCCCCGCAGCGATCTCCTGCAGGCGGCCGTGCTCGCCGCGGGCGCGCTCGAGCTCGGCCTCGAGGCTCTCGATCTCGTCGCGCACCCGCGCCTGCCGGTCGGTTTCGAGGCGCGAGATCTCGCGCTCCAGGGAGCGGATCCGGTCGGCCGGCGCGAGCGCGTCCCAGGCGGCGCGCGTGGAGCCGCCGTCCTCCTCGGGCGGGCGCGGCAGGCGCTCGTCCGGCAGCGGATCGGCCTCGCTCGCGGCCTCGCGTCCTGCCTCGGCTTCCAGCAGCTCGAGCTCACGCAGCCGCCGGGCGCGGCGCTCCGCCGCGGCCTGTCCCTGGTCGCGCACGCGCTCGAGGCGCATCGCGATCCGCTCGGCGGCCGAGCGGGCGGCGAACAGACCCGACTGGATGCGCTCGCGCTCGCGCGACTGCTCGGCAAAGGCCTGCTCGGCCTGCTCGCGGCGCTGCGCCACCTCACCAAGCAGCCGCTCGGCCTCGTCGCGCTCCGAGCGCGTGGCGCGGGCACGCTCCTCGGCGCCGGCCAGGGACGCGCGCGCCTCGCGGGCGGCGTCGCGTGCGAGCGCGTAGCGCGCCTCGAGCGTCTGGCGCTCGAGGCGCTCGTGCAGCTCGGCGGCCTCGGCCTGGCGCTTCAGCGGCCGCAGCCGCGAGCGCGCCTCGCGTTCCACGTCGAGCGCGCGGCCGAGGTTGTCCTCGGTGCGCTCCAGCTTGAGCTGCGCGCGGCGGCGGCGCTTGCGGTGCTTGCCGAGGCCGGCCGCCTCCTCGATCAGCAGGCGCCGCTCGCGCGGGCGCGACAGCACGATCTGCTCGACCTTGCCCTGCGAGACGACCGAGTGCATCTCCTTGCCGAGGCCGGAGTCCGAGAGCACCTCGATCACGTCGACCAACCGGCAGCGCGCGCCGTTGAGGCGGTACTCGCCCTCGCCGTCGCGGCTGAGCCGGCGCACGATCGAGATGTCCGAGAAGTCGGTGGACAGGCGACCGTCCGTGTTGTCGATGATCACCTCGACCTCGGCGGTCTTCGAGCCCTGAACGCCGTGGCCGCCGGCGAAGATCACGTCCTTCATCACCTGCCCCCGAACGGCCAGCGGCGACTGCTCGCCGAGCGCCCACAGCACGGCGTCGGTGATGTTCGACTTGCCCGACCCGTTCGGGCCGACCACCACGGACACGCCCGTCCCGAACTCGAGCTTGGTCCGGTCGGGGAAGGACTTGAAGCCCTTCATCGATATCGAGCGGAGATGCATCTAGGGGGCCGCCTCATCGAGGCTGTCGAGCGCTTGCAGGGCGGCTTCCTGCTCCGCCCCCTTCTTCGTCTTTCCCTCCCCGCGGCCGACCTCCTGCCCGTCGACCTCGGCGACCGCGACGAAGCTGCGATCGTGCGCTGGGCCCTGCTCGGCCACGGTCGAGTAGGCAACCACCTCGGCGCGCCTCGCGAGCCGCTCCTGCAGCACCGACTTGTAGTCGACGGGGTGCTCCAGCGCGTCCTCGATCTCGCCCGCGAACGACTCCACCACGGCGGGGGCGGTGCGCTCGAAGCCGAAGGCGAGGTAGGCGGCGCCGATGATCGCCTCGCAGATCGACGCGAGCACGCGCTCGGAGGCCACCAGCATGTGGGCGCTGCGCCCCGTGCTGCCCGCGGGCGCGGCCGCCCGCAGCGCATCGGGCACGCCCAGCTCCTGCGCCACGTGCGCGCAGGCCGTCCCGCTGACCGCCTGGGCGCGCACCTTCGTCAGGCGTCCGGCGCCGTGGCGCTCGAAGCGCGGGTACAGGTGGGTGGAGACTGCCAGGCTCAGGACGACGTCCCCCAGGAAGGCGAGCCGCTCGTAGGACTCGGAGCGGTGCTCGACCCACGAGGCGTGGGTGAAGGCCTGCCGCCGCAAGTCGTCCGGCAACTCGGCGAGCAGCTCCGCGAGGGATTCAGGTCTGGTGGTTCCCATCGTGGGCGAGGTCGTCGCTGGGCGAGCGAAAACCGAGGCTGGCGAGGACGCAGGACGAGCCAATGTCGGAAGCCATTGGCGAGTCCGAGGACGAAGGCAGCCGAAGGTTTGCAGCCGCCCAGGGGCGGCCTGGCCCGCGGTGGGGACCACTAGGTCTCCGCATGGGCGGCGACGAAGTCCGCGGCCTGGCCCACCGTCAGGATCTTGATCGCCTCCTCGTCGGGGATGCGCACCCCGTAGCTGTCCTCGAGCTCGACCACGAGCTCGACCAGGTCCAGCGAGTCGGCCTCGAGGTCCTCGCGGAAGCGCGTGTCGTCGCCGATCCGCGCGGGATCCACCTCCAGCTCGGTGGCCAGGTGCTCGCGAATGCGGTCGAGGACCTCGTCTCGTTCCATCCCAGTGCTCTCGTTATGGCTAGGCGTCGCTCGACGTCTCGGACGTCGCTCCGACGACGCTACCAGCGGGTGCGGACCGCAACGCCCCGGCCGCCGCCAGGGCCGAGGAGGTGCGCCCGACCATGTCCTCGTCCACTGCCCGCTGCGCCAGCCGGACGGCGCTCTCGATCCCGCGCGGGCCGAAGCTCCCGTGCGCGACGACCACCGGCTTGCGCAGGCCGAGCAGGATCGCGCCGCCGACGCCCTCGGGGTCGAGCTCGTCGCGCAGGCCGCGCAGCTTGCCGCCGATCAGCAGGCCGCCGAGGCTCGACAGCGGGCCAGAGCGCACGCGCGAGCCGATCGCGGCGGTGAACGACTTCACCGTCGCTTCCAGCACCTTGAGCGCGACGTTCCCGGAGAAGCCGTCGGCCACCACCACGTCCACGCTCGCGCGCGGGAGGTCGAAGCCCTCGACGTTGCCGGCGAAGTTGAGCGTGCCGTCGGCGAGCCGGTCGTGCGCCGCCAGCACCTCCGGCGTGCCCTTGCCCGACTCCTCGCCCACGGACAGCAGGCCCACTTGCGGGCGCTCGATCCCCACGCAGGCCTCCATGAAGCACGCGCCCATGTAGGCGAACTGGACGAGGTGCTCGGGGCGCGCCTGCACGCTGGCGCCGGCGTCGAGCAGCAGCACCGGCCCGCCCGGCACGGGCAGCAGCACGGCGAGCGCAGGGCGGAAGACGCCGCGGATGCGCTTGATCGAAACCGTGCCGGCGGCCAGCGTGGGCCCCGTCGAGCCTGCCGAGACGAGCGCGTCGGCGCGCCCCGCGCCCACGGCCGCGGCGGCCTGGACGATCGAGGCCTCCTTGCGCGAGCGAACGGCGGCGACCGCCTCGTCACCCGCCTTGATGCTCTCGGGCGCGTCGACCAGCTCGGCGTGCTCGCCTGCCTTGAGCAGCTCCATCCGCGGGCCGAACAGCAGGACGGGCAGTCCCGAGCGGCGGACGCCCTCGGCGACGGCCCCGGGCCCCTGGTCGGCGCCGTTCGCGTCGACCGCGATCACGCCTGGGACCCCACCCCGCCTAGTCGTCGTCGGCGGCCGTGCCCGGCTGCTGCACGATCACCTCACGGCCCGCGTACGTGCCGCAGTTGGGGCACACCCGGTGCGGCAGGCGCGCCGCATGGCAGCGCGGGCAGTGGCTCAGGCTGGGAACGGCCACCTTGTGCTGCGAGCGGCGCTTGTGAGTCCGCGAATGCGACTGTCTCTGCTTGGGGACGGCCATCGGGCGGTGAGTGTAGCCATCTGGGGGCTCGCGCCCCCAGACCCCCGCGGCAATTGGCAGGTCACCGAGGGCGCCGACCCAGACCCCCGCGGCAATTGGCAGGTCAGCGAGGGCCCCGACCCTCGCTTCGCGATACTCACCGCATGGCGTTCGTCCCGCCTGCCCGCCACCTGCTGCGCGCCAGGGACCTGGCCGACGCCCGCTACTTCGAGCCGCTGGCGGTCGACGACCTGGCCCGCGCCGCCGGTCTGTCGCGGGCGCACTTCAGCCGCCAGTTTCGCCGCGCCTTCGGCGAGACGCCGCACGCCTACCTCCTGACGCGGCGCCTCGAGCGGGCCGCCGCGCTGCTGCGCAACACCGACCGCTCGGTCGCGGACATCTGCTTCTCCGTCGGCCTGCAGAGCCTCGGCTCGTTCACCACCAGCTTCACGCGCATCTACGGCGCCTCCCCCACGGCCTACCGCTCGACCTTCCCGCCGGCGGCTCAGCACGCCCGGGTGCCGGCCTGCGTCGTGCACTTCTACGGCCGCCCGCAACACCGCACGTTTCGAGAAGACAGCGGGGCGAGGCCGGATTAGCTTCCAGGCGAGCAATCCGTCGACCAAGGAGAACACGATGATCAGGATCGCCAACGCTCAGCTGTGGGTTCATGACCAGGACGAGGCGCTCGCCTTCTACACCGAGAAGGTCGGCATGGAGGTCCGAGCCGACGTGACGCTCCCCGAGCTGGGGGACTTCCGCTGGCTTGCGGTGGGGCCCGCCGGGACGCCTGACGTCTCGATCGTGCTGATGGCCATTCCGGGCGCGCCCGTGATGGACGAGCAGACCGGCGACCAGGTGCGCGAGCTGGTGGCCAAGGGCTTCGCCGGCACGGTCTTCCTCGCCACCGACGACTGCCAGGCCTCCTACGAGGAGCTCAAGGCTCGCGGCGTCGAGTTCTCCGAGCCGCCCGAGGAGCGTCCCTACGGCATCGACTCGGGTTTCCGCGACCCGTCCGGCAACTCGCTCAGGCTCACCGAGGTGCGCCTGCCCGCAGCTGTTTGAGCGTCAGTCGAGCTTGAGCTCGCGCAGAGCCGCCCAGCGCGGGTCCGGTTCACGCTCGTGGGCGTGGTCCGGGCCCGCCTGGTTGAGGTTCTCGCCGCACACCGAGCAGAGCCCGAGGCAGTCCTCGCTGCAGACGATCTGGGTCGGCAGGGCGAGCGCAAGCGCATCGCGCGCCCAGGACTTGACGTCCAGCGCGTCCCCGTCGACGTAGGGCGAGCTGAGCTCCTCGCCGCCGCCGGGCTGGTCGACCTCGCGCGTGTCGACGTCGACCTCGTGGCCGGCGCCCTCGAGGCAGCGCGTGCACGGCCCCTCGAGCGCGCTGTGGAAACGCAGCCGCAGCGAGTAGCCGTTGGTCGTGTGCGACACGTCGAGGATCGCGGAGACGTCCTCGCCCGGAACGGCGTAGCGCTGGCCTCCGAAATCGAAGGCGTCGACGGGCACGTCGAGCTCGACCCGCCGGCCCTCGCCGGACGACAGGCCGAGCTTGCCGATGTCGAGGATCTCCGTGCGCTGGGCCATGTCGATCGAGGTTAGCGCCGGCCGGACGCCCAGGGGGGTCCCCTTCACCGCATTCGGTGAGATAACGGCGGCTGGGGAAGGGCTGGGATGCACAACCCGCCCCACCCCCCGGCTCTACGGCAGGTGGGTCGGCTTTCGCCGGGATACGCGCTCGGATCCGGCCCGCCCGGCGGTCCGGCCGCGGGGCGGGCTGCTTTGAGACGCGCAGGGATGGCAAATCCGGCCCACGCTCGCCGCGCCTGCCGCGAGCGCGACGTTTGCACCGACGTCGTCCACCCGTTGACGGCCCGTGGCCCCTCTGTGCCTACCGTCCAGTCACGCCCAGTAACGCCCTACTCGGCGTCCCAGAGCAGGGCGTACACGGTGTGCTCGCCCACCAGGCCCTTCAGGCGGAAGTCGCCGCGGTGCTCGAAGCGAAGCGACGGGTCGGATTCGGTGTACTGCTTCGCGGCCGCCGACACGAGGATCTCGCCGCCGCCGGCCCGGTCGGCGATGCGCGCCGCGAGCACGACGTTGCGCCCGTAGAACTCTTCGGCCTCGGCGAGCACGAAGCCGGAATGGGCGCCGATACGGATCTTGGACGCCGTGTCGGGCGGTCCGGCCGCAAACGCCTGCTCCACCTCGATCGCGCAGTGCAGCGCCGAGTGGGCGCTGGGGAAGGCGAGCATGAAGCCGTCGCCGTGCGACTTGACGACGGTGCCGTCATGAGCCTGAGCGAGGCCGCGAACGATCGCGTTGTGGTCGCGCAGCATCTCCGCCCAGCGCCGCTCGCCGACCTCCTCGATCAGCTCGGTGGATCCCTCGATGTCGCTCAAGACGAGCGTCACCGCGCCGTCGGGCGAGGTCTGCGCGCCCAGGTCGAGCGGCTCGCCCTTGGCGGCATCCGCGACCACGTTGATGGACGTCATGCGCTCCATGCCAGACGCGCGAGAATAGTCGAGCCGCCCGGCGCCAGCCAGTAGAGTGGCGCAGCCGTGGCGAAGCTCGCGTTCCTCTATCCGGGCCAGGGCTCGCAGCGCGTCGGGATGGGGGCAGACCTGCGGGAGTCGGACCCCGGCCTCTTCGATCGCTACCTCGGGCAGGCGGACGAAGTCTCCGGCCTGCCCGTCCGCCGGTACGCCGTCGAAGGGCCGATGGAGGCCCTCACGCGTACGGACGTGGCGCAGCCGGCGCTCTTCTCGCTGTCCCTTGCGATCACGGATGCGGCGAGGGAGGCGGGCCTGGAGCCCGACTTCGTGGCCGGGCACAGCCTCGGCGAGTACACGGCCGCGGTCGCCAGCGGGGCGCTCGATGCCGGCGACGGGATGCGCGTCGTATGCGAGCGGGGCCGGTTGATGGCGGAGATCCAGTCGGAGAGCCCCGGCGCGATGGCGGCGGTGATCGGCCTCGAGGCAGAGCTGCTCGAGCAGCTCTGCGAGCAGGCCTCGGAGGCCGGACTGGTCGCGCTCGCGAACCTGAACTCGCCCACGCAGATCGTGGTGTCGGGCGAGGAGGCGGGCGTAGACCGGCTGCGCGAGCTGGCCACCGAGGCAGGGGCCAGCCGGGCCATACCGCTGCCGGTCGGCGCGGCCTTCCACAGCGAGCTGATGAAGCCGGTCCAGGCGAAGCTCGATCGGACGCTGGCCGAGCTCGACTGGAGCGAGCCCGAGGTGCCCCTGATAGCGAACTTCTCAGGCCAGGTCGCCGGCGACGCCGACGCCATCCGCCACGCCCTCGTCGAGCAGATCGCCAGCCCGGTGCTCTGGGTCGACTGCGTCCGCACGCTGCTCGAGGCGGGCTGCACCTCCTTCCTCGAGCTCGGGCCGGGCCGCGTGCTCGGCGGCCTGGTGCGTCAGGTCGCCGACGGCGCCGACCTGAACGTGGCCTCAGCCGACTCCCGCGCGGCGCTGGAGAAGTTCGCGGAGAGCTACGCCGGCGGGTCCCAGGAGTAGAACTCGCGCGCCTGCGCGTCCTTGGGGGAGCGCCAGGTCTCCGGGTCGTAGGGCGTGATGAAGGCGTCGAGCTTGGCGCTGATCTCCTTGAACAGCGGGTGCTCTCGCACCGCGTCGACGGCCTCGGCGAAGTCGTCGTCCGTCTCGACGTAGTGGACGTAGATGTCGTCCAGCACGAAGAGGCTGCGATGGCGCACCCCCGCCATGCGCGGCAGCTCCGAGCGGTCCGACTCCTCGAACAGCTTCGCCACCTGCTCCTCGGAGCCGGGCTTGATCTTCGCCACGATCAGGCCGCGCTTGATCATCGTTGCCCCCTCAGCGCGCCGACGGTTTCCTCGCGCACCACGAACTTGTGCGAGCTGGCCTCTTCCATGCAGTCGCGCATCGGCTTGGCCTGGTCGCGGTGCTCGGGCGTGGCCTCCCAGTCGTGGAAGTCCTCGATGCGCTCCCACTCGCTCGTGATGAGCCAGTTGCGCGGATCCTCCTTCGACTGGCAGATCTGGTCCACGAGGTGCCCCTTGACCCCCTCCGCGACCTCGTAGCGGACGGCCTCGTAGGCATCCAGGAACTGCTGATCGGTCACATCCGGCTTGAGGCGGATGAGGAAGACCACGCGGCCCTTCATGCGTCGCCGGCCCCGGCCGCGGCCTCGAGGCGCTCCTTGATCGCGCTCATCTGCTCCTTCGTGTTGCGGTTCATGTACTCCTCGGCCGTCTCGTCGTCGGCCGGCGCCTCGGGCTTCATGGAGAAGTCCTGGACCCAGCGCATGCGCGTGCCCTCGCCGTCCTCCTCGAAGTACCACTCGATGTTCATGTACTCGAACGGGCCGGTTTCGATCCGGCGCGACTTGGACGAGTAGCCGGCCGGATCGGCAACCCGCTCCGAAACCCAGCTCCAGACCTGGTTGTCGTACTCGGGGTCGGGGTGCGTCGTGAGGCGAAACTGGATCGTGTCGCCGTCCTGCTCGAGCACCTCGGCCTTCGCGTACTCCGTGAACAGGTCGGGCCAGCTCTCGATGTCCATCATCCGCTCCCAGACGAAGTCCCGGGGCGCGTTGATCGTTACCGCGTTGTCCGTGTGCGCTGCCATCTCCTCATTCCTGCTCGGCGAGCCGCTCGTTGACGTATTCGATCGCCTGCCCGACGGTCGTGATCCGCTCGGCATCCTCATCCGAGATCGTGAAGCCGTACTCCTGCTGCATCGCCAGCTGGATCTCGACGAACGCGAGCGAGTCGAGGCCCATCGAGTCGAACGTCGCGTCCGGGTCCTCGACGACGTCGTCCTCGTTCAGCCCGACGCGGTCCACGAGGATTCGCTTTATGTCGGCGAAGGTGAACTTCTGGTCTGCCATTCCGCTCCTTTTCTCGGGTGTTGTGTCAGCTGGTGACCGCCGCCTGCGGTCGGGCCAGGGATTGCAGCACGGGGAGCTGCTCCTCGGCCGCTTGGCGACCGGCGGCCATGAACAGGTCCGCAAGCTCGAAGTCGCGCCAGCTCGACGGCCCGAAGCGCGGCGTCACGACCACGTCCGCCGTCGCGGCGTGGCTGACGCTGGTATCGAGCTGCGAGACGTCCATCACCTCGAGCAGAGTCTCGAGCATCCGGGAACCGCGGCGCTCCGGCTCCGGCTCCGGCGGCGCCTGCCCGGGCCAGGCGGGGAGCGTCTCGCGGCTCATGATGTTGACCGCGACCATGACGTCGGCGCCGTCCTCGGCCACGGCCGCGACCGGAACGGGGACGAGCGCGAGCCCGTCGACGAGGCGATGGCCGTCCAGCTCGAGCGGCGGGAACATCCCGGCGAGCGCCGTGGACGCCATCAGCGCCTGCCAGATCGGACCTTCGCGCAGGGGCGCCGGCACGCGGTCCGTGAGGTCGACCGCCATCGCCACGAACGGGATCGTGGTGTCCTCGAAGGAGCGGCCCGAGCTGGTTTCCTCCAGGATGCGGCGCATCGTGTCGCGTCCCGTCGACTGGCCACTCAGCGAGAGCTTGAACACCTCCGCGACCGTGTCGGGCGTGAACGCCTCGCGCAGCGTGGTGTCCACCTCGGCGGCGCTCATGCCGAGCGCGACACAGGCGCCCACGATCGCGCCGATGCTGCTGCCGCCGACGTAGTCGATCGTGTAGCCGGCCTCCTCGAGCACCTGCAGCGCGCCTACGTGCGCGTAGCCCTTCGCCCCGCCGGCGCCGAGCGCCACGCCGAGCTTGGTGCGGGCCAAGTGCCGGCCGAGCCAGGCGACGTCGGCCGGCGGCAGGCCGGACCCGCCCTCCCCCGGCTGCACGAGCCTGACCACGCCCTCACGACGGCGCCCGCTCGCGGTGTCGTCCACGAGCACGATCTCGATGGGCGCGGCCGCCGTGGCCTGCGCCGGCAGGTCCTCCCCCTCGCCCTCGCCGATCAGCACGACCGCGCGGTCGACCTGTTCGAGCAGCAGCGGCAGGGTGTCTCGGGCCAGCCCGGCCGCGAGCACGACGGTGCGGTGGTCGAGCAGCAGGTCGTCGAGCCGGGACAGCGCCGCGTCGAGGGAGGGGTCGCCGTCGATCGTCTCGAGCGGCCCGGGGCTGGCCGCCCGCGCGGCCGCCAGGATCTCCGGCACGGCCGCGGCCAGCGACGGCGCCGCGACCAGCGCCACCGCCTCGCCGCGTACGCCGCGGCGCGCCTGGCGCTTCGTGGCCGCGGCCAGGCGGTCGCTGAGCATGCGGCTGAGGTTCGCCACGATCGCCGGGAATCGCGCCATCAGCTCGCGGAAGTCGTCCCCGGCGAGCGCGAGCGCGGCCGTCGGGACCGCCGTCCTGACCGTCGTGGTGTGCGGCTCGCCCGTGACCAGCGGGATCGCGCCGACCACGTCGCCGCGGCGCAGCTTGCCGACCAGCCGCCCCTCGGCGAACACCGAGCGCGAGCGCGCCTCCGGCCCCTCGGCCATCGAGGCCAGCTCGTTCGCGAGCCCGTCGACGATCACGAACATCGTCCCGCCCGGCTCTCCTTCGCGCGCGATCACGGCACCTGCGGGGAAGTCGCGCAGGTGCATCGACGCCGCAACCGTCACGACGTCGGACGGGTCGAGCCCCGCCAGCAGCGGCACGCCCTCCAGCGCCGCGAACGGCACCGCCACCCCCTCGAAGGAAGTCGCGGTCCGCGTCACGTGCCCACCGCCGCCTCCGCGCGCTGCTCGGCGGCAGTCGCGGCAAGCGCCACACGGTCCGGCTTGCCCGACGGCAGCATCGGCAGCTCTTCCACGACCGAGATCGCGTACGGGAGCTTGTAGCCCGCGATGCGCGGGCGGGCGAAGCGCAGCAGGGCGCTCGGCTCCAGGTCGGCACCCGGACGGGCGACGACGTAGGCCGCGAGCACCTCTCCCATCCGCTCGTGCGGCACGCCGACGACCACGGCCTGGGCCACGTCCGGGTGGGTGAGGAGAAAGCCCTCCACCTCGGCCGGGAAGACGTTGAAGCCGGCCACGTGGACCACCTCCTTGGAGCGCCCCGCGATCCGTACGTAGCCATGCTCGTCGAGCGTGCCGAGGTCGCCCGTCCTAAACCAGCCGTCGTCGAATGCCGCCGCCGTCTCATCGGGCTTGCCCAGGTAGCCGGGGGTCACGTTCGGGCCGCGCACCTGAAGCTCGCCCGGCTGGTCCGGGGAGTCCGCGCCGGCCACGCGGAACTCGAACCCCGGCAATGGGCGGCCGACCGTGGTCCGGCGGAGCGCCGGGGGGTCGTCGGCGCTGCAGGCGGTCGCCGCCCCCAGCTCGGTCATCCCGAACACGTTGAGGATCCTCGGCCCGGTCTCGTCGAGGCGCTCGAGCACGACCGGCGGACAGTGCGCGCCCGCGACGAATCCGGTTCGCACCCCCGCGAGGACGTCGGGGGCGCTCGCCAGCAGGCGCCCGAACAGCGCCGGCGAGCCGTGCAGCACGCTCGTGGCGTGGGCCTCCACGGCCACGCGCAGCGGGTCGAGCGAGAACCCGGCCTCCACGAGCACGACGCAGCTGCCGGCGGCGAGCGCGGCCAGCAGGCAGCCGAGGCCGAAGGCGTGGGACGCGGGCACGACCAGGGCGGTCACGTCCCCGGGCGAGAGGGCGAGCCGCTCCCCGAGCGCGCGCGCCGAGGCGTCAGCGCTGGCGCGCGTGACGAGAGCGCCCTTCGGGGTGCCGGTCGTGCCCGAGGTGTAGAGCACCGCGGTCACGTCTTCCCCGAGCGGGGCTGCCGCGCCTGCGCCCTCGACCCCCGCCGCCTCGCCGACCACTTCACCGGATGCGTCCACCAGCAGGCAGCCGCGGGCCGTCGGCAGGGCCGGCAGCAGCGAGCGGACCGCATCCGCGAACGAGAAGCCCCCGTGCGAATCGATCGACACGATCGCGGCCGGCTCGGCATCGGCCAGCACCTGGCCGAGCTCGTACTCGCGCAGGCGGGCGTTGAGGGGCACCGCGACGGCCCCGAGCCGCCAGGCCGCGAACATCGCGATCACGAGCGCGGGCACGTTCGGGGCCACCACCGCGACCCGCTCTCCGCGCCCGGCGAAAGCGCCCAGCCGGCGCGCGACGGCATCGACCTCGGCGCTCAGCTCCGCGTAGTCCAGCTGCCGCTCTCCGAAGATCAGAGCCGGGCGGGCCGGATGGCGCTCCGTGCTCGACTGCAGCAGGGAGTCGACGGCTCAGACCTCCCGGCGCAGCACCAGCGCGGCGTTGAACCCGCCGTAGCCGCGCGCGTTCACGAGCACGGTGTTCAGTTCGACCTCGCGCGGCGAGCCGGTGACGAAGTCCAGCTCGCAGCCCTCAGCCGGCTCGTCGAGATTGATCGTCGGCGGCAGCCGGCCGTCGCGCATCGCGAGCACCGCGGCCGCCACGTCCAGCGCGGCTCCACCCGCGTAGAGGCGGCCGACCATCGTCTTGGGCGCGGTCACGGGCAGCTCCGAGGCACGCGCCCCGAACACCTCCCTGATCGCCGCGGCCTCCTGCGCGTCGGCCTCGGGCACACCGGACGCGTCCGCGAAGACCGCGTCCACGTCGTCCGGTCCTATGCCGGCGTTCTCGAGCGCCACCGACATCGCCCGTGCCAGCCGCCCGCCGTCAGGGTCGATCTGGCCCCAGTGGTGGGCGTCGTGGGTGGCGCCGTAACCGATGATCTCGCCGTAGATGCTGGGCACGCCACGGTCGCGCGCCCGCTCCAGGTCCTCCACGAGGACGATCGCCCCGCCCTCGCCCGGCACGTAGCCGCTCGCGCGCACATCGAACGGGCGGTAGGCGGCGTCGGGGTCCTGCTCGCGGCTGAGGTTGCCGTTCTCGAGCTGGCACGTGAGCGCGTAGGGCCCGATCGGCGCCTCGAGGCCGCCGCTGACGACCGTGTCGACTCCCCGCCGGATCGTCCGGCGCGAATGCTGGAGCGCCTCGAGGCCACCCGCCCCCTCCGAGATCACGACCCCGCACGGTCCCTTCATCCCATGGCGGATCGAAACCTGGCCTGTCGTCGCCGCGTAGAACCAGGCGATCGACTGGTAGGCGCCGACGAACCTCGGCCCCTTCTCCCAGAGCGCCTGGATCTCCTTCTGGCCGAACTCGTTACCGCCGGACGAGCTTGCCGTGATCACGCTCATCGACGCCGGGTCCTGCTCCGACGGGTCGAGCTTCGCGTCCTCCAGGGCCATCTGGGTCGCCGCGAGCGCCATGTGGGTCCAGCGATCGGTCTGCACGATCATGCGCTTCTCGATCCAGTCCTCGGCGTTGAACCCGCTCACCTCGCCGGCGAGCTGCGTCGCGTATCGCGACGGGTCGAACAGCCCGATGCGCTTGATGCCGCTCTCGCCCGACAAGGTCGCCTTCCACCAGTCGTCCGCGCCCACGCCGTTCGGTGCCATGACCCCCAGTCCGGTGATCACGGCACGGCGCGCGGGATCGGGGAGCGAGGTGATCAGGTTCCCACCTCCCTGACCTCGGGCGGGACCGTGAAGATCATCGCCGACTGAAAGCCGCCGAAGCCGCTGCCGGTGGAGAGCGCGCAGTCGATCCGCTTCCGGCGCGCCTCGCCGGGCGTGTAGTCGAGGTCGCACTCGGGATCGCGGTTCTCCCAGTTGGCCGTGGGCGGGACCACGCCGCGCTCGATCGCGAGCGCGCAGGCGGACATCTCGATCGCGCCGATGGCTCCCAGCGAGTGGCCCACCATCGACTTGATGGAGCTGATCGGGATGTCGTAGGCGCGTTCGCCGAGCGCCTGCTTGTAGGCGGCCGTCTCGTGGCGATCGTTCTGCTTGGTGCCCGACCCGTGGGCGTTGATGTAGTCGATGTCGTCCGGCTTGGTGTCGCCCTGGCGCATCGCGTCGAGGATCGCCTCGGTCATCTCCTCGGCCTCCTTGGTGAGGCCGGTCATGTGGTACGCGTTCCCGCGCCCCGCGAAGCCGGTGACCTCGCAGTAGATGTGCGCCCCGCGCGCGAGCGCGCTCTCGATCTCCTCGAGGACGAGCACCGCGCCTCCCTCGCCCATGACGAAGCCGTCGCGATCGCGGTCGAACGGCCGGGAGGCGTGCGCCGCGTCGTCATTGCGCTGCGAAGTCGCCTTGATCGGGTCGAAGCAGGCCATCGAGATCGGCGAGATCGGCGATTCGGAGGCGCCCGAGATCACGATGTCGGCCTCGCCGTCCTGGATCATCTGGTGCCCGTAGCCGATCGCGTCGATGCCGGACGTGCAGCCGGTCGAGATCACCACGGCGGGCCCCTGGGCGCCGAACTTGACCGCCACCTCGCTCGCCAGGCTGCTCGGCACCAGTCCCGAATACAGGAACGGCAGGGCGTAGTCGGGATCGACGAGCCAGTCCTGCCCGCGATTGCTGACGGCGACGTAGCCGTCCTCCAGGACCATCGTCCCCCCCACCGCCGAGCCGAGGCTCACACCCATCCGGCCGTGGTCGACCGCCTCGAGGTCCAGGCCGCTGTCGGTCACGGCCTCGAGGCCCGCCGCCGTCGCGAACTGGATGTAGCGGTCCATGCGCCGCACCTCGTGCTCCGACAGGCCCGCCGCGTGGGGGTCGAAGTCGACCTCCGCGGCGATCTGCGAGCGGAAGCCCGACGGGTCGAAGAACGTGATCGGGCGCGTGGCGGTGCGCCCCGAGGTGATGGCGTCCCAGAACGCGTCACGCGTGGTGCCACCTGGGGCGACGACCCCGATTCCGGTTACGACGGACCTTCTCAAGCTAAGCGGTGGGTCGCCCTACTCGGTGTCCACGTGCCCCATGTCGGGCCGCGGGGCGAGCGGGCCGAGATGAAAGACGAGGAACGCCTCCTCGTCTCCGGCGTTGACGAGCCGGTGGCGCACGTTGATCGGGACCATCATCCCCTGGCGGGCGCTCAACTCGTGCGACTCGCCGTCGAGCTGCGCGTCGATCGTCCCTGACACGAGGTAGATGAACTCCTCCGAGTAGGGGTGGTAGTGCTCCGAGATCCTGTCCCCGGGCGCGATCGACGCCACTCCCATGAAGCCGGAGGTGGCGCCCACGCTCTTGGGGCTCAGCAGCGTGCGGACGTCACCGCCGCGACGGCTGTCCGCGGGGACGTCGTCGACCGAGCGAATCTGCGGCCTCGCCCCCTCTTCGGAGGTTTCAGGCTGCTCTGCGGACATGGGCCAGCTCCTGGTTTTCGCGTCTGTGAATCCTGCCTACCGGCTATGAACCTCTCACGTCGCCGGACAGCTGTCAACGCGGCAATGCTCGCACGAAGGGCTTGTGTTTCCAAGCGGATCGCGCATAGCCTTGCGCGGTGGCCGGAGAGTCTCTGCGCGTGACGGCGGGCCCCGCGGCAGGCGCCGAGATCGTCCTTGGCGACGAGTTCGTGCTCGGACGCACCGCCGCGGGCCTGGGAAATCTGGGCAACGACCCCGAGCTGTCGCGCGACCACGCGCGCATCAGCCGCTACGTGACCGGCCAGATCGTGGTCGAGGATCTCGGGTCGACGAACGGCACGTTCGTGAACGGGTGGCCGATCGACCAGCCGACCGCGCTGATCGCGGGCACGGTTGTCGGTGTGGGGCGATCGGAGCTCCAGCTGCTGTCGACCGAGGAGGTGGTTTTCGAGGCGACCCTGGAGCGGGCGGAGCCCGCGCCCACGCCCATGCCCATGCCGGCGGCCGGCCAGGCGCCGAACAGCATCGAGGTGTACGGGCTCGTCCGCGAATTCAAGAAGGGCCCGCGCGCGGTGGACGGCATCGATCTGTTCGTGAACCCCGGCGAGATCTATGGGTTCCTCGGACCTAACGGCGCGGGCAAGTCGACCACCGTGCACATCCTCACGACGCTGCTGCCGCCGAGCGGCGGCTCCGCCCGGGTGGCGGGCTACGACATCGTTTCGGAGGGTGCCGGCGTGCGGGCCTCGATCGGCGTCGCCCTGCAGGAGGCGGCGCTGGACGGAGACCTGACCGCATGGGAGCACATGGACCTGCAGTCGGCCCTGCAGGGCGTGCCCAAGCGCGAGCGGCGGCAGCGCGGCGGCGTCCTGCTCGAGCGCGTCGGGCTCACGGAGTTCGCGGACCGGCGAGTCGGAAGCTACTCGGGCGGCATGAAGCGGCGGCTGGACCTCGCGCTCGGCCTCGTGCACAACCCGCGCGTGCTGTTCCTCGACGAGCCCACCACGGGGCTCGACCCCAAGAGCCGCAACGACCTGTGGGCCGAGGTGCGCCGCCTGGCCAAGGACGAGGGCGTGACCGTGTTCCTCACCACCCAGTACCTGGAGGAGGCGGACGTGCTCGCCGACCGGGTCGGGATCATCGAGCGCGGCAGGATCGTGGCCGAGGGCACGCCCGCGGAGCTCAAGGCGGAGATCGGGCGCCCCACGGTGGAGGCCGTGCCGCGCGACGAGGCCGATCGCGCCGCGGTGACGGCGGTGCTGCAGCGCTTCGGCGAGCTCGTCGAGGGCGCTCACAGGGGCGTGACCGTCCGGCTCAGTCACGGCGTGGACGACCTGGCCGGGATCGTGCGCGCGCTCGACGCCGACAACCTGCAGATCGCCAACCTCGCGCTGCACGAGCCGACGCTCGACGACGTCTTCCTGGCCAAGACCGGTCGATCCCTCGAGGAGCCGCAGGCCGGGCAACACGAACACGAGGGGCGCGCCGGCGTGAGTCAGCTCAGCGTCCCGGGACAGCCCATTCCGCAGCAGCCCCAGCAGTGACCGCGGGCGTCGCGGCGGCGATCGCCGAGCCCGTAGGCGATCCGTCGCTGGCCACCCAGGTCGGCCAGCTGGCCAAGCGCTCGATCAAGAAGACCATGCGCCAGATCTCGGTGCTCGTGCCCGGGATCGTGTTCCCGCTGTTCTTCCTCGCGGTCAACTCCAGCGGCCTCAGCTCGGCAACCGACATCCCGGGCTTCCCGACCGACTCCTACCTCACGTTCGCGCTGGCCACCTCCCTGGTCCAGGCGGCCCTCTTCGGCGTCTTCACCGGGGGCGGCGCGCTGGCGCAGGACATCCAGACGGGGTTCCTGAGTCGCCTGGCACTCACGCCGATGCGGGGCGCGGCCCTGCTCGCGGGACAGCTCGCCGGAGCGGTTGTGCTCGGCCTAATCGTGTCCGTGATCATCATCGCCGTGGGCCTCGCCGCGGGCGCGACCGTCGCCGCGGGACCCGGCGGCGTGGTCGTCCTGCTGCTGCTGGCGATGCTGTTCACGCTGGCGTTCGCCTCGATCGGTGTCTTGGCGGCCGTGCTGACGGGCTCCCCTCAGGCCATCCAACCGGTGTTCCCGCTGCTGTTCATCCTCATGTTCCTGTCGTCGATGGCGCTTCCGCGGAACCTGATCGAGAAGGATTGGTTCCGGACCATCGCCACCGCCAACCCCCTGTCCTACCTGATCGAGGCCCCGCGCAGCCTGCTGATCAGCGGCTGGGACGCCGAGGCGCTGGCGCTCGGATGCGGCGTCGCCGCGCTGATCGCGATCGCGGCGCTAGGGGTCGCCTCGTCACGGCTTCGAAGCAAGATGCTGCGGGCATGAGCGGGGGCGGACTGGCGTCGGTGTCGCTGGCCCTCGCGGGCCGACACCTGAAGAAGCTGCGCAAGGACCCGGGCCTCTTCATGCCGACGCTCGTGATGCCTCTCTTCTTCTTCCTCGCCTTCGCGGGAGGCCTCTCCGCCGTCGGGGACACGAAGGACTTCGGCTACCCGGACTACACGTCGTTCGTGTTCGTCTTCGTCATGTTCCAGGGCGTGTCGTACTGCGGCGTGTTCACCGCCTTCGCGCTGGCCGACGACCTCGAGTCCGGTTTCGCGCGCCGCATCCTGCTGAACACGCCCCGCAGGGTGGCCATCATCTCGGGGTTCGCGCTGGCCGCGCTGGTGCAGGCCATCGCCAACGCGGCGGCGCTGTTCGCGATCGGCGCGGTGGCCGGCATGCAGATCAGCGGCAGCGTCCCGCAGCTGCTGACGATGTTCGCGATCGCGCTGGTCCTGAACGTCGTGGTCACGCTCTTCGCGGCGGGTCTGGCGCTGCGGCTGAGGTCGAACCAGGCCGGCTCGCTGATGCTCACGCCGATATTCATCGCCCTGTTCCTGGCACCCGTGTACGTGCCTCGCGAGTTGCTCACCGGCTGGCTCAAGACGGCGGCCGGACTCAATCCGCTCACGCCGCTGATCGAGGCGTGCCGGGGGCTGCTGGTTGGGAACCCGGTCAGCGTCGGACTGGCGTTCGCCTGCGCCGCGGGCCTCGCGGCCGCGCTGAGCGTGTGGGCGCTGACCGGGCTGCGGAGCGCCGAGCGCTCGGGGCTGAAGTGAGTCTGAGGGCTCGCCTCCGTCGCGCTCCTGGGTTACGGTGATCTGGTGCGCATCGAGAAGCAGGTGGACATCCAGGCGCCCCCCGAGCGGGTCTTCGCCTTCCTCGCCGACTCCGAGAACATGCCGCAGTGGCAGACCGCGCTCGACCAGGTGGAGCAGGTTTCGCCGGGCGCGCCCTGCAAGGGCACCAGCTACCGCTTCGCGTCGTCCGACCCCCCGCTCGAGTCGACGATCGAGTGGGTGGAGTTCGACGAGAATCGAAAGCTCGCCTGGCACGGGCCTCCCGCCCGCGTCGGGCCGGGCTCGATCCAGTTCACGGGCTCCCACACGCTCGAGCCGCTGGACGGCGGTGGCACGCGGCTGCGGTCGATATTCGAGACGAAGTTCGGTGGCGTCCTAAAGGCGATCGGCCCCCTGCGGGGTCGTCTGATCGCGAAGGAGATCGAAGACGATCTGCGGCGGCTGAAGAGCCTGCTCGAGCGTGCCTCGGCGAGCTTCGTCCTGCTGTTCCAGGACTTCCCGCTGCCCGCGTTCGGCTAGCTCCGCGCTACCTCAGATCTCCAGCGAGATGACCAGCTCCCGGACCTTGAGGTCCGGCGTGAAGGCCAGCTCCCAAGGGCTCATGCCGTCGAGCCCGCCCCAGTCCACGAAGCTCACCTGCGCGACGACCCGGTCGTCCGCCACCTGCTCGAAGCCCTCCAGCGTGAAGCGCGCGGTCTTCGCGATCCGGTTGTGGGGCATGATCACGCCCATTCCCCAGAAGGTGCTGTCGATCGCCATCTTGATGTCGGGCGAGCACCACTCGACCACCAGATCCGAGTCGCCGGACATGAAGAACTCGTTGAAGGCCTCCGCGAACGCGACGAAGATGCGTCCCAGGCGCGACCGCGCGGCCTCCGGATCGCTCTCGATCCGAGGCTCGTCCTGGACCGACTCGATCTTGATCTCCGAGATCAGCGTGCGGTCGTCGAACTGCGTCTGCTGCAGCCCGTAGAGCGGCCGCGGGGCGTTCCCGCCCTGCAGCTGGCGGTGGCTGTAGACGCGGCCGTCCTCGATCCTGTCGACCCACTGCAGCACCTCTCGCGGGGCTCCCTCCTCCATGCCCTTCGGCAGCAGGTGATCCCACAGCCTGACGGCGTTGGCGAGCCCCTGCGTCTCGTGGGAGAACGTGAGCGAGCAGTCCTCGCCGACCGCGAACCACTTCTGGACGAACGGGGGGAACGCGCGACTGGCGACGGCCGCGTTGAGCTCGTTCGTGTAGTCGGTGAGGAACGTCTGGATGCTGTCCGAGGTGTGAACGCTCATCGAACGCCCCTTTCGAGTAACTCGCGGGCATTGCCCGAGAGGATCTTGTCCGTGGCCGCCGCGTCCAGGCCCATGCCCTTCACGAGTTCGAGCGTCGGCGCCGGTGAGTCGCCGGCCGGCGGGAAGTCCGTCCCGAGCACGACGCGGTCGACACCGACCGTCTCGATCGCGGCCCGGATCGCCGCCGGGTGGTAGCTCGCGGTGTCTAGGTAGAGCCGGTCCAGCCGCCCGCTGGGAGGGGCGCCTTCGACCACCGGCTGGAGGGCGCGCTCGGGCGCGATCGAGGCCCGCGGGGGCCCCTTCGGCGGGCCCCCTCCAGGCGGGCCGCCTCCCGGGGGGCCGCCGGGTGGCCCTCCGCCGCCCGCCATCATCGCCGCGCGCCGCTTGAAGCCGTCATGCACGTAATCCAGCCGGCCCAGGAGCATCGGCAGCACTCCGCCGGAGTGCGCCACCACCACGTTCACGCGCGGGTAGCGGGACAGGGTGTCGGCCAGCAGCATGCGGGACAGGCAGATGCCCGTGTCGTACGGTCGTCCGATCCACGACCTCAGCACGGCGTCGCCGGCGCGCTCCGTGTCGACCGGGGAGTCGGATGGGTGCAGGAACACCACGGCCTCACGCTCGTCGGCAAGCGCCAGCGCGTCCTGCGCCTCGTCCGCGTCCAGGTAACGGCCGTCGCGGCTGGTCGGGAGGCACAGTCCCGCGAAGCCCGCATCGAGCGCGCGCTCGGCCTCCTCCAGCCACGGCTGGCCGCCGAAGGGGTCCAGTCCGGCGAACGCCGCGAAGCGTCCGGGGTGATCCTGCACCAGCTGGCCCAGGAACTCGTGCTCGCGCTTGGCCTCGTCCAGCTCCTCCGGGGCTCCGCTCATGTCGACGAGGGCGTACGAGAGCACCGTCAGCTCCACGTTGGCCTCCTCCTGGCGCTCCAGATAGCCCTCGACGTCGAAGAGCGATCGCATGAACGGCGGCGCGTCGGGATCCTCGCGCGCCAGGTGGGCGTGGAAGTCGATCGCCATCAGCTCGCCGCCGTCGTCGCCGCAGGATCCTCGGCGGCCATGAAGTGCTCGAGGAAGTCCGTGGACACGTCGCCCGAGCGGAAGCGCTCGTCGGCCAGCACGCGCCGGTGGAACGGGATCGTGGTCCTGATGCCGCGCCCGTCGATCCGGAACTCCGCCAGCGCCCGATCCATGCGATCGATCGCCCGGCTGCGGTCCGGCGCCCAGACGATCAGCTTCGCGATCAGCGAGTCGTAGTACGGCGTGATCGTCCAGCCCGGGTAGCAGTGGGAGTCCACCCTGGTCCAGGGCCCGCCCGGCGGCTCGTACACGTCGAGGCGCCCGGCGGCAGGCGCGAAGTCCCGGTCGGGGTCCTCGGCGTTTATGCGGCACTCGATCGAGTGGCCGTTCAGCGCCACGTCCTCCTGGCTCACCGACAACGGCTCGCCGGCGGCTACGCGGATCTGCTCCTGGATCAGATCGACGTTCGTGACCATCTCGCTGACCGGGTGCTCGACCTGGATGCGCGCGTTCATCTCCATGAAGCTGAGATTGCCGTCGTCGTCGAGCAGGAACTCCATCGTCCCGGCGCCCGTGTAACCGACCGACAGCGCGCCCTTCACCGCCCGCTCGCCGATGTCGCGCCGCGCCTCGTCGCTCAGATGAATCGACGGCGCCTCCTCGATCAGCTTCTGGTGACGCCGCTGCACCGAGCAGTCGCGCTCGAAGAAGTAGACGCCGTTCCCGTGCTGGTCGCAGACCAGTTGGACCTCGGTGTGCCGCGGCCCGTCGAGGTAGCGCTCGATGTACACCGCGCTGTCCTTGAACACGGCCTGAGCCGTGGAGCGGGTCGTCTGGTAGAGGCGCACGAGGTCCTCGCCGCGGCGGACCACGTTCATCCCCCTGCCGCCGCCGCCCGCGACGGCCTTGATGATCACCGGGTAGCCGATCGAGTCGGCGATCTCCTGCGCCTCCTCGGGCGAGCGGACCGGCTCGATCGTGCCGGGGAGCAGCGGCAGGCCGGCCTTCTGCATGAGGTCGCGTGCGATCGCCTTGTCGCCGACCTTCTCCATGACGTCCGGGCGCGGGCCGATGAACGTGATCTCGTTGTCGGCGCAGATCTCGGCGAAGAACGGATCCTCGGAGAGAAAGCCGTAGCCCGGGTGGATGGCGTCCGCGCCCGTCTTCCGGGCCGCCTCGATCACGTTCGGAATGTGGAGGTAGCTCTTGCCGGGCGCGGGCGGGCCCACGCACACCGCCTCGTCGGCCAGGCGAACGGCCGCGGACTCCGCGTCGGCGGTCGAGTACACCGCCACGCTCGGCACCCCGAGCTCCCGGCAGGCGCGCGCCACACGCAGGGCGATCTCGCCCCGGTTGGCGATCAGGATCTTCTCGAACACTCCGCCTGCCTACTCGGCGACCGGCTCCAGGTACATGAGCACCTGCTCGAACTCCACCGGCTCCCCGTCCTCGGCGACTATCTCGACCACGCGACCGCCCTCTCCGGCCCCCACCTCGTTCATCAGCTTCATCGCCTCGACGATGCAGACGGTCTGGCCCACGTCCACGACCGCGCCCTCGTCGACGAACGGCTTGGCGCCGGGCTGCGCCGCCCGGTAGAAGGTCCCGACGAGCGGGGCCAGCACGGGCACCCGTCCGTCGGCCTCGTCGGTGATCGCGGCGAACGCCCCAGAGGCCGTCCGTGCCCCCGGCGCCACGCCGGGGCCGGGTCCCGCGCCGGACGCGATCGGGCCCTTGAGCTGAACGACCTCCCCGCCGTCGGCGCCCGCGGCCGAGGTGTACTGAGGCAGCGCGCGCTCGATCTCGATGCTGCAGTTCCCGGCCGCGACCGACAGTCGCTGGACGGTGCTGCCCTCGAGCCGCCCGATCAGGTCGCGCGCCTCGGCCCAGACGGACTGGAGCAGTTCGGACGGGGGAGTGGTTTCGGCATCGCTCATGGGTTCTCCTTGACAACCGGCGAGTCAGTCATCGATCGGTCGAAGTGCGGGTTGGCGGCCCGGGGCGCCGAACATGCGGAAGCGCTCGTAGCGCTGTTCGAGCAGCTCGTCGCTGCCGAGCGAGACGAGCTCGCGCAGGCTCGCGACCAGGGCCGTCTTGAGGTTCGCGGCCGCTGCGGATGGATCCGTTTGGGCGCCGCCCTCCGGCTCGGGCACCACGCCGTCCATGATGCGGAGGCGGAGCAGGTCGGGGGCGGTGATCCGGAGCGCGGCCGCCGCCCTCGGAGCGGCGGCTGCGTCCTTGAAGAGGATCGTGGCGCAGCCCTCGGGGCTGATCACCGAGTAGTAGGCGTTCTCGAGCACGAGGACGCGGTCCCCGATCGCGAGCGCGAGCGCGCCGCCGCTGCCGCCCTCGCCGGTCACCACGGTGACTATCGGCACCGGGAGCCTCGACATGTGCGCGATCGATTCTGCGATCGCCACCGACTGGCCGCGCTCCTCCGCGCCGATGCCGGGGTAGGCGCCGGGGGTGTCGACGAGGGTCACGATCGGCATGCCGAACCTGGCCGCGTAGCGCATCAGCCGCATGCCCTTGCGGTAGCCCTCCGGCTGGGGCATGCCGAAGTTGCGCTCCATCATCTCGCTGGTGGTGTGGCCCTTCTGGTGACCGATCACCACCACCGGCAGGTCGCCGAGCCGGGCCAGCCCGCATACGATCGCGGCGTCCTGACCGAACAGGCGGTCGCCGTGGAGCTCCTGGAACTCGTCGAACAGGAAGCCCAGGTACTCGAGCGTGCGCGGCCGATCGATGTGGCGCGCCAGCTGCACCACCTCCCAGGGATCGCGCCGCGGCACGGCGTCCGGGTCGGTGATGGGCTCTTGGCCGTCCGTGTCCGGCAGGCTCGCGGCCGCCGCCCCGTCCGAACCCTCCCTGAGCTCGCTGGCGCGTGCGTGGAGTGAGAGCAGGGTCCTGATCGTGCGCCGCAGGTTCTCGCGCTGCTCGACGAGGTCGAGCATGCCGTGCTCCATCAAGAAGCCGGCGGTCTGGAAGCCCTCGGGCAGCGTCTGCCTGATCGTCTGCTCGATGACCGAGGGCCCGGCGAAGCCGATGTGCGCCTCGGGCTCGGCGATCAGCACGTCCCCGAGGGTGGCGAAGGAGGCGCTCACTCCACCGTAGGTGGGGTCCGTGAGCAGCGAGATGTAGAGCACGCCCTCCTCGGCGAGGCGCTCGATCGCCTGGCTGGTCTTGGCCATCTGCATCAGCGACACGCAGCCCTCCTGCATGCGCGCTCCGCCGGAGGCGGAGATCACCAGCAGCGGCGTGCGCGTCTCGAGCGAGAGCTCGGCCGCGCGCGTGATCGCCTCTCCGGCCGCTCCGCCCATGCTGCCGCCGATGAAGTCGAAGTCGATGGCGGCCACGACCAGCGGGTGCCCCTCCACCGTGGCGGTGCCGTAGAGGGCGCCCGACGTCGAGCCGGTCTTCTTCTGGGCCTGGGCGAGCCGGTCGGGGTAGGGCTTGCTGTCCGCGAACCCGAGCACGTCCACCGGCTCGAGGTCCCCGGCCAGATCCTCGAAGCTGCCCTCGTCCAGCAGCTGGCCGAGCCGCTCCTCGAGCCGCAGCCGGAAGTGGTGGTTGCACTCGGGGCAGACCCCGAGGTTGCGCTTCAGCCGCTTGTGGTAGACGAACGCCTCGCACGCCGGACAGCGGCGCCACTCCGCCGTGAGCGCCCGGCTCGGTGTGACCACCTCAGGCAAGGAGATCCTCCGGCTGCACGCGCCGGTCCTCGGCGTGCAGGCGCCGGTGCTCCGCCAGCGAGGCGGACAGCGCGGCGGCGACCTCGTCGAGCGTCGGCGGTGGCTCGTCGGGCGTCTCTCCAGACACCCGCGCCTCCAGGAAGGCCAGCACCGCGGCGGTGCGCCCGACCCGGTCGACAGCGCCGGCCTCACGGGCGAGCTCCAGCGCCCGGCCCCAGTCCTCGCGCCCGATCTCCACCTGGATCATCCCGTGCAGCGCGTAGACCTCGTGGTCGGGGAGGTCGTCCACCTCGCGCATCTGCTCGAAGGCCCGCAGCGCCTCGTCAACTCGCCCCACCTCGAGGCTCAGCTCGGCAACGTCCAGGGCGGCCTGCGCGTCGGCGGGCGCCGCGGCCGCGATCTTCGTCGCGGCCGCGAGAGCCTCCTCGGGCTGCCCCATCTCGCGGTACATGTCGACGAGGCTGATCATCGCGCTGGAGGCGCCCGTCGAGTGCTCGGCGGCCTGCTCCAGGAAGGCCACAGCGTCCTCCCCGCTCCCCGTGGCGTACGCGGTGTGGCCGAGGGCGGTCAAGGCCGTCTCGTCCTGCGGGTCGAGCTCGAGCACCTTCCGGAAGGCCTCGACGGCCTCGTCGTTGCGGCCCTCCGTGGCCAGCGCGTCGCCCAGGTCGCGCCACGCCTCCGCCTCCGCCGGCCGCTGCTCGGCGACCCTGCGCAGCTGGTCCACGGCGTCGTCGACGCCCAGCTCCACGCCGGCTCGTCCGGCGATCCGGAGCAGGTCCGGATCGTCCGGACGGCTTTCGAGCGCCGCCAGCGCAACGCGCCTGGACTCGCGAAAGTCGCCCGCGTCGAAGCGGGCGCGAGCGTCGCCGAGGGCGTCGTCGCTCAAGTGACTTCGCTAGCGGCGGGCCAGAGCACGGACCCGATTCTCTGTCAGGTGGCCCCCGTCGTCAACCGGCAGGTCCCTGCTGGGCCTGGATTGCCGTGATGGCGACCGTGTTCACGATGTCCGGAACGGTGCAGCCCCGGCTGAGATCGTTCACCGGCTTGCGCAGCCCCTGCAGCACCGGGCCCACCGCCACGGCGTTCGCGGAGCGCTGCACCGCCTTGTAGGCGATGTTGCCCGTGTCGAGGTCGGGGAACACGAACACGGTGGCCCGGCCCGCCACCTCGCTATCGGGCAGCTTGAGCCTGGCCACGCCGGCGTCGACGGCGGCGTCGTACTGGATCGGGCCCTCCACCTTCAGTTCCGGGCAGCGCTCGCGCACGAGCTCGGCGGCGAGCCGCACGATCTCCACGCGCTCTCCCTTCCCGGAATCGCCCGTGGAGTAGGACAGCATGGCCACACGGGGCTCGATGCCGAAGGTCTCCGCGGTGCGCGCCGAGCTGACCGCGATGTCGGCGAGCTGCTCGACGTCGGGCTGGGGGTTCACCGCGCAGTCGCCGTAGACGAGCACGCGATCGGCGAGGAGCATGAGGAAGACACTCGAGACGACCGAGACGCCCGGGTCGGCGCGGATGATCTCGAGCGCCGGCCGGATCGTGTCGCGGGTGGCGTGCGCGGCACCGGAGACCATCCCGTCCACTTCGCCCGCGTGGACCATCAGCGTGCCGAAGTAGTTGACGTCGCCGACGGTGTCGAAGGCCCCCTCCTCGGTCACGCCCTTGTGGCGGCGCAGGTCGTGGTAGGCGCGAGCGAACCCCTCGCGCAGCGGCGAGGTGAGTGGATCCACCAGGTGCGCGGCGCCCAGGTCGACGCCGAGGGCGGCGGCCCCGCGGCGGATCTCGTCGTCGCGGCCAAGCAGAGTCAGCTCCACCGCCCCACGCCGCAGCAGGATCTCGGCCGCCCGCAGGACGCGCTCGTCCTCGCCCTCCGGGAGGACGATGTGCCGCGGGGCGGACCTGGCCCGCTCGATCAGCTCGTACTCGAACATGGTCGGAGTCATCCGCACGGGGCGCTCCACCGCGATCGCCTTGGCGATCTCCGAGGCGTCCACGCGCGACTCGAAGAGCCCCAGCGCGGCGGCGATCCGGCGTTCGTTGTTCGGCGTCAGAAGCGGGCGGACCGCGCCCACCGCGGTGGCCACCGCGTAGGTCTGCCCGGGTGCCTCGAGAACCGCGAAGGGTGCGTCCGCGAGGAGGCGGTGCAGGGAAGGGTCGAGCCCGTAGCCCCCCGTGAGCACCATCCCGGCCACAGCCGGCAGCTCGGCCGACAGGGTCGAGGCCAGGCTCGCCACGACGATGTCCGGCCGGTCCCCTGGCACGATCACGAGGCTGCCTTCCGCGAGGTCGTCGAGGAAGTGCTCGACGCTCATTGCCGCCACGGTCACCTCGCGCACGTCGCGGTAGAGACGGTCCCCCCCACCTGCGGCAGGACGCGCCCCGAGCGCCGTGGCGACGTCCTCCATGGTCGGACACGCGAGCTCTGGCTGCTCGGGCAGGACGTACACGGGTTGGCCCTCGAAGCGGGTGGCGAGCACCTCGGCCACTTCATCCACCAGATCGGGCGGAACCCGGTTGGCGATCACCCCGAAGAGGGCGCAGCCCTTGCCGGCGAGCGACTCCCGGGCCACGCGAGCGGACTTCACGATGTCGCGGGTGGTCGTCCCGCTGACCACCACCAGGACCGGAACGTCCAGGAGGGTCGCCAGGCCCGCGTTCAGGTCGAAGTCCAGAGCCGGGAACGCCCCGCCGAAGTCGGTGCCCTCGCAGACGACCACGTCGCAGCGGTCCTCGAGAGCGCGGAACGAAGCCACCACGCGCTGCTCGACCTGGTCGAACACGCCGCTGGCGATCGCGGCCTCGCCCTCGTCGTCCGAGAGGGCGTGCATCTCGGCGTAGGAGGTTTCGAGGCGGTAGCGGCGGCGGATCAGCTCGATCTGCGGATCCGCCTCGCTGCCGGATGCGACTATCGGGCGGTAGAAGCCGACGCGCTCCACCCGCGTGGAGAGCGCCTCAACGAGTCCGAGCGTGACAACGGACTTCCCGCTGTGGGGCTCCATCGAAGTGACGTAGACGCTGCGGCCCATTCACGGCCGAGCGTGCCCGCCGAGCGACCACTCCCAGTCGGTGTACTCGGGCGGGTCGTTGCCGTGCTCCTGGATGTAGCCCTGGTACTCCTCGAGCTTCGCCTGGCACTTCTCGATCACGGCCTGCGCGCCCTGGATCGAGCGCACCGCGAACTCGCCTGACATCCCCTTCACCGTCTCCGCCACGCCGACGTCCACGCGGCTGAGAGCCTCGATCGCCAGCTGGTAGCGATCCACGCCGTTCATGGCGAGCAGGTTGAAGGGGGTCGTGGTGGTGCCCTCTTCGGCGTAGCCCCGGACGTGGAAGCGCTCCTGGTTCGGGCGCCGGTGGATCAGCTGATGGACCGCCGACGGGTAGCCGTGGAAGTTGAAGATCACGGGCCGGTCCTTGGTGAACAGCTCCGCGAAGTCGGCCTGGGACATCCCGTCCGGGTGCGCCTCGGGAAGCGCGAGGGAGAACAGGTCGGTGACGCAGACGAAGCGCAACTTCAGATCGGGCAGCTCCTCGCGGAGCAGCTCGGTTGCCGCCAGCAGCTCCATCGCCGGTATCGAGCCGCAGGCGGCGAGCACCACGTCGGGCTCGCCCTCGTCGTTGCTCGCGAAGTCGAACACCGAGGCCCCTCGCTTCACGTGCTCGCGGGCATCCTCGATGGACAGCCATTGCTGCATCGGGTGCTTGTTGGCGATCACGAGGTTGATGCAGCTCTTGGCCTGGAAGCACTTCTCCATCGTCGCTAGCAGGGTGTTGCTGTCAGGCGGCAGGTAGACCCGGGCGAAGTCCGACTTGCGGTTGAGCATCGAGTTGATGAAGCCCGGCACCTGGTGCGAGTAGCCGTTGTGGTCCTGCCGCCAGCCGACGGACGTGAGCAGGTAGTTGAGCGAAGGCACCGGATCGCGCCACGGCGCCTCGTCGCGGGACATCTTGAGGAACTTCCCGTACTGGTTGACCATCCCGTCCACGATCGGGATGAAGGCCTCGTAGCACGGGAAGACGCCGTGCCGGCCGGTGAGCACGTAGCCCTGGAGCCAGCCCTGGCAGTTGTGCTCCGACAGGACCTCCATCACCCGCCCGTCCCAGGAGTTGCCCTTCTCGGCCTCCGGGCCGAGCGGCCAGGTGAAGGCGTGGTCCGTGACCTCGAACACCGCCCCGAGCTTGTTGGAGGCGACCTCGTCGGGGCAGACGATGCGGAAGTTGGCCTCCTCCGCGTTCATCTCGAAGATGTCCGCCATGTACTTGCCGAGCTGCTCGAGCGCGCTCGCGGTTTCCTCCTTCGCGCTCGTCACCTCGACGGCGTGGGTGTCGAGCTCCGGCAGGTTCAGCGCCTTGCTCAGCTTCCCGCCGTTGACGTGCGGGTTCGCGCCCATGCGCAGGTCGCCGCTCGGGCAGGCCTCCAGCACCTCTGGCACCGGGGCGCCGTTGCCGTCGAACAGCTCCTCCGGCTTGTACGAGCGCAGCCATCCCTCGAGCGCGCTCAGGTGCCCGGGGTTGGTCTTCGCCGCCATCGCCGGCACCTGGTGCGCCCGCGCGGTGCCTTCCACCTGGACGCCGTCGAGCTCCTTGATGCCGGTCCAGCCCTTGGGCGACCGCACCACGAGCATGGGCCAGATCGGCCGCTCGGGGCGGTTGCCTTCCCGGCAGCGCTCCTGCAGCTCGCGGATCTCGCCGTGGGCGGTGTCGAGCGCGCTCGCCAGCTCGGCGTCGAGGTCCTCGCCCTGGACGATCAGCGGGTGCCAGCCGTAGCCCTCGAAGAGCTTCGTCAGCTCCTCGTCGCTCATGGCCGAGTAGATCGTCGGGTTGGCGATCTTGAAGCCGTTCACGTGCAGGATCGGAAGCACGGCCCCGGAGCTCGCGGGGTCGAGGAACTTGTTGGAGTGCCAGGCGCCGGCCGTCGGCCCGGTTTCGGCCTCGCCGTCGCCGATGACCGCCGCCACGATCAGATCGGGGTTGTCGAGCGCGGCGCCGAAGGCCGTCGCGAGCGCGTAGCCGAGCTCGCCGCCCTCGTGGATGGTTCCGGGGACGATCGGAGCGAGGTGGCTCGGGAAGCCGCCCGGCCACGAGAAGTCGCGCACCAGCCGCCCGAGCCCATCGCCGTCGCGGCTGTACTGGGGCATCACGTCCTCGAGGCAGCCGTCGATCCAGAGGTTGGCGAGGTTGGCCGGCGCCCCGTGGCCGGGCCCGACGACCAGCAGGATGCTCGAGCCGGTTTCGAGGATGACCCTGTTCAGACCGGCGTACATCAGGTTGAGGCCGGGAACGGTTCCCCAGTGGCCGAGCAGCCTCGGCTTGATGTGCTCGTGGCGCAGGGGCTCGTCGAGCAGGTGGTTGTCCTGCAGGTAGATCATTGCCGCGGCGACGTAGTTGGCGGCCCGGCGATAGAGGGGCAGCCTCTGAATGAGGTCCGGCGATGCGGCTTCCGTTGCCAAGGCAATTCTCCCTGTCGATATCTCGGCGAACCTAACCCGATCCGACACGGGGCGCAAGCGAGGCGGCGGAGGAAGCTATGGCCCTCGGTGCGGCATCACCGGCGGCCGGTCCAGCTCCGCGAGCGCGTCTTCGGTGTCGCGAAAGGCCTGTGACTCCACGATCTTGCCGCCCGTCACGGTGAACAGCCAGGCGGCGGGCGACTCCACCTCGGCCCCGCTGCCCTTGCCCCGGGAACGCCACCGGCCGCGGACCAGGACGTGCCCGTCCAGATCCGTCGCCTCGTCCGCGGACAGGGTCAGGTCGTCCCAGACGTCCACGAGGCTGGAGAAGTAGTCCCGGATGCCGTCGTGTCCTTCGTACCCGCGGCCCTGCACGAACGCGGACGTCAGCGTGGCCATCTGGGCGTCGGGCGAGTGGGCCGAGAGCACCGCCTCGATGTCGCGGCGGTTGACCGCCTCCAGCACACCGAGGACCAGGCGCACGTCGTCGTCGCTCACACGGGCAAGGGTATCGCCGCGCGGCGCGCGGCAGTCGTAGGTATTGCCAGACCAGACCAAGGGTCTCTATGCGGGGCGCCCGCCCCGGGCGATGCTTTCCCTGTTCGATCAACCAGTGTCAGGAGGAGAGATGCAACAGGATGAAACCACCACACCGGCCGTCGTCGAGGCCACGCCGGCACCCGCGAAGCAGCGGAGGGCGAAGATCGCTGCGGCTGTTGTGGGCATTTGCCTGCTCGCGATGGGATCGAGCTTCGCGGCCTCCATGGCCATGGGCTCCGTGATGGGGGGCGACCACGGCCCGCCGGGTGGCGGCTCCTCTTCGATGCAGTCCAGCTGCCCGGACGGACCGCCCGCCGGCATGGGCCCGAGCTGAAATACCTGGAACGCCTCACCTGGACGCCCCCGGTCAAACGGCCGGGGGCGTCCAGGTTTGTCGAGCACGTCCTCTAGATCAGCCCGCTTCCGAAACCTGACGCAGCGCGCGCTTCAGCGCCGTATCGCCGCTCGCGGCGTCCCGGCGAGCGGCGTCGTAAGCGCTCCCCCGGCCCTGCTTGGCGGCGGCGGCCAGACGTCCGTACGCATCCGCGGTTTGCGCGAGGGCGCGGTTGACCGCGGAGCTCGCGGTGAGCACGGCGGGGCTCACGGAGAGGCTGCGAAGCGAGCGCGCCGCCCGGCGGTAGTCCGCCTCGAGTGCACTGGCGGCCTGGGCCTGGCCGGTCCGCTGCTTGGCCTTGCGCAGCTTCGCCGCGTCTTTGCGACGGGCGGTGTTCAGCCGGCTGATCGCGTCGTCCAGCTTGCTCAGGTACTTCTCGTCCGCGCCGAGCGGGAACGGGTCGCCGCCTATCAGCGCGACGCCGCCGGCCACCTGCTCGCACACGGGTAGGAACTTGCCGGCATCGCCGGCGCCCGCCGTGCAGGCCACCGTCAGCACGCCGCGCGTGGTCGGCACCACGTACAGGGTCAGGCGCCCGTCGAATCCGTCCGGGCGCAGGTTGCGGTACCGGTACGCCTCGAGGTCGCCGAGCTTTACGGCGTCGGTGCGGGGCGGCGCCCCGCCGAGGCGGTCGAGGAACGCGGAGGGCAGCAGCGCGGGGCCTGCCGCCCGTGTGAAGCCGGCGGTCAGGGCGTCGGGTTGCGGGTCACCGGCCCGCGAGAGTGAGATCTGGTCCTTGGTGGGGCCGAGGGCAAGACCCGGAATCTGCGCCGGGGTGGACGCGCGCCGCCAGCCGTCCGGGTAGCTCACCTCGAGGTCCCCGACCGCTTGGCTGTTGGAGGCCGCGGACGTGGTCTGATCGTCGGAGCCGCCTCCGGAGTGGCCGATGAAGAAGCCGGCCACGGCGATCGCCACGAGCAGCAGCCCGGCCGCGGCCGCAACGGGCGGCTGCACTCGATCCCGCCGCGGGCGGGCCGGACGGGCCGCTCGCGCGGCCGGCGCCGCCGCCGCCGGTGGCGAGCCCGCGACGGTCGCGCCCGCACCCCCCAGCTTCGTGGGCCCAGCCTCGACGGCCGCGGGGCGCGTGACGTCCGGCTCGTGCAAGACGGCCGTCGCCGGCGTGTCGCCGGGACGCGGCTCGCCGGGGGGAAGGTCCTCGGGCGGCGCCTCGGGGTCGGGTACCTCACCCGGCGTCGTCTCGGGAGGAGCCCCGGCGGGCCCGGTGCCCGGGGCCGTCTGCCCTGGGACAGTGTGCGGCGCGGCCGTGACGGGCAGTTCCGAGCCGATCACGGTTTCTCCCGGCGCCGTCTGCGGCGGGATGCCGGCGGGCGGCTCCGTGCCCGGCGGCGGCTCCGTGCCCGGGGCCGTTTCCGCCGGCGGCGTCTCCGCAGGTGTCGTCTCCGCGGGTGCGGCCTCCGCCACCGGCTCGCCCGCTGCCGCCGGCTCCGCCGAGGGCACCGTCAGGCCGAGCTCGCCCGGCGAGATCGTCTCCGCCTCCAGCGCCGCTCGCTCGGTGGGAGGGTCCAGGTCCTTGGCCGCGGCCTCGCGCGTCGAGACATCCCCCTCGGCGGGCCGGATGCCCGTTTCCTGAGGCGCCTCGATCGGACGCGGGGGCGTGAACGCCGCACGCATCCGCCGCGTGAAGGTTCTGTTCGTGTCGAGAAGCAGATGCCCGGCGGACTCGTATCGCTCAGCGGGGTCCTTGGCCATCCCCTTGGCGATCACCTCGTCCAGCGGCAACGGCAGCTCCGGGCGCTGCTCAGTCACCTTCGGCGGCGGGTCGGTCATCTGCGCGTAGAGCACCGCCGCCTCCGAATCCTTCGGAAACGGCACGACCCCGGTCAGGCACTCGTACAGCACGGCCGCCAGCGCGTAGATGTCGCTTTGCTTGGTGGCCCGCTCTCCCTTGATCTGCTCGGGCGAGATGTAGTCGAAGGTCCCGACGAACTGTCCGGTACGGGTCAGGCTCTTCTCGCCCGAGGCCTTGGTCAGGCCGAAATCCGCGAGGAACGGGTGATCCCGCCCCCCGACGAGGATGTTCTGGGGCTTGATGTCACGGTGGATCAGCCCCGCTTCGTGGGCGGAATCGAGTGCCTGGGAGATCGCGCTCAGGATCCGCAGCGTGCGTCCCGGGTCGAGCTCGCGGGACACGATCATGTCCTTGAGGTTCGGTCCCCGGATCAGCCGCATGGCGATGAAGAAGCCATGCTCGGTCTCGCCCGCCTCGTAGACGGTCACGATGTTCTGGTGATCGATCCCGGCCTGGATCTGGCCTTCCCGCCGGAATCGCTCCCGGAAGTGGATGTCCTCGCTGAGGTGCGGCGCCAGGACCTTGAGCGCGACCGTCCGGTTCAGCGAAACCTGAGTCGCCTCGTAGACGACTCCCATGCCTCCCTGGCCCAGGATCCCTGTGATCTGGTAGCCGGCTAGCGTCGTTCCCTTCTCGAGCGCCACAACCGCAAGCTAGCGCAGGCGCAAGGTGGTCGTGAAGAACGTCCCGTCAGCTTCCTGCCCCTCGATCTTGAGCCGGTCGCCGGCGGTCTTGGAGCCGAGGATGTCGCACACGTCCGGCACGTTCTGGACGGTGGTGTTGTCGATCTTGTCGATCCTGTCCGCGAACAGGAAGTGTGCCCGGTCGGCAGGTGAGTTCGCGTCGACCGCGGTGACGTAGAGGTCGTTGTTCAGGCTGGCGACGTTCTGGAGGCTCCAGCCGACGTAGCCCCGGTCCTGACCGCGCCTGAGGGCAGGCAACAGGGACCGTGCCCTGTCGATCGCAATCGCCCCGTTCTGGTTCTGGGCCCCGCTCGACACGGCCGCGAAGGTGTTCACCCCGATGACCTCACCGTGGTCGTTGAACAGCGGCCCGCCCGAGTTGCCGGCGTTGATCGGGGCTTGATGCTGGATGACCGCCGGCAGCGACGGAAGGCTGTTTCCCAGCGTGGCGGGTCCCGGCTTCGACGAGATCGTCCCCTCGTTGGACTGCAGCCGGCGCTGGGTGATGTCCGCTTCGAACGCGCCGGGGAAGCCGAGCGCGGTCACGTGGTCCCCGGCGCTGACCGCTGCCGAGCGCCCGAGCGTGGCCGCCTTGAGGCCCCTGGGCTTGGTCGCCAGCTCGAGCACGGCCAGGTCTTCGCAGGGAGCCGTGCCGAGCACGCGCGCGTTGACGCTCTCGCCGTTCTCGAGGTGAGCCTTGACCGAGGTCGCACCGGCCACCACGTGGGCGTTCGTGAGCGCGTAGCGCTTGCGCGCGTCGATGACGATGCCGCTGCCGCCTCCCGATACGACCACCTCGTTGTTGTTCTCGTCGAAGCCCGGGCCTCTGGTGTCGATGCTGATCGTCGCGTGCTTGTTGGCCTTCACGATCTCGCCGGAGGTGAGGACCTTGTTCTCGTCCCCACCGCCACCCGCGAGTACGACTGCCGCCACGACGCCCGCGACCACGAGCAGCGCCAGCCCTGCGATCAGCGGAATCGGAGGCCGCTTGCGTCCGGAGGACCCTGGCGGCGGACCGGCCGGCGGCCGGCGAGCCGGCGGGGGCGGAGCCGCGGGGGGCTGCGCCGCTTGGGGCGCTTGGGGCGCTTGGGGCGCTTGGGGCGACGCGGGGGGCGGGGGCGGCGGGGGTGGCGGGGGCGCAGCCGCTGGAGGCTGAGGCTGGGTGGGCGTGGGCGCCCCACCGGCACCGGCTCCCGGGGCGGTGGCCTGCTCCTTCGGCGGCGGGACGGCCCCGAGCCTGGTCGCCTGGGGTGCGTTGCCCGAGGCGTCCAGCACCTGAAGCGTGGTCGTCCCGACCTTGATCGTGTCGCCCGGCATCAGAGCCTGGACATCGGTGATCTGGCGGCCGTTCACGAGCGTGCCGTTGGTGGAGCCGAGATCCTCGATCGTGAGCTGATCGCCGGCCCGGTGGACGATCCTGGCGTGCCGGCGTGAGAGCTCCGGGTCGTCGCTGAGGCGACCGTCCCCGACCTCGGCCCGTCCAATCACGAACTCGTCGTCGAGCGAGATCTCCATTCCGACGGCGTTGCCCGCCGTGACTCGCAGCGATTCACCGGCCACTCTCGTGCTCCTGTCTGTCGTTCATGCGCTGACCGCCCGTCAGCTGGTCGTGGTCGTCGTTGCGGTGCCTGTCGTACCGGTGGTCCCGGTCGTACCCGTGGTGCCGGTCGTACCCGTGGTGCCGGTCGTACCCGTGGTACCCGTGGTGCCGGTCGTGGTGGTTCCGGTGGTGGCGCTTCCAGTCGTGGAGGTGCTGGTGCCACTCGTCGTCCCGCCCGTCGAGCTGGGCGCCGGCCGCAGCTTCGGAAGCGAGCCGGCGGATGCCAGCGAGGGGACGGCCGCCGAGCTCTTGGGCACGGTCAGCTCCTCCACCGCCGACGGCGCGCTCTGCTCGCTGTCGTCGCCCCCGCCGGTCGCCTTCCCGATCCCGAAGGAGGCGGCAAGCAGGGCGACGGCCACGGCCCCGAGCGCAAGCCCGGCGCGGGCTGGGCTCACCTGCGGACCCCCTTGGGTGCCCCGTTGCACCAGCCCACCCTAGAGCCCCGATCGGCGGGGTAACTGAGGTGCTGCGCGAGGCGTCTTGCTTCGGGCCCGCATCGCAATGCCGCCTACTTGCAGCCCTTCTTCCGCAGCTTCTTCGAGCCCCGGTTCATGCAGCGGTCGACACGGGCGACCCGATTCCCGGTCCTGACCACGGTAAGGCGGATGTACTTGCCGGTTGCCTTGGGCGCCGTGACACGGATCGTGATCACCGTGCCGTACGGAAGGCGCTTGTTCTTGAGGGTTCGGACAGGGATCGTCCTCGCCGCTCTCGCGCGTACGCCCGAGGCTCCGGCGCGGACGTCCGAAACCGTGGCTTTCTTGACCAGGACCCCACCACAGCGCTTCCCTGCGGGGAGCTTGCAAGCCACGCTCACCCGGGCTCCCTTGGGTACTCGCGTAACGACGAGGGAGTGCATGACGATGCCGAATACATCGCCCCCAACGTCCAACGACACGTTGGCCTGACGGTGCAAAAGGAGCGTGTCGAGGCAGCCGTCCTTGTTCTTGTCACGCCCGGAGGCATCTTCGCGCGGACACTTGTCGTCGATGTCGGGGATCCCGTCCCCGTCGCTGTCACGACAGCCCTGGTGCCTGGCCGACCCCACCTGCTGCGGGCACCGATCGTCGGGATCCGCAATCCCGTCACCATCGCTGTCCGGGCAGCCGCGATGCTGAGCCGGGCCGCTCTGATTGGGGCAGCGGTCGTCTGAGTTGCGAATGCCATCCCCATCGCTGTCGGGACAGCCGTTCAGGCTGCCAGCTTCGTTCGGGCATTGGTCCTGGCTGTCGACGAGGCCGTCGCGGTCCGTGTCCGGATCAAACTGAAACTCGATGTCGTACAGCCCAGGCGACCCCGCACCGGTACGGGCGAGCACCACCCAGTAGGCGCCGCCCTCCTGAAGCCGGTGGGCGTAGTTCAGCTGGACGAAGCCAAGGCTCCCGACGTTGCAGTGACCGGTGTTGGCGAAGTCCGGAACGGCGGTGGAGCGGTTGACTTGAACCGCACCAAGAAGGGGCTCGAACCCGGTGGCCTGCGCGAGCACGGTCAGGTTCCCCGGACGGTGCGGAAAGAGGGCGAACCAAACCGTGGAGTTGTACGCGACCGCAGGGAAACCCGAGCGCTGACACGTCGTCGGCTCGGGCACGACCGGGCAGCTCGCACACTCCTGCAAGAGGTCCGCTTGAACCGTGGCCTCTGCGTTCGTAAGGCCTGATGCGCCGGAGTCTCCCGGCAGCGCGGTTCCGTCGGCATTGACGGCGAAGGCCTGCAGGAAGTTGTCGTTGAGAGGCGGTGCCGCCGTCGCGGAGGCGGGAACCACGGTCGCAATCGCCCACACTGTAAGCACAGAAAGGATGACTGCTCGGCGGATGTTGCGGCGCGGACCAGCGCGCATTTGGGATCCTTTCGCGAGTTTCGGCACCACGACCACCCAACTGGGGAGCACGCGAGCACCGCCAGACGTCTAGTTGAACACGACTGGCAGCGATGTGCAAGGTCAGGGACAAACGGTCTAGGTGCGCGACTCGCTGCCGGCCGCGATGCTTCGGGCTCGCTCGAGCCGTCCCCAGCCGCGCTCCCTGATCGCCAGCAGCCTCGCGCTTACCCAATCCGGTGGCAGGAAGGCCACGTACAGGACGAACAGGGCGTAGCTGAAGAAACCCACGCGCAGGGCCAGATCAATGCCGATGTGAAGCGCGACCCCGAGCCCCAGCACCCATGGCCGGAGCGCCCTGTTCCAGACCAGGATCCCGATCGCGGCCTCGATCGCGAGCGTTCCGTACGTCAACAGATTGACGAGCAATTCGGAGGTCGCGAGCGATCGGGGCAGCTCGAAGCGCACCAGATCCTCGAGGCGGACCGCGTAGGAGAGCGCGGTTCCGTCGTTCCACTCGCTCGCGCGGAGCTTCGCCCAGAGGCCTGACAGGTAGAGGACGCTCAGCTGCACCTGCATCAACCGCAACGCCCACGGAGCACGCGACGGGAACTCCCAGAAGGCGCTACGCGCCCGCCGCCAGCGGTCCAGCGACAGCGCCGCTCCGGCGGGCGCGAGCATCATGTAGAAGGCCATGACCTTGAGCAGCGTGTCGCCCGAGTTGAACACGAACGAGTTGCGGCGCTCCAGCGACAGGAGGCCCACGAACACGACGACGGCGGCGATGCGGGTGTACAGGCCGACGGTCAGGCAAACGGAGGCCAGCAGCAGCGCCGCCAGTACCAGCGCCACCGCGAGGTGGCCGTCGGAGAGGTCCAGCAGCCCCCACGAGGCACCGGCCTCTCCCGTGTAGTCCGAGCTGGGAAAGATCCCCGTATCCGAGAAGAAGTCGTAGCCGTCGCGGACGAGGGCGACGGTCCAAGCGAACACAAGCGCCCCGAAGGCAATCCGCACGACCGCGAGCGTCGACGTTTCCTGGGGCTCGAACCAGAACCGCCGCCAGGCTGCGGGCAGGCCCTTCATTCCCCGCTCAGCTCGCTCGCCGGAACGGTGTAGTAGGCGTAGCTGCGCCAGCGCCGCCGGTCCGGCCCGGCCCGCCCCGGCGCTCGCAGGTCCTGCCAGCTCCGTATCAGGGTGACGCTGCGCTGGACTTTTCCGGGTCGCCGCAGCTCGCGGGCCGCGAACAGCGCGGCCGGCCTCCACAGGACCTCGCGATTCACGTCCTGGGTCACGTTCTCGAGCCACTTGCGCCAGCGGTAGTCCCAGTACGCCCCCAGGAGGTCGCCTCCACCCGGGGGACGCCAGATCGCGACCGAGCCGTCCTCGTAGGTGACGCGGGCCTCCACCCGGAGGCTCGTACGCCGCGGGGGCGCGAAGATCCGCCAGTTCTGGTCGAGTCCCGTGGCGATCAGATAGGGCTCGGCGGCCTTCATCGCGTCGCGTCGAAGTCGCGACTCGGGCAGGTTGATGACCAGCACCGCCGCCAGCGTCAGGACCAGGAACGCGTTGATCAGCAAGCGCCCTGCCGGGCTCGACTCCAGCCGCTCCTGCGGGCTGAATGTCCGCCGTGGTCTGTTTGTCGGTTCGGTCATGACGTCCGCCAGATCGGTCTAAGCTAGGCGGGCGGTGACTCGCGCGCAATCTCTCGAGGGGGCCGAGCTGGCTCCCGGCGACAAGGTAGGCCCGTACACGATCGAAAGCGGCCTCGGCGAGGGCGGGATGGCGCGCGTCTACAAGGCCGTGGGGCCCGACGGCGACATCGTGGCGGTCAAGCTCGTGCGGGCGGACCTGGCCGTCGAGGAGATGTTCCGAAGGCGCTTCGCCCGGGAGGTTCGGACAGCCGAGCGCGTCGATCACCCCCATGTCGTGGCGGTGCTCGAGAGCGGCGAGCACCAGGGAGTCCCTTACATGGTGCAGCCGCTGATCCAGGGAGGCTCGCTGCAGGAGAAGCTCGAGCGCGAGGAGGTGCTCGAGCTCGAGGCCGCCGTCACCGTCTGCCTGCAGGTGGCGAAGGGAGTCGGGGCGCTTCACGCACACGGCCTGGTCCACCGCGACCTGAAGCCCGCGAACATCCTGCTCGACGAGCGCGGCTGCGCGTTCGTCGCCGACTTCGGCCTGACCAAGGACGCCGAGGCGAGCCTGATCACCCAGCCGGGCCAGGCGGTCGGCTCGCTCGACTACATGGCGCCCGAGCAGATCCGCGGCGAGGAGGTGGGCCCGGCCACCGACGTGTACTCGCTCGGCTGCGTGATGTTCGAGTGCCTGACCGGACGGCCGCCGTTTGCCGACCGCCAGGGGACGATGAAGATCCTCTGGGCGCACCTGCGCGACGAGCCCCCGGATCCGTGCGCGGATCGGCAGGGCATCCCGCAGGAGATGTCGTGGGCGGTGCTGCGCGCGCTCGAGAAGGACGCCGCGAACCGGCCCGCCACCGCCACCGCCTACGCCCGCATGGTGCAGGTGGCCGCGGGCGTTCCGCCCCTCAGCCCGGGGCGCGAGGATTGACAGAGCTCGTGTTCGTCGAGGAAGCGCCGATCGACGGCCTCGAGCGGCCGGCGGCCCCCGGCATGACGATCGGCCGGGACGGCTGCGACGTCGAGCTCAATGATCCGGACGTGTCCCGGCGGCATGCGGTGATCCGTCAGATCGACGACGGGCTCGCCATCGAGGATCTCCGGTCGAAGAACGGCACCTTCGTCAACGGGCGGCGGGTCAGCGGCATCGTGCAGATCGCCGCGGGAGATCGAATCCGCTTCGGCAACACGGTGTGGCGCGTGGGGCCGCCCGGCGGACCGCCGAGAGGCGGCGGCGAACGAGCCGCGGCGGCGGGCGGCTCGCCCGACTGAGAACCCCCGGGACGGCGAGCGGACCCGTGGTACGTTGGCTCGAGGTGGACCCCTGGCCCTCACGGTGCGCGGTGTCGTGCGCGCTCGTCGGAACCGTGCTGCTCGCGGCGGCAGGCGCCGCTGGCGGCGCGCAGGCGCACGTGGGGACGGTCGGCCACGCCGCGGCGAGCACGCCCGTGGAAGGCGGAACGGCCTACGACGTGCGGCTGCGCCACCGGCGAGCCACGCCGGCGCGCGCCTCCGCGGCCCGACGCAGGTTGGGGCCGGCATCGATCTTCAGCGGCGATCCGCTTACCGGAGGGGTCCGCCTGCTGGCGAAGCGCGACGGCTTCCTGACCAGGCCGCGTGAGGCAAGCCCGCGCCGGATCGCGCTCGACTACGTGCGCGAGCGAGCCCGTGCCTTCGGGCTCGACGAAGACGATCTGGCCGCGTTCGAGCTCAGCCGCAGCTACCGATCCGGAAGCGGCATCACGCATCTTCAGTGGCAGCAGACGTACAGGGGCATACCGGCCTTCGACGAGGGCCTGCGGGCCAACGTCGCCGCGGACGGGCAGCTGATCAACGTCGGGGGGGCTCCCCGGCCGGACCTGGCGGTGCCGTCCATCGATCCGCTGATCGGTCCTCGCGAGGCGCTGCGGAGCGTCGCCGCGAGCATCTCAGCGCGACTGGAGCTGGGGCCGGCGGGCCCCAGCCTCGGGCCGGAGCGCGCGATCCGATTCGATCGCGGCCACCGTGCGAGCCTCGTGCTCTTCGGCGATCCCGGCAGCGTGCGCCTGGGCTGGCGGGTGCTGCTCCGGGCCGGCGCCGAAGGGGTCTTCGACGCGGTGGTGGACGCCGACAGCGGAGAGCTGCTCTACCGGATGGACCTCGCTCGCGATGCCGCCGCGCTGGCGTTCGACAACTACCCCGGAGCTGCGCGCGGAGGGACCCAGACGCCGAAGGACTTCCCGGCTGCCTGGCTGAGCGATCCCGGCAGGCTCGTCGGGCCGAACACGTGGGTGCACTCGGATCCCAACGACACCCACTTCGAAGGCACCTTCCCGGCCACGGCGGACGAGATTCCCCCGACCGGCGGCGCGTGGAACTACGTGCAGGTGCCGCAGGCGGGCCAGATCTGCCCGCCGGCCGGGTGCAGCTGGGCGAGCTCCACGGGGAACAGCTGGATGGCCAACCGCAGGCAGGCGGGAACGCAGCTGTTCTACTTCGTCAACCGCTTCCACGACCACCTGCGCGACGCGGCCGGGATCGGCTTCGGCCCTTCGTCGGGAAGCTTCGAGGGCTCCGACCCGGTGTATGCGCAGATAGACGACGGCGCCAACACCGGCGGGGGCGGCCTCCCGAACTGCGGGAGCGTGAACAACGCGAGCATGATCGCCCTTCCCGAAGGCAACCCGGGGCTGATGGAGATGTTCCTCTGGACCTCTGGCTGCCCGGGCGCCGCCGGCGTGTACGACGTGAACGGAGCGGACGACGCCTCGATCGTCTACCACGAGTACACGCACGGGCTCTCCCTGCGCCTGGTCACCGACCCGGCCGGCTTCGGGGCGCTCAACGGTCCCCAGTCCGCCGCGATGGGCGAGGCCTTCAGCGACTGGTACGCGACGGACTTCCTCGAGGCCGCCGGCTTCCAGCCCGACACCGCCGCGCCCGCGGAGCTTCGATCGGCGGTGTACGAGAACGCCGCCACTCGCACGCAGGGCTTCGACTGTCCCCTCGGCGAGCCGACCGGCGCGTGCCCCGGAACGCCGACAGCCGGCAGCGGCGGCTACACGTACGGGGACTTCGGGAGGATCCTCCCCGGCGGCCCGGAGGTCCACGCCGACGGCGAGATCTGGGTTGAGACGCTCTGGGACCTTCGGCGTGCCCTGATCGCCGCCCACGGCGCCGCCGACGGCATCAACCGGGTCCGCGCCCTGGTCACCGACGGGCTTCGCCTGTCGCCGGCCGGCCCCACCTTCCTCGACATGCGCAACGTCATCCTCCAGGCCGACGTCAACCGCGGCTTCGGCGATCGCGACCTGATCTGGGCCGTATTCGCCGCGCGCGGGATGGGTGTGAACGCGAGCACGTCCGGCGACAGCGACACGCACCCGGTGGAGGACTTCACCGCGCCACCGCCGCTCCCGCCCCCGCCGCCGCCACCGGACAGGACCGCCGCCGTGATCTCCAGCTTCACGATGACCGCCAAGCGCTTCCGGGTTGGCCTCGACCGAACCCCGGTGGCGGCCGCGAAACGCCGGCGACGCGCCCCGATCGGCAGCGCGTTCCGCTTCCGCCTGTCCGAGCGCGCGAAGGTGGTCGTCACGATCGAGCGGGCCCTGCCCGGACGCAAGGTTGGGCGCAGGTGCCGGCCCCCGAGCAGGCGGCTACGGGGGCGCCGGCGCTGCACGATCTACAAGAAGCAGGGCTCGATAACGCGGCGCAACCGCCGGGCGGGACGCAACGTGATCAGCTTCAGCGGCCGTATTGGGCTCAAGCCGCTGCGGGCGGGGCGCTACCGGGCCACGGTGGCCGCAACCGACGCCGCGGGCAACCGCTCGAAGCGCCGGCGCACGTCGTTCACGGTCGTGCGCAGGTAGCGCCGGGCCGCTCAGGACCGGGGCCCGCTCGACACGCCTGCCGCGATCTGCACCAGCCGCGCGTACGCCGTGGCGGTTGGTGGCCGCTTCGCGGCATCCTTCTCGAGCGCGATGCGGATCGTCATCGAGAGATCGTGCGACAGCTCGGCTCGGCTGGCGCACGGGTCCGGCGGCTCGTCCTTCAAGTGCGCCCACAGCACCCGCATGCCCTGCCGGTCGCCGAACGGCGGCGTGCCGCAGAGACACTCGGTCATCACGCAGCCCAGCGCGTAGACGTCGGTCGCCGCGGTCACCTCCTCGCCTCGGATCTGCTCGGGCGCCATGTAGTCGAGCGAGCCGAGCGCCTGGCCGGGCCGGGTGAGCACGCTCGCCTGGCTGTCCTTGGCGAGCCCGAAGTCCGTGATGTAGGCGATCCCGCCCTCGTCGAGCAGGATGTTGGCGGGCTTTACGTCGCGGTGGACGAGCCCGGCCTGGTGGACGGCATCGAGCCCGGCCGCCACCCAGAGGCAGATCTTGACGGCGGTTTCGATGTCGAGGGTGCCCTCGCGCTCGATCTTCTCGGCGAGCGAGCCGCCCCGGATGAGGCGCTGTGCGAGGTACGGGACGCCGTCGTGCTCGCCCCTGTCGAGCACCGGGACCACGTGCCGGTGACTGACCCGCTGCGCGATGCTGGCCTCGCGATCGAAGCGGCGACGGAATACCGTGTCGCGGGCGAGATCACGCTTTACGACCTTCAGCGCCACGCGCTCGCCACCGGCGCCCACGGCCTCGTAGACGCGGCCCATCCCGCCCACGCCGAGCACGGCCTCGATCGTATACGGGCCGACGTACGTGCCCTTGACGAACTCAGCCGTCGCATCTTGCGGGGGGCCAGCAGACATGTTCAACTACCCGTCGGGGCCTCGATGGTAGGTCATCCAGGCCTCGACGAGAAAGAGATCATGATGAGGATCGGGCGCAACCTGGCCGTATCCGCCCAGTCCGGGTTTCCTTCGCGGTGACGCGCCGCCCAACCGATGGTTCACCGGGACGGGGGCGGCTGGCGGGCGCCTACACCGTGCTGGTCGTGCTGCTGGGCGGGATCTCCGTGGCTGTGCTGGCGGCGGGTGAGGAGCGCAATCCGCAGCAGGAGGTGGCCGGCGGCTACGCGGTCAGAGACGGGCGCGCCTGCGTCGGCGAGGGCATCCAGCTGTCGCAGTCCGGCCGCTTCGTGGGGCTCGCGAATGCCGAGGACACGCTCGGCGGCAAGCTCGAGCTCGACGCCGGGCACCTGACGGGCGAGGTCAGGTGCATCCGCGGCCCCAGCCTGGAGCTGGACGCGAAGGTCGAAGACGGCCGCGTCACCGGCATGCTCGGCGGCCGCCCGTTCCTTGCCGAGATCGCGCGCGGTCCCTCTGCGCTCACCGTGCGGCAGGCCCGCCTGCCCGACACGGTGGCCGGGGAGTACGCACTCTCGCCGCGCTCGCTGTGCCTGGGCGGGGACCTCGTAGTCGAGGGCGACGGTCCGCGGGTGGACCTGCTCGCCGACGGGCGCGGCGTCGGGCACGTGCGCTACGTCGACGGCGAGCTGCTCGGCGAGGTGCGCTGCGGGAGCGGCGAGCGGCGCAGATTGCTGGGCACGGCAGTCGACCGCAGCCTGAGCATCGTCCTCCTCCAGCCGGGCGCCACGCTGCGGGACAGCGGTCCTCCGCCCTCGGGCGCCGAGCGGCTGTCGGGGCAGAAGAAGCGTGAGGCGGAAAGCGTGTTCGCCGCCTTCTTCATCGCGGTGGCGGTGGTGATCGTGCTCGCCCGGCTGCTCGGCATGGGGGCCGCCGCGATCGGACAGCCCCGCGTGATCGGCGAGGTCGTTGCCGGCGTGGCTTTGGGACCGTCGCTGCTGGGAGCCATCTCGCCGGGGGCTGAGGCGGCGCTGTTCCCGGAGGACATCATCCCCTACCTCGAGGTGGCCGCCCAGCTGGGCCTGATCTTCTACATGTTCCTGATCGGGCTGGAGCTCGACCCGCGGCAGATCGGACGCCGCGCCGGCCAGATCGCGCTGATCTCCAACGCCAGCGTGGCGCTGCCGATGGCGCTCGGGATCGCGGTGGCGCTGCCGATCTACACGCTCCTGGCACCCGACACCAAGTTCCTCCCGTTCGCCCTCTTCCTCGGGATCTCGATGTCGATCACGGCCTTCCCGGTGCTGGCCCGAATCCTCGTAGAGCGACGCATGCTCAAGCGCCCGATCGGCGCCGTGGTGCTCGCCGCCGCCGCGTTCGACGACGTCACGGCCTGGCTCTTGATCGCGCTGGGAACCGCGGTCGCCGTCTCCGGCTCGGCCACGGACGTGGCGGTCACGATCCTGCTGGGTGGGCTGTTCTGCCTGGCGATGGGCCTGGGGGTGCGGCCCCTGCTGGGGCGCGCCTCCACCGCCTACGACGAGGCGGGTCGCATCCCGAGCGGCTGGACGGCGCTGATCTTCGCCGGCATTCTGATCTCCGCGTACCTGACCGAGGAGATCGGCATCGCGCTCATCTTCGGCGCGTTCGTGATGGGGCTCATCATGCCCCGCCACGCGGGCCTGACCGAGGACGTCACGCGCCGCATGGAGGACTTCGTGGTCATCCTGCTGCTGCCGCTGTTCTTCGTCGTCGTCGGCCTGCGAACCGACATCGGCCTGGTCGACCGGCCCGAGCTGTGGCTGATCACGGTCGCGCTCCTGGCCACGGCCCTGCTCGGCAAGCTGTTCGGAGCGGCCCTTGCGGCTCGAGTCGCGGGCTTCGACTGGCGCTCTTCGGCGGTGATCGGGACGCTCATGAACACGCGCGGCCTGACGGAGCTGATCGTGCTCAACCTCGCGCTCGAAAAGGGCGTGATCTCCGACGTGCTGTTCGCCATGCTCGTGATCATGGCGCTGGTCACGACAGTGATGACCGCGCCGATGCTGAAGGCCCTCGATCCGCGTAACGAGCTTGGCGCGCCCGTGGAGGAGGAGCTCGAGGAGGCACGCGCCCTCTCCCTGGCGGAGTTCCCCACCCTGCCGGTGTGCGAGCAGTCGCTGCTTGTGGCGCCCGACGGCGAAGCCGCGCTCGGGCAGCTGCTGTCGCTGGCCGGGCCGCTCGCGCGCTCGGAGCCCACCCGTGAGCTGATACTCGCGAGGCTCGTGCGGCCGCCGCGTGGCGCCGGGGTCCGGGGCGGGCTCCAGACGGAGAATCGGCTGCTCACGGAGGCCGCGAGCGAGGTGGACGCCGCCCGTCGCGAGCTGGTCGCGGAGGGGACGGCAGCCCGTGCGGTGGCGTTCATCTCCGCCGATCCGGGCGCCGACCTCACACGCCTTGCGAAGTCCGAGCAGGTGGCCCTGCTGCTGCTCAACGGGCGGCGACCGCTGATCGGAGACGGGGTCCCACGGGGTGCCGTAGGCGTCGTGCTGCGCGAGGCACCCTGCGACGTGGCCGTGCTGGTGGCCCGGGAGGGGCAACCGGTGCTCCCCGGCCCGGGGGCGCCCGTGGCCGTGCCGTTCGGCGGCGCCGAGCACGACTGGGCCGCGCTCGAGCTGGCCGCCTGGACGTGCGCCGCAACGGGCGCGCCGCTGAAGCTGCTGGGCGCCGCCGCGCACGAGGACGACCGAGCGCGCGTGACCCGGCTGCTGGCCGACGCCGGGCTGCTCGTCCAGCAGTACTCGGGCGTCACCGCCGAGCCGCTCGTGGCCGAGCCGGGGCGCGAGGGGATCGTCCGCGCGGCCGGCAGCGCCGGGCTGCTCGTGGTCGGGCTCTCAGACCGCTGGCAACGGGAGGGCCTCGGTCCAGCCCGATCGGAGATCGCCAAGGCCGCCCCTGCTCCGGTCCTGTTCGTTCGTCGCGGGACCGCCCGAGGTGCCCTCGCGCCCCGCGAGGACGTGACGCGCTTCACGTGGTCGGCGGCCGTCGGCGGGCCCGGCCCGATAACCAGCCGTCACGGTCCGGTGGGCGGCTAGCCCGGCGCGTGTCGCGAATCGCGCTTACGCTTCCACTTGTGAACGCCTCGCGACTGGTCGGCTCCTGAGCATGCCCGCCTGGGCCGCTGAGGGCGGTGTGGGGGCGAGTCCGTTTCCGCCGATCGCTGAGTATGGGTTCTTGTCGGATTGCGAGACGTGTGCGTTGGTGGCGCCGAACTCGAATGTGGAGTGGTTGTGTTTGCCGCGGTTCGATTCGCCGA
>JAXDIG010000047.1:0-20897 GCA_034664125.1 Thermoleophilaceae bacterium | reverse complement strand
CCGTCCTTCGAAAGGGCCCACATGTCCGACTTCGTCCCCGGCCTCGAAGGTGTCATCGCGTTCGAGAGCGAGATCGCCGAGCCGGACAAGGAAGGCAGCGCGCTGCGCTACCGCGGCGTCGACATTGAACATCTGGTCGGGCGGATGACGTTCGGTCACGTCTGGGGCCTGCTGGTCGACAACTCCTTCAACCCCGGTCTGCCGCCGGCCGAACCGTTCCCCATCCCGATCCACTCCGGGGACATCCGGGTCGACGTGCAGTCGGCGCTGGCGATGCTCGCGCCCGCCTGGGGCATGAAGCCGCTGCTGGACATCGACGACGCGCAGTGCCGTGACGACCTCGCCCGCGCCGCCGTGATGGCGCTGTCCTACGTCGCGCAGTCCGCCCGGGGCGCCGGCAACCCGATGGTGCCGCAGAGCGAGATCGACAAGGCCAAGACCGTCGTCGAGCGCTTCATGATCCGCTGGCAGGGCGAGCCCGACCCGAAGCATGTCGCCGCGATCGACGCCTACTGGACCTCGGCCGCCGAGCACGGCATGAACGCCTCCACCTTCACGGCCCGCGTGGTGGCATCCACCGGCGCCGACGTGGCGGCCGCCCTGTCGGCCGGCGTCGGCGCGCTCTCCGGACCGCTGCACGGCGGAGCTCCTTCGCGCGTGCTGCACATGCTCGATGGGGTGGAAGCGGAGGGCGACGCCGAGCGCTGGGTCAAGCGGGTGCTCGACTCGGGCGAGCGACTGATGGGCTTCGGCCATCGCGTCTATCGCGCCGAGGACCCGCGCGCCCGTGTACTGCGCCAGACAGCCCGTGAGATCGGGGCACCGCGGCTGGAGGTGGCCGAGGAGCTCGAGCAGGCCGCGCTGGCCGAGCTGAAGGCGCGCAAGCCGGACCGCGTGCTGGCCACGAACGTCGAGTTCTGGTCGGCCGTGGTGCTCGACTACGCCGACGTGCCGCCGGAGCTGTTCACGCCGATGTTCTCGTGCGCGCGCGTGGCCGGCTGGGCGGCGCACATCCTCGAGCAGAAGCGCGACGGCCGCCTGATCCGGCCCACGGCCAGGTACGTCGGACCGAGCCCGCGGGCGGCGGAATCGGTCAACGGCGCCGCGCCGAGCTGATGGAAGCCGCCGAGCTCGGCGGCAACACGGCGCTCGCGCCGCGCACCAAGACGCTCGTCCTGGTCGCGGCCATCCTCGGGACCACGGTCGTCACGGTCGACTCGACGGTGGCCAACGTGGCGCTGCCGGCCATCGCCAGGGACCTTGGCGGCGGGCTCGCGGGCCAGCAGTGGACGGCCAACGCCTACCTGGTCACGCTGGCGTCGCTGCTGCTGATCGGCGGCTCGCTCGGCGACATCTTCGGCGAGCGGCGCGTGTTCGCGCTCGGGGTGCTGCTGTTCGGCTTGACGTCCCTGGTCTGCGCTCTCGCACCCAGCATCGAGATCCTCGTGGGCGCACGCGCGCTCCAGGGAGTTGCGGGCGCGTTGCTCACGCCGGCGGCGCTCGCGGTGATCGTCGCGACCTTCCCCCCGGATGAGCGCGGCAGGGCGGTCGGCGCGTGGACCGCCTGGGGCGGCATCGGCACGGTGGTCGGTCCGCTGGTGGGAGGCCAGCTCGTGGACGCCGCCTCCTGGCGCTGGATCTTCGCGATCAACGTGCCGATCGTGCTGGTCACGATCATGCTGATCCTGCGCGTGGTCCCGGAAGGGCGCGTGCGCGACCCGGAGGCGCGGGTGGACGTGCTGGGCGCCCTGCTGTGCGCGCTCGGGCTGGCCGGGATGACCTTCGGCCTGATCGAGCAGCCGCTGCACGGGTGGGGCGACCCGCTCGTGGCGCTGCCCCTGGCGCTCGGGGCTCTGATGTTCGCCGGCTTCCTCGTGTGGGAGGGGCGCACCAGCCATCCGATGCTGCCGCTGACGCTGTTCAAGCGGCGCAACTTCGCGGCCGGCAACCTCGAGACGTTCCTGATGTACGGCGGGCTCGGGTTGATGTTCTTCTTCCTGGTCCTGTTCCTGCAGCAGGTGGCGGGCTTCAGCGCGCTCGAGGCCGGCAGCTCCACCATCCCGGTGACCGCGATGATGTTCCTGCTGTCGATGCGCTTCGGCGCGCTGGCCGATCGCCTCGGCCCGCGCTTGTTCATGGGCGTGGGGCCGCTTGTGGCGGCGAGCGGCATGGCGTTGCTGCTCTGGCGCGTCGACGCCGATACCGACTTCCTGCGTGACCTGCTGCCCGGGCTGCTCGTGTTCGGGCTGGGGCTGTCGATGACGGTGGCGCCGCTCACCTCCACGGTGCTGGCCGACGCCGACGAGAGCAACGCCGGCATCGCGTCCGGAGTCAACAACGCGATCGCGCGCGTGGCGGGGCTGGTGGCGATCGCCGCCGTGGGGGCGGTGGTGGCCGGCGTGTTCGGCTCGAGGCTGGAGGACGAGGTGGGCAGGAGTGCGCTGCAGCGCCAGGAGGTGGCGCGCGCCGTGGCGGAGGCGAAGCGGCAGCCGCTCTCGACCGTGACCGTCCAGGGCGTGCCGGAGAACGTGCAGGCCTCGGTGCGCGAGGCGGCCAAGGACGCCTCGGTGCACGCGTTCCACGTGGGCCTGGGCATCGCAACCGCGCTGGTGGCGCTGGGCGGGCTGCTCGGCCTGGTCGGGATCACGAACCCGCGCCGCCGCGTGGAGGCCGCGGACTGCCCCGGAGGGCAGCTGGTGGGCCAGCCACGCGAGGGCGCGCGCCAGTCGCCGTGCGACTGGGGCGAGCAGGCGCGGCCGGCGGCGGCGGCGCTCAGCACCGAGGCGGCCGAGCGTCCCGGCGCGGCTCGATAGCGATAAGGGGGCGGCCCGGGCCGCCCTTTATCGCCGCCGTTGGCTTGGGCTCCGAGCGCACATAGGATCCCCGGCGTGGGCCTCGATCGGCGCGCTTTTCTCGGCCTCGGCGCCGCCGGGGTGGTCGGTATCGCCTGGCCCGCCGGGGCGACGGAGGCCGCGGCGCTCCCCAAGCGGGCGGCCCGGGCCCTGCGCGGCGCGGTGCGCGGCCCGGTCCTCTTTCCCGGCACGCCCGGCTACAACTCCGAGCGGCTCGTCTACAACACCCGCTACGACGGCATCCGCCCGCAGGCGGTGGTGCAGCCCCTCGACACCCGCGACGTGCAGGCCGTCGTGGCCTGGGCGAACCGCTTCGGCGTGCGCGTGACGCCCCGCTCGGGCGGGCACAGCTACGCGGGCTACTCGACGATCGCCGGCGGCGTCGTGGTCGACCTCAGCCGCCTGCGCGCCATCGGCGTGGCGAACGGGCGGGCGACCGTGGGCGCCGGCGCCCAGCTGATCGACGTCTACTCGAAGCTCGCCTCCCGCGGCCTGCTGGTGCCGGCGGGCTCGTGCCCGTCGGTGGGCATCGCCGGGCTGGCGCTGGGTGGCGGCCACGGTCTGTCGGGCCGCCGCTTCGGCCTGACCACCGACAACCTGGTCGCGGCCACCATCGTCACCGCCGACGGCCGCGCCCGCCGCGTGGACGCCGATACGAACGAGGACCTCTACTGGGCCTGCCGCGGCGGCGGTGGCGGCAACTTCGGGATCGTCACGTCGCTCAGCTTCCGCGCCCATCGCGCCACCGGGGCCGCCTGGTTCTTCATCCGCTTCCCCTGGAGCCAGGCGAGTGAGGCGCTGGCCGCCTGGCAGCGGTTCGCGCCGGGGGCCCCGCCCGCGCTCACCTCGATCCTCACGCTCGGCACCACCGGCGGCGGAGGATCGCCGAGCGTGACCGCCCTCGGCCAGCACTTCGGCACGGAGTCGGCGCTGCGTAGGCTGATCGGCCCGCTGGCGCGGGTGGCCGGCGCCTCGGTGTCCACCGGCAGCTCGTCGATGATGAGCCTCGTGCTGCGCTGGGCCGGCTGCCTGGACGAGGGCCACCGCGCCTGCCACACGCGCGGCACCCGACCCGGCGGCCAGCTCCCGCGGGCGTCGTTCTACGCCAAGTCGGACTACTTCGACGAGCCGCTCCCGGCACGCGGCCGCCAGGTGATGATCGACTGGATCGAGCGCCGCCAGCGCACGCCGTCGCTCGGCTCGGGCGCCTTGATCCTGGACGCGTACGGCGGCGCCTACAACCGGCCCGCCGCCGACGCCACGGCATTCGTGCACCGGGACATGCTGTTCTCGCTGCAGTACGGGGCCTACTTCACCGGCAGCGGGACGCCCAGCCGCGGGTGGATCAACGGCGTCTGGAAGGCGCTGCGACCGTTCGCTTCCGGCCAGGCCTACCAGAACTACATCGACCCTCAGCTGAGCACCTGGCGGCAGGCCTACTACGCCTCCAACCTGCCGCGGCTGCGCGAGATCAAGAAGCAGGTGGACCCGGACTTCATGTTCCGCTTCCGCCAGGCGATCCCGCCCGCCGTCTGAGGCCGCCTGCCACGATTGGCCGGTGGACCGCCTGTCGCTGCGCCGCCTCTCCGATCAGCCCGGCTACCTCCCGTTCGTAAGCGCGGCCACGCTCGCGCGCGTGTCGGACGAGATGTTCTCGGTCGGCGTGGTGCTGCTGGTGCTCGACCGCACCGGCAGCGCCGGGCTCGCCGGCCTCGCGGTGGCGGCGATCACGCTGCCGAGCCTGATCTCCGGGCCGCTGCTGGGCGCCTGGCTCGACCTGACCGGGCGCCGCCGCGGGCTGATGGTGATCGATCAGCTGCTGATCGCGAGCATGCTCGTGGTGCTGGTCCTGGTGGCCGGCAACACGCCGAATTGGGTGATCCCGCTGGTGGTGCTCATGGCCGGGCTGACGTACCCGCTGTCGTTCGGAGGCTTCACCAGCTTCATCCCGGTGCTCGTGCCGGACGACCTGCTGCCGCCCGCCAACGCGCTCGAGACGACCAGCTTCAACGGAGCCCTCGTGATCGGCCCGGCCCTCGCGGGCACGCTGTCCGGCGCCTTCGGCCCGCAGACGTCGCTGCTCGTCGAGGCCGGCCTGGCGCTGGTCGCGCTGGTGCTGATCCTGCGCATCCCGGGCCTCGATCGCGGCCCAGACCGGCGCGGCGGCGAGGACACGCTGGTGGGAGTGGCGGTGGCCGGCATCCGCCAGATCGTCTCGGTGCCCGAGCTGCGCGGGATCACCGGGGCCGCGGCCCTCGGGCTCGGCGGCCTCGGCCTCCTGACGGTCGCGTTTCCCCTGTTCGCCGTCGAGCACCTCGTCGGTCCGCGCAGCGACGCGGGCTACATGTGGGCGGCCTTCGCCTTCGGCTCGACCATCGGCGCGCTCAGCCTCGTGCGCTTCCAGCGGCGCTTCCCTCCCGAGCGCATCGTGCTGGTCGGCTACGCGGTCTTCGGGACGCTCATGCTCGCCTGGCCGCTGGCGGGCTCGCTGCCCGCCCTGCTCGTGCTGATCGCCGTGGCCGGGCTGGCGGACGGGCCGGCGCTGGCCGCTCAGTTCGCCGTGCGCCAGCAGGTCGTGCCGCCATCGCTGTACGGGCAGGTGTTCACCACCGCGGCGGGGCTGAAGGTCGGCTCGTTCGCCATGGGCGCCGCCCTGGCGGGCCCGGTGGTCACCGGGCTCGGGTCCGCCGAGGCGCTCCTGATCGCGGCGGCCGCGCAGCTGGTGGCCGCGGTGGTCGGGGTCACGCTGATGCGGATGCCCTCCCGGGCGCTGCCTCAGGCGTCGCCCGGCGGCTGAGGGTTCGACTCCTCGCCGCCCAGCCGCAGCTGCTCGCCGGGCTCGGGCTTGTACGGCTTGAACTCGGGCGGCGGCAGCGGCTCCGTGGGCGCCTCGGCCGCGGGGGTGCCCGGCGCGCGGCGCCGGGGGCGCGGCGGCGTGCTCGGCTCCGGGGGGAGGTCGTCCATCGGCCGCTTCGCGCGCTCGCGCACGCCCGCGAGCACGAGGATGGATGCGCAGACGAGCGCGAGCAGGTTCTGGCCAAGCGGGCGATCGAACAGCCGCACCACGATCAGGACCGCGGCCCAGGCCCCCGCCGCGGCGATCACGGTGCCGTCGCCGAACGGCAGGTGGAAATGCTTGCCGAGGGCCCGGGCGCGCAGCAGGGCCAGCACTCCGAGCGCCAGCAGGATCTCCGCCAACTCCACGAAGGAGAACGGACCGAACGTGCTGATGGCGAGCAGCACGGCGCCAACGGCCGCCACCCTCTGCTCGAATCCCAGAAGCCGGAACGTGCGCACGAGCTCAGCCATCGTCGAGCGGGCGCCGCCCGCCGAAGCCCGCGTCCGGCTCGTGCCAGTAGCCGATCTCGGGCTCCCCCTCCTCCCAGCAGAGGTAGACCTCATGGCCATCGCGCATCGCCGGGAAGTCGACGAGCCCGCGATCGAGGTCGCGCAGCACGATCTCGCGCTCGCGCAGCTCCAGCATCGACTCGCGCAGCTCGAGGAAGCCCTCCGACCCGACCTTGCCGGGCTGGCCGCCGCCGTTGGACTGCCCGGCGGCCTCGAGCGCGGCCCGCGCGTCGGCGTCGCCCAGGCGGTCGCGCGCCTTGCGCATCGTGACCAGCAGCTCCGCCACCCGGGGCAGTAGGGCGGACGCCTCCTCCAGCGAGTAGTGCCGCTCGTGCGCCGTGGTCACGCCGCCGCGGGCGCCGCAGCGCGAATCCGGCGCCGGAGCAGCTCGGAGTCGGCGTCGCTGACCGTGCGGAGCTGGCCCTGGAAGGCCAGGTGCCAGTGCTCGGCGGGCCACTTGGCAACGTGCTCGAGCTCGCCGGCCAGGTCGACGGCGGGCACGAAGTCCTGCTCGTCCAGCACCACCTCGGGCTCGGTTTCGAAGCGCCAGGGATAGGCATCCGCCTTCCCCGGCTTCCCCGGCCACACCTTCTCCCGGTCCTCGTACATCTCGCCCGTGACACGCACGATGCCCCCGAACGCCTGGACCACGGTGACGTAGAAGACGACCCGGTCGCCGGGCTCGATCTGCTCGGCCATTGCGCGGCGCCTCTCCTTCGCGCCGATCAGGCGAAACCCGTGCTCGCGGGTGGCGCGAAAGTTGTCGAGCGATCCTGTGAGCACCCAGGTCCTGGCCACGGCCCACAGCGTAGTGGCCGTGGTGCACGACCGCCCGCCCGGGCGGGTGGTTACCCTTCGGGCCGCTTATGCCCGACGACGAGTCCAACCTGATCGGCCCGCACGAAACCGCCTACCGGCTGGATCTGACTCCCGCACAGCTCAAGATCACCTGGACCGCGCTGAAGTCCCTGCTCGACGACTTCGGCCACGACGAGCGCGACGTCCAGGAGATCGTGCGCCAGGTGCTGGAGAAGCTCCCCGACGAGCACGCGATCCGCTCCATCGACATCTCCGGGCGCGGTTCCTAGCGGCTTGGGCGACGAGCTCACACGCCGCGACATGCTCCGGGCGGGCGGCGCGGGTGCCGCCGGCCTGACGCTGCTCGGCGCCGGCTGCAACAACGAGGGCGAGGCGGCGGGCAAGGCCCGCGAGCCCAGGCTCGGCGTGACCCCGGCTCGGCCGATGAACGTCGTGGTGGTGGTGATGGACAGCCTGCGCGCCGACCACATCTACGGGCGCCGGGCGCGCACGCCGACCTGGGACAAGGCGACGGGCGAGGCGCTGCGCTTCACCCGCGCCTTTCCCGAGGCGATGCCGACGATTCCGGCTCGCCGCTCGGTCATGTCCGGCAAGCGGATCTTCCCGTACCGGGGCTGGCACCCCTACAAGGGCCTGCCGCCCCAGCCGGGCTGGGAGCCGGTCGGCAGCGACGGGAAGATGTGGACCGAGGTCCTGCAGGACAAGGGCTGGACCACCGGCTACGTAACCGACAACCCGCACCTCCTGCTGCCGGTCCACAAGCGCTTCCGAAAGCGCCTCGACCGGGTCCGGCTGGTGGACGGCCAGGTGCCGCTGCGGCACAAGCCGACGGGCACGGTTTCGGACGCGACGCTCGACAAGTACGTCCCGCCGTCACTGCGCGGGTCGCGCCACGAGCCCCGCATGAAGGCCTATCTGCAGGCCAACCCGCGCGATCGCGCAGAGGAGGACTACCTCTCCCCGCGCGTGTTCGCGGAGGCGATGGGGTGGGTGGAGTGGGCGCAGGCGCGCCAGCCGTTCGCCCTCGTCGTCGACTCCTTCGACGCTCACGAGCCGTGGGACGTGCCGCAGCGCCTCAGCGACCTCTACGGCTCGCCGGACGCCAGCGGCATCGAGCCGATCCAGCCGTTCCCGACGCCGGCGGCCAGGTACGCGCCGCTCGGGCTGTCTCAGTCGCTGCTGCGCCGGATGCGCGAGCTGTACGCGGCCGAGGTGACGATGGTCGACGCCTGGCTGGGCCACTTCCTCGACCGGCTGGCCAACCTCGGCGTGCTCGACAACACGCTGGTGGTCCTGACGAGCGACCACGGCGTGCTGCTCGGCGAGTACGGCTGGGTGGGCAAGCGCTACACCGAGGTGCACACCGAGCTCAGCCACGTGCCCTTCGCCATCCGTCACCCCGCCGGCAAGGCGAAGGGCAAGGCGAGCCGCTACTGGGCCTCGCACCACGACATCGGCCCGACCGTGCTGTCGGTGCTCGGCTACGACAAGCCGGGCTTCATGAACGGCACGGACCTGTCGCCGCTGCTGGACGGCAAGCAGCCCGCCCAGAAGCGCAGCTACCGCACGGCCGCGTACAGCACCTCCTTGGCCGCCCGCGACGACAAGTGGCTGCTGATCTCGGACAACGAGGGCAAGGACAAACGCCTCTACGCGCTATCGAGCGAGGGCCGCAACGTCGCGTCCCGCTACCCGCAGCAAGTGCGCCGGCTGTGGGGCTACATCGAGAAGGACGCGGGCCCGAAGGGCCTGCCGCACTTCAAGTAGCGGCCGCGGCGCGCAGCCACCCCTCCACCTCGACCGCGTTGCGGTCCGGTGGGAAGACGGGGTAGAAGACCTTCTCGATGCGGCCGGCGCGCGCCACGAAGGTGAGGCGCTTGTAGAGCGTCGTGCCGTGGATGTCGAAGGTCGGCAGGCCCAGCTCGTCGCGCAGCAGCAGCGGGCCGTCGTTGAGCAGCGGGTAGGGCAGCTGCTCGCGCTCGGCGAACGCCCTCTGCTCGGCCGGGTCCATCGCGCTGATCCCGACGACCACCGCGTCCAGCCCCTCGAGGGCGGAGTGGCGGTCGCGGAAGGCGCAGTTCTGGGGGGTGCAGCCGCGCGCGCCCGGGATGTCGTCCCAGCCCGGGACGAGCGGCTGGCCGGGTGTCCCGGTGCGCGGGTAGACGAACGCCACCAGCGTGCCGATCGTCGCCGCCTCGCGCAGGTCGAACCGGCCACCGCCCGCCACCGCCAGCGGCAGCGGCGGCAGCACGGTCCCGCTCAGGTGATCCGCCGCACCGTCGTCCTCCGGCACGGGCAGGTTGGGCGGCAGGGAGTCGTAGCTCGCCGACATCAGTCGATCGGGATGTTCTCGACCTCGGGGTCGCGGCGCGGATGGTCCAGACGCTCGAGGTACCAGTCGATCAGGGAGCGCAGCGTCAGCAGGAACTCGCGGATCAGGTCGGTGAGCTGGCCCTGCAGCTCGCGCGGAGCCGCCCGGCGCAGCCCGTCCAGCAGCACGAACAGCGCCGTCGGGTCCAGGCCCCGGCCGTGAGGCGGAGGCGGTGGCGACCGGCGTGGCTCGTCGTCTGGCAGCGGCTCAGTGTGCATGCTTGGCCCAAGCGCCCGGCTCGGCCGGGTGCGCAGGGTTGGTGTCTCTCTTCTCGAAGGAGATCTCGAGGGTGCCGTCCTCGAAGCGGGCGCCGCTGGCGGAATAGGCGGCGAGGGCCGGCGGGAGCATGATAGTGCGCTTCTGCGCCCCCACGCGGACGATCACCTCCGTTCCGATCTTCTTGAGGTCCAGCTCGCCCTTTTGCGCGAACGGCACGCTCACGCGCAGGGTCGCCCGGCCGTTGTCGGTCACGAGCTGCTGCGCCAGCTCGGTGTGCAGGACGGCAGCCGGGTCGCTGCCGTCGAAGACCTCGTCGGCGAGCCGGTCGAGCATCTCGGGGCCCACCACCTCGCGCTCCATGTACCTCGCCGTCAGCACCGGCACCGGCTCGAACGCGGAGCGCACGAGATCGAGCTGCTCGCGCTGCACCCCAGCCCAGGCCTCGAAGTAGCCCTCCGCGGGCAGCAGCCGGTTCACCACCACCGCGTCGGTCAGGTAGCCGTACAGGTTGAGGTAGGTGAAGGTGCGCATCGCCTCCTTGACGACCATGCGGTCGGGGTTCATCACCAGCCGCACCGAGGTGCGCGAGCGGTCGCGCAGGATGCCGTTCATCGCCACCAGGTTGCGGGCCAGCTTCTCCACGTCGTCGAACACGCCGTCGCCCGGCAGCGGCAGGTCGAACAGCGTGCGCGCGAACGGCGCGAGTCGCCGCTGCGAGGGCAGGATCCGCTCCAGCCACCAGGTCACGACGTCCGGGAACGAGAGCAGCCGCAGCGTCTCCCCGGTAGGGGCGCAGTCCACGATCACGCAGTCGAACTCGCCGTCCTCGTAGTGGCGCTTGATCTGAAGCAGCGAGAACAGCTCGTCCATCCCCGGCGGCACGGTCAGCTCCTCGGCAGCGATCCGGTCCACGCCGCGCTCCTCGAGCAGCGAGCCGAGCCAGCCCTGCACGGAGTTCCAGTGGCGCTCCATCTCCTCCTGCGCCTGGACCTCCTGCCCGAACAGGTTCGCGCTCACCTGGGTCGGCTGGGCGCCGAGCTCGGCCTCGAGCGAGTCCGACAGGCTGTGCGCCGGGTCGGTGGAGAGCACCACGGTGCGCAGCCCCGCGGCGGCGCAGCGGCGGGCGGTGGCGGCGGCGACGCTCGTCTTCCCGACGCCGCCCTTCCCTGTGTACAAGATGGTGCGGGGCGCCATAGACGAGCGATCCTACGGCGTTGGCTCTACCTCTATCTCAGCGGTCGCCTTGTCCTTCTTGCCCAGCCCGGTGCGCAGCTCCTTGGCGCCGAGGCGCACCGTGAACAGCCCCGGCCCGCGCGGGCGCCACGCGAAGGCGCCCACTCCGCGCCGGAACGTGGCGAGCCTCGAGAAGACGAGCTTGTCGCCGCGGTAGACCTTCGCCTCGACCGCCGACAGCTTCGACACCTCGAAGCGGATCGGAGTCAGCTGCCTGGCGGTCGTCAGCTCCGGTCCGGTGTAGGTCAGCTCGGGCGGATCGACCTGGTAGCCGCGGTAGCGGTCGGCGTACTCGCAGTAGAGGTCGCCCAGCCGGCGCGTGCACATCGAGGCGAGGAACTCGCGCAGCAGCTCGTGGTAGTCGTGAGTCGCCTCTGGGCCGCGGTAGGAGTAGCGCGACCAGTCGCCCACGTCGGAGAGCGGGATCTCCTGGCGCGCCTCGGGCTCGGCCTCCTGGTAGAGCTTGGTGGCGCGCTCGTCGCCGGCGATGCGGCCGAAGTCGTGCAGCCCGATCAGCGACTGGAGGAAGGCGTTGAAGATGTAGAGGCGCGGCGCGAAGGAGTACTGGAGGTAGTGCACGCCGCCCGCGAAGCCGACGGTGCGCACCCCTAGGGGCGGCAGGGTCTCGAAGGCGCCGATCGCCTCCCGTGCGACCTCGAAGTAGTGCGGCTCGCCGAGCAGGTCGGCCGCCCGCCCGTAGGCCTGGATCCCGGTGGCGTCCGCCATCCCGCTGATCCAGGGGGGCGTGCCGCCGTCGAAGTGGAAGGCGTACTCCCAGGCGATGAAGTTGGGCGAGCGGCGCACGGCCAGCGTCTCCATCTCGTCGAGCAGGCGCCGCAGCCCGGCGGGATCGCAGCCCGGCTCCTGGCGCTCGCAGGTGCCGTGCATGTTGTTCGCCTTCTTGAAGGTGGACAGCGGATGCAGCTGCAGGCCCTCGCCGGGGAAGTAGACGTAGAGCACCTCGCTGCCCTTGAAGCTGACCTGGTCGCGCGCCGCCGGGAAGGGCAGCGAGCGCCAGTAGCGCCGGTTGCGCTCCAACTGCACGAAGGCGGCCGGCATGCGGGTGGGGCTGAGCATGTTGCGCAGCGCGAGCGACTCGACCGAGTCGATCACGTAGCCGAGCTGCTCGCGGCGGGCGCCGCGCAGGCGCCTGTAGGTGCGCACCGAGTTCACGTACCAGCCGCGCCAGCGCGCATACGACGCCGAGGAGATCCGCTTCGAGCGCAGGGCGCGCTCGAGGGCCTTGTCGACGGCGCGCCGGTCCGCGCGCGGCTTCGACGGGCGGCGGGCGGCCGACGCCACGCCGAAGGGCGCGTTCGCGCGTCCGGCCGGGGGCAGGGCGATCTCCGCCTTCGAAGGCACGTCCGGATCGTTCACTCGCACGGCGCGTTTGCCGTCGACGACAATCACCTGACCAGCGTGGGCAGGTGCCGCTAAGAGCACGGTCGCGGCGGCCGCGAGCGCGAGGGTACGGCTGAACCGACACATCGTCACTACAACGAGCATGGTGGCGAAGGGTTGCGGCACGCCTTCGAAAATGCACGAGTTCGCCCACTATCCTGCGGCGCGTGCGCCGCGTCGCGTTGCTCCTCATCGTGGTTCTTGGCGCATACACGCTCGTCTCCTGCGGGGGAGGGGACGACAAGGCCAGCGTCGAGGACCTGCTCGACAGGGCCTTCTCGGGGGAGATCCGCAGCGCGGACCTGAAGCTCGACGGCGAGATCACCCTGAAGGGCCTGCTCAAGGACCCGATCAAGATCGAGGCCGAGGGGCCCTTCCGCACCAACAAGGGCAAGCTGCCCTCGGCCGACATCGAGTTGCGGGTCGGCACCGGCGGCGGCGGCCAGACGATCACGAGCGGCGTGCTCACCACGGGCGATCGCGTCTTCCTGAAGTTCCAGGACGTCTACTACGAGCAGCCCGCGGCGCAGGTGCGTCAGACCAACCGCACGATCGCCAAGAACAGCCGCAAGGGGGGACGGCCGCTCAGCGAGCTCGGCCTCAATCCGCGCTCCTGGCTGGCCGAGGCGAAGGACGAGGGCGACGCCGACGTGGCCGGTGTGGACGCCGACCACGTGTCCGGCACGCTCGACGTGGAGAGCCTGATGCGCAACCTCAACCAGTTCGTGCGCCGGTCGGCGAGCGCGCTGGGGGCCGGCGGCGAGCCGCCGCCGCGCCTGACCGGCGCCGACATCCGGGAGCTCAGCAAGGCCGTCAAGGACCCCAGCTTCGACGTGTACGTCGGCAAGAAGGACGGCCTGATCAGGCGGGTTTCCGGTCGCATCGACTTCGAGATCCCGGAGAGCGACCGGACGGGCCTGGGTGGCCTCAAGGCCGGGTCGATCGTCTTCTCGGTCGAGCTGCACAACGTCAACGGCGACCAGCAGATCGAGGCGCCGACGCACTCGCGCCCGCTCTCCAAGCTCACCGACTCGCTCGGCGGCGCGCTCAACGCGCTCGGCGCGGGCGGTGCCACGAGGCAGGAGCCCGGGCCCGAGGGCGGCCAGGCGAGCGGCGGCTCGACCGACGCCGAGCAGTTCCGCCGCTACTCCGAGTGCCTCGACAAGGCGCGCCCCGAGGACACCGAGCAGCTCCAGCGCTGCGCGGACCTCCTGCAGGGCCCTTAGCAACCCCGTGGCTGCCACCGAGTGATTGCTCCGTTTTGCGTCATATGCGCGCGGTTTGACGACCGCACTCGCGCCGCGGCGCTTCGGGGCCACCCTGGTTGCCGCTGTTTGTAACGCCCCGGTGACCCGGGCGTAACGGGATCTAGACGCCGGCAGGCGCCTTGCGCAGATCGCGCTCGGGGTCGATGCCCCAGCGCTCCGCCACGCCCTCGTGGCCCGCCTCGAGCGCCCAGCGGTCGGGGGCCTCGTCGCCCTCGTGGTCCGGCGTGGCGCCCTTGAGCAGCATGGAGCCGCTGTTGTCGCCGATGGCCCGGATCGCCTCGACCTCCTCGGCGCTCAGCGGGGAGACGGCCGGCACGCCCGCCAGCTCCGCGCGCTTGCGCTCGATCGGCTTGTCGCCGCCGGGCTCCTCGATCAGCGTCGGGGCGACGCACTCGACCGCCGGGTGCGCGAGGTTCCAGGCGCACGCCAGCTGGAGCAGCGTGAGCGAGTGGCGCTCGGCGATCGGCCGCAGCCGGTCGAGCTTCTCGCGGCCCGCCTCGACCCAGCCCTCGGGGCGAAAGCCGCGGTGGTCGCCGCGCGGGAACTCGTGACCGGGCAGCACGTCGTCGTGGAACAGCCCGCCGTAGTCCACCACGCGCGTGACCACGCGGACCGCGTTGCGCTCGGCGGCCGCGAGCGGCAGCTCTCCCGGCCACGGCTCGAGCGGGCCCAGGATCAGCATCGCCCAGTCGATCAGCTCGCCGTAGCGCTCGAAGCAGCCGATCACGTCGAGTGTGAAGCCGTTGGCCGGCCCGGGCGCTACGCCGAGCTCACGCGTCAGGCCCTGGTCGCGCAGCTCGCGCAGCCCCTCCCAGACCTGCGGGGATTCGAACCCGCGGCGGTCGGGGTTGTGCAGCAGCAGCACGTCGAAGGCGTCCACGCCGAGCCGCTCGAGGCTGTGCTCCGCCGCCATGCGGATGTAGCCGGCGTAGCCGTCCGGCCCGCGCAGGCGAGGGTCCGTGAAGCGCGGGAAGCCCTTGGCGCCGTCGCGCTCGCCCTCGTAGAAGTCGTGGCCGATCGCTCCCACGAGCGCGTAGTCGGAGCGCGGCACGCCGGCCAGGGCATGGCCCAGCAGCGAGTCCGCCTCGCCGGCGCCGTACGCGTCGGCGGTCATCACGGTGCGTATGCCGTCGCCCGGCCGCAGCAGCGCCTCGAGGCGCTCGTCGGGGATCGGCTCGCCGAAGCGCATGAAGCGCCCGCCGCTCCAGGTTCCGACGGCGACGTGACCGAGCATCGGCCTCACTCTAGTTCGCGTCATTAAGGTCCAAGGCCGTGACCGGACCCGACGCGGAACTTCTGGCAGGGCTGGTCGTCGGCCTGTTCCTGTTCCTGTGGATCGACCTGCACTTCTTCGGGCGCGGGCACGAGCCCAGCTTCCGCGAGGCGGTCTACTGGTCGCTCGGCTGGCTCGCGCTGTCGCTGGTCGCCGCCATCCCGGTGTGGCTGCTGGAGGGCTCCCAGGACGCCGTCCTCTACACCACCGTCTACCTGATCGAGCGCTCGCTCTCGCTCGACAACCTGTTCGTCTTCCTGCTGCTGTTCGCGTACTTCGGCGTCCCCTACGGGCGCCGGCCCCGGCTGCTCTACTGGGGCATCGTCGCCGCTCTGGCGCTGCGCGGCCTGTTCATCCTGGGCGGCAGCGAGCTGATCGCGCAGTTCCACGTCGTGATCTACCTGCTGGGCGCCGCCCTGATCGTGCTCGCCTACCGGATCTGGCGCGGGGTGGCCGAGAACGTCGATCCCGACAGGAACCTGCTGGTGCGGGCCGTCCGGCGCGTGTACCCCGTGACCGGCGAGTTCCACGGCGGCAGCTGGTTCGTGCGCAAAGACGGGCGCCGCTACGCCACTCCGATCTTCCTCTGCCTGGCGGCGATCGTGTTCGCCGACATCGCCTTCGCGATCGACTCCATCCCGGCGGCCTTCGCGATCACCCGCGACCCGCTGCTGATCTGGATGGGCAACGTCTTCGCGCTGCTCGGCATGCGGGCGCTGTTCGTGCTCGTGGAGAGCCTGATCGCCCGCTTCCGCTACCTGGACGAGACGATCGCGATCGTGCTCGGCCTGGTGGGCGTGAAGCTGCTGATCGAGGACCTGGTCAAGGTCGGGCCGGTGGCGAGCCTGGCCGTGATCGCGGCGGCGTTCACGGTCGGGATCGGGCTGTCGATCCGCGGCGACCGCCGCGACCCGGACTCCGAGCAGCACCGCCGCGAGCGCACCGAGGCAATGCGGCACGGCAAGGAATTCGACCGCAAGCCGCACGAGGAAACGGCCGCTCGCTGAGCGGGTTCGTGCGGCCCAACTGGACATTTGTTCGAATTGCTGGCGATTTGAGTAAAGCTGTCCTACCTTCGCTCGATGGAGGCACGACGCCACGGATGGCTTGCCGTAGCCGTTGCCGCTCTCACCCTCGGAGCGTTTGCTCCGGCGGCGGGAGCGGCCACCGCTCAAATAACTGACAACGGCACGGAGCAGGTGCTTCACTTCACCGCCGCGCCGGGCGAGGTGAACAAGCTGGCGCTCAGTGCGCCGCACACCGGGCAGGTGGACTACATGTTCACCGACACCGGCACCGGCGTCACGATCACCCCCGGCAGCGGCTGCGCGACCGCCACGGTCCCCGCGAGCGTCACCTGCTCCCCGGCCGGCCTCGATCGCATCGAGATCACGCTCGACGACGGCGGCGACGAGCTGTTCGTCTACAGCGCCGACGTTCCCCTCACCGCTGACGGTGGGGCTGGCAACGACCTCGTCGAGGACCTCGAGATCGCGACCGGCACGCCGGCGCGCAGCTTCACCGGCGGCGCGGGCGACGACTTCTTCCGGACCAGCGCGACCGGCACGCTGGCGAGTGACTATCAGGGCGGCGCCGACACGGACACGGTCGCGTATGCGTACCGCACCGTCCCGCAGTCGATCACGCTCGACGACCTGGCCAACGACGGCTCGCCCACAGAGGCGGACAACGTCCACTCCGACGTCGAGAACGTGCTGGGCGGGTCCGGCGCGGACACGATCACCGGCTCGGGCGGCACCAACTGGCTGGTCGGCAACGAGGGGGCCGACACCATCCAGGGAATGGGTGGCGCCGACAAGCTCGAGGCCTCGGGCTGCGACGCCGACGTGCTCGACGGCGGCGCCGGTGCGGATTCGCTTGCCCTCGGAGGCAACACCACCGCGCAGGGCGGCCCCGACGGGGACCAGATTCTCTCTGACACCGGCGTGTGCGCCCCGGGCAGCAAGGACGACGTCCACGGCGGCGACGGGACCGACCTCGCCGACTTCAGCATCGTCACAGGCCCGCTGTCGGTGAGCCTCGACGACGTGGGCAACGACGGCTGGGGCGGCGCTGACAACTTCCACGCGGACGTCGAGGACATCACCGCGGGCGCCGGCGGCATGGTGCTGATCGGCAGCGACGGCCCGAACGTGCTCACCGGCGGTCCGGGCAACGACCTGCTCGACGGACGCGGTGGCGCCGACCAGCTGTCCGGTCGCGAAGGCATCGACGTGGTGGACTACTCCTCGCGGACCGTCCCGGTGAGCCTCACGCTCGACAACGCCGACAACGACGGCGCTGCGGGCGAGGGCGACGGGATCTGGGCTGACGTCGAGAACCTGCGCGGCGGCAGCGCCGCCGACACGCTCGCCGGAAACGCGCTGAACAACGTGCTCGATGGCGGCCTCGGCGCCGACGTGATGAGCGGTGGAGACGGCGTCGACGCGGTCGACTACTTCAACCGGACCGTGGCGGTCAACGTGACGCTGGACAGCGGCGCGGGCAACGACGGCCAGGCGGGGGAGGGCGACACGATCGCCTCCGACGTCGAAGGCGCCTTCGGCGGCCTCGGCAACGACACGCTGGCCGGCAATGCCGCCAACGGCTTCCTCTCCGGCTTCGAGGGCAACGACAAGCTGAGCGACGGCGGCGGTGCGGACACGCTCGACGCCGGAGCCGGCAACGACGAGATCGACAGCGTCGACGGCGCCGCGGACATCGACATCTGCGGAACCGGCACGGACAAGGTCACCAGCGACCCGATCGACTCGGTCAACGCTGACTGCGAGCCGGCCGGCGGTCCTCCCTCCGGACCCCCCGCACCGGGCGCCCCGAACCCGCCGAGCCAACCGCAGCCGACCACGCCGCCGGTTGCGCCGATCGACCACGTCGCCCCGACCGCGTCGCTGTCCCTGCGCAAGGGAGCGCGGCTGAGCAAGCTGCGCAAGGGCGGGCTGGAGCTCATCGTCAAGAGCAGCGAGCTCGGGGTCATCACGGGGACGCTGACCGCGGAGTCGGGCACCCGCAACGCGCTCAAGCGGCGCGGCGTCAAGGTCAAGTCCGTGCTCGCACAGGGCCGGGCGAACGCCATCACAGGCGTCGACAGCCCCGTGACGCTGCGGCTCACCCGCCAGGGGCGCCGGGGACTGCGCGGGCTGGCTTCGGCGAAGCTCAAGCTGGTGGTCGTGGTCACCGATCGCGCCGGCAACAAGCGCACGCTGACTCGCCACCTGCGCATCCGCGGCTAGCGCCAGCCAGGCGGCGCCTCTCGGTGAGATGAGCGGCGGCTGTTTGTGGCCGTTGGTCTGTCTTGCCGCGAAGCGCAAACAGCGGCGGGGAAGGGCTGGGATGCACAACCCACCCCACCCCCCGGCTGCGCGGCAGGTGGGTCGGCTTTCCATGGGATACGCGCTCGGATTCGGCCCGCCCTGCGCTCCGGCTGTGGGGCGGGCCGCTTTGAGACGCGCAGGGATGGCAAACGCGGCCCACGCTCGCCGCAGCTGCCGCGAACGCGACGTTTAGACCGACGTCGTCCACCCGTCGACGGCCCATGGGCACCTCTTTGCCTGCCGTTCAGTCACGTTTGTCTCACCCAGAAGCGTTGGGGCGGCGCCAGCCAGGCGGCGCTCAGCCGTCGTGCGCGGTGCGCCAGCCGAGCAGGCCGGCGAAGCCCAGCAGGCCGGCGCCGGCCACGGCGTCGACCGTCGCCAGCAGCCGCGGGCCGAAGCGGCGGCGAACCAGCACGATGAGCGTCGAGAGCACTGTGAAGGCTGTGAAAGTCCCGCACGCGACGCCGCAGAGCAGCAGCACCACGTCGGTGGCGGAGCCGCCGACGCCACCCAGCGAGGCGGTCGACGCGGCCGCGAAGATGGCCGCCCAGGTGGCGATCGTGAGCGGGTTGGAGGCGGTGGCCGCCAGGGCGGTCGCGAACGCGCGTCGCGGCGTGGCGACCTCGGCAGGCACCTCGCCGCCGAGCCTGACCCGGAACGCGGCCCACAGAGTGCGCACCCCGATCGCCGCCAGCACCATCGCTCCGAGCGCGCCGAGGGCAATGCGCAGCGCGTCGATCTCCAGCAGGCTGGCGGCGCCGGCGAGGCCGAGGCCGGCGTAGAGGAGGTCGATCAGCGCCGCCCCGGCGCCGATCGCCAGGCCGGTGGCGAACGCGCCGCGCAGCACGGTGCGCACGCAGAGCAGTGACACCGGGCCGGGCTGGGACCCGACGAAGAAGCCGAGTCCGAAGCCGACGACCAGCGCGCTCACGCCTGCGTCCTGCCCGCCCGGGCCAGCTGCCGCTCGAGCGCGGCCAGCCGCTCGTCCCACTGCCCGCCGACCTCCGCCATCCACGCCATCGCCTCCGACATCGGCGCGGGCGTGGGCCGGTAGAGCACCTCGCGGCCGGCGCGGCGCGCTGCGACCAGGCCCGCGTCGGACAGCGTCCCCAGGTGCTTCTGCACGGCCTGGCGGCTCACGGGCAGCTCACGGGCCAGGTCGGTGGCGCTCGCCTCCCCGAGCTCGCCGAGCCGGGCCAGGAGGTTGCGGCGGGTGCCGTCGGCGAGGGCGCCGAATACGGCGTCCGCGACTCCCATCAGCGGACCAGCATCTCCGGCAGCTGAGGCCCGGGCTGCTGAGGCGCCGGCATCGCGTGCACGATCTCGACGCCGTACAGGTCGAGCATCGCCAGCGGGCGCGACTCCACGACGCGCAGGTGGGTTTCCTCGCCATCGGCCTCCAGGTCCAGCTCGACGCGCGTCGCGTCCTCGCCCGGCGCCGACCACCAGAACACCAGGCGGCTCGGCTCCTCGACCTCCTCGACGAATCCGGTGCGGTCGCCGGCACGGACGTCGCCGTCGGGGCGCAGCTCGATCGTGGCGTCATCGCCCAGCCAGGCCGGCTCGGCCAGCGAGCGCCAGACCTCGTCGGCGGGGGCGGCGAGCGTGATCTCCCGGCTTAATTTCATGGGGGTCCTCCAGGTGCAACCCTACGGTTGCGCTATCGTGGGGCAACCAGACAGTTGCACCTTACCGGAAGGGGAACCCAGTGCAGATCGGTCGCGCCCAGAGCTCGCTCGTGCCCATGGTCCTGGAGCAGACGTCTCGCGGCGAGCGCTCCTTCGACATCTACTCGCGCCTGCTCAACGAGCGCATCGTCTTCATCGGCCAGCAGATCGACGATGACATCGCCAACCTCGTGGTGGCTCAGCTGATCCACCTGGAGTCCGACGATCCCGACAAGGACATCGCGATCTACGTGAACTCGCCGGGCGGCTCCCTGCACGCCGGCCTGGCGATCTACGACGCGATGCAGTACGTCCGCCCGGATGTCAGCACCCTCTGCTACGGCATGGCCATGTCGGCCGCGTCGCTGATCCTCGCCGGCGGGACCAAGGGCAAGCGCTTCTCGCTGCCGAACTCGCGCATCCTGATCCACCAGCCGTCGTCAGGCTTCCAGGGCCAGTCGACCGACATCGAGATCCACGCCAAGGAGGTGCTCGAGCTGCGCCGGCGGCTGGACGAGATCTACTCTCGCCACACGGGCCAGAGCGTCGAGCAGGTGCACGACGACATGGAGCGCGACCGCTTCTTCAGCGCGCAGCAGGCCGTCGACTACGGCCTCGTGGACAGCATCATCAGCGCCCGCGAGCTGAACCGCCGCAAGTCTGGCTTCGCCGCGTAGCCAGTCCCCGGATGGCATACCGTGGCCCGCATCGCGGCGCGACTCCTCCTGCTGGCCGCCTTGGTGGCACTGGCCCTGGCGGCCGGCTGCAGCTCGGGCGATTCGAAGCCAGAGCGGTTGCCGCCCCCGCGCCCGATCACGGAGCGCGGGCTCGTGGAGCACCTCGCTGCGCTCGAGCGGATCGCGGCCGCCAACGGTGGGCAGCGCGCAGCCGGAACCGCGGGCTACACGGCGTCGGTGGACTACGTCGTCGCAGTTCTGCGCGCCGCCGGATGGCGCGTGCGCCTGCAGCAGGTCCCGATGGCCCTCTGGCGCGAGCGCTCGCCCGCGACGCTCACCGTCGGCACGAGCACGCTCCGGCCGATCCGCGACTTCCGCGTGCCGGGCTACTCGGCACCTGGCCGGGTCGACGGCCCGCTGGGGGCCGTCGACGACGG
>JAXDIG010000045.1:0-9810 GCA_034664125.1 Thermoleophilaceae bacterium | reverse complement strand
GCCATCAAGCGGCGGCCGAACCTGCCGACTGCTTGTCTGAATGGGGCAGGCACCCGGACATCCGCGCACGTTGGGCTGGTTCGGCACGAGCGCGCTGGCCATGGGAGGCAGCAACCAGAGCCTCTTCCTGATCGGCGCTCTCATCATCAGCCAGGGGACCGGGGCGGTGCCCCTGCTCATCGTCGGGCTCCTGCTGAGCTGGGCGGCCACGCCCGGCTGGATCGAGCTGGTGCTCATGTGGCCCGACCGCGTGGGCGGGATCGCCGCCACGTGCGCCGAGGCCTTTCGCCCTTACAGCCCGGTCCTCGCCAACCTCACGGGCGTCTGCTACTGGTGGGGCTGGATCCCGACCTGCGGGCTGACCGCGCTGCTCTCGGCCGCGGCGCTGCACCACTGGTACCTGCCCTTCCTGCCCGTCCCGCTGCTGGCCTCGGCCATCGTGGTCGCCTTCACCGGGGTCAACCTGTGCGGCGTCAAATGGGTGACCCGGCTCGCCATTCCCATCGCCTGCGCCTCGGCCGCCCTCGCCTTCCTCTCCGCGGTCGTCCCCGCGCTGGCCGGCACGGTCGACTGGCACCAGGCCGCGTCGTTCGACCTCAAGACCCCCTTCGCCGGCGTCTTCGGCGGCCTGACCAGCGCGATGGCCGGTCTCTACCTCATCGGCTTCGCCGCGCCGGCGTTCGAGGCGGCGGCCTGCCACGTGGGCGAGATGAAGGATCCCGTCCGCAACCTCCCGCGAGCGATGTTCGCCTCGGCCGGCATCGCGTCGCTGTACTTCATCGCCCTGCCCGTGATCTGGCTGGGGGCGCTGGGCGCCCACCCCATCGAGGGCGAGCTCATGCGGACGCTGGGTCCGACCTTCGCGCCCATCCTCGGCGGCTCGGCCAAGGCCGCCGCCATCTGGTTCATGGTCCTCAACATGTTCCACGGGACGCTGCAGCCGTTGGCCGGCGCCTCGCGCACGCTGTCGCAGCTCTCCGAGGACGGGCTGCTGCCACGCGTGCTCGCGCTGCGCTCGCGCTTCGACGTGCCATGGGTGGCGACCGTGCTCACGGCCGGCGTGGCGATCGCCTTCCTGCTGGGCGGCAACCCGGTCTGGGTCATCGCGGCCGCCAACTTCTGCTACCTGATCGCGATCGGCCTGCCCAGCGTCGCCGTCTGGCTGCTGCGCCGCCACGAGCCCGACATGGAGCGCCCGTACCGCGCCCCGCGCGGCTGGGTCACCCTGGGCGTCCTGGCCGCCGGCGTCTGGGGCCTCTCGACCGTCCTCGGCTTCCAGCAGTTCGGTCTCCCCACCGTCCTGGCCGGCCTCGCCCTCGCCTACGCGGGCTCGTTCTTCTACGCCTGGCGCACGTGGAGCGATCGCCGCCGCGCAGGCACGCCCGGGGTGAAGCGCTCGCTGCACCTCAAGCTGACCGGCGCGATGGTGGCCGTGATGGTCCTCGACGGCGCCGGCTACCTGCTGGCGGTCAGCCACGTCTCCTCGAAGGAGTCGCTGCTGTTGACCGTGCTCTCGGACATCTTCGTCGCGGTCGCCCTGCTGACCATCACCGTCGGCCTCGTGCTTCCGGGGATGATCTCCCACGCGACCGAGCAGGTCACCGCGGCCGCCGGGCGCCTGGCCAAGGGCACCGTCGCCGACCTGACCAAGGCGATGGAGGCGCTGGCCGACGGTCGCCTCGAGGCGGCCCATGCGCGCGTCGACGTCGAGCCCGTGCGCGTGCGGACCCGCGACGAGGTCCACGCGATGGCGCAGAGCTTCAACACGATGCAGATCGAGGTCAGCCAGGCCGCGGTGGCCCTCGACGGGGCGCGCGAGGGCCTGCGCGCCGTCAACACCACGCTCGAGCGCAACGTCGCCCAGCAGGCGGCCGTAGCGCGGCTCGGACAGCGCGCGATCGAAGGCCGCGACCTCCAGGAGCTCATGCAAGAGCTCGTCGAGACGATGGCCGGCGTGCTCGGCGTCGACAGCGCCGCCGTGCTCGAGCTGGACGCCGACGGCGAGACGCTGCGGCTCATGGCGGCGCTGGGCCCTTACCCCACCGCGAGACGCCACGTCCGCGTGCCGATGCCGGCCGATCCGCGCTCGCGCGCCGCGCTCCTTCGGTCCGAGCCGCTGATCGTGGAGGACTGGACCCGGGAGACGTGGCTCGAGCTGCCCGAGTTCCTGCACGACGCCGGCACGACGAGCAGCGTCAGCATGCCCATCCACGGCGGACGCACGCCGTTCGGCGTGCTGTCGATCCAGTGCACGGGCCGGCGCTCCTTCGCGCAGGACGAGCTCGACTTCCTTCACGCCATCGCCAACCTGCTGGCCCAGGCCACCGAGCGCAGCCGATCCGAGGCCGACATCCGCCACCAGGCGCTGCACGATCCCCTGACCGGGCTGCCCAACCGCACGCTCTTCCTCGATCGCCTTGCGGTCTCCCTGGCCCAGGCGCGGCGGCGCGAGACCTGGGTGGCCGTGCTCTTCCTCGACGTCGACAACTTCAAGCTCGTCAACGACAGCCTCGGACATGGCGCCGGCGACGACCTGCTGCTGAAGGTGTCGGCGCGGCTGGACGAGTCGCTGCGCGCGGGCGACACCATGGCGCGCTTCGGCGGCGACGAGTTCGTGATCATCTGCAGCGACATCGCCGGCGCCGACGAGGCGATCGCGATCGCCGAGCGCACGAGGGCGGTCCTCCAGTCCCCGTTCGTCGTCGGAGCGGTCGAGCATCGCGTCACCGCCAGCATCGGCATCGCCCTCAGCAGGGCCGCCGACCGCGGCGCGGAGGACCTCGTCCGCGAGGCCGATGCCGCCATGTACCGCGCGAAGGAGCGCGGGCGCGGCGGCTACGAGATCTACGACGAGGCGATGCGCGACCGCGCGACCGCCCGGCTGCGGACCGAGAACCAGCTCGCCCACGCGATCGAGTACGACGAGCTTCGTCTCGCCTACCAGCCCATCGTCACGATGGACACCGGCGAGACCGTCGGTGTCGAGGCGCTCGTGCGCTGGCAACACCCCGAGCGCGGCGTCGTGGCGCCGCTGGACTTCATCCCGATCGCCGAGGACACCGGCCTCATCGTCCCCATCGGAGAGTGGGTGCTGACCCAGGCCTGGCGCCAGGCCGCCGAATGGTGTCGGTCGCGCCCGGACGCGCCGCCGCTCTGGATGTCGGTCAACCTCTCCGCGCGCCAGATCGCCCACCCCGACCTGGCCGAGATGGTCGCCGCCGTGCTGCGCCAGACCGACATCGACCCGGGGCATCTCCGCCTCGAGCTCACCGAGTCGAGCCTCATGGACGACCCGGACGCCGCCCTGGCCACGATGAACGCGCTCACGGAGCTGGGGGTCAAGCTCGTCCTCGACGACTTCGGGACCGGCTACTCCTCGCTCGCCTACGTGCAGCGCTTCCCGATCTCCGTGCTCAAGGTCGACCGCAGCTTCGTGGCCAACCTGGGCGGGGAGTCGTCCGACGGCGCCATCGTGGCGGCGGTGGTCAACATGGCGCACGGCCTGGGGGTCGAGGTCGTGGCCGAAGGCGTCGAGACCCAGAGCCAGGCCGCCGCGCTCCAGGCGCTCGGCTGCGAGTACGCGCAGGGCTACCTCTACGGCCGCCCGATGTCGGCCGAGGAGCTGCGGCCGCGCCTCGCGGCCGCCGGGTGAGGACACGCGGGCGCTGACTGCAGCGCCTGCGTGAAACCAAGCACCCTCGGCGCCCCGCTGGGGGTAATCGAGAGGTTCGCCGACGGGCTGGCGGGCGCCGCGCGCTAGGGCGGCGGCGCGCTGGCCGACGACCCGGGCCGGCGCCGCGCGATCGCCGTCGGCGGCCCTGGCACGACGGCCGGCTGTCGGCTTGATCGGCGTGGCGACCAGGGTCTGGCAGGTCGCGGTGCTGCGCTCGGCGGCATGGGCGGCGCGGGCTGCGTTTTCTCACCCGCAACGCGCTGCTCGGGACGCCGTCCCGGCGCATGCCTACGGCCTCGAGCGCGCAATGGACAACCTCAGACGCCATCTGGTGGATCGCACCCAGGAGGTCGGGGGTTCGAGTCCCCCTAGCTCCATCGCGGAACCTGCTGCACGTCGGCGGGTTCTCGCGTTGTGGGCTACGCGGCGGTTCGTCGGTCCTGCGGCGTAGCCAAGTTGTGGTCAAGTTGCCCACCGCAGGGCGGCTCGCTCGCGATCAGACAAGCGTGGTGCCGTTCGATCCACATCTCGACGATCAGGCTCGCGGTGGCGCCGATCGCGGCCACCCCTGGCCGGACAGAGCGGCACGGCAGTGGAGTCGCAGGAGCTGGGTCAACTCGAGCGTATGGCGGAAAGGATCGGCGGCGAGTCTGCCGCTTTCGAGCGAGAGCGCACATCGCAGTTCGCCGTCGACCTCCGCCAGAATGACGGGACCGTCCAACGGAGGTGCGGAATCGAGGTCCGTCAGGCAGCGAATGCGGGTCTCGTCCTCCGGCGCGGCGGGGCGGAGCGTCACTTTGGCGAGCAGCCTGCCGAGGTCTGCCAGCCTCGTCCGCTCGGAAGGTGTCCATAGGAGGGTCACGTCGACCCGCCTGCCGAGGCGACGGTGCGCCAGCCACTGCCCGCGGCAGGTGCCTGGCGGCGACAGGCGGCCAACCGGTCTAAGGCGCGCGCCCACAATGTTGCATCCGGCCCACGAACGAGCGCCCGCAGGTTCAGAAGGGGTGGCGGGTTCACCAGCGATCCGAGCCCACGACTCGCCGCGCCGCTCACCCGACGTTCTTGCCCGTGCGCACGTTGTGCGCACGGATGACGGCGTCGGCCTCGGCGATGCGCTCCAAGGCGTACTCGTGGTCGATGTGCGTGAAGTTCTCGATCCACACACGCGCCAACTCGTCGATATCGAGCAGGTCCCGCTCGCGGTAGCGGACAGACAGGCACCGGTGCTCCTCAAGGGTCATCGATATGCCAAGCCGCTCGAGGTACAGGTCGATCTCGGCTTGGTCTCGGAAGAACCTCGGATGGTCGTAGTCCGCCACGAGGTCCCACGCCGGGCTGTTCGGAAGAGGGATGAACCGGGAGAACTCGACCGATGCCAGCTCCACTTCCCCGAGCATCCGGCGAATCCCATTGATGGTTCGCTCGAGCGTGTCCTCGCGTTCTCCCGGCGCTCCGGCGATATAGGAGGCGTGGACCGATATTCCAGCGCAGTTCAGCAGCCGGACCGCCTCGATGTTGGTCTCGTAGGTGGTCTTGTTCTTTCGCTGAGCCTCGAGCATCTCGGAGTCGGCTGCGTCGAGCCCGATGTTCGCGCGGGTCACGCCGAGCCGGCGGAGCTTCTCCGTGTTGTTGCGCTTGGTCAGCCCCAGCGCCCGGGCGTAGACCATCAGCTGAATCTCGCCGCCATCGAGCTTGCGTCCGATGCGCCTCGGCATCGCGGCGATCAGCGACTCGACATACCGAGGACTGGCGGTGAAGCTGTCGTAGACCTCGAAGAACAGGTTGATGCCGAACTCCGAGTGGTAGCGCTCGACCGCATCCCAGAAGACGCTGGGCTCGCCCGTGTTGACGACCAGGTCGGCGATGCTGCAGTAGGTGCAGCGCTTCTTGCCGTTCTCGCAGCCGCGAGCATTGTTGATCGTGATGGGCTTGACGGTGTGGGCATGAAGGTGCCCGAACTGGCGACTGTAGTTCCGCCCGTACACCTCGAGGTCCCCCTCGATCAGGGCGAGGTCGGGGATCGTGTTGCGGTCCGTCAGCGCATACCTCGGCGCGGCGTTCCTCTTGATCGCGTCGCCCTCGCGGTAGACGAGGGACGAGACCCGCTCGAGTGAGGTCCGGCCCAGCACGGCGCCGACGAACTCCACGAACGGGACCTCGCCGACGTCGTTCACGATCACGTAGTCGACGCACGGACGGCTTCTCAAGATCCACTCGGGGAAGAACCCGGCATGGTCGTCGCCCAGCACGACAGTTGCCCCTTCTCGCTGCGCAGTCGCGGCGATCTTGAGCGCCTCACCGTAGGTGGGAGTAAGCGCGCTGATACCCACCACCTCCGGCTTCGACGTCCGGATGGCGTCCTGCACGGCACCGGTGTCGCTGATTCCCCCGTCGACAACCTCCACCTCGACCTCTGAGCCGAACTCCGCGCGCGCGGCGGTCGCAAGCTGCACGATCCCGATGTGCGGATAGCAGGCGCAGTTGGACGCCTGATCGTGGTTCAACTCGTTCGGCGCATTGACGAGCATGATCCGCAGCGGCATCTGGATCCTCTCTCAGCGACCCGAGGACAACCTCGAAGAGGGCTTGGGGGGCGCGCTCACCGGTAGGCGTAGAGGGAAACGCCGATTCCGCAGAGGGCGAGGCCCGCCACGCCGTTGAGCACACGCGAGAAGCCAGGGCGGGCGAGCCGGCCGACCATCTGCGCCGCGAGCCAGGCGTACAAGCTCAGCCAGGCGAAGGCGAGCGATCCCATGGCCACGACCATGGCGGCGGACAGCAGCGGCCGGGCGCCCGCACGGAGGAACTGCGGCACGAGGGCCATCCAGAAGAGACCGACCTTGACGTTGAGGAGGTCGGTGGCGAACCCGCGGCGAAATGCCGCCGTCGGCGTGAGCGGCTGCTCGTGGTCCCACTGACCGGGGGAATCACCGCCCCTGGCCGCCTTGCGCAGCGCCTGCAGCCCGAGCAGCGCCACGTACGTCGCGCCCGCGAGCTTGAGCGCGGTGAAGCCGGTGTCGGAGGCGGCCAGGATGCCGCTCGTCCCCAACACCGATGTCGAACCCCAGACGAGGTTCCCCGCCCCCGACCCTGCCGCCACCCACGCGCCCGCCGCTGCCCCTCCGGCCAAGGCCGCGCGCAAGACCACGAGCGTGTCAGGACCGGGCACCAGCATCGCTCCCGCCGCCACCGCCATGAACCCCAAGAACGCCGACACGGCGCCATCGTGCGCCGACCGCTCAATTCAAGTCAAGCGATGCTTCCTTACGCTAAAAGATAAGCTCTACTGATAGATGCTCGACGTCCGACGCCTGCGCGTGCTGAAGGAATTCGCCGCCCGCGGCACGATCGCCGCCGCGGCCGAAGGGCTCGCCTTTACGCCCTCGGCCGTCTCCCAGCATCTCGCCCAGCTCGAGCGAGAGGCCGGCGTCCAGCTCTTCCGCCGGAACGGTCGCCGCCTGCAGCTCACCGACGCCGGTCGCGCGCTGCTCGAGCACGCCGACGCTGTGCTCGACCGCCTCGAACGAGCCGAGGCCGAGCTCGCCGCCCACGCCGGCGAGGTGCGCGGGACCGTCCGCGTCGCTGCCTTCCAGCTCGCCGCGATGGCGGTCGTCCTGCCGGCGCTCTCGCTCCTCGCAGAGCAGCACCCGGCGCTCGAGGTTCACTTCGTCGAAGCCGCCGCGGAGACCTCCCTGACGCTGCTGCAGGCCGGACGCCTCGACCTGGCAATCGCCGAGGAGTATGAGCACTCGCCGCGTCCGCGGCACCCTCAGCTCGAGCGCATCTACCTCCAACCGGACGAGATGCTCCTGGTCCTGCCACGCGATCACGCGGCCGCTGCGACCGGCGGACCGGTGGAGCTGAGCGCCCTTCGCGATACGACCTGGGCGACCGCGGGCGAGGGAACCGCCTACGCCGACATGTTCTTTCGCCTCTGTCGCTCGGTCGGGGGCTTCGAGCCGAAGGTCAGGCACCTGGCCAACGACTTCCAGATCCTGCTCGACCTGGCCGCCGAGGGCCACGCGGCCGCGTTGCTCCCTGCGCTGGCGCGGCCACAGGCAGACCCTCGGGTAGCGGTACGCGAGCTCGCGGAGGGCGGCTTCCCACGGAGCATCTTCGTGGCATTCAGGGCAGCCGATCGCAGCCGCCCGGCGGTCGACGCCGTCGCGGGCGCCCTCACCCGTGTGGCTGACCAGACGGAGCCCGTCCGACCCATCGCCTGACGCCGCCGCTCACCGGCAGCCAGCTCGACGTCAGGCACCCTCGACGCCAGCTACGCCCCATGCTCGCGCCGGGAAGGGTCCGTTCAGGCACTCGTCGCCAAGAGTGGCTGAATCCCACGCAATCCCGGGACATCGCCGCGTATCCGGCCGCGACCCGGTGCCAGCCGCCAGAAAGGAGACCCCTGCCATCGGGCGACTTCTCGGCACAGCACCGCCGCACGAGCTGGTGCATCGCACCCAGGAGGTCGGGGGGTTCGAGTCCCCCTAGAGCGAGACCATCGACCGCGAGACGGTCGCGTGACCGTGCCAGCGGAGGAGATGACTCGCACCGTCGCCCGTCTGCACAGGATGCGTCGGGGGCGCTGGGGGGGCCTACGTCTCGCGACCGAAGGACGACGAGGAGCGCGCCCAGCGCGAGGTCGCGGCGTCCGACGCGCTCGCCGAGTTGCTCAGCCAGCTCGCCCGGCCCGCCCAACCGCGAGGAGACCTCGCGATGACCGCCGCCAAGCCCACGAGCGACAAAGCGGTGGTCAAGGCCCTAGCGTCGCAGGACGAGCTGACCAGCGCCGAGATCGCCACGGCCACTGGGCTGGGGCGCTCAACCATCGGCAAGACACTCGCCGGTCTCGAGCGATCGGGTGTGGCTTGCCGCATTCCAGGCGGGCACGAGGGCGCACGCCGGCTGCCCGATCGCCGGTCCGTCGGCTCGAATGATGAGCGCTTTTCGGCGGGCCGTCGACTCAGCGGCTGCGCCCGGATCCACTCGACGTCGCCTTCCGCAAGCAGGCGGGTGGCGGTGGATTTCCCGGTGCCATCGGATCCGCACACGGCGATCAAACGGCCGGAAGCAGATGTCTTTCCAGAGCGAGCCGCATGGCTTAGGTCGCACCTTCTGAGCCGAGCGCTGCGCGGCGAGCGTTCCTGACGAAGAGTTCCATCTTTGCGTAGCTCTTGATGGCCGGCTCGGATTCCACACCGGTACACACGTCCACCGCTTGAGGACTCGTGGCCCTCACAGCCGCCGCGACGTTGTCGGGACGGAGCCCTCCCGCGACGATCAGCGGCAGGCTCGTCGTTACGCCGTTGAGCAGCGACCAGTCAAAGCTTTGGCCTGTTCCACCCAATTCGTTCCCGACCTTGGAATCCAGGAGGAGCGCATTCGCTGGGTAGCGGTCGAGATCGTTGAGGTCCTCTCGACCGCCGACGCGAACCGTGTGGATGGTTCGAAGAGGAAAATCTCGAGAGAAGTCGGGGTTCTCGTTTCCGTGGATTTGAACGTAGTCCAAGCCGACACGTTCCGCTACGCGCAATATGTGCTCTCTCGGGGCATTGGCAAAGACCCCGACCACAGACACGAACGGCGGTATGTGCCTTCTGATCTCCGCGGCCTGGTCCGGAGTCACATAGCGAACTGACCGCTCAAAGAATTGCAGGCCGACGGCATCGGCCCCTGCCCGCGCAGCAGCCACGGCATCCTGAGGCCTAGTGATCCCGCAGATTTTCACCCGCACCATGGCGAAACCCCGTTCGGCTGGCCCGACCGGACCTTGCCTTCCCACAGATCCGCCACTCCTTCGAAAACGCTGTCCCACACGTGCACTGCCTCCATTACACGGGAACTTGTGTCTGTTCACTAGGCGTCTGACTCACTGATGATGCCCGCTCTACCTTCGCGTGACGCACGTCGTCTTTCAACTAGCTCCATCGTCGACGAGGCTCCGCACAGCCGGGCCGTCTCGTGGGCGGGGATGGTGATGGCTGGGCGCTGGGACTTCGCCGTGATGCGATTCAGCCGAGCTGAGCCACGGAGCCACGCGGCATTCTTCGAAGTACCTCGCCGGCGATGGGGCTGCCACAGCTGGTCGTTGGGACCGTGCGCCACCTTCCCCTTTGGCGGGACGCGCGATAACCCGT
>JAXDIG010000043.1:0-26084 GCA_034664125.1 Thermoleophilaceae bacterium | reverse complement strand
CTGCACTCGAGCACGGCCTCGACGGTGCCGGTGTACGGGTCGCACGCCACCCGGCGCCCCGAGCCGTCGATCGACACCGCGATCGCGCCGCCGTCCGGCAACACGAGCACCGCGGCATCCGCCTGCTCCGGCCGGCGCACCGTGCGCGACTGCACGATGCAGTCGTACTGCTCGAACAACGGCAGCCGCGAGGCGATGTTCGGCGATGCCAGCAGCGCGAGCAAGATCGAGCCCGGATCGACCACGTCGGCCGCGAGGCTGGGCGGCGGGGCCGGGTACAGGCCGGCCTCCGGCGGCGCCGGCGACAGGTCGTACAGGGGACAGTCGTCGACGAGCGCCTCGACCGGCATCTCGCCCACGACGTCGTCGCCGTCCAGCACGCGCAGCACGCGCGCTTCGGTGACGGACCCGATCACGGTCCCGTGGACCTCCCACTTCTCGCAGACCGCGAGCACCTGGTCGACCGTCTCGGGATCGGTGACGCACAGCATCCGCTCCTGCGACTCGGAGATCATGATCTCCCACGGCTCCATGCCGGCCTCGCGCAGCGGCACGCGCGCGACGTCGAGGTCGAGGCCCACCTCGCCCTTGGACGCCATCTCCGACGCCGACGAGGACAGCCCGGCGGCCCCCAGGTCCTGCAGCGAGGCCAGCGTGTCGCGCTCGAGCAGCTCGAGGCAGCACTCGATCAGCTTCGACTCCTCGAACGGGTCGCCGATCTGCACGGTCGGCCGCTTGGAGGAATCCTCTTCCGACAGCTCCGCGCTGGCGAGCACGGAGGCGCCGCCGATGCCGTCGCGTCCCGTGCGCGCGCCCAGCAGCACGAGCACGTTTCCGATCCCCGCCGCCGCGCTCCGGATCAGCCGCTCCCGCCGCGCGAGGCCGACGCACATCGCGTTCACCAGGCAGTTCTGCTCGTAGGCCGGCTCGAACAGCACCTCGCCGCCGACCGTGGGGACGCCGATCGAGTTGCCGTAGTGGCCGATGCCCTTCACGGCCCAGTCGAACAGGTAGCGGGAGCGCGGCGAGTCCAGCTCGCCGAAGCGCAGCGAGTCGAGCACCGCGATCGGGCGCGCGCCGACGGCGAAGATGTCGCGCAGGATGCCCCCCACCCCGGTGGCCGCGCCCTGGAACGGCTCGACGGCGCTCGGGTGGTTGTGCGACTCGACCTTGAAGGCGATCGCCAGGCCGTCACCCACGTCCACGACGCCGGCGTTCTCGCCCGGCCCCATCAGCAGGTGAGGACCCTCGGTGGGCAGCTCGCGCAGCAGCTTCTTGGAGTGCTTGTAGGCGCAGTGCTCCGACCACATCAGCGAGAACACCGCCAGCTCCAGCGCGTTCGGCTCGCGCCCCATGCGGGCGCAGATCGCCTCGTACTCGCTGTCGGTGAGCCCGAGCTCGCGATGCGGCGCAAGGGCCGAGGCGCTCACGCGACCGGCGCGATCCGGAACCCTGCGCGGCCGGCCGAGCCGGCCGCTTCGGGCATCGCGAGCGACTCGAACAGCCGGCCGCCGTCGGCGGACCCGGTGAGCGGGTCCACCGCGTGCTCGGGATGCGGCATCAGCCCGAGCACGTTGCCCGCGGCGTTGCAAACGCCCGCGATGTCGTCCTGCGCCCCGTTGGGGTTGTGCCCCGGCGCGTAGCGCAGCACGACCTGCTCCTCGGGGACCCCCGGCGCGTAGTAGCGGCCGGTGGTGTGCTTGACCGGCACCGACAGCGCCTCGTCCCGTTCGCAGGCGCGCGTGAAAGGGGTGTCGGGGTTCTCGACCACGACGTGGACCTGGCGGCAGACGAAGCGCAGCGAGTGGTTCGGCAGCAGCGCGCCGGGCAGCAGGCCCGCCTCGCAGAGCACCTGGAAGCCGTTGCAGATGCCCAGCACCGGGCCGCCCTGGCGAGCGAACTCGATGACCGCCTCCATCAGCGGCGAGAAGCGGGCGATCGCGCCGGCGCGCAGGTAGTCCCCGTAGGAGAAGCCGCCGGGGACGACGACGGCGTCCACGCCGTCGAGGTCGCGGTCCTTGTGCCAGAGCAGCTCGGCTTCGCCGAAGCGCCGGCAGGCGAGCAGCGCGTCGACCTCGTCGCAGGAGCCCGGGAAGCGCACCACCCCAAACTTCACGCCTCCACTACCTCGTAGTCCTCGATCAGCGGGTTGGCCAGCAGCCGCTCGCACATCGCGGGCACCTCCGAAGCGTCCTCTACGTCGAGCTCGATCAGCCGGCCGACGTGCACGTTGCGCACACCCTCGAAGCCGAGCGCCGGGAGGGCGCCCTCCACGGTCTGGCCGACGGGGTCGAGGATTCCCTCCTTCGGCCTGATCAGCACGCGCACCCTCACGCTCGCGCCCGCTCCAGCCAGCGCTCGAACGGCTCGCCGGCGATGCGCTCGTAGGCCTCGACGTAGAGCGCTCGCGTGCGCTCGACCACGTCGCCCGGAAGCTCGGGCGCGGGCGGCGTCTTGTCCCACCCCGACGCGCTCGCCCAGTCGCGCACGTACTGCTTGTCGAAGCTCGGCTGCCCGCGGCCCGGCTCGTAGCCGTCCGCCGGCCAGAACCGCGACGAGTCGGGGGTCATGACCTCGTCGCCGAGCACGATCGTGCCGTCCGCTCGGCGGCCGAACTCGAACTTGGTGTCGGCGAGGATGATCCCGCGCTCGCGGGCGTGCTCGGCGCCGCGCTGGTAGACCGCGATCGACAGCCGGCGCAGCTCCTCCAGCAGGTCGCGGTCCCCCACGATCTCCGCGGCGCGGTCGAAGTCCACGTTCTCGTCGTGATCCCCGACCTCCGCCTTGGTCGCGGGCGTGAAGATCGGCTCGGGCAGCTGGTCCGACTCGCGCAATCCGGCCGGCAGCTCGATCCCGCACACCGCGCCGGTGGCCTGGTAGTCCTTCCAGCCGGAGCCGGTGATGTAGCCGCGCACGACGCACTCCACCGGCACCATCTCGAGCCGCTCCACCAGCATCGCGCGGCCGCGGTGCTCCGCGGGGACGTCGGTGTACGAGATCAGGTGGTTGGCGCAGAGGTCGGCCGTCTTGTCGAGCCAGAAGGCGGTTAGCCCCGTGAGCACCTTGCCCTTGTCGGGGATCGGCGTCGGGTGCACCACGTCGTACGTGGAGATGCGGTCGGACACGACGAGCAGCAGGCGACCTTCGCCCGCGTCATAGATGTCGCGGACCTTGCCCTGGGCGATGAGCGCGGCGGCTTCGCTCACCCTGGCGAGGCTATCAGCGGCGCAAGTCGGTTCACGGCTGGGCGGCGGTCGGCGAGGCGTCGGGATTTCGCAACGTGCGGAGTCGAGTGCGGTCCACCCTGGTCCGCTGAGTGGCGACGACGCTCGCCACCACGGCCAGGGAGGCGACCAGGGTGCCGAGGCCCACGTGCTCGCCCAGCAGCGCCGCGGCCCATCCGAGCGTCAGCAGCGGCTGCACCAGCTGGACCTGGCCGATCTTCGCGACGCCGCCCCGGGCCAGTGCCGCGTACCAGGCGAAGAAGGCAAAGAACATGCTGATCAGAGCCACGTAGGCGAAGCCGAGCCAGGCGTCGCCCGGCGCCTCGAGGCCGTCGGCCAGCCCGGCCGCCACGCCGATCGGGAGCGTGAGCGGGAGCGACAGCACGAGCGCCCAGCAGATCACGCGGCTGCCGCCCATGTCGCGGGCGAGCGCTCCGCCCTCGGCGTAGCCGATCGCGCCCAGCGCGACGGCGCCGATGACGAGCAGGTCCGCGCCACTCACCCCGGCGCCCTGCGACGCCGCGAAGGCGAGCACCGCCGCCAGCCCGGTCGCGCTTGCCACCCAAAAGCCCGCCGACGGCCGCTCGCCGGCCCGCGCCACGGCCATCACCGCGGTGGCGGCGGGGAGCAGGCCCACGATCACCGCGCTGTGGGCGGCGGTCAGCTCCCGTAGCGCCAGCGCCGACAGCAGCGGGAAGCCGAAGACCACGCCGAGCGCGACCAGCGCCAGCCGCGCGAGCGTGGCGCGGTCGGGCCGGCGCTCGCGCCACAGCGCCAGCAGCAGCGCGGCCGGCAGCGCCGCGACGGCGGCCCGGCCGAGGCCGACGAAGACCGGATCGAGCCCGTCCACGGCCACCCGCGTCGCCGGCAGCGTGAAGCTGAAGCCGAGCACGCCGAGCAGTCCGAGAAGCACGGGCATGGGCCGACGGTACGGGCCCGCGGCCGGCCCCACCATGTCCAACAAACGCGGCTTGTGCCACTCGAGCGCCCGCGGACGCGAGTACGAATAGCGTGCCCAAGACAATGGCGTCGCGTGTCCTCTTCGTTGGCGGGACCGGCCCTGTGGGGCATGCGTCGGTCCCGCATCTGCTCGCGGCCGGACACGATGTCGCGCTTGCGCACACCGGCTCTCACGAGTCGACCGCGCTCTCCGCCCTCGAGCACCTCCACGGCTCGCGAGCGGAGCTGCTCGCCCGTGGGGGTCCGGCGGAGCGCTGGCGCCCCGAGGTGCTGATCGACACCTTTGCGGGAGGAGCGACCGCGGGGAAGGCGCGTGAGCTATCGGATCTCGCCGAGCGGTCGGCCGCCCGGCAGATCGTCGCCCTCAGCTCGATGGACGTCTACCGCCACTGCGCGGACGCCGGCGTCGACGGGCACACGCCGGTGGTGCTTCCTCGCGACACGCTGCCGCTGCGTGAGGACGCCCCTCTGCGCACGAAGCCATCGCCGGGAGGCGGCTCGCGCCACGACAACGCGGCCATGGAGGCGGCGCTCGCCGCCCCCGCGCACATCACCATCCTTCGGCCCGGAGCGATCTACGGCCCTCACCTCGACGAGCGGGTGCTGCGCGAGTGGTATCTGGTCGGCAGGGTCGCACGGGGCGAACGGCGGCTGCCGCTGCCCGACGGCGGCACGCAGCTCTTTCACCGCGTCGCGCTCGACCGCGTCGGCCGCGCCGTGGCTGCGGCGGTCGAGCGCGCACCGGAGGGGCGCTTCGCGTGCAACGTCGGCGATCCGCGGCACTTCACCTACGGCGCACTAGCGACCCTGGTGGCCGAGCGGCTCGACTGGACCTGGGAACCAGAGCCGGTGGCATGGTCGGAGGGCGACCATCCGTGGAACGTGCGCCACCCGGTCGTGGCGGACACCACGCGCCTGCGCGAGGTCCTCGGCGTGCTCGAGCCCGACCCGCTCGCGGCCACGCTCGAGCTGGTCGACTGGCTATGGGCGCGCCGGGCCGAGCTCGGGTCTAGCTGATCTCGTCCAGCCGGGCCACGATCGTCCCCGCGTGGCGCACGAACGCCTGGGGGTCGAAGACGGCGTCCAGGTCGAGCCCGGGCGCCGCGGCGCCCAGCAGCTCGCGGAAGTGGGTTCCGGTGTCCCACGCGCGTTGCGCGTTCTCCTGGACGATCCGGTAGGCCTCGTCGCGCGAGACGCCGCTCTCCACGAGCGCCAGCAGCGCGCGCTGGGAGAACAGCGCACCGTTGGTGGCCTCGAGGTTCGCGAGCATCCGCTCCGGGTGCACCCCCATTCCGTCGACCACCCGGGTCGCCACGTGCTGGGCGTAGTCGAGCAGGATCGTCGCGTCCGGCAGCGCCACGCGCTCGGCGGACGAGTGGGAGATGTCGCGCTCGTGCCAGAGGGCCACGTTCTCCAGCCCGGTCAGCGCGTATCCGCGCAGCAGCCGCGCGATGCCCACGATGCGCTCGCTCAGGATCGGATTGCGCTTGTGCGGCATCGCCGACGAGCCCTTCTGGGCGCCCGCGCGAAACGGCTCCTCGGCCTCTCGCACCTCGGTCCGCTGCAGGTGGCGGATCTCCGTCGCGAAGCGCTCGAGGCCCGCACCGGCAAGGGCGATCGCCTCCAGCAGCTCGGCGTGGCGGTCGCGCGGGACCACCTGTGTCGACACGTCCTCGCGCGCGAGGCCGAGGCGCGCCAGCACCGCGGCCTCGATCTCCGGGCCGTTGGCCGAGTAGGTCCCGACCGCGCCCGAGAGCGCGCCCACCGACACCCCCTCCACCGCCCGCTCGAGCCGGCCCAGGTTGCGGTGCGCCTCGAACGCGAAGCCGGCCAGCTTGACGCCGAACGTGGTCGGTTCGGCCTGGATGCCGTGCGTGCGCCCGACGCACAGCGTGTCGACGTGCTCGTGCGCGCGCCGGATCAGCGCGTCGCGGTACTCGCGCGCGCCCGCGGCCAGGATCAGGCCCGCTTGCGACAGCTGTAGGGCGAGCGCGGTGTCGAGGACGTCGGAGGAGGTCAGCCCGTGGTGCACCCAGCGCCCGGCGTCGCCGACCGACCCGGCCACCACGTCAACGAACGCCGCGACGTCGTGGTCGGTCACCTGCTCGCGCTCGCGCACCTCCTCCGCAGTGAAGGTCGCCCGCTCCCGCACCTGCGCTGCGTCCTCGGTCGGCACGACGCCCTGCTCGGCGAGCGCGTCCACCACCGCCAGCTCGACCTGCAGCCAGGCATCGAGCTTGCGCTGCTCGGACCACACGGCACCCATCTCCGGGCGCGTGTAGCGCTCGATCACGCGCCGAGGATGCGCGCCGCCAGCACCGCGGCGTTCTTGGCGTTGTCCACTCCCACCGACCCGACGGGCACGCCGGGCGGCATCTGGGCGATCGAGAGCAGCGCATCCAGCCCGCCGGCGATCGAGGTCTTCGAGGTCAGCGGCACGCCGATCACCGGGAGATCCGTGTGTGCCGCCACCACGCCCGGCAGCGCGGCCGACAGCCCCGCCCCGGCGATGATCACCCGCAGGCCGCGCATGCGCGCGTTCTTGGCGTACTCGGCGACGGTGTCGGGGTCCCGGTGGGCGCTCATGACGCGGATCTCGAAGCGGATGCCGCGTTCCTCGAGCTCGTCGCCGGCGCGCTCCATCACGGGCATGTCGCTCTTGGAGCCCATGACGATGCCGACGGTCGGGCCGTCGTCCACGTCCAGCTCGTCGAACTGGTGCGCTACCTCTGTCTCCGCCACGGGCGCGAACTCCTCGGTGCCACTCACGGGGCGACCCTATCCATTCTCATGCCTCGACCCGATCCACGGCGCGGGCCGCGATGTCGCCGCGCACCTGGCGGCCGTCGAAGTCGATCCGCTCGACGGCGGCGTACGCGCGGTCGCGCGCCTCGCCGGGCGAGGAGCCCAGCGCCGTGACGTTCAGCACCCGCCCGCCGGCGGTCACGAAGTCGTCGCCCTCCCGCGCCGTCGCGGCGTGGAAGACCTCCACGTCCTCGACGGCATCCAGGCCGGTGATGCGATCGCCGCTCGACGACGTCTCCGGGTAGCCGCGCGAGGCCAGCACCACGGTCACCGCCCACTCGGGCGACCAGTCGGGCTCCACTCCGGCGAGCCCGCCGGGCCGTGTGGAGGCCTCCAGCAGCTCGAGCAGGTCGGAGCGCAACCGCGGCAGCACCGCCTGAGTCTCCGGGTCGCCGAAGCGCGCGTTGTACTCGAGCACCTTGGGGCCGGCCGCGGTCATCATCAGGCCCGCGTACAGCACCCCGTGGAACGGCGTGCCCTGGGCCCGCAGCTCGTCCACGATCGGCTGGTGCGCCACCGCGACGATCTCGTGGGCGCGCGCGAGGTCGAACCCCGGCACCGGCGAGTAGCTGCCCATGCCGCCCGTGTTGGGGCCCTCGTCGCCGTCGAAGATGCGCTTGTAGTCCTGGGCCGGCGCGAGCGGCACCGCGCGCTCGCCGTCGCAGAGGGCGAGCAGCGACACCTCCTCCCCCTCCAGGAACTCCTCCAGCACCACCTCGGTTTCGCCGAAGCGCCGCTCGCCGAAGAACACGTCGAGCGCCGCACGCGCCTCGCGCTCATCGGCGGCGATGATCACGCCCTTGCCCGCGGCCAGCACGTCGGCCTTCAGCACAGCCGGATACGAGGCACAGGCCAGGTGTGCCGCCGCCTCGTCGCGATCGCGGAGAACCATGTGCGACGCCGTCGGCACCCCGCAGCGCTTCATCAGCTCCTTCGCGTACGTCTTCGATCCCTCTATGCGGGCAGCCGCCTTGGACGGGCCGAAGGCCGCGATACCGGCCGCCGCCAGGTCGTCGACCAGCCCGGCCACCAGCGGCGCCTCCGGACCGACGACGACGAGGTCCACCTGCCGCTCGCGCGCCAGGGCCACGAGATCCCCGTCCGGCAGGCACTCCACGCCATCGGCCGCGATGCCCGCGTTGCCGGGGGCCGCCATCACCTCGCGGACCGCGGCGCTGCGCAGCAGCGTCCGGACGAGCGCGTGCTCGCGCCCCCCGCCGCCCACCACCAGCACCCGTCCGGCCATGCCTAGAGGGGGCACTCCTACAGCGCGGCGATGAAGTCGTCGACCGGGATGGCGCTGAGCGTCTCGTAGCGCGCGGTGCCGCGCGAGCCCAGCTCCATCGAAACCCGGGCAACCGTCTTCTCGTCGGGCGCCTCGATCACGTTCACGAAGTCGTAGCGGCCGAGCGTCGCCCACTGGGCCTTCACGGTGACTCCGAGCTGCTCCAGCTCCTTGTTTACCTCGAGTATCCGCGCCGGATTGCTCTTGATCGTCTGGACGCCCTCCGGGGTCAAGGTGCTGAGCATCACGTACGTCGGCACGGCGATCGTCCCTTTCGGTCGAGGTCGTCGCCCCGGAATGTATCCGCATGGCGGGATCAGCGGAGCCGCGCTAGCCTCGGCTGTGCCCACCACTGAGCATGAGGGAGCAGCCCTGAAGAAGCCGACCGCCGCCAGCTTGGCGATCGCCGCAGTCCTGCTGGCGGTTCCGGCCGCCAACGCACAGGCGACTCTGACCGTCGACCCCGTAGCGCCCTGCTATCGCGAGCAGTCGATCGTGCGCCTGCCCGGCAGCGGCTTCACGCCGAACGCGCCGGTGGTGTTCTCGCGCGACGGCTCGCCGATCGGCGACCCGATCCCCGCCGACGCGAGCGGGGCTCTGCTTGCGCAGCTGAGGCTGCCCGGTCTGGTTTCCGGCCAGCGACGCCTGACCTACGTGGCCACCGATTCGACCAACCCGGCCCTCACGACGCAGGTGAGCCTGCTCGTGACCGCTACGGACGTCGGCCTGCGCCCCGAGGGCGGGCCGCCCAACCGTCTGCTCACGATCCGTGCCCGCGGGTTCTTCGGCGGCGACACTCTCTACGCGCACGTGGTGCGCACCGGGCGGCGCCCCGGGCGGGCGCGCAACCTGCGCATCGGGCCCGTCAAGGGAGCGTGCAAGCAGGTCGAGGCGCGCAAGCGGCTGTTCTCCCGCGGCACGCCTCCGGGCAAGTACCGCATCCAGTTCGACACCTTCCGCCGCTACAAGCCCAAGCGCGCGGTCGAAACCGAGTTCATCGTGACGGTGTTCGAGATGGCCGGTAAGCCGAGGGCGTCGAAGCTCAGCCCGGCCAGCTGACCCTGAGCGCGAACGGCCCGCTGCCCGCGCGGCGGCGCACCGTCAGCTCGATGCGGTCGACCGGCCGGTGCCGGCACCACTCCACGCCGAAGCCGCGGCCGTTGCGCAGTCGCTGACCGGCGGCGAAGCCGGGGATCTCGGCCTGGACCTCGTACACCGCGCCGCGCCGCGCCCGTAGAGCGAGGCTGACGTCGCCGTCGAGCGCGAGCCGGATGTGGAAGGTGCGGGTGCGGTGCCGCCTGCCGAGCCGTCCGTGGAACGTCCGCGAGCGCGGTCCGGTCCAGGGTTGCAGCACGTCGCGGCGGATGGCCGTGAACGTCTTGGCGTTCGGGCGCATCAGCTCGTTGTAGTACCACGGCGCGTCGGGGTAGTGCATGTGGGCGTAGCCGTCGGCGAACCCCTCGCCCGGGTCGTCCCAGTAGTGCTCGCCCTGGTTGCCGGGGAAGAGCAGATGGCGGCGCACGCCCGTGCACACGCGCGTGGCACTCGACCAGTACTTGGCGCCCCAGTCGAGGGCGTCCCAGGGGGTGTTCAAGCGCCGGCTCGCCACGTGGTGGCCGTACTCGTGCGTCAGCGGGTACTCGACCGGGATGCCGCGCACGGACTCGCCCGGCACGTACATGCGGCCCTCGTCGATCGCGTAGCAGGCCACCACCTCCGCATCGCCCCCGCACAGCCGGCTGATCTCGGCCGGCGTTCCCACGTACACGCTCAGGTCGCCCAGCTCGGTGCCGTGCACGCGAGAGGCGAGGAAGTCCACCAGCTTCTGGTCGGCGATCGGATCGACGGGATAGTCGGACGACGCCTCCACCGCCACGCTGTAGCCGTCCGGCGTCGCGTATCTGCGCGGCGCAGGGCCGGCGGCGCGCGCCGTGCGCATCGCGCTCGCCTCGCTCTGCAGGACCGTGGAGTCGAAGCCCTGAAGCTGGGCGCCCGCCGGCAGCGGCCCCGCATGCGGCACGTCGCGCTCGCGGGCCGCGGCGCCGACCGGCAACGCCAGCAACAGCGCGGCGGCGGCGGTCAGGGACCTCAGAGGGCGCCGAAAGTGCGTCACTGAGCCACGCTACGCCCGATCCCGGCCGGAAGGGGAGCCGGTGGACGCAGGTACCGGCGACCACACCCGAACGAGCTGGCCGTATCCCCCGTACGGGTTACAACACCGGCCGACGACTAGTGGTGGCCGGTCAGCTCCGCCTCGGGGGCGTGGACGTGCTCCGGGATGGGCGGCTGGTCGACAGCGCGGGCCAGGGCCACGCACGCGATCGCGGAGGCGCCCGCGATCACCACCACCGACTTGCGGGCGCGATCCGGTATCGACTCTCCGCCGAGGAGCGTCGCGACCAGGTCCACCACGTCGCAGAGCGCGGCCGCCTCGAACCAGCCGCGCGCGGGAACGCCGCGATCGATGGCGACCGCCGCGCCCAGGCCCAGGGCCAAGTCACGGACACCGAGCGCCCGGATGACGACCTTCACCGCCGGGTGTTCGGCCTGATCTCCGATCCAGCGCCCTCCGGCCAGGCCGGGAGCGAGCAGCAGCGCTGCTCCGACCGCCATGCGGCCGCGGGCCTGGGAGAGGGCGATGTCGCGCGCCTGCACGCGACCATCCTAGTTCGGAGCGCCGGGCGGCGCGCGGACGCGGTTGCGGCGCTACGCGGTCGCCGGCTCGGGCGCGCCGGACGCGGCCTTCGCGAAGCTCAGCTCGCCGCCCTCGGCGTCCACAAGCACGCGGTCGCCTGGCGCAAAGGCACCTTCGAGCAGCTTCAGGGCCAGCTTGTCCACCAGCTGCTTCTGGATCACGCGCTTGAGCGGGCGGGCCCCGTAGGTGGGGTCGTAGCCGAGGTTGCCGAGCAGCGTCCGGGCGTCCTCGGTCAGCTCGATCTCCACGCCCTTCTCGCGCACCCGCTCCACCAACTTCGCCACCTGCAGCTCGACGATCCGGCCGATCTGCTCGCGAGTGAGCGAGTGGAACTCGACGATCTCGTCGAGGCGGTTGACGAACTCGGGCTTGAAGGTCGCGCGCACGCCCTCGATCCCGCCCGCGACGTTCGAGGTCATGATCACGACGGTGTTCTTGAAGTCCACGGTGCGGCCCTGGCCGTCGGTCAGGCGGCCGTCGTCCATCAGCTGCAGGAGCACGTTGAACACGTCGGTGTGCGCCTTCTCGATCTCGTCGAGCAGCACCACCGAGTAGGGGCGCCGGCGAACGGCCTCGGTGAGCTGCCCGCCCTCCTCGTAGCCGACGTAGCCGGGCGGCGCGCCGACGAGCCGGGACACGGAGTGCTTCTCCATGTACTCGGACATGTCGATGCGGATCATCGCCTGCTCGGAGTCGAACATGAACTCGGCAAGCGCACGCGCCAGCTCGGTCTTGCCGACGCCGGTGGGGCCGATGAAGAGGAATGTCCCGATCGGGCGGTTGGGGTCCTGCAGGCCGGCGCCCGAGCGCCGCAGCGCGTTCGACACCGCCTCGACCGCGTCGACCTGGCCGATCACACGCTCGTGGAGGCGCTCCTCCATGTGGATCAGCTTCTCGACCTCGCCCTCCATCAGCCTGGAGACGGGGATGCCGGTCCACTTCGCGACCACCTCGGCAACGTCCTCCGCGTCGACCTCCTCCTTGAGGAAGCCAGCCGGGCCGTCCGTGCGCTCCTCGGCCTCGGCGAGCTCGCCCTCGAGCTTGGGGATCTCGCCGTAGCGCAGCTCGGCCGCGCGCTGGAGGTCGGCGTCGCGCTCCGCGCGCTCGGCGTCGCGGTGTGCCTGCTCGAGGCGCTCCTTGACCTGCTGCACGCGCGCGATCGCTTCCTTCTCCTGCTGCCAGCGCGCCTTCATCTCGGTCGAGCGCTCGCGCAGGTCGGCCAGCTCACGCTCGATCGCCTCGCGGCGCGCGACGGATGCGTCGTCCTTCTCCTTCGCGAGAGCCTGGCGCTCGATCTCGAGCTGCATGACGCGCCGCTCGACCTCGTCGATCTCGGTCGGCATCGAGTCGATCTCGATGCGCAGCTTCGAGGCCGCCTCGTCGATCAGGTCGATCGCCTTGTCGGGCAGGAAGCGGTCCGCGATGTAGCGCTGCGAGAGGGTCGCCGCCGCGATGGTCGCCGAGTCCTGGATGCGCACGCCGTGGTGCACCTCGTAGCGCTCCTTCAGGCCGCGCAGGATGGCGATCGTGTCCTCCACGCTCGGCTCGTCCACGTACACCGGCTGGAAGCGGCGCTCCAGCGCGGCGTCCTTCTCGATGTGCTTGCGGTACTCGTCGAGCGTGGTGGCACCCACCGCGCGCAGCTCGCCGCGGGCGAGCATCGGCTTGAGCAGGTTCGCCGCGTCCACGGCACCCTCGGCCGCGCCGGCGCCGACGATCGTGTGCAGCTCGTCGAGGAACAGGATGATCCGGCCCTCGCCGTCGGCGACCTCCTTGAGCACGGCCTTGAGCCGGTCCTCGAACTCGCCGCGGTACTTGGCACCGGCGATCAGGGCGCCCATGTCGAGCGAGATCACACGGCGGTCGCGCAGCGAGTCGGGGATGTCGCCGGAGACGATGCGCTGCGCCAGGCCCTCGACGATGGCGGTCTTGCCGACGCCGGGCTCGCCGATCAGCACGGGGTTGTTCTTGGTGCGCCGCGACAGCACCTGGATCACCCGCCGGACCTCGTCGTCGCGCCCGATCACCGGGTCGAGCTTGCCCTGCTCGGCGGCCTCGGTGAGGTCGCGCCCGTACGTTTCGAGCGCCTGGTACTTGTCCTCGGGGTTCTGGTCGGTCACCCGGTGCGGGCCGCGCACCTCCTGGACGGCCTCGGCGAGCTGGTCGCGCGAGGCGCCGGTGTCGATCTTCGGGTCCGCGGCGAGCGCGAGCAGCAGGTGCTCGGTCGAGACGTACTCGTCGCCCATCCCGCGGGCCTGGTCGTCGGCGCTCTTGAGCAGCTCGATGAGAGCGGTCCCGAGCGCGGGCGTCTGCGTGGCCTCGCCGGTGACGGTTGGAAGCTGGTCGGCCGCCTCGTTGGCGCGCCGGCGCACCCGCTCGGGGTCGGCCCCGGCGCGACGCAGAACGGGGGCGACGATGCCGCCCTCCTGCTCGAGCAGGGCCAGCAGCAGGTGCGACGGCGCCACCTCGGGGTTGTGGCGCGCGCCGGCAAGCCGCTGCGCGGCTGCGAGGGCCTCCTGGGACTTGATTGTGAATCGATCAGCTTGCATAGAAAATCTAAGTCCGAGAATAGCAAGTTAGGAGCACCCCCACAGCCTATTCGGAGGCGAAGGGCCACCCTTGTCGCTGCTGTCGACCTGCGCCTGACGGGCGCCGAGCGGCGTCTACTGCGGCTCGGGCGCGGTGCCGTCGCGCTCCGCGCACTGCTCGGACTCGAGCTGTGAGCGCGGTGGGTCGCACTGCAGCTCATCGGTCGGCTCGGGCTCCGGCGCCGGTGTCGCCTCCGGCGCGGCGCTGACCGTGGTGCTCGCCGTGGCAGTGTCGCCCGTGCCGGTGTCGGTGATCGTCGCCGTATACGTGCCGAGCACCGGGTTGGACACGTACGGGAACGTGTACGAGCCGCTGCCGTCGCTGCCCGTGGCGATCGTGTAGCTCTCGCCCACGCCGTCCGGACGCGTGAGGCGCACCGTGAGGGTCACGTTCGGGCGGAAGCCCGAGGCATAGAGCGTGTAGGTGTCGTTGGCGGTCCCGCTGGCCGGCGAGAAGGACGCCGCGGGCTGGCGGACCACCTCCTCTTCCTGCGGAGGCGGTGGAGGCTTCGGAGCCCGGCGGGGGCGGCTGCTCGGCGCGCCGCGAATGCTCGGCGGATCGGGATACGGGGAGTAGCAGGCGTCGACGAAGTCGGCCCGCACGTAGGCCCGCTTCCAGTACGCATCGCCGTAGCGGTCGTAGTCGCGATCGTTGTAGTCGTAGTACCTGCAGGGCGGCGGAGGCGTGTAGTTCGGCGGGCACCCGAAGCAGTCGGCCTCGGGGATGAAGATGGGCTTCAGGAGCGGGTTCCCGCAGCGGCAGCGCGCAACCGGTACGCCGTCCTGGTCCACGAGCACGGCCGTGCCCGCCTGCAGGATCGACTGGAACGCCACGGCGCGGCCGTCCACGAACGAGTGGTTGGTCACGCGCGTGTCGCGCGTGAGCGTCACGGGACGCAGCTTGCGGATGTACCTGGCCACCCCGCGCTCGGTCGGCGTGACGCCCAGGACCCGTGCCCACTCGTACAGCCGCTCGGGCTGGGCGGCCAGCGAGCGGATCAGCAGCTCGCGGTCGCAGACCAGGTCGGACCCTGTGCCGCCGAACGGTCCCGACCCGACCTCGACGCGCTTGGTGCCGCGCCGCTCCACCGGCTTTGTGAACGGGTCCGGGCCGCTGTCGGTGGGCGCCTGGAAGCGCACAGTCTGCGCCTTCGCCTCTTCCTCTCCGCCCAGGGTGAGGAAGGCCACGCCGCCCGCGATTGCGAGCAGCAAGACCACCAGCGCGGCGAGCCAGGCCGCTCTGCGGGAGCGCTTCTCCTCCATGAGTCCGCCGTCCAGTATCCCCCGAACGGCGGATATCGCCAGTTTCGGCGCGCGGCGCTCCCACTCCCTACCGTTCCGGCGGGAGATGGCCAAGTGCTTGCTCATCCTCATTGCCGTCGTCTACGTGGGCGCGGCAGCCAGTCCGGCCGCCGGCGAGCCGCCCGTCTCCGCCGCCGCCCAGCTGTTCACCTGCTGCACGCCTGAGGCCTTGCAGGAGCGCCTGTTCGCCGAGGCCGAGGCCAGCGGCGCCGAATACGTGCGCGTGGACGTCGAGCTGCACGGCATCTTCGACGCCGCCGGCAGCCGCGACCATCCCGACTGGAGTCACCTCGACCGGATGGTCGAGCTCGCCAGTCGCCACCACGTGAGGCTGCTCGGCATCATCCGCGGCACGCCGGCCTGGCTCTCCGACTGTCCGAAGCGCGAGCCCCCGAAGGTGACGATCTGCGCGCCGCGGGACCCGGCCGAGTGGGGGCGGCTCGCCGGCGAGGTCGCCGCCCACGCGCGCGGGTCTATCGATCACTGGGAGATCGTCAACGAGCCCGACGCGCGCTGGGCGTTCACCGGCAGCGCCGAGGACTACGCGCGCATGCTGCGCGCGTCCTACGACGCGATCAAGGCACGCGCCCCTGAGGCGCAGGTGGTCTTCGGCGGCGTCGAGCGGCCGCGCGAGCACGAGTGGATCGAGCGCGTGCTGGCCACCCCCGGCGCCGACGCCGTCCACGCGTTCGACATCGCCGCGGTGCACCTGCGCCTGCGCCTGCGCAACGAGCTGCGCGAGCTGCCCGAGTGGCTCACCGCCTGGCGGGCTCTACTCGCCCGGCACGGCTTCGACGGCCCGATCTGGGTGACCGAGCACGGCTATCCGGCCGACCCCGCCTTCCAGTGGGACCCGGCCTACCGCGGAACGGACGCCGCGTCGGGGGGCGCGGCCCAGGCCGCCCTGCTGCGCGACTCGATTCCGCTGCTCGCCCACGCGGGCGCCGACCAGGTCTTCGTCACGCTGCGCGACAACCTCTACGGCGAGTACCTCAGCGAGGGGCTCGTGCACATCGACGACGCACAGCCGGGCGACCCCGCCGCGCGCAGGCCGGCCTTCGACACCGTGCGGGACTTGGCCCTCACCTGGGACCCGGCCGTGTACAGGCGGTCCGGGGCGAGCGAGCAGCGGCGGCAATCCCGCGAGCTGAGTCGGCTCGCGGAAGACTCCACCGCGGCGGGCCATCCACTGGCCGCAGCGGTCCAGGCCGGAGCGGCGGAAGGCCACGCCGAAGTCGCGCTCGACCTGGTGCGCGCGGCGGCGAGCGAGCCCTAGCGGGCCGGGCGCCTGACCGGGACGCGCACGCCCGGGCCGACCAGCGACCGCGAGGGCGGCTGGTAGAGCACCAGCTCGTGCTTCATCGAGCGACGCACGCGGGCGATCTCCGACCGCAGCTCCTGCTGCACCCTCTCGGCTTGGCGCTCGACCGCGCGCATGCGGCGCCGCATGCGGTCCATCTCCTCCTCGAGCTCGAAGACCCTCTCCACCCCCGCCAGGTTCATCCCCAGCTCGGTCGTGAGCGCCTGGATGCGGCGCAGGCGCTCGACGTCGTCCTGCGAGTAGAGGCGCGTGTTCTTCGGCGAGCGCTTCGGCGTGATCAGCCCGCGCGCCTCGTAGATGCGCAGCGTCTGCGGGTGCATGCCGGCCAGCTCGGCGGCCACCGAGATCATGTAGACGCCGCGGGCGCCGTCCGGCTTGTCCGGGTTGGCGCCTACGACTGTCATCGCCTCTGCGAGAGCAGCCGCTCGCGCGGGTTGCCGTCCATCACCGCGGCCAGGTCGTCCACGGCCTCGCTCTGCTCGCGCGACAGCGAGCTGGGCACATCGATCTGAAGCTTGTAGCGGAGGTCCCCGCGGCCGCGGCCGCCGAGCTTGGGCGGCCCCTCGCCGCGCAGGCGCTGGACCGTCCCGTGCTGGGTGCCCGGGGGAACGCGGATGCGCTTGGTGCCGGTCAGCGTCGGCACCTCGATCGTCGCGCCGCGGATCGCCTCCGGGATCGTGATCGGGACCTCTACCTCGAGGTTGTCTCCCTTGCGGGTGAAGATCGGCGACTCGCCCACGCGCGTGACCACGTAGAGGTCACCGGCCGGCCCGCCGCGCGGGCCCGCCTCGCCCTTACCGGAGAGCCTCACGCGGCTGCCGTCGCGCACGCCCGCCGGGATGTTCACGCGGTAGCGCTTGACCTGGCGCGTGCGCCCGCTGCCCTCGCAGGTGGAGCACGGGTCCTTGATCTCCGTGCCCGTGCCGCCGCACTGGCGGCAGGGCTGCGAGATCGAGAACAGGCCCTGCGACTCGGCCTCCACGCCGCGCCCCTGGCAGCGCGAGCAGATCGTGGGCGACGTGCCCGGCTTGGCGCCCGTGCCGTGGCAGGTCGGGCAGGGGGCCGACAGCGGCACGGAAACCGGGACCTGCGCGCCCTCCATCGCCTGCTCGAAGGAAACGTGCACGTCGGTTTCCAGGTCACGGCCGCGCTCCGGGCGCGCCCCGGCGGGACCACCGCGTCCGGCGGTTCCGAACAGGTCCGAGATGATGTCGCCGAAGCCGCCGAAGTTGCCCCGGAATGCGCCGGGGTCGAACCCTCCGGGCCCGGCGCCGAAGATGCCGCCACCAGAGTCGTACGCCTTGCGCTTCTCGGGGTCGGACAGGATGTCGTAGGCACCCTGGATGTCCTTGAAGCGATCCTCGGCCGCCGCGTCACCGGGGTTGCGGTCCGGATGGTTCTCGCGCGCGAGCTTGCGGTAGGCCTTCTTGATCTCGTCGTCCGTGGCGTTCTTGGCGACGCCGAGCGTCTTGTATGGATCCTTCACGGCCGGCATGGCGCTAGCCGGACACGACCACGCGGGCCGGACGGAGGACGTTGCCGTTCGAGCGGTAGCCCTTCTCCATCACGTCGAGCACCACGCCGGGCTCGGCGCCGTCCTCGGCGCGCATGGAGAGCGCCTCGTGCTCGCCCGGGTCGAAGCGGTCGCCGCGCGGGTCGAACTGCTCGATGCCGTTGCGCTCGAGCACGGCGAGCAGCTCGGCGTGCACGAGCTGCACGCCCTCGGCCAGGTGCCGCTCCGAGTCGCCCGCCGATGCCAGCGCCCGCTCGAGGTTGTCGACGATCGGCAGCAGCTCGCGGACGAGCCCGCTCTTGGCGCGCTCACCCGCCGCCGCGGCCTCGCGGGCGGCGCGCTTGCGGTAGTTCTCGAAGTCCGCCTGCGCCCGGCGGGCGAGGTCGAGGTACTCGTCCCGCTCGCGCTGAAGTTGCGCGAGCGGGTCCTCGGCCGTGCTCGGAGCCACGCTGTTCTCGGCCTGCTCCTTCTCCTCGAGGATGCGCTTCTCGTTGGCCGGATCCTCTTCGCCGGAGGGCTCGGCCGCCTCGTCGCGCGAGGTGACCGGCTGTGCCGAAGCATCCGGCTCGGCCGGATGCGCACGGATGCGCTGTGCCGAAGCATCCGGCTCGGCCGGATGCGCACGGATGCTTTCCTCCTCGGGGACGGGGCCGTTGTCTGGGGTCTCGAACACCTGACTAGCCCTTCTCGTCGCCCTCGACCACCTCGGCGTCCACGACCTCCTCCTCGTCGGCGGAGCCGTTCGCCGACGAGGCGTCGGCGGTGGTGCCGTTGCCGGCCGACGCCTGCTGCTGCGCCGCCGCGTACATCTGCTCGGACACCTTGTGGAAGGCGGCCTGCAGCGCCTCGGTCTTCGCGTTCAGCAGCGCCACGTCGTCGGACTCGAGATTGTCGCGCACGTCCTTGATGGCGGCCTCGATCTCCTCCTTGGCGGACGAGTCGAGCGTGTCGCCCATCTCGTTGACCTGCCGCTCGGCCTGGTACGCGGCGTTCTCGGCCGTGTTGCGGGCCTCGACCAGCTCGCGCTGGCGGCGGTCCTCCTCGGCGTGTGTCTCGGCGTCGGCGACCATCCGCTCGACCTCGTCCTCGGCGAGCCCGGAGCCGGACTTGATCTCGATCTTCTGCTCCTTGCCCGTGCCGAGGTCCTTGGCTCCCACGCTGAGGATGCCGTTCGCGTCGATGTCGAACGTCACCTCGACCTGCGGGATGCCGCGCGGCGCCGGCGGGATGCCGGTCAGCTGGAACTTGCCGAGCGACTTGTTGTAGGCGGCCATCTCGCGCTCGCCCTGGAGCACGTGGACCTCAACGCTCGGCTGGTTGTCCTCAGCCGTGGAGAAGATCTCCGACTTGCGGGTCGGGATCGTCGTGTTGCGCTCGATCAGCTTGGTCATCACGCCGCCCTTGGTCTCGATGCCGAGGGTCAGCGGGGTGACGTCGAGCAGCAGCACGTCCTTCACGTCGCCGGCCAGGACGCCGGCCTGGATCGCCGCTCCCACGGCCACGACCTCGTCCGGGTTCACGCCCCGGTGCGGGTCCTTGCCGGTCAGCTCCTTGACCTTCTCCTGCACGGCCGGCATGCGCGTCATGCCGCCTACCAGGACGACGTGCTCGATGCCGGTACCGCCCTCGACGCCTGCATCGGACAGAGCCTGCTTCGTGGGTCCGACGACCCGGTCGAGCAGGTCGGCCGTGAGCTCGTTGAGCTTGGACCGGGTCATGCGCTGGTTGAGGTGCTTGGGCACCGAGTCGACCGCCGTGATGAACGGCAGGTTGATCTGAGTCTCCTGGGCCGAGCTGAGCTCGGTCTTGGCCTTCTCGGCCTCCTGGTAGAGGCGCTGGAGAGCCATCTTGTCCTGGGAGAGGTCGACGCCTTCGGCCTTCTTGAACTCGCTGACGAGCCAGTCCACGATCGCCTTGTCGAAGTTGTCGCCGCCCAGGTGGTTGTCGCCCGCGGTGGCCTTGACCTCGAACACGCCGTCGCCGATCTCGAGCACCGACACGTCGAACGTGCCACCGCCGAGGTCGAATACGAGGATCGTGTGGTCGGCGTCCTCCTTGTCGAGCCCGTAGGCCAGCGCGGCCGCGGTGGGCTCGTTGATGATCCGCTTGACGTCGAGGCCGGCGACCTTGCCGGCGTCCTTGGTGGCCTGGCGCTGGTCGTCGTTGAAGTACGCGGGGACGGTGATCACCGCCGCGTCGACGCTGTCGCCGAGATAGGCCTCGGCGTCGGCCTTCAGCTTCTGGAGGATCATCGCGCTGATCTCCGGCGGCGCGAACTCCTTGCCGCCCGCCTTCACGCGCGCGTCACCGTTCGGGCCTGCGACGACCTCGAACGGGACGATCTTCTCCTCCTCCTTGACCTCGGCCTCCTTGCGGCCCATGAAGCGCTTGATCGAGAACACCGTGTTCTCGGGGTTGGTGACCGCCTGACGCTTGGCCGGTGCGCCGACAAGGCGCTCGCCGCCCTCCGTGAAAGCGACCACCGAGGGAGTGGTGCGCGCGCCCTCGGCGTTCTCGATCACGGTGGGCTCGCCGCCCTCGAGCACGGCCATGCACGAGTTGGTCGTGCCCAGATCGATACCGATCGTCTTGCCCATCCGTAACTGCTCCTTTGCTGCTTAGGGTTCTACTCGAAAGAAATCTAAGCGAGATTATGGCAGATGTGAAGAAGGCTGCTCAGCCCTCAACGGCTTAGGTTAGGCTTCCGCCGCCGATGCGCCGCTGCGTCCCATGCCTGATCGCGCTGCCGGCACTGCTGGCAGCGCTCGTGCTGCCGGCGTGCGGCGACGACGACAGCGGCACGCCCGCCGCCGAGACGAAGGAGCGGCAGTCCAAGACCGCCGAGGAGCCCAGTCCGTCGGCTCAGCGCGAGGCGTTGAAGGACACCGCCGTCAAGCCGGTGATCCCCAAGCCGACCGGCTCGCCGCCGCGCAAGCTCGTCAAGGAGGACATCGTCAAGGGCAAGGGCCCGGCGGCCAAGAAGGGCGACACGCTGACGGTCGACTACGTGGGCGTGGCCTTCTCCACCGGCCAGGAGTTCGACGCCTCGTGGGACAGGGGGGAGCCCTTCGATGTCGTGCTCGGGGGCCGGCCCCCGGTGATCAAGGGTTGGGAGAAGGGGCTCGTCGGCATCCGCAAGGGCGGCCGGCGCATGCTCACGATCCCGCCGGAGCTCGCCTACGGCACCCAGGGATACCCGCCGGCGATCGCTCCGAACGAGACGCTGATCTTCGTGATCGACGCCGTCGCGGTCAAGCCCGGCTAGCCGGCGAAGCTGAGCGCGTAGGCAACCGAGCCGGCGCACACGAGCGCCACGCCCGCGTAGTCGCGGGGCACGCGAAAGTCAGGCGGGCGGGCGAACAGCGCAACCGCCAGCAGGGCAAACGGATCGAAGTACTTCTGGTACACGAGCGCCACCGGCAGCGCCACCGCCAGGAAGCAGGCCAGGTACACCGTCGCCAGCGAGGTCCAGCCGGCGCGCATGGCCAGCAGCACGGCGGCCGCGGCGCCGGTCGGCACGGCCACCCAGAAGGCGAGCGACGAGCCGAGCACCGTGGGCAGGTGACCCGAGATGCGCCACAGGTAGCCCGCGTCGCCCGGCAGCCCGACGCGGATCGGGGTGTACTCGAGTGGCGAGATCAGCAGCAGCGCCGCGCCCACCGCCACCCCGGCGCCGAGCAGCGCCCAGGGCGGCCGGAGCGGCGTCTCCCTGAAGCGGCGCGCGACCCCGGGGCCGAACACGAGGGCCGCGTACACGCCGAGCAGCGCGACGGTGAACCCCACGGTGCGCAACGTCAGCGTGTCGCGGCCGAAGCCGGGGCGGTCCGTGCAGAGGCCGCACGAGGCCGGGTCGGCGCTCGGGGGCACGAGCCCGTTCCACTGGATCGCGAGCGCGGCCAGCGGCGCGAGCGCGACGGCCAGCAGCCCCGCGCCGGCGAGCAGCCGTCCTGGCGACCGCAGCTCGCGCAGTACGAGAAGGATGCCCAGGACAGCGGCCAGCCACAGGAACGACTGGCGCGTGAGCACGGCGGCACCGGTCCACAGGCAGGCGGTGGCAAAGGCTGTCAGCGAGCCGTCTTGCGTGTATCGGTGCACCCGCTCGAGAGCGAGCAGCGCGAACAGGATCGCGAGGTTGTCCGTGAGCAGCGTGAAGGAGGCGCCGAAGAAGTACGGCGACAGCGCGAAGGCCAGGGTCAGGGCGAAGGCCGGCACGGCGCCGAGCGAGGAGGTGCGCCGCAGCAGGCGCAGCAGCGCGAGCGCGGCGCCGTAGGAGATCGCCACGTTCAGCAGGCGCAGCTTCCAGAGCTCGAAGCCGACCAGCTTGCCCCACCCGGCCATGACCAGGTGGAAGAGCGGGGTCTGCGCCGAGGGGTAGTCCGAGAAGTGGAGGCCCTCGCGGAACTGGAGGATCGTCGGGAGCTGGTAGAGGGCCGCGTCGCTGCCGTGGAACGTGTCGATCTCCACGGTCAGGCCGCGGAGCACGGCGATGCCGATCAGGAATGGGACGGCGAGCAGGGCCGGGCCGAAGCGCTCGACGACGCGGGCCACCTCAGCCCTCCGGCAGCGGCCGCGGGGGCCGGAAGCGCGGCGTGGCCTCGACGGCGACGATCGCGACCATGATCAGGCCGGCGCCGAGCCAGCCGGTCGCGGAGAGGCGGTCGTGGGCGAGCAGCCAGCCGAACAGCCCCGCGAAGGCGGGCTCGGAGGCGAGGATCAGCGCGGTTCGGGCGGGCGGCGCGTGCTGCTGGGCGAAGGTCTGCACGAAGAAGCCGAGAGCGCTCGCCACCAGGCAGGTCACGATCAGCGCCGACCAGACCGTCGCTCCCCTCGGCACCTCGAGCTGGCCTCCGGCGGCGGCGATCGCCAGCGGCACCAGACCGCACACCCCGAGTTGCACCGCCAGCAGGGCTCCCACGTCGTAGTGGCGGACCGCCCTTGCCGTGGCGAGGATGTGGGCCGACAGCGCGATCGCCGCGAGCAGCACGAGGCCGTCGCCGCGCAGGTTGAGGCCACCGCCCACGCCGGACAGCAGGTAGAGGCCGAGCGCCGACACCCCGGCGGCGATCCAGGCCAGCGCCGGCACGCGCTCGCGCAGGAAGATCGCGCCCATCACCGGCGTGAGCACCACGAACATCCCGGTGATGAAGCCGGCGTTCGACGCGGTCGTCTCCTCCAGGCCGAGCGTCTGGAAGACGTAGCCGGCGCAGAGGAACACCCCCATCAGCAGGCCGGCGCGCCAGCCGGCCGCGGGCAGCCGCCGCAGCGCTCCGGCGAACACCAGCGCCACGATCAGCGCCGCCGGGATGAAGCGGTAGGCGAGGAAGGCCATCGTCGGCAGCAGCTCGATGGCGTCCTGGACCATCACGAAGGTCAGTCCCCAGACGCTGCAGATGCCGATCAGCGCCAGCTCCGAGAGCCGGCGCAGCGAGTCGTTGCTCATACGCGGGCCAGCCGCCGCCGGCCCTCGGGACAGATCCGGCGCAGCGGGCACTCGGGGCAGCGTGGGGCGCGCGCCACGCAGGTGCGCCGCCCGTGGCGGATCAGCAGCACGTGCGCCTCGTAGGCGAACTCGCCGTCGTCGCCGACGAGGCGCGCGAGCTCGTCGTGCGCCTTGTCGAGCGGCGCCTTTGGCGGCCACAGGCCGAGCCTCCCGCCGACGCGGTACACGTGCGTGTCCACCGGCACGTCCGGGCGCCCGAACGAGAACAGCAGCACGCAGGCGGCCGTCTTGCGGCCCACGCCCGGGAGCGCGCAGAGGTACGCGCGCGCCTCGTCGAGCGGGGCGTGCTCGAGCCAGAGCAGGTCGTCGTCGCCGATCGCCTCGAGGATCTGCTTGATCCGGACCGACTTGGTGGGCGCGAGCCCGCCCGGCCGGATCGCGTCCTCGATCTCCTCGACGGGCGCCTCGCGCACCGCGTCCCACCAGGGGAAGCGGTCGCGTAGGCGGAAGTAGGCCACGTCGCGGTTGCGGTCGTTCGTGTTCTGCGAGAGCACCGTGAGCACCAGCTCGTCGACGGGCGCACGGTGCGGCCGCAGGGCCGGCCGGCCGTACTCCTTCGCGAGCCGGTCGGTGATCGTGCGCAGCCTGCGACGGTCGGCCATGGCCGCGGATGGTATGAACCGCCCGGTGGAGATTGCGGAGCGCCATACGCAGATCGGCGGCGTCGACGTTCTGTGGCGGCAGGCCGGGGACGCCCCGATCCTCTATCTGCACGGGGTACCTGCCGCCGGCTGGCAGTGGGAACCGTTCCTCTCGCGCACGGGCGGGATAGCGCCGGACCTGCCGGGCTTCGGGCGCTCGGACAAGCCCGGCGACTTCGACTACACGATCCCCGGCTACGACCGTTTTCTCGAGGCCTTCTGCGACCAGGCGGGCCTGGACCGGGTGACGCTGGTGATGCACGACTGGGGCGCGGTGGGGCTCGCCTTCGCGCAGCGCATGCCGGAGCGCATCGAGCGGCTGGTACTGACCTCGGTGGTGCCATTCGTGCCCGGCTACCAGTGGCATCGGGTGGCGGGCGCCTGGCGCACGCCGCTGCTGGGCGAGCTGTTGATGGGGTTCACCACCCGCTTCGGCTTCCGCCGCACGCTGCCCGCGGAGATCGCCGACCGCGCCTTCCACGAGTTCGACCACGGCACTCAGCGGGCCGTGCTGCAGCTCTACCGGGCCTCGCCGCCCGAGGTGCTGGCTCGGCACGGCGAGCGTCTCGGCGAGCTGCGCTGCCCGGCGCTGGTGGAGTGGCCCACGCGCGATCCGTACATCGGCGCGGAGTTCGGCCAGCGGCTCGCGGACGCGCTCGGCGGGGAGACGCGCCTCGAGCTTCTCGACGCCGGTCACTACGCGTGGCTGGACCGGCCGGAGCTGATCGACCGCGTGGCGGCCTTCGTCAAGTAGCCTTCCCCTCGCCGTGCTCCGCGCCGCTACCACGGCGCCACCGCGCGCCCCTGCCCGCCGGGAAGCTCCGCGTCGCCGCGGGCGCTTCGCGCGCGATCGTCCCCCGTCGGGGCCGTGGCACACGCGCTTCGACTGGTGGCACGTGGCGCCCGTGGCGATCGCCGTCCTGTTCGCGATCGCCTATCTCATCTGGCAGCCGCGCACCGTCGACCTGGCCGCGCACACGTTCCGCGCCGACCTGTTCGGCCAGCAGGGCTTCACGATCTGGAACGGGCAGTGGTACGGCGGCCACCACACGCCGGCGTACTCGATCATCTCGCCCCCGCTCGCCTGGCTGTTGAGCCCGCCGGTCGCGCTCGCGCTGGCGGCGGTCGCGTGCGCGGCGCTGTTCGGTCCGCTCGCCCGCGGCGCGTTCGGCGAGCAGAGCGCGCGTTGGGGCTCGATCTGGTTCGGCATCGGGAGCGCCACGCTGCTGTTCACCTCCCGCCTGCCGTTCGCGATCGGCGTGGCCTTCGCCCTGGCGGCGCTGTTAGCCCTCCAGCGCCGGCGCTACGCGTGGGCGATCGTGTTCGCGATCCTCTCGCCGCTGGGCAGCCCGGTGGCCGGGCTCTTCCTGGCGATGGCCGGCGTGGCGGTCGCGCTCGCGGCCAACGGCGACCGCGCCAAGCGACTCGAGGGACTCGCGATCGCCGCCGCGGCGTTCGTCCCGCCGGCGTTCCTGTCCTGGGCCTTCCCCGAGGGCGGCTGGGCGCCCTTCCCCTTCTCGGCCTACCTGCCGATCCCGGCGTTCGCGATCATCTGCTCGGTCCTGCTGCCGCGCGATCAGCGTGTGCTGCGCTCGGGCCTGATCCTGTACGGGCTGGGCGCGTCCCTCGCGCTGCCGCTGGAGACGCCGATGGGCGGCAACGCCGTGCGCCTGGGCGCGCTGTTCGGCGGTCCGGTCATGCTGTGCGCGCTCTGGGGGCGGCCGATCTGGCGCAGCCTATGGCTGGCACCGCTGCTGGCCGCCGGCTTCGCATCGCTCGCCTTGTGGCAGTGGTCGCCAGCGGTGCGCGACGTCATCAAGTACATCGAGGACCCGGCCGCCAAGTCCGACTACTTCGAGCCGCTGCGGCAGTTCCTCTACACGCTGCCCGACCAGCGCCGCATCGAGATCCCCTTCACGCGCAGCCACTGGGAGGGCGCGGAGATCGCGCCCGAGGTGCCGCTGGCGCGCGGCTGGCTGCGCCAGCTCGACACGGGTCTGAACCCGATCTTCTACAAGGGCCAGATCAACCGGCTCACCTACGCCAGCTGGCTGGCGGACAACGCCGTGCGCTACGTCGCGCTGCCGAGCGCCAAGCCCGACAAGAGCTCGTACGGGGAGCGCGCGCTGATCGAGAAGGGCCTGCCCTACCTGCGGCTGCGCTGGAAGTCGGACGACTGGCGCGTGTACGAGGTGCTGCTGCCGGCGCCGATCGTGATCCCGCAAGGCGACGCCCGCATCGTGCTCGAGC
>JAXDIG010000042.1:0-22686 GCA_034664125.1 Thermoleophilaceae bacterium | reverse complement strand
TGATCCCGACCAGCGACAGCAGGGTGGGGCCCACGTCGTGGGTCGAGGTGAAGTAGGTGTTGGTCTTCCCGGCGGCCTTGTCGTCCGGGTGCACGATCACGAACGGCACCTGCGCCAGCTCGGGGTGCAGCTGGGAGGGCACCTTGCCGGTGTAGCCGCGCTCGCCGAGCAGGTAGCCGTGGTCGCTCAGGAACAGGATCACCGTGTTGTCGGCGAGGCCGGACGCGTAGAAGCGGTCCATGAAGCGGCCGAGCCAGTGGTCGGTCTGGGTGAGCTCGGCCGCGTAGATCGCGTGCAGCTCGCGCAACTGCGCCTCCGAGAAGTTGCGCGCGAAGCCGTAGCGCGTCACGCCGATCTTCTCTCCGGTGTAGCCGGGGTCGCTGTACATGCGGATGTACTTCTCGACCGGGCTCCACGGCTCGTGCGGGTCGAAGCAGTCGACCACCATGCAGAACGGCTGGCGCAACCGCGCGGAGTCGAGTGTGTCGATCGCATCGGTGAAGACCCGCGCCGCGCAGGTTTCGTCCTCGCGCACGCCGGCGCCCGAGTTGGCCAGGTACTCGCGCATGCCCGGCACGTAGCGCTCGTCGCGCAGGAACGGCGGCAGCCACTCGTAGACCGTCTCCAGGGACACCGTGCTCGCGGGCTTGAACGTGCCCGCCTGCCCCGGGATCGACTTCCAGTGGTCGAAGCTCCGGCGGAAGGGCGCGTACGCGCGCGTGAAGCCGAGGTGCGGGTTGTCCGACACCTGCGCGGTCCAGTAGCCGTGGCGCTTGAACTCGCTCGTGAAGGTGTGCTCGACGTCGTCGATCGGCAGCCAGCCGGGGCTCGTCCCCAGCTCCGGGTTCGGCTTCCAGTCGCGGTACGGGAAGATCCGCTTGGTGGTGAAGATGGAGCGGCGCGCCGGGATCGTCACCATCGCCTCGGGGAACGCGCGGTTGAAGCGCACCCCGCGGGCGGCCAGCGCGTCGATGTGCGGCGTCCGCACCTGCGGCGAGCCATACGCGCCGACGTGGTCCGGCCGCACGCTGTCGATGATCAGCAGCAGCACGTTCATGTGCTTGCGCGAGCCGGTCTCGTCCATCGAGCACCCGGCCGCCGGGAGCAGCGCAGCACCCGCCGCACCGGCGGCGCCTGCCTGGAGGAACCGGCGGCGGTTGACGTGCATGCGGGCGCGGAGGCTAGCGAACGCCTTGTGGCTCTCCGCCAAGTGTGTCCGGGTTCGGGTTCCGATCCTCAAAGCCCCGGGTTCCGTGCCGATCACAAGTAGAGATGCTTCGCCGCCGACTCACCCTCCTGACGCTGCTCGCTGCCCTTGTCCCGGCCTCGGCGGCGGCGGCTCAGGCCCCTCCCGGCTACCCGGTCGGCCGGCTCGTCCCGCCCGAGCTGCTCGCGGCGCCGGACACGGTCCCGCGGGGGCCTGTCGGCGACTATCCGGAGGACTGGGCGAAGTGCGTGGAGGACAACCCGCCCGGACCTCAGCTCTACCCGCACGAGCTCGACCCGCGCGCCGCCGACCCCGCGGCGCCCAACCCGCTGATGGGCACGAAGTGGTTCGTGGACCGCATGGAGCCCGCCTACATGCAGTGGGCGCGCTGGAAGCGGGCCGGCCAGACCGGCAGAGCCGACGCGATCTGGAGGCTCGCCCGCGAGCCGCGCTTCCGCTGGTTCGGCCGCTTCACCCGTCCGCGCATGCAGAAGAAGGTGCGCGGGTTCCTCGACCGCGTCCAGTGCGACCAGCCCGGCTCGGTGCCCATGATGGTCGTGATGCGCCACCAGGGCCGCGCCTGCGGTCCCGACTACCTGGCCGGGGGCCTCGCCGAGGACAGGCGCACGATGAAGTGGTACGACGACTTCGCGCAGGCGGTCGGCGACGCGCGCGTGGTGATCGCGTTCGAGCCCGACTCGCTGGGGACGATCGACTGCCTGGCGCGGTCGCGCCGAGACGATCGGCTGCGCATGCTGCGCCACGGCGTGGACGTGCTCTCGCAGCTGCCCAACGCGACGGTCTATCTCGAGGCCGGCGCGTCCGACTGGGAGCCGGCCAGCCGCACGGCGAAGCAGCTCCGCGCGATCGGCGTCTCGAAGGTGCGCGGGTTCATGCTGAACGTCACCCATCACGACTGGACGCGCTACAACATCCAGCACGGCCTGGAGATCTCGCGCCTCACGAGCGGGAAGCACTTCATCGTCAACACGAGCTACAACGGCCGCGGGCCGATCCACTACCGCAAATGGATCAACCGCTCGAAGCACATCTGGCGCACGATCAACGTCTGGTGCCACCCCGGCCTGCGCGGCCTCGGGCCGGCGCCCACCACGGACACCGCGAACGGGATGGTGGACGCGTACATGTACATCAACCGGCCCGGCTACTCCGCCGGGGCGTGCAACGGCGGCCCGCTGCCGATCGGCACCTGGTGGCCGGACCGCGGGCTGATGTACGCGAAGTACGCGACCGACTGGGAGGCGCCCCCGCCCGGCACCAAGTTCGGCCTCTTCAAGCACTACTCGCTGCGGGCGCTGGGGGCGTTCAGGTAGCGATCGTGCGGCGTTGCAGGGCCCCGGCCAACTGCGGCGATAGAGGGTGGGACCGGGCGCCGGCGCCCACGCGGCCGTTACCGCTTCTGTTTGCGCCCGGGTCAACTGAACGGCTCGGGCTCAACCGCCTTCGGGATCCGGATCAGCGGGGGGCCGTATGCCTGCCGGCAATCGCGCAGGCGATGGATGCGCACCGTCGGGCCGGGGCGCTCGTACGCCCCGGGGTAGTAGTTGTAGGAGAGGTCGAAGCTGAACGGCACGGGGTCGGCCCCGGGCTTGTAGGGGCTGAACTCACGCACGGGGTCGGACTCGCGCTCCAGCCGCCGGTAGTAGGCGCGGGCGCGCGGGTCGCCCGTCTCGAGCGCGCGGTCGCGCACCACGTTCACGGTCATCACGAGGCAGTAGCCGTAGAGCCGGTAGTCGTCGATCACCTCCGGCCCCAGCACCGAGTGGTAGGCCGAGGCGCGGACGCCGCCGTCCGGCCGCACGAACAGCCCCGGCTTGTACTGGTCGCACACGCGCCGCCCGCCGGCCGCCAGGTACGACCAGCCGCGCTCGGTCCAGCCGGGAAACCGCGGGCAGCGCGACAGCCACGCGGGTATCCGGCCCTCGGGGTTGGACCGGAAGTAGCGCCCCGGCACCGCCGGCTCGATCGACACGCGCAGGCCGGGCGGGTAGTGCCGGTCCAGGAAGTCGCGCGCCTGGCTGAGGGTGTCCTCGCGCCCGAGCACCCGCGCGGTGCGCACGTCGGCCAGCAGGGGCTGGGCGATCACCACCAGGGCGAGCGCGGCGGTGGCGGCGAGCTGCCGGCGGCGCCCGGGCAGCAGCTCGGCGACCCGCACCACGGCCACCGCGGCCAGCATCGCCAGCGCCGGGTACGCGGGCAGCAGCCAGCGCCCGAAGTAGCGCGACTGCAGCGCCAGGTAGGCGAACAGCGCGAGCGGCAGCGCCACCAGCACCAGGCCGCGCACCAGGTCGCGTCGCAGCACCAGCACCGCGCCCGCCAGCGCCGCCGCGATGCCGGCCCGACCGAGCCCCCAGGTGAGGCTGTCGAGGTAGTAGGAGAAGCCGCCCGGCTGCTGGCCGGGCTTCGCGTCGCCGGCGGCCACGTCCGCCTGGTCGCGCAGGTCGCCCCACCAGTCCCCGAGCGAGCCGAACAGGTATGGGTTGAGCAGCGCGAACACGACCGCGGCGGCCACGCCTCCCAGGACCAGCCCGGCGACCGGTCGGGCGCGGTCGGAGCGCAGCCGGGCGGCCGCCGCGATCGCGAGCGGCAGCAGCACCAGGCCCGCCGTGTACTTGAAGGCGATCGCCAGGCCGGCGGCGGCGCCCGCCAGCGCGTAGTCGCGCGTGCGCCCTTCGTCGGCGGCGCGCACCGACCACATCAGCGCCAGCGCCACGCCGGCGAGCGCGCCCACGTCGGTGACCGCCACGCGCGAGTAGGCGACGGCCAGGAAGGCGAAGGACAGTACCGCCGCGGCGACCAATCCCTCGCGTACTCCCCACAGCCGCCTGGCGGCGGCGTAGGTGGCCGCGACGCCGGCCATGCCGAGCGCCGCCGCCAGCGTGCGCGCGATGATCCAGATCTGCGCCGGGTCCTTGTCGAACTGGTCGGTGACGTTCCCGTAGGGCAGGCCGAACAGGAACCCGAGCGGCCCGTACAGCACCCTCAGCGTGCCGTAGAGCAGGTACGTGTACGCAGCCGGGTTCTGGTAGTAGCCCGGGTCGAGGTCCTGCCAGAACATCTCGACCGCCCGGCTCGTGAAGTGCGACGCCTCGTCGATCGAGTAGACGAACGGCAGGCCGTAGTCGTTGTGCCACACGCGCAGGCCGAAGCCCGCCACGAGGATCACGGCCAGAATCAGGCGGTGCACGCGGCGGAACGCTAGCCAGAACGGCGCAACCCCTGAGGTATCGTTGATTGTCGAGTCAACCATGCCTCCCATGGCGCTTACAGAGCACGACACAAAGCACCTCCTCAGGGCGATCGAGCTCGCCGAGCGCGCCCGTGGGCAGACGAGCCCCAACCCGATGGTCGGCGCGGTCGTCGTCAAGGGCGGCCGCGTGATCGGCGAGGGCATCACGCAGCCGCCCGGCCAGGCGCACGCCGAGCGCGCCGCCCTGGACGACTGCAGCGAGGACCCGGCCGGCGCGACGATGTACGTCTCGCTCGAGCCCTGCTGCCACGAGGGCCGCACCCCGCCTTGCACCCAGGCGATCCTCGACGCGTCGATCGCGCGTGTCGTGATCGCCTCCGACGACCCCACCAAGAAGGCCTCCGGCCGCGGTCCCGGGATCCTGCGCGACGAGGGCGTCGACGTGGTGTGGGTGGACGGCGAGGTCGCGGAGGCCGCGCGCCTGCTCAACCAGCCCTTCCGCAAGCACGCGCGCACGGGCCGGCCGCTGGTGATCTTCAAGTCGGCCATGACGCTGGACGGCAAGGTGGCCACCGTGACCGGTGACTCGCAGTGGATCTCCGGCGAGCTCAGCCGTGCCCGGGCGCACCGCTGGCGGGCCGAGTCGGACGCCGTGGCGGTCGGCATCGGCACGGCGCTGTTCGACGATCCGCAGCTCACCGCCCGCATCGAGGGCGTCGCTCGCCAGCCGCGGCGCGTGGTGTTCGACTCCGAGGCACGCCTGCCGGTGTCCTCCCAGCTCGTGCGCGGCGTGGCCGAAGTGCCGGTGACGGTCGTCTGCTCGCGCGCCGCCTCGCGCACGTCGGTTCAGTCGCTCGAGTCGGCCGGGGTAGACGTGATCGTCGCCACGGGCCAGAACGAGCGCGCCCGGGTGGAGCACGCGCTCGACGAGCTCGGCGCCCGCGAGGTGCAGTCGCTGCTGCTCGAGGGCGGCCCGCACCTGGCCGGCGCCTTCCTGGAGGCCGGCGAGATCGACGAGGCGCGGATCTTCATCGCGCCGCTGATGACGGGTGGCCGCGAGGCGCGCACCGCGGTCGAGGGGATCGGCATCGACCAGATCGCGGGGGCGCCGCGGGCGCTGCACGTGGACGTCGACCGGCTCGACGACGACGTCCTGATCGTTGCGCGCTTGAAAGAGTGGTAGGCGTGTTCACGGGACTCGTTGCAGGCACGGGGACGGTCCGATCGCTGCGCGACGGGCGGCTCGAGGTCGACACGCCGCTCGCGGCCGAGCTGGCGGCCGGCGACTCGATCGCCGTCAACGGCGTGTGCCTCACGGCCGTCGACCCGACCGCGGAGGGCTTCGCCGCCGACGTCATGCCCGAGACGCTGCGGCGCTCCTCCCTGGGGCCGCTGGCGGGCGGTGACGACGTGAACCTCGAGCTGCCGCTGCGCGCGGGCGACCGCCTCGGCGGCCACATGGTGCAGGGGCACGTGGACGGCACGGGAACCGTTTCCGAGGTGCGCGAGGAGGGCCTGTCGCGCGTGGTGCGGATCGCCGCCGGGCCGGACCTGCTGCGCTACGTGGTGGAGAAGGGCTCGATCGCGGTGGACGGCGTGTCGCTCACGGTCAGCGCCGTGGACGACGATACGTTGGAGGTGTCCCTGATCCCGGAGACGCTCGAGCGCACGACCCTCGGCTCGACCGAGCCCGGGAGGACCGTCAACCTGGAGATCGACGTGCTCGCCAAGTACGTGGAGAAGCTGAAGGTATGAGCCCGTTCAGCCCGATCGAGGAAGCGCTGGAGGACGTCCGCGCCGGCCGCATGGTGGTGGTCTGCGACGCGGAGGACCGCGAGAACGAGGGCGACCTCACGCTGGCGGCGCAGTTCGCCACGCCCGAGGCGATCAACTTCATGGCGATGCACGGGCGCGGCCTGATCTGCCTGGCGCTGCCACCGGAGCGCTGCGACGAGCTCGGGCTGGACCTGATGGCGGCGAAGAACGAGTCGCCCTTCCAGACCGCCTTCACCGTCTCGGTGGAGGCGCGCGAGGGCATCACCACCGGCATCTCGGCGCACGACCGCGCTCACACGATCCAGGTGGCGATCGACCCCGCCTCCGGGCCCCGCGACCTCGTCCAGCCCGGCCACATCTTCCCGCTCAAGGCGAAGGCCGGGGGAGTGCTGGAGCGCACCGGCCAGACCGAGGCGGCAGTCGACCTCGCGCGGCTCGCCGGCCTCAACGCCAGCGGTGTGATCTGCGAGGTGATGAACGACGACGGCACGATGGCGCGCGTGCCGGACCTGGAGGCGTACTGCGCCAAGCACGGGCTCAAGATGATCACCGTCGCCGACCTGATCGCCTACCGGCGCCTGCACGACAAGCTGATCGAGCGCGTGGCCGAGGCGCAGCTCCCGACCAAGTTCGGCGACTTCACGGTGTTCGGCTTCCGCTCGCTCGTGGACGACAAGCACCACGTGGCGATGGTCAAGGGCGAGGTCGACGGGCAGGACGACGTGCTGGTGCGGGTCCACTCCGAGTGCCTCACCGGCGACGTGTTCCACTCGCTGCGCTGCGACTGCGGCCAGCAGCTCGAGGACGCGCTCGCGCGCATCGAGGAGGAGGGGCAGGGCGTGCTGCTCTACCTGGCGCAGGAGGGCCGCGGCATCGGGCTCCTGAACAAGCTGCGCGCCTACAAGCTGCAGGAGCAGGGCCGCGACACCGTCGAGGCCAACCTCGAGCTGGGCCTGCCCGCCGACCTGCGCGACTACGGCATCGGCGCGCAGATCCTGGTCGACCTCGGCCTCACCTCGATCCGCCTGCTGACGAACAACCCGAAGAAGATCGTCGGCCTCGAGGGCTACGGGCTGTCGGTGTCCGATCAGATCCCGATCGAGCACGCCCCCGGGGACCACAACCGCGACTACCTGCGCACGAAGAAGGAGCGGCTCGGGCACCTGCTCCACCACCAGGGGCTGGCGCTCGACGAGGAGATGATCCACGAGGAGCAGGTCGGCGACCGGGCCCGAGCGGCCGCGGACGCCGACGTCTACGGGCACGGCCCCGCGCCGCGGCGCACCCGTGAGTAGCGCCCCGGACGTCTACGCGGCCTGCGTGGGTCGCTTCTACCAGGACCTCGCGCGCCGCCTCGTGGAGGGAGCGACCCGGGTGTTCGCGGAGGCCGGGGCGTCGATCGACGTGCACGAGGTGCCCGGTGCGTTCGAGCTGCCGCTGGCAGCCAAGTACTGCGCCGAGTCCGGGCGCTACGCCGGCGTCGTGTGCCTGGGTGCGGTGATCCGTGGGGAAACCGACCACTACGAGTACGTGAGCGGGGAAGCGGCCCGCGGCATCCAGGCCGTGCAACTCCAGACCGGAGTGCCGTGCGCGTTCGGCGTGCTCACCGTGGACAACATGGAGCAGGCGCTGGAGCGCGCCGGCGGCGGCAAGCGTCACCAGGGCGAGGACGCCGCGCAGGCGGTACTGCGGATGGCGGAGCTGCGGCGCCTGTTGGGCCGCTAGGTGATCAACCTCTACAGCGACACGCAGACCCGCCCCAGCGAGGGCATGCGGCGTGCCATCGCCACGGCGGACGTGGGCGACGAGCAGCGGCGTGAGGATCCCACCACCAGGCGGCTCGAGGAGCGTGTGGCCGAGCTGCTCGGTCACGAGGCGGGCCTCTTCCTTCCGAGCGGCACCATGTGCAACCAGATCGCCCTGCGCCTCCACGCCCGGCCGGGCGGCGACGAGTTGATCCTCGACCGCGCGGCCCATCCGATCATCGCCGAGGCGGGCGGCCCGGCGTGGAACGCCGGACTGATGATCCACGCGCTCGACGGGGATGGCGGCATCTTCACCGGCGATCAGGTGCGCGCGGCGATTCGGCCGGACAGCCGCTACATGCCGCGCTCGCGGGTCGTCTCGGTCGAGCAGACCACCAACATGGGCGGCGGCCGCGTCTGGCCCCTCGAGTCGGTGCACGAGGTGCTCGAGGCCGCGCGCGAGCACGGACTGCGCACGCACATGGACGGCGCGCGCCTGATGAACGCCGTGGTCGCCTCCGGTGTGTCGGCTGCCGAGTACGCCGGCGGCTTCGACACCGCCTGGCTCGACTTCACGAAGGGCCTCGGCGCCCCGGTGGGAGCCGTGCTGTGCGGCTCGGCCGAGCTGATCGAGGAGGGCTGGCGCTGGAAGCAGCAGATGGGTGGAGCGATGCGCCAGGCGGGCATCGTCGCCGCCGGCTGCCTGTACGCGCTCGACCACAACGTCGATCGCCTCGCCGAGGACCACGAGCACGCCCGGGTGCTCGCCGAAGGGCTGGCCGAGCTGGGCTGCGAGGTGATCTCGCCGGAAACCAACATCGTGATCTTCTCCGCCCCCGAGGGCTTCGTGGAGGGAATGGCGAGGCACGCGGTCGAGCTGAGCGACACGCCGGACGGCCGCGCGCGGGCGGTGACGCACCTCGACGTAAGCCGCGCCGAGGTGGACGAAGCGCTCAAGGCGGCGCGCGACCTGCTGCTACCCTGACGCGCCGTGGCAAAGGTCTGCTATTCGTGCAAGAAGGGCCCGGCGTTCGGGAACAGCCGCAGCCACTCGATGGTGGCCACCAGGCGGCGCTTCAACCCGAACCTGCAGAAGGTCCGCATCGATGTCGGGGGCACGCCCCGGCGCGAGTACGTGTGCACGCGCTGCCTGAAGGCCGGCAAGGTCACCAAGCACGTCTGAGTCGCCCCCCGGCCGGCAACCCCGCCGCCGTAGGCTGTACAACGTGCCCGTGCCCGACGAGAGCCTGGTCCGCTTCCGGCGGGTCGTGGCCGCCGCGCTCGCGGAGCTTGAGAACCGCAGGCAGGAGGTCAACGACCTGAACGTCTTCCCCGTCGCCGACGGCGACACGGGGGACAACATGGCGCTCACGCTGAGGGCCGTCGTCGACGAGCTCAGCGGCCTGAACGGGCAGCCGCTCGACGGCAGCGGGCGCGACGAGATCGTGAGCGCGGTCGCGCGCGCGGCGCTGCTGGGCGCGCGCGGCAACTCCGGCGTGATCCTGTCGCAGATCGTGCGCGGCGCCGCCGAGGAGCTGGCGTCGCGGCCGGGCGAGCTGGTCGACCCGATCCTCGTCTCCGCCGCCCTCGCGCGCGCCGCCGACGCCGCGTACGCGTCGGTGCGCGACCCTGCCGAGGGGACGATGCTGTCGGCCGTGCGCGCGATGGCCGCGCGCGTGGCACACGACCTCGCCCACATGGACACGCGCCGGCTGGGACCCGACGCGACGGCCGAGGAGCAGGACGAGTTGCTCGCCGAGGTGCTCGAGAACGCGCTCGAGGCCGGCAAGGAGGCCGTGCAGCGCGGCCCCGAGCAGCTCGCCATCCTGCGCGAGTCGGGCGTGGTCGACGCAGGCGCGTACGGCCTGACCGTGATCCTGGCGGGCTGCCTCGCGGGCCTGCGCGGCTCGGCGGCGCCGCAGCTCGAGCACGAGTACGCCCCCGCGGCGCTGCACCGCCCCGAGCACGAGTCGTCGAGCTTCCGCTACTGCACCAACTTCGCCGTCACCGGGGAGAGCCTCGAGGCCGGCCGCTTCACCGCGCTGCTCGAGGACATCGGCGACTCGGTCCTGGTGGTGGGCGACGACCGCACCCTGCGCGTGCACGTCCATACCGACGAGCCCGATCGGGCTGTGGCCCTGTTCGACACGGTCGGCGAGGTGTCGCGCTTCGACGTCGCCGACATGCACGAGCAGGTGGCCGAGCGCAGCGCGCGGCTGTCCGGCGAGAACGCGGTGACCGACGGACCGGCCTGCGCGGTCGTGGCGGTGGCCAGCGGGTCGGGGGTGAAGCGCCTCTACGAGGAGCTTGGAGTGCTGGTGGTGAACGGTGGCGCGACGATGAACCCCTCGACCTACGAGTTGCTGGCGGGCATCCACGCGTCCCCCGGCGTCGAGGTGCTGGTGCTGCCGAACAGCCCCAACGTGATCCTCGCCGCGGAGCGCGCGGCGGAGCTGTCCGACAAGCCGGCGCGCGTGGTGCCGACCACGGCGCCGCAGGAGGGCCTGGCGGCGCTGCTCGCCTTCGACCCCACGAAGGGCAGCGACGCCAACGAGGCGGTCGTCCACAAGGCCGCGGAGGCACTGCGGTTGGGCGGTGTGGCCCCGGCGGCGCGCGACGACGCCCAGGGTCGCTTCAGCGCCGGCGAGGCTGTCGGCTACGCCGGCGGCGAGCTGGTGGCGTGGGGCGACCCGGCGGAGACGCTCGCCGCCACGCTCGCGCAGATCGCCGACGGCGCGGAGCTGCTCACCTGCCTTGCGGGCGAGCAGCCGCCGCTCGACCGCGCCGGGGTGGAGGCGCACGCCCCCGCGGGCGTGGAGGTGGAGTACCACGAGGGCGGTCAGCCCGCGTGGTGGTGGCTGCTCTGCGCGGAATAGAGCAACCGCGGGCAGCCGGCCGAGCCGGCTGCTTGCGCCCGACGCGATTTGCCTCCAAGGAGCCGCTGCCGCCCGACGCTCCGGTCCGCTCCTATCCGAAGCCCAGCCTGCTCGCCGAGCCGATCGACGGCCCGAAGGCGCTGGAGCGGCTCGGCATCGCGACCTGGGGCGACCTGATCGAGCACCTCCCGCACGCGCACCGCGACCGCCGCGACGTGCGGCTGGTCGGGGAACTGGGCGTGGGGGAGGAGGCGACGGTCGCGGTGGCCGTGCGCGGCGTGACCGTCAAGCCCATGCGCGACCGGCGCCGCAAGCGCGTCGAGGCGCGCGTGTTCGACGAGAGCGGGCCGCTCGTCGCGGTGTGGTTCAACCAGCCCTGGATCGCCCGGCAGCTGGGCGAGGGCTCACAGGTGCTGCTGCACGGCAAGCTGCGCCGGCGCGGCGAGTTCTGGGTCACGGAGTTCGAGCAGTTCGGCGGCGACTCGGGCGGTCCGCCCGTTCACACCGTCGGGCTCGTGCCCGTCCACCCGGCGACCGAGGGCATCACGGCGGCGCGCCTGCGCGAGCTGATGTGGGAGGCCTACCCGCGCATGCTCGCTGCGGTGGAGCCGCTGCCCACGGCGCTGCGCGTGGCGGAGGCGCTGCCGGACCGGCCCGCCGCGCTCGCCGCCGTCCACTTCCCGGACCGCGAGGAGGACGAGCAGGGCGCGCGCCGGCGGCTCGCCTTCGAGGAGCTGTTCCTGCTCCAGCTGGCCGTGGCGGGGCGGCGGCGCGCCCGGCGCGAGGGCCGGCGGGCGCGGGCGCTCGCTGCGCGCGGGGTGGTGGTGGACCGGTGGCGCTGGTCGCTGCCGTTCGCGCTCACCGAGGACCAGATCGGGGCGATGGGGGAGATCGACGCCGATCTGGGCGGCGAGCGCCCGATGCAGCGGCTGCTGATGGGGGAGGTCGGGTCCGGCAAGACCGTCGTCGCGCTCGAGGCGATGCTGCGCGCGGTCGAGAACGGCGCGCAGGCCGCGCTGATGGCGCCGACCGAGACGCTCGCCGAGCAGCACCACCGCACGCTCGACTCGCTGCTGGGCGGCACGATCCCGCTCGAGCTGCTCACGGGCTCGACCACCGCCGCGCGCCGGCGCGACCTGCTCAGCCGGCTCGCCAGCGGCCAGCTCCAGCTCGTCGTCGGCACGCACGCCCTGATCGAGCCCGCCGTGGAGTTCCGCGACCTGGCGGTGGTGGTCGTCGACGAGCAGCACCGCTTCGGCGTGCGACAGCGCTCGGCGCTGGACGCCAAGGCGCCCGAGGGGCTGGTGCCGCATTCGCTGCACATGACCGCCACTCCGATCCCGCGCACGCTCTCGCTGACCGCCTATGGCGACCTCGACGCGACCGTGCTGCGCCAGCTGCCGAAGGGCCGCCGCCCGGTCGAGACGTTCGTTGTGGACGGCGCCCGTGCCCGGGCGCGCGCCTACGAGCGCATCCGCGAGGAGATCGGCGCCGGGCGCCAGTGCTTCGTCGTGTGCCCGCTCGTGGAGGAGTCGGAGGCGCTGCAGGCGAAGGCGGCCACGGTCGAGTACGAGCGGCTGCGCACCACCGAGTTCGAAGGGCTGCGGGTCGAGCTGATCCACGGCCAGATGCCCTCCAAGCGCAAGACGGCGGCGATGGAGGCCTTCGCGCGCGGCGAGGCGGACGTGCTCGTGGCCACCAGCGTGATCGAGGTCGGCATCGACGTGCCGAACGCCACGGTCATGCTGATCGAGGCGGCGGAGCGCTATGGCCTCTCCCAGCTCCACCAGCTGCGCGGTCGCGTGGGCCGCGGCGAGCACGCGTCGGTCTGCGTCGTGTTCGGCGACCCCAAGCTGCCCCGGCTCGAGGCGATCGCCGGCGAGCGCGACGGCTTCCGGCTGGCCGAGGTGGACCTCGAGCTGCGCGGGGCCGGCGACGTGCTCGGCACGCGCCAGCACGGCCTGCCGGAGTTTCGCGTGGCGCGGCTGCCCGAGGACACCGAGCTGCTGGTGCGCGCGCGCGATCGCGCCGACGCGATCCTGCTCGACGACCCACGCCTCGAAGCGCCCGAGCACGCGCTGCTGCGCGAGGCCGTGGTGGCCCACTTCGGCTCCGAGCTGGATCCGATCCCGGCATGAGCCGCACGGCGTTCGAGAGCGCTTGAGGGTCGTCGCCGGGACCTTCAAGGGGCGGCGCCTGGAGGCGCCTCGCGGCACGCGCACGCGGCCGACCGCCGACCGGGTGCGCGAGGCGCTGTTCTCAATCCTGGGCGACGTGGAAGGCGCCCGGGTGCTCGACCTCTACGCCGGCTCGGGAGCGCTCGGGATCGAGGCGCTGTCTCGCGGCGCCGGCAGCGCGGTGTTCGTCGAACGCGACGCGCGAGCGGCGGCCGCGATCGAGCGCAACCTCGCCTCGCTGGGGGTCAATGCGCGCGTGGCGCGCCAGGACGCCCTGCGTTTCCTCACCCGCGCGGACGGACCGTTCGACCTCGTGTTCTGCGACCCTCCATATGATTCCGCGTCCCGCCTGGCAGGGCCGCTCGCCGAGCGCTTGCCCGCGCTCATCGCAGAACACGCACGAATCGTGACCGAATCAGACAAGCGCAACCCGCTCGAACTGCCTTTGCCGCTCCTCACCGAGCGGACGTACGGCGATACCCGGATCGCCATCCATGGCGCCTGAGCGAAACGGGGGCATCGCGGTCTGTCCCGGGTCGTACGACCCGATCACGATGGGCCATCTCGACATCATCGGTCGTGCCGCGAACGTGTTCGACAACGTGATCGTGGGCGTGGTCGATCACCCCGTGCGCAAGCAGAAGCCCGTGTTCGACGCGGCCGAGCGCGTCTCGTTCATACAGGAGCAGGTGGCGGAATACCCGCATGTGCAGGTAAAAGCCTTTGATACCCTGCTCGTCGAATTCGCCCGTGAGCATGGGGCCAAGGCCATCGTCAAGGGGCTGCGGGCGATCTCGGACTTCGAGTACGAGTTCGAGATGAACCAACTCAACCGGAAGATGGCGCCCGAGATCGAGAGCATCTACTTCATGTCGGCGCCACAGTTCAGCTTTCTAAGCTCCAGTGGGGTCAAGGAGCTGGCCATGTTCGGCGGCGACATCAGCGGGCTCGTGCCAGACCGCGTGGCGGCGCGCTTGAAGGAAGAATTGCAGCGGTAGCGAACTGAGGAAGCGCCTATGGACGTACTCGTCCTAATCGACAAGCTCGACGACACGATTCACAACGCCAAGCCCGTCCCCCTGACGGATCAGGTGCGCGTGGACAAGGAAGAGGTCTACGACATCCTCGACCAGATGCGCGCCACGATCCCCGAGGAGATCAAGCAGGCACGCTGGATCGTCAAAGAGCGCCAGGAGATGCTCGCCGAAGCCAAGCGTGAGGCTGAGCGCATCATCAAGGAGGCGCGCGACGAGCAGGCTCGGCTGATCTCCGAGGAGGAGATCGTCAAGCAGGCCGAGCGCCAGGCCGAGGAGATCATCGAGGACGCACGCGCCAGGGAGCGCGAGATCCGGCTCGGCGCCGAGGACTACGCGGACGACATCCTGAACACGCTCGAGGTCAACCTGACGAAGTTCATCGCCGCGGTGCAGCGGGGGCGGGATCGGTTGCAGGGGCGCGAAGAGGCTGAGGTCGGCTAGGGCGCTTTTCGCTTGGGTCCGGACCGCGTGGCCGCGGGTCCTGTCCGACAAATTTCCTTTCGCGCACCCTCGCTGGCGCTCGGGGCACGAAAGTGTGCTTTGTCGGCCACCCGCGGGTGCGGCGGGGTAGGTTCCCCGGCTATGGCCTCCGGTCGCTGTCTATGTGGTGCGGTGTCGTTCGAGGTGTCCGGGCCGCTGCGTGACGTGACCCTCTGCCACTGCGTGGAGTGCCGGCGCTGGCATGGGCACGTCTGTGCGGCGACTGCTGTTGGTCGCGACGACCTGCGCTTCGTCTCGGACAGCGGGCTGCGCTGGATCGACAGCCCGGAGAGCGACGCTCATGCCCGCCGGGGTTTTTGTGGCGAGTGCGGCTCGAGCCTGTTCTGGGACGCGCCCGACCGCGACACGATCAGCATCGCCGCGGGGACGCTGGATCCGCCGACGGGGTTGAAGACGATCAAGCAGGTCTACGCGGCGGACGCCAGCGACTACTACGAGGTCGATCCCGAGCTCTAGCGGCGCTGCCCCCAAACTCATCGGGGCCGGTAGCCTCGCGCCATGCCCAGCTACCTCCACACCTGCTACCGCATCGGGGACATCGACCGTTCCGTGGCCTTCTACGAGAAGCTCGGTTTCCAGGAAACCGGGCGGATGCCGATCGGCGACGAGGCGATCAACGTGTTCATGAACATGCCGGACGAGGATCCGGTGCTCGAGCTGACCTACAACCACGGCGTCGACTCGTACGACCTGGGCACGGGCTACAACCACATCGCGCTGGCCGTCGAGGACCTCGAGGGCGCGCTCGAGGGCCTCGCTCAGCAGGGCATCGAGCCCGAGAAGCCGCCCTACCGTCCCGGCGGTCGCACCGAGGGCTCCCGGATCTGCTTCGTGCGCGACCCCGACGGCTACCGCGTCGAGCTGATCGAGCGCTCGGGGTAGGGCTTCGACCGCGGCGCCCATGTCCGAATCTCCCCGGAGTCCGCATCTCGCCAGCCCGGCCGAGCTCAAGGAGCGCATCGCTGCCGAGCGGCGCGGCACGCCGTTCCTCGTCTATCGGGACGGCGGTGGCGCGCAGCGGATCGCGCCGCTGGCCGACGACGCCCGCGAGGTCACGATCGGTCGTGACGACGAGGCGCAGATCGATCTGGGCTGGGATGCGCAGGTGTCGGGGCTGCACGCGGAGCTGCGCCGCGCGGGGGCGGGCTGGCTCGTCGCGGACGACGGGCTCTCCCGCAACGGCACCTTCGTGAACGGCGACCGAGTGGTGGGCCGGCGCCGGCTGCGCGATGGCGACGAGCTGCGGCTCGGCACGACGGTGCTCGTGTTCCGCAGCCCGTCGGCTCACTCCCGCGCGAGCACCGTGCACGCGGGCAGCGTGGTTTCCGCGCCCCAGCTTTCGCCCGCCCAGCAGCGAGTGCTGGTCGCCCTGTGCCGCCCCTTCGGTGAGGGAGACGCGTTCGCGCGGCCGGCACCCAACCAGCAGATCGCCGACGAGCTGCACCTGTCGGTCGCAGCGGTGAAGACCCACCTGCGCCTGCTCTTCCAGCGCTTCGGCCTGGACGACCTGGGGCAGAACGAGAAGCGCGCGGAGCTGATGCGGGTGGCGTTCGAGAGCGGCGCCGTCTCCAGCGCGGATCTGCATCGTCCCAGCGCCTAGGGCCCGGGCCGCGGTGCCGGGCCGTCGCCGGTCGCCTGTCCCCAGACCTTCGTCACTCGCTGCGCTCGCTCCAGTCCGCTCGCCTCCGGCTCGCTCCGCCACGGTCTGCGGACCGGCGACCGGCGCCAGCCCCGCGAGGGACGTTGGGGGGACGGCTGGTGCGTGTAGGTTGCGACGGTGGAGGTCGTGCTGGCGAACGCGGCCGTCCCCGGCGGCGCCGCGCCCAACCGTGGTCGCCACCGTACGCGCGCGGTCGCAATGCGCGAACTACCGAAGCCACCATGTAGGTTCTGCTCACCGGCGACCAAAGGAGTACCCATGTACGCACGCGTGGTTAGGTTCACGGACGTGGATCCGGATCACCTGGCCGGGCGCTTGGAGGAGATCGAGGCGCGCGAGGGACCGCCCGTGGACATCCCGGCCAAGGCCGTCCAGATTCTCCACGACCCGGACCAGCGCACCGCGGTCGTAATCCAGCTCTTCGAGACGGCCGACGACATGTCGGCATCGGAGGGTGCACTCGACGGGATGGACCCGGGGGACACGCCGGGGACGCGCGCCTCAATCGACCGCTGCGAGATCAAGGCCGAGGTGGGACCGGGGTAAGGCGCGGCTCCGCCGCACCATGCGCGTGAGCATGCCGGCACCGAAGTGTTGGTTTGCGCGAGGGGCGACGGCGGCTAGTCGAACGCTGGGGCGGCCCGCTCAGCCGGCGCGCGAACCGACCACCGCCACTCGCGCGATGGTCGTGAGCGACTGGTAGTAGACGTCGCGCGCGAAGCCCGGGGCGGGGAACAGGAACGCCTGGCTCGGTGAGGGCACGTCGACGCGGGCCTTGTCCGCTCCGGTGTCGAGGTCGAGCACGACGAGCTGATCGCTGCCGGTTCGCAGGGAGGCGCGGCGGACCGCGGCGGACCGGGCGAGCACTTGGAGGGCCGGCTGCAGCGTGCGCCGCACGAGCGGCCGGCGAAGGGTCGCGTTGTCCTTCCAGTCCTGGGCGACGAGCTCCCGGCTGTCGGGGTAGAGGATGAGATGGCCCGCGTGGGCGAACCCGTCGCGACGCCACAGCGGCTCGAGGTCGTCGCCGATCAGCCGCCAGGCGCGCAAGACGGCGTTGCCCGCGTCGTAGGCCACGACAACGCCGCCGTGCGGGTCCCACGCCGGTGGGTTGGACTCGGTGCCGAAGGGCAGTCCGCTGATCTCCACCGAGCGCACGGCGCGATCGTCGTCGCGTCGCGCCCACCAGAGCCGCACCGGGTCCGGCGAGTCGCCGGTGCCGAGCATCGTGCGATCGGTCTGGTTGCGGCCGTTGTCCATCCAGAGGACGTGCTCGGCGGTGATGACGGGGTCCCACCCGTAGCTGCGTCCGGGCGCCGGCCCATAGGAGGGCCGCCACTGCTCGTCGATGGTGAGGCGCCCGGCGTCGCGGTCGAGCCGTAGCCGGAACACGACGGTCGTCCCGACGGCGAGCACGCTCTCGCCGTCCGCCGCCAGCCGGGCGATCGACGGCTCGGGGAGCCGCAGCGGCGGCGCCACCGGGAGAAGCGTCACCGGGTCCAGGACCGAAACGGTCGAGGGCTCCAGCCCGGCGGGCGCATCGCAGTCCTTCGTCACGAGCTCACCGCCGTCGAGCACGACGAAGGAGTTATGGGGGCGCGCGACCGGCAACCGGTGGGACGCCAGCACCTCGAGGTCGGAGCTGAGGCGATGCACCCAGCGCCCGAAGACCATGTGGAGCTCGCCGTTCGCGTGGGCGGCGATCCCCCCGGGCCAGTACGTGCCACCCGGCAGCCGGGGAGTGGATCCGGTCACCGCGAGCGTCTCGGGGTCGAGGCGCTCCACCCAGCCCTCGACCGGTGTCGCCAATGGCCGGCGGACGGGGATGTCGTGACGGAGCGCATACAGCTCCCCGGGCTCGCGCCGCACGAGCACGTCGGTCGCGAAGGCGTCGACGGCGGCCACGACTTCGAGGCGCTCGCCGGGGCGAATCCCGAGGCCCGGCACGCCGTCCGCGCAACAGCGGCGCAGCGGGCCGCCGTCCTCGCAGGTCCACGGTCGCGGCCAGTACGCACCGCTCATCGGTCGGCGGCCCGCAAACGGCTACGCGGCGGCGGGGGCGGCCGCGCCATGACGGATCAGGCTCTCGCCGGTCTCCGCGATCGTGTCCGCGATCGGCCGGGGCGCCCAGCCGAGCGATCCCTTCGCCTTTTCCGACGACATCTCGGTGCGTTTCCCAAGTCCGTCGACCACGGAGCGAATGCCGGGGTCGAACAGCGCCATGCCCCGCACGAGCAGGTTCGGGACCGTGCGGGTGGGCACCTTCGATGCCGCCTCGCCGAGACGCTCGCGGAGGATCGCGGCGATCTCGGCCATCCAGAGGAACTGCGTGGCCGCGATGAAGCGCTCGCCGCCTGCTTCGGGCGCCGTCATCGCCTTGAGCTCGAGGTCGGCGACATCTCGGACGTCGACGAGGCTGAAGCCCAGCCTCGGGATCCCGGGCGTGCCCTCCAAGAGCCGCTGGACCGCCTGCAGGGAGTACGAGAGGTCGTCGTTCAGCACCGGCCCGACGATCGCCCCGGGGTTGACCACCGACAGGCGCTCTTCCTCGCCCCGCTCGCGGACCAGGTCCCACGCCGCCTGCTCGGCGATCGTCTTCGAGCGCACGTAGGGCGTGAGCCCCGGGCTGTCCGGATCGGTCCAGTCGTGCTCGTCGAGCGGCCTGGCGGCCGCACCCTCGCCGAGCCTGATGGCCGCGACCGAGGAGGTGACGACGACCCGCTTCACCCCGGCGTCCAAGCCGGCGCGCAGGACCCGCAGGGTTCCCTCGCGGGCTGGCACGATCAGCTCGTCAGGGTCCTTGGGCTGCTTGGGCGGGAACGGCGAGGCGACGTGCAGGACGTAGTCGCAGCCCGCGACCGCCTCCGGCCACCCCTCGTCGCTGGTGAGGTCGGCGGCGAGCACCGTCAAGCGATCGCCGGGGTCCACCTCGGAGCCGACCGCGGCTCGAACCTGCGACTCCCGGGAAAGGCTGCGGACCGTAGTCCTCACCGCGTAGCCGCGGCGCAGCGCCTCGATCACGCACCAGCCGCCGAGGAAGCCGGAGCCGCCGGTGACCAGAACCGTCTGAGCGGGATCCGCAGCCATCGCACGCGCAACCCTAACGGCGGTCAGTCCGCGAGCTCGCGCGGATCGGCCGGCACGTCGACGGCGTGCTCCTTGAGCGCCGCCAGCGGCACCGTGTCCAGCGCACGCGCGCTCGTCGACGCCAGGACCACGAACGACGCCACGCCGTCCTCGTACGCGCGCAGCCAGTTCGCGATCGTGACGCACCAGCGATCTCCCGGTGCCAGCCCAGGGAAGCCGTACTGCGGCCGGGGGGTGCTCAGGTCGTTGCCGATGCGCTGCTGGTGTTCGAGGAACTCCGCGGTGGCCACGGCGCAGACCAGGTGCGTTCCCACGCCGTCGGGGTCCGGCCGGCAGCAGCCGTCCCGGAAGAACCCAGTCACGGGGTCGCTGCTGCAGGGCTCCAGCGGCCCGCCGAGCACGTTGCGCTCACTCACGGCATCAGTATCGCCGGGAACCGGGAACTTGCGGGTGGCGGGCTCGGTGGTTCTGGGGTGAGCGCGACATTCGCTATCACTTGACCGCGTGACTACGGCGGCGGTGGCGCTCGAGGGGTCGCGTCGCCAACGGCGCGGACAGATCTACGTGGCGCTCGCCGCGGTCGCCTGGTCGACCGCGGGCGTCCTCCAGCGCCAGGTCACCGTCGACACGTCCACCCAGGTCTCCGGCCGCGCGGTGTTCGCGGGTGTCGCGCTGCTGGCCTATGTCGCTGTCGTCGACCGTGGCCGCGTGCTGCAGGCGTTCAGGTCCGTTGGGGTTGCGGGCGTGGCCGTGGCGCTGTGCGTCGCGACCGCGTCGGGCAGCTTCATCGCCGCGCTCAACCACACGAGCGTCGCACGCGTCCTGTTCATCCTGGCCGTCGCGCCCGTGCTCGCCGCCCTGCTGGCCCGGGTGACGCTCGGCGAGCCGATCACGCGGCGCACGGTCGTGGCGATGGCCGTGGCGCTGGCCGGCGTCGCGCTCATGCTGGGCGCCCCGGGCGAGGGCAGCCTCGCGGGCGACGGCCTCTCGTTCGTCGCGGCGCTCGCCTTCGCGCTGATGATCGTGATCACGCGCTGGCGCCACGACGTCTCGATGGCGCCGGCCACCTGCGTCTCGCAGGCGATCCTTGTCGCGGTCTTCCTTCCCTTCGCCAGTCCCGGCGAGATCGGCGGCGCTGACTTCGCCTGGCTGGCGGCGCTCGGCATCGGTCAGATCGCGCTCGGCTTTGCGCTGCTCACCGTTGGCGCGCGGCTGATACCGGCCGCGCAGGTGGGCCTGATCACCCTGCTCGAGGTGGTCCTCGGCCCCGTGTGGGTGTGGCTCGCCCTTGACGAGCGCCCCACCACGCTCACGCTCGTCGGCGGCGCGATCGTGATCGTCGCGATCGTGATCCAGACGCGCGGGGCGCCGCCATCCGAGCCGGACGACCAGCGGGCCCTCCCGGCACCGCACTAGGTAGCGGTCCCGCGCTTCCCGCGCCGCCGCGGGCGTTAGCGTGCGGCGCGCATGATCGCCGCCGTCACCGCGCACGCCTTCGACGTGGCCGTCGAGCTCGCCCCGGTCGGGGTGGAGGTGCGGCGGCTTCCGGACGGGCGCGATGCCGCCGCCTTCGTGGTACCCGACTGGGACGACCGCGAGACGCTCGACGCGTTGCCGCGGCTCGAGCCGCTGCGGGTGGTGCAGGCGCTATCGGCCGGCACGGACTGGATCGAGGCGTTCGTCCCGCCCTGGGCCACGCTCTGCAACGCGCGCGGAACGCGCGACGCGTCGGTGGCCGAGTGGGTGGTCGGTGCTTTGCTGGGCGACGCCTATGGCCAGTTCACGGCCGCCCGCACCCGTCGCTGGTCGTACACCGTGCCGCTCGAGTTGCAGGGCGCGACGGTGCTGATCGTGGGATTTGGCTCCATCGGGCAGGCGGTGAAACGACGCTTGGAGCCATTCGGCGTCACGGTGATCGGCGTTGCCCGCCATGCCCGCGACGGCGTCCACGCCACCGGTGAGCTGCCCGGCCTGGTCGAGCGGGCCGACGCGGTAGTGGTGCTCGCCCCGCTTACGCCCGAGACGACAGGGCTGTTCGATGCCGGGCTGCTTGCTCGGATGCGCGACGGAGCACTGCTAGTCAACGCCGGTCGCGGCGGCGTGGTCGACACCGGCGCGCTGGTCGACGAATTGGAGTCCGGGCGGCTGCGCGCTGTGCTCGACGTGGTCGACCCGGAGCCGCTTCCCGATGAGCATCCGCTCTGGGAGGCGGCGCTGGCCATCACACCGCACAGCTCCGGCGACACGGCGGCCGCGACCGAGCGGGCGGTGCTCTTCGCGGCCGAGCAGCTCGCTCGCTTCGCTCGCGGCGAGCCGCTCCGCAACGTCGTGCGCGAGGCGACATGAGCGGTTCGGGCGTGCGCCTCTCCCACCCGAGTCGCGCGGCCGGGGCCGTCGCCGTCACCTGTCCCCAGACCTTCGTCACTCGCTGCGCTCGCTCCAGTCCGCTCGCCTCCGGCTCGCTCCGCCACGGTCTGAGGCCAGGCGACGCCGACGGCCCCGAAGGGACGTTCGGGGAGGTGCGAGTCGGGGCGAGGCTGGACTTTGGCCGGCGCGCCGCCGGGAAGGAACCTGGCACCGCGGGGCTTGACGCATCAGATCGGCGACCCCAGCCAGGGCACCGTAGGCTTGCGACCGTGCCGTTCACGCTCAGGAACTTCAAGGAGGACCTGGAGGACCTCGGGTCCAAGTTCGACGGCGCGCCGGACCTGGAGTTCCGCTTGGCGACCGAGGCGCTCGAGCTCGAGCAATCCGGCCTGGGGTACCAGCGCGTCCCGCCCGGCTATCGCTTTCCGTACGGGCACACGCACAAGACGCAGGAGGAGGTGTACGTGGTCCTGCGCGGGAGCGGGCGGATGTAGCTCGACGACGAGATCGTCGAGCTGGAGGAGTGGGACGCGGTGCGCGTCTCACCCGGCACATGGCGGGGCTACGAAGCCGGGCCTGACGGCCTCGAGATCCTCGTCATCGGTGCTCCGAATCTCGGCGACTCCCCGCGCGAAGACGTCGAGGGCCGGCGCGACTGGTGGGTGGACTAGCGCGTTCGCCCGACCATCGGTCGTGACTACCGCTGCCTGATCGACCGCAGGAAGGGAATCAGCTTCTTGATGAACGCGTTGACCTTCGGCGCCGCGGAGTTCGGGTCGTTGTGCGCATAGGTCGCCTGGCGGTTGACCAGGGTCAGGTTGCCCTTCGGGATTCCCGACTGGGCGGCGAGCGCCTGCGCCGCCTCCGGCACCCGCGGGCCCCCCAGCGCTGCACCGAACGCGTAGATGCGCAGGTCCTTGGAGAGCTCGCTGCCCATCGTCGAGTGAACGTTGAGCACGTCCTGAGCCGGGTTGGCGATTCCATTGCCGACCGCGCCGGAGTCGATCGTCAGCCGCCTCGGGTGGTACCAGGCGGTCCCATCGTG
>JAXDIG010000002.1:0-53047 GCA_034664125.1 Thermoleophilaceae bacterium | reverse complement strand
AGAACGACTACTCGGGCTCGACGCACGGCCTCGCGTTCGGCAAGGACGGGCGCCTCTACCTCAGCCTGACCACGCAGAACAAGGTCGTGGAGATCAACCCGCTCGACGGCGCGGAGATGCGCGACGTCGCGGCGGTGACCACCCCGATCGCCATCGCCACCGATCCGCTGACCGGCGACCTGTTCGTGTCCTCGGTCAACAGCACGCAGTTCCTGACGCGGATCGCCGACCCGGCGGGGGCCGCCCCCACGGCGTCGAACTACGCCGGCGGCTTCTCCGACCTCGACGGCATCACCGTCGCCCAGGACGGCACGCTCTACGTCGCCGATCGCGGTGCCAACCCGAACATCATCAAGGTCGCCGGGACGGCCGACTGCACGACGCCGCCCTGCCTGAAGACCCCGCTCGTCGAGGTGCCCAACGCCGACGGCATCGGCCTCGCCGCCAACCCCGACCCGTCCGTGCAGCCGTTCATCATCGTCAACCGCACCGACGGCCAGATCACCAAGGTCGATCTGAGCGTCGATCCTCCGGCGCTCTCGACGGTCCTCACCAACGGCTCGCGAGGGGACTTCGTCACGGTCGGGCTGGACGGCTGCCTGTACGCGACGCAGACCGACCGGGTGCTGAAGATCACGCTCGCGGACAACACCTGCGACCTCGCGCCGAGCAGCCCGGTGCTCCCCGTCACCGTCGGGGTCACGCCCGCCGGCGCCGGCACCGTCGTCAGCGAGCCCGCCGGCATCGACTGCGGCGCCATGTGCACCGCCAACTTCACCAACGGGGGGAGCGTGATGCTGACCGCCACCAGCGCGGACGGCTTCAAGTTCGACGGCTGGAGCGAGGACTGCGCGAACCAGGGTGCGGCCTGCACGCTGACGGTGAGCGCTCCGCGGTCGGCGACCGCCCACTTCCTCGAGGCGGTCGCGCCGCAGACCACCGCGGCGGTCACGCCGGCGCCGAACGCCGCGGGCTGGAACCGCGGCGACGTGAAGGTCGACCTGAACGCGACGGACGGCCCGACCCCGGGCGCCTCGGGCATCCAGTTCGTCGACGCGACGCGCGAGGGTGCCGAGTCCGGGACCAACCAGGCCGAGGACGACGACCACCTGAGCGTGCCCGTGGTCGCCGAGGGAGTGACGACGCTGAGTTACCGGTCGACGGACTGGGTGGACAACGTCGAGTCGCCGCACTCGCTGACCGTGAAGATCGATCGGACCGCGCCGACCGTCAGCTTCGCCGGCCTCCCGGCGGACGCCAAGCCGCAGGTCGGCGACACGCTGCTCGCGGCGTTCTCGTGCGGCGACCCCGGGGCCGCTGCATCCGGTGTCGCGACGTGCGCCGGGTCGACGGGGGCGGGCAGGCCGCTGGACACCTCGAGCGCGGGTGCCCGGACCCTGACGGTGGACGCGACCGACGTGGCCGGCAACGCGAAGAAGGCGACCTACGGCTACACCGTGATCGAGAAGCCGGCCCCGCCGCCGGCGCCCACCCCGACGCCGGCGCCGGCCGCGACGCCCACCCCGGCCCCGGCGGCCCCGGCGTTCGGCGAGGTCGCCGTGCTCCCGTCGGTCAAGCGCTGCGTCTCGCGGCGCAGCTTCCGCATCCGCCTGCGGACCATCAAGGGCGGCTTCGTGGTCAAGGCGACGGTCTTCGTCAACAAGAAGCGGGTGAAGGTCGTGCGCGGCTCACGCCTGACCGCTCCCGTGAACCTGCGCGGGCTCCCGCGCGGCGCCTTCTCGGTGAAGATCGTGCTGAGCGCCGCCGACGGGAGGAGCGTCAGCGGCACCCGTCGCTACCACACCTGCGTCAGCAAGCGGAAGAGCCGCCGCCCGCCGCCGGTCTAGGAGCTCAGCGACCTGGCGAGCAGCGCGCGCAGCTCACTGAAGTGCCGCTCGCACGCGGCCTCGTCGTACGCGGCCGTGTCGGACATCGTGTAACCGTGCGTCGCGCCTTCGTAGAGCTCTGAGCGGAAGCGCGCGCCCGCGCCCTCGAGCGTCGCCTCGAGCGTGGCGATCTGCTCGGGCGTGTTGCTCCGGTCGCGATCGGCGTGGCCGAAGTACAGCTCGGCGTCGAGCTCGGCGGCGGAGAGATGCGGGCTGTCGGGGCCGTCGGTGACCAGGCCGCCGCCGTGGAAGCCGCCGAGCGCCGCGACGCGGTCAGGATGCACGGAGGCGATGCGCAGTCCCACGCGGACGCCCATGCAGTAGCCGGTGATCGCCACGGGCCCCGGAGCCACGCCGGCCAGGTGGTCCAGGTAGGCCGCGCCGTCGTTGGCGACCCGCTCGGGGGTGAGCCCGTCCATCAGCGGGCGAAGGGACTCGAAGAAGGCAGCGCGGTCGTCCGGGGCGCTGAGGTCGGGGACCGGCCCGCCCTGCGCCCGGCCGGCGCGGTAGAAGACGTTGGGGGCGAGCACGACGTAGCCGTCGGCCGCGATGCGGTCGGCCATCTCCTCTATCCGCGGGCGCAGGCCGAACGCGTCCATGATGAGCAGCACCCCGGGGTGCGGGCCGTCACCCTCGGGGCGGGCCAGATAGGCGTCGGCGACGCCGTCCGCGGTCGTCACGTCAATTGTCGTGCCCGTCATCGGACGGAGGTTCGCACACCCGCCACGGCCCAGGCGCGCGCGGTGAGCTCGAACGGGTCGTCACCGACGCCGAGGCGGCGGCGGTCCGCGCTGCGCAGCGCGCCGCGGCGATCCTCCCCGAGCGACGCGCAGTAGGCGCCGGCGGGCCCGACGCCGGTCGGGAACGGGGCCCAGAGATCGTCGAAGCCCGCGTAGCCGGCACGGACGACGAGCTGGGCGGTGCGCACCTGGGTCAGGCCCGCGGCCTCCCACAGCGTGCCGAGCTCACCCTCGCCGCACCAGCGCATCACGACCGCCTCGTCCGCCGCCGCAGCGCCCGCCGGATCGACCTCGCGGGCGGCGTCCCAGAACGCGCGCAGGAGCGTCATCTCGCCGGCGTAGTCCCACACGCACGAGGCCACGATGCCCCCGGCCCGGGTCACACGCGCCATCTCCCGCACGCCCGCCTCCGCGTCGGGGACGAAGTTCACCACCAGCTGCGAGAGGGTCGCGTCGAACGCGCCGTCGGCAAACGGCAGCGCTTCGGCGGCGGCATCCACGACCTCGACCCCGGGCAGGCGCGCCCGGCAGGCGGCGGCGAAAGGCTCCGACGGCTCGGCCGCCGACACCTTCGCCGTCCCGAGACGCTCGACCAGCACCGCCGTTAGCGCGCCCGGCCCGCAGCCGACGTCGAGCGCGCGCATGCCCGGCGCGACTCCCGCGAAGGCGGTCAGCGCCGCCCCGAGATCCGCCGCGTAGCGGCCGACGTGACGGTCGTAGGTTTCGGCCGACGTGCGAAACGTCTCGGCTCCCGGCATCGCGGGCCGAGCCTACGCCCCCGGCCGCTAGATCGTCGGCCGGTGGCGCCGCCTCGCCAGGTCGGATAGCTTGCCGCCACGGATTGGCTACGGGAAGGGACTGCATGTCGAAGGGTGGCGCTGGCCGTCGGTTGATCGTGTTCGCCGCGGTGCTCGGCACCCTGGCCCTGCCCGCCACGGCGTTGGCTCACCTCGAGCGCCCCTCGTACTGGCCCGACCCCGCACCCGACACCGCCGTCACCCCTGCCGCGGGCGGCAAGGTGCCCGACCTGCGCTCGCTCGAGTCCGCCCTGAGTCGCAGGGGCCCAGGCAAGGTGCGCGTGGTGTGCCAGGGGAACGGCGGCTGGAAGTCCCTCGGCCTGCTGGTGGCGTCGATCGAAAAGGCGCGCGCGCACGGCTACCGTCTCCGGCCCAGCCAGCCGGCGCTGCGGCTGAGCAGGTGGGAGGCGCTCAAGCTGCTCTGGCAGAACGTCGCGCTCGCCAGGCGCTGCGCCTACAGCGAGATCCAGCCGGCCGTGAACGACTCGCGCAACAACGACCGCGTCGTTGTCATGCCGGGCGTCTACACCGAGCCGACCTCGCGCGCCCAGCCGCTCAACGACCCACGCTGCGCGGGCCTGACCCAGGAGGACTCGGGCGGCGCGAAGACGCCGAGCTACCGCTACCAGGTCACCTGTCCCAACGACCAGAACCTGATCCACATCCAGGGCCGCGCGGTGCCGGACACGCCGCCGCCCAGCCCACCGTTGAAGAACCGACAGGGAATCCCCGACCTGGGCCCGTGCGTGCGCTGCAACCTTCAGTTGGAGGGCAGCGGCGTGTCGCCCACCGACGTGATCATCGACGCCGCCTCCGACTACGAGTCGGCCGATCCCGAGGCGCGGCCGCACACGTTCCACAAGCACGTGGTCGTGCGCGCTGACCGCGCCGACGGGTTCGTCGCGCACAACTTCACGGTCCGCGGCGCGCTCGAGCACGGCCTCTACATCGAGGAAACCGACGGCTACCGGATCGACACGGTGAAGATGTTCTGGAACGCGGACTACGGCAACCTCACGTTCACCTCAGACCACGGCCTCTACACGGACTGCGACGGGATGGGCGCCGGGGACGCGGTGCTCTACCCCGGCGGCGCCCCCGAAACCGGCGAGCAGGCCGACAAGTCCTTCTATCCCGACGCGCCGCGCATCAACACGACGGTCCGCAACTGCGACATGCGCGGCAGCGTGCTCGCCTACTCGGGTTCGATGGGCAATGCCGTGCGCATCACCCACAACAACATCTACGGCAACACCGCCGGCATCTCGACCGACACGATCTCCGCCAGCGGCCACCCCGGCTTCCCGGCGGACAGCGTCCAGATCGACCACAACTGGATCTACTCCAACAACCTGGAGCTCTACAAGCCGAACCCGCCGGTGGAGCCGCGGGTGGGGGTCCTGCCGGTTGGCGTGGGGATCTTCTGGGCCGGCCACAACAACGGCGCCGTCTACCGCAACTGGATCTGGGACAACTGGCGCAACGCCGCGTTCCTGCTCTCGATCCCGGACTTCCTCGTGACGCCCGAGGGCAACGTCAACCCAGGTGGCTCGTGCAACAACCCGATGCTGTCCACGTCGTGCAACAACCGCTTCTTCTTCAACCGGCTGGGCCGCGTGCCGAAGGACTTCAAGCCCTTCCCCGAGCTGTTCGCGTTCGGGAATAACGTCGGCGCCACCAGCGGGCCGGCGCCCAACGGGCTCGACTTCTGGTGGGACGAGGGCGGGGTCGGGCCGGTGATCAAGAACTGCTGGTTCGGCAACACCGGTCCCGACGGGACCGAGGCCAGCGTCACCGGACCGGGAGCGGGCGACGGCAACGACGTCCTGCCGTCTGATTGCCCGACGAGCAAGAGCACCGGCGACTCGGTGAAGGTCGCCTACCTGCTGTCCTGCTTCCTCGCGCGCGAGGGCCAGGGGCCGCCGGAGCAGTGCGACTGGTACACGCTGCCGCCCAAGCCGGGCTCGGCCGCGGCGGCGCGCAAGCAGGAGAAGTTCGCCCAGGGCGCGCGCGAGTTCCTCGCGAGTGCGCGCGCGAAGCAGCTGGAGGATCAGGTCGGCGCCGCCACCCGAACTCCGTACTCCGCGCCGCCCGCGACCTGGACCACGTTCGGCGCCGACCCGGTCGGCGAGAAGCTCGTCGGCTCGGTCGCCCAGATGGCGCAGTGCTCGGACTGGACCGCGGGCACCCGCGCCCAGCGCGTGGCCACGATCCACGACGTCCGCCAGCAGGTGAACCTCAAGGACAGCGCGGTGCAGACGCCTGAGCTCTCCGACAAGGCCGCCTACGAGGTGCTCGACAACACCTGCGGCAGGGACTTCGCCGGCAGCTTCCGGCTCTACAAGCTGTACGCCCGCGCGGCGAGCTTCGCCGCGTTCGCCGAGGAATAGCAATCCCTGCGCACCCGGCCGAGCCGGGTGCTTCGGGCCTCAGCAATCCCTGCGCACCCGGCCGAGCCGGGTGCTTCGGGCCTTAGGCGGGCACCGCCTCGCTTGCCTGCACGTCCCGCTCGTTCGGAACGCAGTGGGTCATCGTTAGCCCGTTCACGTCGCGCGGCGGGTTGCCGCCGAGGTTGGCCAGCCGCTCCTGCTCTTCCTCGGTGAGCGTCTGGGTGGCGAGCGGCGGCAGGTTGCGCACGTCGTCGGCCGAGATGCCGACGCCCTCGCCAACCCGCTGACCGAGCTCGTTCTCGATCATGAACAGGTGCCAGATCATCCGCTCCTGGATGTTCCGGTCGCACTGACCGAGAGCGTCGATCAGATTGGCCACCAGGTCCTCGCGCTCCCACTCCTCCGAGAGCAGGTAGCGCTCGCCGGCCTGCTTGTAGTCGTTGGTGCGGGGGATGCGCTTGCGTGTCAGGCGCCCCTCGATCACCGGGCCGACCTCGTCGTGCGGCGGCTTCTGCGCCTCCGACAGGCCTCCCGTGATCGACGGCTCGTAGTTGACGTGCGGGTTCTCGCCGCCGTCGTCCACGCTGTAAGCCATCTGGCCGTCGCGCAGGTTGGTGGAGACGCCCTTCTTCGGCTGGTTCACCGGCAGCTGCAGGTAGTTCGGCCCCACCCGGTGGCGCTGCGTGTCGCTGTAGGAGAACGTGCGCCCGACGAGCATCTTGTCGTCGGAGAAGTCCAGCCCGTCGACCAGCACGCCGGTGCCGAACGCGATCTGCTCGTTCTCGGCGAACACGTTCTCGACGTTGCGGTTGAGCACCATGCGACCGATCGCGCGCGGCTCGAACAGCTCCTCCGGCCACACCTTGGTGTCGTCGAGCGGGTCGAAGTCCAGCTCCGGGTGCTCGTCGTCGCTGAGGATCTGCACGCGCAGCTCCCACTCCGGGTAGTCGCCGCGCTCGATCGCCTCGAACAGGTCCTTGCTGTGCGGGCCGAGGTCGTCCGCCTGAACCGCCGCGGCGTCGGCCGCGGTCCAGGACTTCACGCCCTGCTTCGGGATCCAGTGGTACTTCACGAGCACCGTGTCGCCCTCCGCGTTCACCCACTTGTAGGTGTTCACGCCAAAGCCCTGCATGAAGCGGTAGCCGGCCGGGTTGCCGCGCGGGCTGTAGAGCAGCATCGCCATGTGCAGCGACTCGGGGGACTGGCTGATGAAGTCGAGCTGGCGGTTCGGCTCCTGGCGGAACGTGACCGGGTCCGGCTTCTGCGAATGGATGAAGTCGGGGAACTTGATCGCGTCCCGGATGAAGAACACGCCGAGGTTGTTCCCGACCAGGTCCCAGTTGCCGTCCTCTGTGTAGAACTTGACCGCGAAGCCGCGCGGGTCGCGGGCGGCCTCGGAGGAATCGCGGCCACCGGCCACCGTCGAGAAGCGCAGCGCGAGGTCGGTGCGCTTGCCCTCCTGCTGGAAGAGCTTCGCGCGGGTGTACTTGGAGATCGGCTCGTCGCCGATCTTGCCGTACGCCTCGAAGTAGCCGTAGGCGAGGAAGCCGCGCGCGTGCACCACCCGCTCGGGGATGCGCTCGCGATCGAAGTGGCTCATCTTCTCGAGGAAGTGGTAGTTCTCGAGGGTCGCCGGACCACGGTCGCCGATCGTCCTCTGGTTCTGGTTGTCGAAGACCGGGTGACCCTGACGCGTCGTCAGGTCGCGGCGGTCGTCGCCCTCGGCGGGCGGCTTGCTGGCGTCGCTCATGAGCTGACCCTCTCCTTCGTCTGTTGGCAGTCGGGGCAGGTGCCCCAGTAGGTGACGCTGGCTTCGTCGAGCAGGAAGCCGTGCGACTCGTCCGGTTCGAGACAGGGGGCGAACCCCACGGCGCAGTTCACGTCGGCCGTCAGTCCGCAGTGGCGGCACACCACGTGGTGGTGGTTGTCGCCGGCGCGCGCCTCGTAGCGGATCGGTCCACCCGCGAGCTCGATCCGCTGTGCCAGGCCGGCGCGTTTGAGCGCCTCACAGACGTCGTACGCCGCCTGCGTCGAGATCGCTACTCCGGCGGCCCGCACGCGGTCGATCACCTGGTCGACCCGGGGGTGGTCGCGGGACTCGTCCAGGACGCGCAGCACCGCCACGCGTGGACCGGTCACCCGCAGTCCCACGTCGCGCAGGCGTTGCTCGGAGTCCGTCACCACCGACGGGATGGTACCCGACTCGATCCGATCTTGGAACCCTTCCAGATCTGCCGCGGGCCGGGCGGGGCCGGGCGCGCTGACCAATCAGTTGCTTTCGCAACTGGCCCGTGGTTAGGTCGTTCCATGGGCGCCACGTGCGCCAGCTGCGGGCGCGAATGCGGGCCCGGTCGCTTCTGCGAGGCGTGCGGGGCGGCACGGCCGCGGGCGTGCCCGTCCTGCGGCGCGCCGGCCTCCGGCGACGCCGGCTTCTGCGGCAGCTGCGGCGCGCGCCTCGACGCCCAGGAGCGGCCCGCGGCGGAAGGCGAGCGCCGCCAGCTGGCCGTGCTCTTCTGCGACGTGGTGGACTCCACCCCGCTGTCGCAACGCATGGACGTGGAGGAGTTCGGTCAGCTCATGCTCGACGTCCAGCAGCTGGCCACCGAGACGATCACCGACCTCGGCGGGAGCATCGGCGTGTACGCCGGCGACGGCGTGGCGGCCTGGTTCGGCTGGCCGGTCGCGCACGAGGACGACGCCGCGCTGGCCGTGCACGCCGGCCTCGAGATCCTCACCGGGCTGGATGACCTGAACGTCCGCATCGAGGCGCGGCACGAGCTGCGCCTGGCGGCCCGCGTCGGCGTGCACGTGGGCCTGGTCGTCGTCCGCACCGACCGCCCCGACTCACCCGCCTTTGGCGAGACGCTGAACGTCGCCGCGCGCCTGGAGTCCTTCGCGCAGCCCGGGACGCTCGTGATGAGCGCCACCGCGCAGAAGCTCGCCGGCGCTCGCTTCCACACCGTGGACCTCGGCGAGCAGCGCCTGAAGGGAGTCGACGCGCCGGTGGGCGTGCACCGCGTCGACGGGCCGCGCGCCGCCGACGACCCGGCCCCGGCGCCGGCCTTCGGGGCGCCCCTGGTCGGTCGCGAAGAGGAGTTGCAGAGGCTGGTCGAGGCGTGGAGCGACGTGCGGCAGGGGAGCGCCCGCACCGTCGTGATCAGCGGGGAACCGGGTGTGGGCAAGTCCAGGCTGCTCGTCAGCCTGCAGGAGTCGCTCGCGGACGAACCTCACCGATGGCTGGCCCTGCGCTGCTCGCCGCTGCGCGTGAACACCGCCTTCCACCCGGTTGCCGACATGGTCCGGGCCAGCATCGGGATCCGGCTGACCGACGAGCCCGACGAGCAGCGGCGCATGATCCGCGAAGCGCTGCCCGACACGCAGGCGCACGCGGAGGCTCCGATCGCGGCCCTGCTGGGCTTGGAGGCCGAGGGGCCGGTCGCGCCCGAGAAGTTCCGGCGCGACCTGATGGAGGCCCTACACGGCTGGCTGCTCGAGCTCGCACGCGAGACGCCGATCGTGGTGGCGGGGGAGGACCTGCACTGGAGCGACCCGTCGACCCTGGAGCTGATGCGGCTGCTGCAGGGCCGGCTCGCGGCGGCACCGGTGCTGATCGTCGTCACGCGCCGCCCGGAGGGCGCCCCCGGGCTCGCGCCCGATGTGGAGGTGGCGCTGGACCGGCTCACCGCCGAGCAGGCGCGAACGCTCGCGCGCGGGCTCGCGGCCGCCCGCGGCCTCACGGCGGAGGTGGCGGACCGCGTGGCCGAGCGCTCCGACGGCGTGCCGCTGTTCGTCGAGGAGCTGGTGGCCGCCGCGGGCGAGGACGGCGACACCGGGCTGCCGACCTCCCTGCAGAGCTCGCTGCTGGCTCGCCTCGACCGCCTCGGACCGGCGCGCGACGTCGCCCAGATCGCGTCCGTGCTGGGTCGCGGCTTCCCCGAGCAGCTGCTCGCCGCCGTCGCCGACATCCCGCCCGGCCGGCTTGCCGACGCCCTGCGCCGGCTGACGGCCGCCGGCATCGTCGAGAGGCGCCTCTCGGTCGACGGCCGCCGCTACGAGTTCCGACACGCGCTGATACGCGACGCCGCCTACGAGTCGCTGTTGCGGCGCAGCCGCGTGCAGTTGCACAGGCTCGTGGCCTCGGTGGTGGAGGAGCAGTTCCCCGAGCGTCTGACCACTGAGCCGGAGCTGCTCGGCCACCACCTCGCCCTCGGCAGCGAGCCCCTGCGCGCTGCTGGGTACTTCGAGGCGGCCGGCCGGCGCGCCGCGGGCTCGGCTGCCCTGGCCGAGGCAGCGGGGCACTACCGGCGCGGGATCGAGCTGCTGGCGGACGTCGAGCCGAGCCGCGAGCGCGACCGGCGCGAGATGTGGCTGGGCATCCTGCTCGGTAACGCCCTGATGGGGCTCGAGGGTCACGGCGCCGGCAGCCTGCGGCCGGTCTGGAACAGGGCGATCGAGCTGGGCGAGCAGGTGGGCGACGCCGACGAGCTGACCGCGGCGCTGAACGGCCTCGCGGTGCAGGAGGCCGACAACGCCAACCTCGACGCGGCTTTGGCGCTCGCCAGGCGCCAGCTCGAGATCGCCGATCGCACCGGATCGCGCTTCGCACGTCTGCGCGGCCACGGGACGATGGGCCTGGCGCTGTTCTACCGCGGACGCGGCCGAGAGGCGCTCGAGCACTTCAACGCCTCGCTGGCTCACTACCGCCCCGGCGACTTCCAGGTGGTGACCTTCGGCGTGGGCCACGACCAGGGCATCTTCGCCCACGCGATGAGCTCGTGGGTGCTCTGGTGGCTGGGTCGGCCGGACGCGGCGCTCGGAGAGGCCCGGGCGACCGTGGCGGAAGCCGAGCGGCTGGGCTCGTTCCTGAGCCTGGCGATGGCGCGGTACTTCCTTGGCGTGGTCCACCAACTGCGCCGCGAGAGCGAGGCGGCCCTGCACCAGGCACAGTGCAACGCGACCTTCGCCCGGGAGCTCGGCTTCCCGTTCTGGGAGGGAGCCGCGCTGGTCGCCGCCGGGACCGAGCGCGCACGCATGGGCGACAGGGCGGGGCTCGAAGACGTGGGGCGCGGGCTCACCCTGCTCAGCGCCGCCGGCAGCCGCTCCGGCACGTCGAGCGGGCTCGGCACTCTGGCCGAAGCGCACCACGCGGCGGGCGACACCCAGGCGGCGCTCGGGACCGTGGACGCCGCGCTCGGCCTGGCCCGCGAGCTGGGCGAGCCCTACTGGGACGCGGAGCTGATGCGACTCCAGGCCAAGTTCGTGCTCGCGGCCGACCCCGGAGCCGGCGCGACCGCCGAGCAGCTGCTTCGGGCGGCGCTCGCCGACGCCACGGATCGCGGCGCGGCGTCGCTGGCGCTGCGTGCCGCGACGACCCTCGGAGAGCTGCTCGCCGAGCAAGGCCGAGGCACCGATGCTCTGCCCGCGGCCACCTCCGCGCTCGCCGCGATCGAGGGCGGCGAGGACACCGCCGACGTGCGCGAGGCCCAGCAACTGATCGACAGCCTGTCCACCAATGCCATCGAGGCGAAGGAGGTCCGATGACCGGATCCGCCCAGCCCCCGCCCGCGGCGGGGTCCCCCGTGTACTGCTCCGGCCCCATGTTCAGCGTTGGCGACAAGTGGGAGCAGCAGGCGGTCGCCACCGCGCTGATGGGAGCCCACTTCACGACCTACCTGCCGCAGCGCGACGGCATCGAGGTCGGCAGGGTGATGCAGCTCCTCAACCACCCGGTTCTCGACGGCTGGATCGCCGACATGATCATGGAGCACGTGCGCAAGTGGGTGTTCGCGCTCGACATGTACCAGCTGCTCGAGCGCTGCCACGCCATCGTCTTCAACCTCGACGGCCGCGTGCCGGACGACGGCAGCGTGGTCGAAACCGCCGCGGCGTTCGCCGCCGGCAAGCCGATCGTGATCTACAAGACCACGCCGATCACAATGCTGGCCGGTACCGACAACCCGATGGTCGAGGGCCTGTCCACCACCTGGAGCTATGTCGACAAGCTGCCGGACCTGCCCGCGGCGGTCGCCGCCGCGGTAGCCGCTGCGGCCAAGCAGCCGTACACCTACGCCGGGCCGCCCAACGTCGAGGCGCTGATCCTCGAGGGCGCGAAGATCTGGCAGGTGCTGGAGGACACGCGTATGCCGACCGACACCTCGGAAGAGCTGATCGCCTGGCTGAAGGCGATCGCCGAGGACCTGCTCGGCGCCGGCGTGTCCAAGCGCTTCACCCGGAAGGCCCCAGCGGCCCAGCCGACCACCTGAGGTATTTTGTCCACCAAGTAGGTGGACTGAGAAGGGGACTCGCATGCTCCGGAGCCAGAGGCTCATCGCGCTAGCGCTGGTCGTCGCCGCCATGTCGGTGGCAGCGGCCTGCGGATCGGACGACAACAACGACAACGCCGGCAGCTCGTCGGCGACGACCACCGAGAAGGCGTCGGCCTGCTCGAAGGACCAGCTCGCGCTGACGACGCCCGGTCAGCTCACGGTCGGTACGGACAAGCCGGCCTTCCCGCCGTACTTCGAGGACGACGACCCCACCAACGGCAAGGGGTTCGAGAGCGCGGTCGCCTACGCGGTGGCGAAGCAGCTCGGGTTCGGCCAGGGAGAGGTGAAGTGGACCGTGGTGCCGTTCAACTCGTCCTACGCCCCCGGCCCGAAGAAGTTCGACTTCGACATCAACCAGATCTCGATCACGCCGGCGCGCCAGAAGGCCGTTGACTTCTCGAGCCCCTACTACACCGCTCCGCAGGCGGTGGTGGTGCCGAAGGGAGGCGACCTGGCCGGCGCGTCGTCGCTCGCCGACCTGAAGGACGCGACGATCGGCGTGCAGATCGGGACGACCAGCCTCGACGCGGCCCGCGACGTGATCAAGCCGAACAACGACGTCAAGGTGTTCAACGACTCCAATGACGTCGTCACGGCGCTCAAGCAGAACCAGGTGGATGCCGTCGTGCTCGACCTCCCGACCGCCTTCTACCTGACGGCCGCACAGGTCCCGGGAGCGAAGATCGTCGGCCAGTTCAGCGCACCCGGCGGCGACCAGTTCGGCCTGCTGCTGGCGAAGGACTCGAAGCTCACCCCGTGCGTGGACGACGCGCTCGCGAAGCTCGAGTCGGGCGGCGAGCTCAAGCAGATCACCGAGAAGTGGATGGGCGCCACGGCGGGCGCGCCGGAGCTTCGCTGAACCCGGATCGCCGCGCCGTACGCCAGGCCGCTCGCCGCCGGCGGGCCCAGCGCGGCGCGGCGATCTCGGCCGTATCGACCGTCGTCGTGCTCGGCGCGCTCGCCGCGCTGATCCTGACGAGCAAGGGCTGGCCCAACGTCCGCGAGACGTTCTTCTCGTGGACCGCGTTCAAGGACTCCTTCCCGGACGTGCTGGACGGCTTCTGGCTTGACGTGAAGATCTTCCTGATCGTCGAGGTGGCCGTCCTGGCCCTCGGGCTCGTGGTCGCGATCGTGCGGGTCACCCGCAGCCCGGCGCTGTTTCCCGTGCGCTTGCTCGCGGCCACCTACACGGACGTGTTCCGCGGCGTCCCCACGATCCTGGCCGTCTACCTGATCGGCTTCGGCGTCCCCGCGCTCGAGCTGAGCGGCGTGCCTTCCGACCCGGTCGTGCTCGGCGGCGCCGCACTCGCGCTGTCCTACAGCGCCTATGTGGCCGAGGTCTACCGGGCGGGCATCGACTCGATCCATCCGGCGCAGCGCTCGGCGGCGCTCGCGCTCGGCCTGACCCCGGCCCAGTCGACCCGCTTCGTCGTCCTCCCGCAAGCCGTCCGCCGGGTGGTGCCGCCCCTGCTCAACGACTTCATCGCGCTGCAGAAGGACGTGGCGCTGGTGTCGATCCTGGGGCCGCTCGAGGCATTCCGGGTGGCGCAGATCGAGGCCTCCTCGAACTTCAACTACACGCCGCTGATCGCGGCCGCTGTTCTCTACCTGCTGGTCACCGTGCCGCTCGCGCGCGTCGTCGACCGGATGCAGGCGCGCGACCTGCTGCGGCGCAGCGGAGGGGCGCCGGCGTGAGCGCTCCGGTGCTGGAGGTGCAGGGCGTGACCAAGGCGTACGGGGACGCCGAGGTCCTGCGCGGCGTGGACATCTCGGTGCAGGAGCACCAGGCGGTCGCGCTGATCGGCGCATCCGGCTCGGGCAAGTCCACGCTGCTGCGCTGCATCGACCTGCTCGAGGAGATCGACGACGGCGACGTGCTGCTCGACGGCGAGGTGATCACGGACCCGTCGGTCGACCCCGTGCCGGTGCGGCGCCGCCTGGGCCTCGTCTTCCAGTCGTTCAACCTGTTCCCGCATCTGACCGTGCTCCAGAACGTCGTGCTCGCCCCCTCGAGGGCGCAGGGCATGTCGCGCGCCGAGGCAGCGGAGGCGGCCCACGAGCTGCTGACCCGCTTCGGGCTGGGGGCGCGAGAGCGCGACTACCCCGACCGGCTCTCGGGCGGCCAGCAGCAGCGGGTCGCGATCATCCGCGCGCTGGCCACGCGCCCGCGGGCGCTGCTGCTGGACGAGATCACCAGCGCGCTCGACCCGGAGCTGGTGAGCGAGGTGCTCGAGCTCGTGCGCGAGCTCAAGGACCAGGGGATGACCATGCTGATCGCCACCCACGAGATGAGCTTCGCGCGCGACGTGGCCAACCAGGTCTGCTTCCTGCACGACGGCCGCGTCCTGGAGCGCGGCAACCCCGCCGAGCTGCTGTCGAACCCGCAGCAGCCGGAGACGCAGCGCTTCCTCAGCCGGCTCCGGGGGCTGCGATCGCCCGGCGCGGCCTAGGTTCCGGCGGTCCAGCGCGAACAGGGAGAATGCGGTGCATGGAGGGCATCGCCCTGAGCGACGCGGACCGCGCGATCCTGGAGCTCGAGAGCGGTGCCGTCGCGGGCCATACCTGCAAGGTGGTGCTGCTCGGCGCCGGGCCTCCCACGGCCGAGCGGCTGCGCGCCTCGATCGCGGAGCGCCTGGCCACGGTGCCGGCCATGACCCGCCGCCTCGGCGGGCCCGCGGATCGCCCGGCCTGGATCGACGACGAGGGCTTCGACGTCGCCGCGCACGTCGTCGCCGTCGAGACGGAAGCCGGTGACGACGACGTCCTGCGCGCACAGGTCGCGCGGCTGTTCGCCGAGCGGCTCGATCGATCGCGCCCGCTGTGGCGGATCGACGTGCTGCCGCGCGCCGGGGGCGGCGCGGCGCTCGTGTGGCGCATCCACCACGCCCTGGCGGACGGCACGGTGGCGATGCGCTTCGCCGAAGCCGTGCTCTGGGACGCCGATCCGAACGCCGGCGATCCGGCGCGGCCGGCCGCGGGTCACTCCGAGGACGCGCGCCGCCACCGGCGGCTGGCCGCCTTCGTGCGGCACGAGGTCGCGCTCGGCCCGGAGCGCTCGCCCTTCGACGGAGCGATCGGCTCCGGGCGCGCGGTGGCCTTTGCCCGCGTTCCGCTGCGCGAGCTGCACGACGCGGCCAAGCGCCTCGCCGGCGCGACGGTGAACGATGCCGTGCTGACCGCCGTCGCAGGCGGCCTGCGCGCCTGGATTGCCGAACACCACGGCCACCTGGGCAGCGTGCGGGTGAAGATCCCGGTCAGCCTCCACCACTCCGGAGACGACGAGGGCAACCGAGACTCGTTCTTCACCCTCGGGCTGCCGCTCGGCGAGGCCGACGCGGTCGCGCGCCTGACCGCCGTGCGCGCCGCCACGGCCGCCCGCAAGGCGGATCACGACGCGGAGACGCTCGAAGTGCTGATGCACGACCTCGCGCGGCTGTCACCGCAGCTGGAGCGCTTCTGCCGGCGCCTGGAGGCAAGCCCGCGCAGCTTCGCGCTCAATGTGTCCAACGTCCCGGGCCCGCCAAGGCCCGTCGCGGTGCTGGGCGCGCCCGTGGAGGCGGTCTACTCGATCGCCGAGATCGGGGAGCGCCACGCGCTGCGGATCGCCGTGGTGTCGCTGTCCGGCCGGCTCCACTTCGGGTTCTGCTGCGACCCCGCGATCGTGGGGGACATCGACCTGCTGGCGCAGGGGGTCGAGGCCGAGGCGAACGCGCTGCTCGCGGCGGCGCGCTCGCCTCGCCCATCGCTCTAGCTGAGCTTCTCCTTCACCTTGTCGGCCAGACCCTCGGACCCGTTGGCGACCACGCCCGTCGGCTCCTTCGGCAACCCGGCCGCCGTGCGCAGCCGCATGGCAATCTCTGCGACCTCCTCGGGCGCGTAGTCCGGCGCGAACACCGCCCGCTGGGGCGGGAGGTCATGCCATGGCGCTCCCTCCGGGATCGCGTCGACGACCTCGAGCTCCTCACCGGTTTCCGGGTGCGGGCCGTTGAAGACCGCGACGATCTCGCCGTAGTCGTCGGGGGAGAAGCGGTAGAGCCGCTTGTGCTCGCCGCGCTCGATGTGCGGCCGGCACTCCGGGATCTTCTCCGTCGGGATGCGCGGCGTGGGGAACATCTTGGTCAGGTCGGCGCCGGTCAGCTTCTCGATCGCGCGCGCATAGGCGATCTGGTGGACGCCGCCGCGACAGAGCAGGTACCCGGTCAACGCCCTGGCCGCCGGATGGCTCGTCATCTCGTACACCTTGAGCTTGTTGTTGCGGGCGCCCGTCTCCAGGAAGAAGTTCCAGGTCAGGTCCTCCACCAGGTCGCCCGTCGAAACCACGTAGTCGCCGTTCCAGGGCCGGCCGTGGGAGTCCGCCGGCAGAGCGCTCTGCCCGCCGGCGAGGTAGTGCAGGTGATAGCGCGCGCTCTTCACGCCGCCGAGCGACTCGTCGAGGTCATCGCCCTTCGGGTTGTCCGACGCCCCCGTGAGCATCGTGTTGATGGTGGCCGCGACGAGCTCGTTGTGCCCGTACTCCTCGGCGGCGATGTTCGCCACCAGGTCGTAGAAGGGCCGGGCGCCCTGGCGGCCCCGGAAGTTGAACGACTGGAACGTGTAGTTCATGAGCGTCGACATCTCGCCGAAGCGCCCACCCAGCAGCTCCTGGACGGCGGACGCGCCGTCGGGGTCGGGGTCCGAGGGCGGCGGCAGCTCGGTCTGCAACCTGTCGATGCGAAGGATCATGGAAAGCTCCTCGTTGGGTGTGGGACGAATCTCGGCCATGGCTACCCGGCGCACTCCGCGACGAACAAACCGAATTCGGGCGTGTAACGGCGGTGTCAGCGGGGGAGTAGGGCGGGCATGACCGAGTTGGCGCGGGACACGGCCGACGAGGTGCTCAGCCTGGCTCGGCTGGCCTTCCGGGAGCCCAGCGACGCCGCCGACGGGCTGCGGAACCGGCTGTCGGACTAGGCCCGCGCGTGCGACGGGCGGGCGCGCAGCAGCGAGCGCAGCCGCTCGCCGAGGCCGCGACGCTTGCCCTCGCCCCTGCTCAGCTGCTCGGCGCGCAACTGCAGGAGCGCGACGATCTCCGCCGTGGGCTCGAAGGGGTCCGCGATCGGGCGGCCCGAGCCGAGCGGCAGGGCGGCCAGCATGCGCGAGTCGGCTTCGGCCACCAGCGCGGGCCCGCGCGGCGGGGTCCCGCTGTCGAGTGCCGCGAGGCGGGCCAGCTCACTCAGGTCTGAAGCGACGGCGTGGCGGACGGTGAGGTTGGTCATTGGTGAGCTCCGTGGCGGTTGAGTGTATTACGATGTACTGCTAGTGTAGGTCCCACAATGCCGGAGGCAATGTCGTACAAGTTGAATTTGTCTGATCTGGAGCGGGATGGCGGCGTGTCGATCACGCAACAGCTGGTCGATCGCTTCTCGGCCGCCATCGAGGCCGGCGAGCTGGAGCCGGGCTCCAAGCTGCCGCCGACGCGCGAGCTGGCCGCCGCGGCCGGCGTGAACCACCTGACCGCCGCGCGCGTGTACCGCAAGCTCGCCGAGCTCGGCTACGTGACCGCCCAGGTCGGCCGCGGCACGTTCGTGCGCACGCTGGCCCCCGCCGGCAGCGCCTCCCACGGGGACGACTGGCAGGTCTACGCACTGCCGCCCGACGACACCTCCTACTCCGAGCGGGTGCTGGCCGACACCTTCTCGCTGGCAAACCGCGAGGACGTCATCTCGCTCGCCACGGGCTGGCCGGCGCCGAGCACCTACCCGACCCGGGAGCTGGCGCGGATCGCCGCCGACGTGTTCGAGGAGGTGGGCGGCGAGGCGCTCTCTTACCTCCCGGCCGAGGGCCTGTTCGACCTGCGCGAGCAGCTCGGGGCGCGCGGGCGGAAGTACGGCTGGGCCGAGGACGGCGACGAGATCGTGGTCACCTCCGGCGCCCAGCAGGCGCTCGCGCTGGCGGCTCGCGCAACGCTCGAGCCCGGCGACGTGGCCGTCGTCGAGTCGCCCACCTTCATCGGCATGATGACCGCGCTGCGCGGGACCGGCGCGCGGGTGATCGGCGTCCCGGTCGACGACCACGGCATGGATGTGGACGGGCTCGAGCGGCTGCTCGCCCGCCACGAGGTCAAGCTGGTCGGCCTCCAGACCGCCTGCCAGAACCCGACCGGGCGCAGCATCTCGGAGGAGCGCCGGAAGCGGCTGGCCGAGCTCGCAGTGGAGCGCAACTTCTTCGTGATCGAGGACCGCGTCTACGCCGACATGCACTTCGACCGGGAGCTCGGGCGCCCGCTGCGCGAGCTGGCCCCGGCGCACGTGCTCTACGTCAATTCGCTGTCGAAGGTGGTCGGCGGCGGCCTGCGCCTCGGCTGGGTGGCCGCGCGCGGGCCCGTACGCGACCGGATCGCGATGCTGAAGATGGAGGCGGACTTCCACTCCCCCACGCTGATCCAGCACATGGCCGCACGCTGGCTCGCCACCGGAGCCTACGAACGCCACGTGGCCGACACGATCCCGTTCTACCGCGAGCGCCGCGACGCGCTGATGGCCGCACTGGAACGCCACCTGCCCGGCGAGTATCACGCCGACCCGCCCGAGGGCGGCCACCACGTCTGGGTCACGCTCACGCGGCCGCTGGACGAGCGGGCGCTCTACGCCGAGGCGGCCCGCGGCGGTGTCATGTTCACGCCGGGCGGGGCGGTCACGGCCGAGCGCCGCTCGCAGACCTCTCTGCGGCTGTCCTTCTCACTGCTCGACCCCGATCAGCTCGACGAGGGCGTGCGCCGGCTGGCGCGTGCAATCCGCGAGGTCAGGCGTCGCGCGCGCCACTCCGTCGCCGCGCCGATGTCATAGCAGCGGCACTGGCATCGTTGTCGTGGCTGTGAGAGCCACCGCCGTGGAACAGGCACGTGAGGACGCGCGCGCCGTCTTCGCTCCCCGCGATTGGGGGATGCTGTTTGGCGTCGCGATCACCTGGGGCGGGTCGTTCCTCTTCATGGACTTCGGCCTCGAGCACTTCGCGCCGCCGTTGATCGCCTTCGGCCGGATCGCGTTCGGCGCCGCCACCCTGGCGCTGCTTCCGGCGGCCCGCAAGCCCGTGCCGCGCTCCGAGTGGCCGCAGATCGCGCTGGTCGGGCTGACCTGGATGGCGGCCCCGTTCCTCCTGCTGGCGGTGGCGCAGCAGTGGATCGACACCGGACTGGCCGGGATGATCAACGCGACCACGCCGCTGTTCACGGCGCTGCTGGGTGGGCTGCTGGTGAAGGCGCTGCCCTCGCGCCTTCAGGGCATCGGCCTGGTGGTCGGCTTCCTCGGCGTGGTTGCGATCAGCCTGCCGTCGGTGGACGGCGGCTCGAACCTGCTCGGCGTGGCGCTGGTGCTGGCGGCCGCGCTGCTCTACGGGTTGGCATTCAACATCGCCGCGCCGCTGCAGCGCCACCACGGCTCGCTGCCGGTCACCTGGCGAGCGATGCTGGTGGCCGGGGTCGCGCTGCTGCCGGCGGCGCTGGTCGGCGCTCTCCACTCGAGCTTCGCGTGGTCGAGCCTGCTCGCCGTCGTCGCCCTCGGAGTGCTCGGCACCGGAGTGGCGTTCATCTGGTTCACCGAGCTGATCGGCCGCGTCGGCCCAGCGCGGGCGGCGGTGGCGATCTACATCGTGCCGGTCGTGGCCGTCGCGCTGGGTGCGGCGTTCAACGACGAGCGCGTGCACCCGGCCGCCCTGCTCGGCACGGCGATGGTGCTGGGCGGCGCGTACCTGACGAGCCGACCCGCTCGCCGAGCCCAGGCGTAGAGGCGGCTAAGCCGCCGCCCCCGGCGCCACCTTCTCCCAGAGCTCGGCCAGCGTGTGGAGCTCGTCTGGCGAGAGGCGACTCAGGAAGCGCTCGCGCACGCCGTCGAGGTGGGTGCGCCGGGCACGCTGGAACAGCACGCGGCCCTTGCCGGTGATCGCCGCGTGGTAGCCGCGCGCGTCGTCCTCGCAGCGCTCGCGGCGCAGCAGCCCGTCGCGCTCCATGCGATCGACCAGGCGGGTCAGGCCGCTGCGGCTGAGCAGCACGCCGTCGGCCAGGTCGGACATGCGCAGCCGTCCGCCCGGCGCCTCCGCCAGGAACAGGAGCACCTCGTACGAGGACAGCGGCAGCCCGTGCTCGCGGGCCAGCTCGGCGTCGAGCGCCTTGGTCATGCTCGCGTGCACGCGCAGCAGCCCACGCCACGCGGACAGCTCCGCGTGGGTGAGTAGGACGGGTGCCTCGGCCGAGGTGACGACGCTCATCGAGTGTGAGTAAGGTAGTTGCTCACACAATGAGTTTACCCCAGCGACTACGCTCCGCGAGCGGCGACCCAGACGGCGCGGTGGTCCTGTTCCACGGCCGCGGTGCCGACGAGCACGACCTGTACCCGCTGATCGACGCACTCGATCCAGAGCGCAGACTGCTCGGCGCGACGGCCCGCGGCCCGCTCTCGCTCCCGCCCGGCGGCGCGCACTGGTACGCGGTCCGGCAGATCGGCTTCCCCGATCCGGAGACATTCCACGCCACCTACGCGCAGGTCGGCGAGTGGCTCGACGGCCTCCTCGCCGAGCACGACATCCCCCCGGAGCGAGCGATCCTGGGCGGGTTCTCGCAGGGCGCGGTGATGAGCTACGCGCTGGGGCTCGGCAAGGACCGCCCCCGGCCGGCCGGGCTGATCGCGCTCAGCGGCTTCATCCCCCAGGTCGAGGGCTTCGAGCTCGGGGACGCGACCGGACTGCCCGTGGCGATCGGGCACGGCACCTACGACCCCGTCATCGGCGTGGAGTTCGGCCGCGAGGCGCGCGACCGTCTGCAGCAGGCGGGCGCCGACGTGACCTACCGCGAGTCGCCGATGGCGCACACGATCGACCCGGGCTTCCTGGGCGACCTGCGCGGGTGGGTCACCGATCGGCGCGCCGGAACAGCCGCCTGATCCGGTCCCACAGCGCCCGGACCATCAAGGACAGCCCGCCGATCGGCTTGGCCGCGGGCGGAGCGGCGGGGGACTGCGTGGGGGCCGCCTCGATCGACTTCTGCAGGCAGTCGGAGAAGTCGCGCAGCAGCCGGTTCGAGACGTCCTCGATCATGCCGCCACGGCCGAACCGCGCCAGCCGCCCCGTGATCGTGAAGTCGGTTTCGACCTCGACTGTGGTCACGCCCTCCTGCTCGCTCATCGTGCTCACGATCGACGCCTTGGCGGACCCCTGGCCGCGCTTGTCCTGGCCGCTCGCGCGCATCACCACCCGGTGCGCCGACTCGTCGACCTGCTCGATCTCCAGCTCGCCGCGGTAGGCGGCCGTCGTCGGACCGAGCCTGACCGAGAAGGTCCCGCGGTAGGTGCCGCTGTCGTCGGCCTCCGTGATCTCGGCTCCGGGCAGGCAGGGCGCCACCTGCTGGACGTCGATCAGCCGCTCCCACACGCGCTCGAGCGGCGCGCTCACCTGGAACTTGTGCTCGAGCTTCATCGCATGCGCAGCGCATCGAGCTGGGCGGGCGTGTCGACGTCCTCGCCGCCCCCCAGGTCCTCGCACGGCACCTCGCGCGTCGGCACGCTCAGCAGCAGGTTGCGGGCACCGTGGTCGCCCGTCACGTCGCGCATCCGATCGAACAGGCTGCGCTCGAGCAGCACCGGGTGACCCGGCGACTCGCCGTACATGGCGCGCACGGCCTCGATCCCCTCGGCGCGCGCGGCAATCACGCGGCGGATGGCGTCGGGCGAGAGTCGCGGCTGGTCGCCGAGCGTGATCACCACCGCCTCGCAGTCCGCCAGCTGGGCGAGCCCGCAGGCGAGCGACGCGGACTGGCCCTCGTCCCAGCGGTCGCAGACGACGAAGTCGGCGCCGTGCGAGTCGACGCGGGCGATCACCTGATCGGCCCCCGCGCCGAGCACCACGACCACGCGGCCCACCGGCGAGGCGATCACCGCGCGGATGGCGTGCTCCAGCAGCGGCCTGCCGTCGAGCTCGACCAGCTGCTTGGAGGTCCCGAAGCGGGTGGCCGCCCCGGCCGCGAGCACGAGCCCTCCGATCACCCGCCCACCTCGTGGATGCGCCCGCCGGCGCTGGACAGGCGCCCGCCGTCGCGTCCGTGGCGCACGGCAACGACCTCCGACATGATCGAGAGCGCCGTCTCCTCCGGCGTGAGCGCCCCCAGGTCGAGCCCGATCGGGGCCGCCACGCGGTCGATCAGCTCCTCCTCGACTCCGGCGGCCAGCAGGCGCTCGCGCCGATGCGCCTGCGCGCGGCGGCTGCCCATCGCGCCCACGTAGGGCGACTCCGAGCGCAGCGCCAGCCCCAGGGCCGCGTCGTCGAGCTTCGGGTCGTGCGTGAGCACCGCGATGTAGGTCGCGCGGTCGATGCCGCCGATGCGTGCCAGCGCCTCGTCGGGCCAGGCGGCGATCACCTCCTCGGCGTCCGGGAAGCGCTCGGGCGTGGCGAACTGCGAGCGCGGATCGCAGACGAAGGCGCGCCAGCCGGCCGCCCGCGCGAGCCGGCACAGCGCGGCGGCGTAGTCGACCGCGCCGAACACGACCAGCCGCGGCGCCGGCGCGGTCACGTCCACGAACAGCGACACGTCGCCGACCTCGCGGACCTCGGAGCGCTCCGCCCACATCAGCTCCTCGGCCGCCTCGATCGCCTCGCGGTCGAGCTCGTCGTCACCGAGCCCGCCGCTGGTCGTGCCGTCAGTGCGGACGAGCAGCTTCGCGCCGGACTGCCCGCCGCCGATCACGCTCACCAGCGCGGCCCGTCCGTCCTGCTCCGCTACGCGAGCGAACTCGCCCTGAGGCGTCACTCCGAGTACTCCTCCACGAAGACGTCGATCTCGCCGCCGCACGGCAGACCCACGTCCCAGGCCTCGGAGTCGGCGATCCCGAAGTGCAGCAGGCGCGGCTCGCCCGCCTGCAGGACCTCGCCGGCCACCTCCACGACGGCCCCCTCGACGCAGCCGCCGGACACCGCGCCCGACACCTCCCCGCGGTCGTTGACGGCCATCTTGGCGCCGGGCGGGCGCGGCGCCGAGCGCTTGACCCCCACCACGGTCGCGATCGCGACGCGGTCCCCCCGCGCCACCCATGTGCGTACGTCTTCGACGACGTCTTTCACGTGCTCTCCTCTCTGCGCAGCGTTCCCATGGAAAGTCGATCTAAAGCGTCGGCCAGCTGCTCCAGCGACGCAAGCGAGTTGGCGGCCATGAACTCGTCCACGTGCGGGAGGGCCGCCTGCATTCCGCGCGTCAACGGCTGGTAGTCCGGGTGGGCCTTCAGCGGGTTGAGCCAGATCAGCCGGTGCGAGCAGCGCGCCAGCCGCGCGACCTCCCGCTCCAGCAGCGCCGGGTCGCCGCGATCCCACCCGTCCGACAGCAGCACGACCACCGCGCCGCGACCCAGCCGCCGGCCGTGCTCGCGGTTCAGCGTGGCCAGCGCCTCCCCGATGCGCGTGCCGCCCGACCAATCCTGCGTGGCGCCCGCGGCGCGCTCGAGCGCGGCGTCCGGATCGCGCCCGCGCAGCTCCGCGGTCACCCGCGTCAGGCGCGTGCCGAACACGAAGGCCTCAACGCGCCGGCGGGCGGCCACGCACGCCTGCACATATGCCAGCAGCATGCGCGCGTAGGGCTCCATCGAGCCCGACACGTCACACACGAGCACCAGCGGGCGCGGGCGCTCGCTGGGCTCGCGCCAGTGCCGCTCGAAGGGATCGCCGGCAGTGCGCAGCGACGCCCGCATGGTGCCGCGCAGGTCCAACCGCCCGGACGGCGGCGCGGCGCCCCGGCGGGGTGCCCGGCGCGTGCGGCGGCTCGGGCGCGCGGGCACGGCTATGGCGAGCCGGCGCATCACGAGGCGAGCGCGCCGGCGCTCCTCCTCGGTGTACTCGGCGAAGTCCTTGTCCCGCAGCAGCTCGACGTCCGACCAGGCCGCGGGCACGACATCGCTCTCCACATCCAGCGCGGGCATCCGCCCCTCACCCGGCACAGCCGTGCGCGGCAGCGCCAGCTTGGCCACCTCCTCGAACTCCTCCGGCGGCGGCGACGCGGGCAGCGCGGCCGGCAGGAACCACTCGGCGAAGGCGGCGTCGAAGGCGGCGAGGTCCTCCTGACGTGAGCAGAGCGTGGCGCGCAGCGCGAAGTAGGCCGTCTCGCGGTCGGCGGGGTCGACGGCGCTCAGGGCGCGGTGCGCCGAGAGCAGCTCGCCCACGCCGACCCTTACGCCCGCGGCACGCATCGAGGCGGCGAGCAGCGTGAGCTTGCCGGTCATGCGGGCGCCCAGGCGCTCAGGCATCCTGCAGCACCCTGCCCTCGCGCACCGCGTCGATGTCCTCTCTCACCTTGAGCACCACTCCCAGTGTGGCGTCCAGGTCCGCCTCGTCGAGCGCCAGCAGGGCGCGCGCCCAGTCGATCGTCTCTCCGACACCCGGCAGCTTGTAGAGCTGCTCGGCGCGCAGCCGCGCCACGGCTCCGCAGACGCGCTCGGCGATTGCGTCCGGCACGTCCGGCAGGCGCGTCCTCACGATCTCCGCCTCGCGCTCGGGGCCCGGGTAGTCGATCCAGTGGTAGAGGCAGCGGCGCTTGAGCGCGTCGTGCAGCTCGCGAGTGCGGTTGGAGGTGATCACCACGAGCGGGCGGCGCTCGGCCGTCACGGTGCCCAGCTCCGGAATCGAAACCTGGAAGTCCGAGAGCAGCTCCAGGAGGAAGGCCTCGAACTCGTCGTCGGCGCGGTCGATCTCGTCGATCAGCAGGACCACCGGCTCGCTGGCCTGGAGCGCCTCGAGCAGGGGGCGGCGCAGCAGGAAGCGCTCCGAGTAGAGCTGCTCGTCGGCTTCCGCGCCCTCCGCGCGCAGGTGCAGGAGCTGGCGCGGATAGTCCCAGTCGTAGAGGGCGTGGTGCAGGTCGATGCCCTCGTGGCACTGGAGGCGGATCAGGCGGGCGCCGGTGGCGCCCGCCAGCGCCTTCGCCACCTCGGTCTTGCCCACGCCGGCCTCCCCCTCGAGCAGAAGCGGCTGCTCGAGGCTCGTCGCGAGGTACACGGCCGTGGAGAGGCCGCGGTCGGCGAGGTAGCGCTCGCCCGCCAGGGCGTCGCGTACGGCTGCGGGACTGTCGAGGCTCACGTCTGGGCTGCTGCTTTCAACGCCGCACCCGAGTCACGCTTGCGCGGCGGCGACCAACGCCCGCCGCGTCAGCACCCGCGCCAGATGGCGCTTGTAGTCAGGCGTGGCGTTGAGATCGCCCGGCGGCTCGGTGCCCTCGGCCGCCTGCTCGGCCGCGGCGGCGATCGAGTCCGCGTCGAGCGAGCCGCCGCGCAGCGCCTCCTCCGTGGCGGTCGCCCGCAGCGGGGTCGAGCCCATGTTGGTGAGCCCCACGCGCACGTCCTCGCAGGACCCGTCGGGCGCCTTCTTGACGAGCGCGCACACGCCGACCATCGCCCAGTCCTCGGCGCGGCGCGTGAACTTCTCGTAGCCGTAGCCCCAGCCGTCGGTCGCCGGCAGGCGCACCTCGGTGATCACCTCGTCGTGCGCGAGCGCCGTCGTGAGGTAGTCCTGGAACAGCTCGCCCGCCGCGATCGTGCGCAGGCCGTTCGGCCCCTGGGCGCTCACCTCGCCCTCCAGCGCGAGCAGCACCCCGGGCAGATCGGACGCCGGGTCGCCGTGCGCCAGCGAGCCGCCGATCGTGCCGCGGTTGCGCACCTGCTGGTCGGCGATCTGACTCGCCGCCGCCGCCGCCAGGCCCAGCTCGGGCGTGTCCTGGAGATCGGCGTGCCTGGTCATGGCGCCGATGCGCCAGCTCCCGTTCTCGCGCTGGATGTGGTGGAGCCCGGGCACCAGGCGCATGTCGACGAGCAGCGTCGGCGCTGCCAGCCGCAGCTTCATCAGCGGCAGCAGCGAGTGGCCGCCGGCGAGCAGCTTGGCGTCCTCGCCGTTCTCGTGGAGCATGCGCACGGCCGCGTCGACCGTCTCCGGCGCCTCGTAGTCGAACGGAGCGGTGATCACGACGCGCCTCCTTCGTCGGGCCTGGTTGGGCCGCTGCCGGCGGATCCCTTGCCGTGCTCGTCCAGCCGCACGCCCTGCTGGCTGGATGGCGGGTCGGCGCCGTTGCCGTGCGCCGCCTGGATCGCCTCGTACACGCGCACCGGCGTGTGCGGTATGTCGAGCGACTCCACGCCGAGCGGCCTGAGCGCGTCGAGCACCGCGGCCGCCACGGCCGGCGTGGCCGCGATCGTGCCGGCCTCGCCGATGCCCTTGACGCCGAGCGAGTTGGTCGGCGACGGCGTCTCCGTGCGGTCGGTTTCGAAGCGCGGCACCTCGGCCGCCGTCGGCAGCGCGTAGTCGACGAAGGTGCCGGTCACCAGCTGGCCCTCCTCGTCGTAGACGATCTGCTCGTAGAGCACCTGGCCGATCGCGTGGGTGATGCCGCCGTGCACCTGGCCGTCGATCAGCATCGGGTTGATCGCGGGCCCGCAGTCGTCGACCGCCACGTAGCGGACCACGGTGACCTTGCCGGTTTCCACGTCCACGTCGACCACGCACGCGTGCGCGCCGAACGGGAAGACGAAGTTCTCCGGGTCGTAGAACGAGCTCTCCTCGAGCCCCGGCTCGATGTCCGCCGGCAGCTCGTTGGGCGGGATGTGCGCCGCCCCCGAGATCTCCGCCATCGTCATCGACTTGTCCGGCGACCCCTTCACCTGGTACTTGCCGTCTTCCAGCTCGATGTCCTCCGGCGCCGCCTCGAGCAGCGCCGCGCAGATGCGCTTGGCCTTCTCCTGGACCTTGCGTGCCGCACGCGCCAGCGCCTCGCCGCCGACCGAGAGCGAGCGCGAGCCGTAGGTGTCCCACCCCCAGGCGCCCTGGTCGGTGTCCCCGTGCAGGACCTCGACGTTCTGCGGGTCGATGCCGAGGATGTCGCCGGCGATCTGGGCGAAGCTCGTGTCCAGCCCCTGGCCGTGCGGCGAGATGCCGGAGTAGACGATCGCGGAGCCGGTGGGGGTCACGCGGACGTTCGCCGACTCGTAGAACGCCGCCTGCAGGCCGACGCCCTGCGGGCCGACCGCCCGCGACGGCGCGAGGCCGCAGACCTCGACCCAGGTCGAGAAGCCGACGCCTCGGTACACCCCCTGCTCGCGCAGGCTGGCCTGCTCGCTGCGGAACGCGTCCACGTCGAAGTGGCCGAGCAGCTTGTCGAGGGTCCCCTCGTAGTCGCCGGAGTCGTAGACGATCCCGAGCGCCGTCTCGAACGGGAACTGGTCGTTGCGGATGAAGTTCCTGCGGCGCAGCTCGAGCGGGTCCATGTCGAGCTCGCGGGCGAGCTTGTCCATAGTCAGCTCGATCCAGTAGGTGGCCTCCGGCCGCCCGGCGCCGCGGATCGCGTCCGTCGGCATCTTGTTGGTGAACACGCCCGTGAAGTGCAGGTCGATCGACGGGATCGCGTAGCAGCCGCCCATCACCGGGAAGCCGAGCGTCGGGATGAACGGCGTCAGCAGCTGCTGGTAGGCACCCAGGTCCGCGACAACCCGCGCGCGGCAGCCCGTGACGGTGCCGTCGCGCTTCGCGGTGAGCGTGATGTAGTTGATCTGGTCGCGGCCGTGGTGGCTCGTGGTCATGTGCTCCGAGCGCGTCTCGGTCCACTTGACCGGGCGCCCGAGGCGCTTGGCGAGGGCCAGGACGAGCGCCTCCTCCGCGTACACCTGGAGCTTGGCGCCGAACCCGCCGCCGACGTCCGGCGCCACCACGCGCAGCTTGTCCTCCGACACGCCCAGCATGCCGCCCAGGACGAAGCGCGCGATGTGCGGGATCTGCGTGGTCGAGTAGAGCGTGAGCTTGTCGCCGCGGTACTCCGCCACCGAGCAGCGCGGCTCGATCGGCGCGCCGGAGGTGCGGTGGTTGACGTAGCGCGCCTCGACCGTCACCTCGGCCTCGGCGAGCGCGGCATCGAAGTCGCCCCCGGCGACGGCCCACTCGTGCGTCTTGTTGGTGCCGAACTCCTCCCAGACGAGCGGCGAGCCGTCCGCGAGCGCCGCCTCGGGGTCGACCACGGCGGGCTTCGCGTCGTAGTCGACGATCACGTCCTCGGCGGCGTCGATGGCGGCGGCGCGGCTGGTGGCCACGACGACGGCGACCGGGTCGCCCACGTGCTTGACCTGGCCGCGCTTGAGCGGCCAGTGCTCCGGAGTCTTGATCTCCACGCCGGGCGGGGCCCAGACCATCGGGATCCCGCCGGCGAAGTCGCCGGCCATGTCCTCGCCGGTGTAGACGGCGACGACGCCGTCGCGCTCCTTCGCCTCGGACGTGTCGATCGACGCGATCGCCGCGTGCGCCTCGGGCGAGCGCACGATGGCCGCGTGCAGCATCCCGGGCAGCTGGATGTCCTCGGTGTAGTACCCCCGCCCTGTGATCATGCGAGGGTCTTCCTTGCGCTTGAGCGCCTGGCCGACGGAGGTCATGCCGACACCTCGTTCCCGGCCGCCGCCTTGACCGCCTCGATGATGTTGTGGTAGCCGGTGCAGCGGCAGAGGTTGCCCTCGAGCCCGTGGCGAATCTCGTCGTCGGAGGGGTGCGGGTTGCGCTGCAGCAGGTCGGCCGCCGCCATGATCATGCCGGGCGTGCAGAAGCCGCACTGAAGGCCGTGCTTCTCCCAGAAGGCGTTCTGGAGGGGGTGCAGCCCGCCTTCGGGCGCGAGGCCTTCGATGGTCGTGACCTCGGCTCCGTCGGCCTGTGCCGCGAGGACGGTGCAGCTCTTCACCGACTCGCCGTTGAGGTGGACGGTGCAGGCGCCGCAGTTGGTGGTGTCGCAACCGACGTGAGTGCCGGTCAGGCCCAGCTCGTCGCGCAGCCAGTAGACGAGCAGCGTGCGAGCTTCGACCTCGGACTCGCGCCTCTCGCCGTTGACCGTGACACCGATGCGAACGGTCGCACCCATAGCCTCTCCCTCTGTTGCCCTCTCCTGCGCGGAGATGCTAGTCCCCGCCGCAAGCCTGGGAGGGTGTAAAGGGGGCGAGGTCGAAGAGATAGCCTCCCCTCTCCATGAAACCCGCCACCCGGCATTTCGACTTCGAAGGCCACCGGCTCGTCTACGACGAGTACGGCTCCGGCGCGCGGGTGGTGGTGCTGCTTCCCGGCCTGCTGTTCTCCCGCAAGATGCACCGCCCGCTGGCGGAGACGCTCGCGGGGCACGGTCACCGCGTCGTGTGCCTCGACCTGCTCGGCCACGGGGACTCGGACCGGCCGCCCGAGATGTCCAACTACGGGATGACCGGCTTCGGCCGTCAGGCGATCGCCCTGCTCGATCACCTGGAGGTGAAGCAGGCCGTAATCGGTGGGACCTCGCTGGGCGCGAACGCCACGCTCGAGGCGGCGGCCGCGGCACCCGAACGGGTGCGCGGGCTGCTGGTCGAGATGCCGGTCCTGGACAACGCGCTGCTCGGCTGCGCGCTCGCCTTCACCCCGCTCCTGGTGGGGCTCACCTTCGGGGCGCCGGCCGCTCGCGTCCTGGGCCGGCTGGCGCGACTCGCCCCGCGCACCGGCTCGGTGCTGCCCGACATGATGCTCGACTGGGTGACCCAGGATCCGAAGCCGTCCGCATCGGTCCTCCAGGGGCTGTTCTTCGGGCGCGTCGCGCCGCCGTCGGAGGAGCGCCGCGCGATGAAGCAGGAGACGCTCGTGATCGGCCACTACCGCGACCCGATCCACCCCTTCTCGGACTCCGACATGCTCGTGCGCGAGCTGCCGAACGCCCGCCTCATCGAGGCCTCCTCGGTGCTGGAGCTGCGGCTCACGCCCGAGCGGCTCACCGGCGAGATCGTCGAGTTCGTGGAGCGCTGCTTCAAGCCGAAGGGGCGGACCGCCGGTCGCCGCCGGACGGCGACTACGGCGCGTCGCGGGGCGCACCGCGCTAGCTAGCCTTCCGCCGCGATGTCCAGTCGCCGAGAGCAGAAGGAGGCCCTGCGCCGCGAACGCGAGCGCCGCGAGGCCGAGGCCAAGGCGGCGCAGCAGCGCAAGCGGCTGGTCGGCATCGGCGGCGCGGCGGTCATCGTGATCGCCGCGATCGCGATCCTGGTGTTGGTCGCGGCGGGTGGCGGCGGCGGCGATGGCGGCGGAGTCAAGGGCAGCGGGGACACCTTCCCCTCCGGCGGCTCGATTCCCGAGCAGAAGCAGTTCGACCTGACGAAGGCGGCGGCCGCGGCCGGCTGCGAGCTGATGTCGAACAAGGCCACGTCGCGCGACCACATCCAGGACGTCAAGCAGAAGGTCAAGTACGCGCAGAACCCGCCGACCAGCGGCAAGCACTTCGCCGTGCCCGCGCAGGACGGGCTCTACGAGGGCGCCCCGCCCCAGGACACCGAGCTCGTGCACGCCCTGGAGCACGGACGCGTGATCATCTGGGCGAAGCCCACGTTGCCGCGCGAGGCGCGTCAGAAGATCCGCGCCCTGTTCGACGAGGACGGCTACCAGATGATCGTCGTGCGGCGCAGCGACATGCCCTACGACATCGCGGCCACGGCCTGGAGCGCCGACCCCACGCCGCTCGGCACCGGCCGCACGCTCGCCTGCCCGAAGTGGAGCGACAACGTGATCGACGCGCTGCGCAGCTTCCGCGACGAGCACCGCTCGAACGGCCCCGAGCCCGTCCCGTAGCACCTGGGCGCCGCAGCCCAGATCGGCGAACTGCACGCGATCTTGCAACGCCGCATCGGCGCTGCTGGCACCGTGTTCCGGACCCTGTGAGGCTGCTCGTCACAGCAGCGGCGCTGCTCTGCGCCCTGTTCACCCTTCCGGCCTCGGCGGCCGCCGAGTCGGGCAAGCCCTTCGATTTCGAGCTCGCTCCGCGGGCTGCGGCGACCGCCGCCGGCGCCGGTGGCGGGCCGGTCGTATCGCAGCGCCTCGGCACTCCGCGGCGCTTCAACCTGGTCGGCATGCGCTGGCGCGGGCGGGCCGAGCCCGCCATCTCCGTGCGGGTGCAGCGCCCCGGGCGCGGGTGGAGCCGCTGGCAGGAGCTGGACGCGCACGCCGACCACAATCCCGACCCCCGCGGCGGCGAGCGGATGGCCGCCGGCTCGGATCCGCTCTGGGTGGGAGCGGCCGACGCGGTCCAGTACCGCATGAGCCGCCGGGTGGCCGGGCTGCGTCTGCATTTCGTGAACGTCGGCCGCTACGCCCACACGCGGGCACGCGCCGCTCAGGACCCAGAGCCCGGCTTCGTCAGCCGCGCCGCGTGGGGCGCCAGCCAGTGCCCGCCGCGCCGGGCGCCGCTGTACGGGTCGGTGAAGGCGGTCGTGGTCCATCACACCGTCACGCTGAACGACTACTCCCCCGACGAGGCGCCGGCGATCGTGCTGGCGATCTGCCGCTACCACCGCAACTCGAACGGCTGGAACGACATCGGCTACAACGCGCTGGTCGACAAGTACGGCGTGCTCTACGAGGGGCGCGCCGGAGGACTCGACAGCGCGGTCGTGGGGGCGCAGGCACAGGGGTTCAACTCGGAGACGGCCGGGATCGCCAGCATCGGCGACCACACCTCCGTCGCCGCCACGCCCGAGACGCTGGGGGCTCTGGCTCGCTACATCCGCTGGAAGCTGGCCGTGCACCTCCAGCCGCTGTCGGGCCAGGTCACGTTGACCAGCGCCGGCGGGCCGGAGAGCCGCTACGGAGCCGGGGCGCGCGTGACGGTCGAGCGCGTGATCGGCCACCGCGACACCGGGCGCACCGCGTGCCCCGGCGACCTGCTGTACGGCCAGCTCGACGAGCTGCGGACGATGGTGGCGACCGGTGCCGGTGCCCCGCCGACGTTCACCGCGCGCCTCAGCGCCGTGCTCACCGACTACTCGATCGACTACGGCGAGCTCGCGCCGATCACGGGGGTGCTGTCGGGGCCCGACGGCCTGGCGCTGGGCGGCGCGTCCGTCGAGGTGCAGACCAACGCCGACGGACGCTGGGTGACCGCCGAGCTGCTCACCACGGCGCCCGACGGCACGTTCGCCGGCGAGCTGCACCCGCGCAAGCGCATGTACGTGCGCCTGCGCTATTCGGCGCAGGGCGCCGTGATCTCCCCGCGGCTGCTGCTGCGGCTGCGCCCGGTGGTGACGTTGCGACGAGCGGCGAGCCGCGGCCGGCGGGGCGTGCGCGTTGCGGTGCAGGGCAGCGTCGGCCCCCGGAAGGGGTGGGTGCGCGTGGTGCTCCAGCAGCGGGTGCGCGGACGGTTCCGCACGGTCGGCGTGCGCGCGGTGCGGGCGCGCAGGGGCCGCTTCGCTACTTCCTTCGTGCCCGCCTTCAGGGCGGCCTACCGCTACGCCGTGGTGGTCAAGTCGGACGCGGACACGGACCGCGGGTCGACGGGGTGGCGCATGTTGCGCGTGGGCGGATGAGCTGCCGGCGCCGCTAACTGCGGCAGCAAAGGAAGCCCAAACGCTCACGGGCAGGGGTGGGCCCCGAAGTGGGGGCTATGTCTGACGTTCGGGGCCCACCCCCTCCGCAAACGCTCGGGCCGCCCCTTATTGCCGCTGTTTACGCCACGGGCCCGAGCAACTCACCAGCCCTGCTTGAGCTCGTCGGAATACAGCCCCCGGCCCGTGGCCAGCATCCGCACCGTCCGCGCCAGGATGCGCAGGTCGAGCGCCAATGAGCGGTGCTCCACGTACCAGACGTCCAGCTCGATCCGCTCGGGCCACGGCAGCGAGGTGCGCCCGTTGACCTGCGCCCAGCCCGTGATGCCGGGCTTGACCTCGAGCCGCCGGCGCTGGCGGTCCGTGTAGCGGTCGACCTGCTCCTGCACCGTCGGGCGGGGGCCGACGATCGCCAGCTCACCCTTCAGCACGTTGACCAGGTTGGGCAGCTCGTCGAGCGAGAACCGGCGCAGCAGGCGACCCACCCGCGTGATCCGCGAATCGCCTTCGACGACGTAGATGCCGGCCCCCATCGTCTCCGCGCCCGGAACCATGGTGCGCAGCTTCCACAGGTCGAACGGCTCGCCGTGCCGGCCCACGCGCCGCTGGCGGTAGAACACCGGTCCGCGGCTCTCCAGCTTGATCAGGATTGCCGCGAGCGCGAGCAGCGGAGCAGTGACCGCCAGCACGAGGCTGGCCACAACCAGGTCCAGGGCACGGCTAGCGTTTGGCCTCACCGATGCAGATCCTCTACCTGCACCAGTTCTTCGTCACCCGCGCGGGAGTGGGGGGCACGCGGTCGTACGAGTTCGCGCGCCGGTTCGTCGCGAGGGGGCACCGGGTGCGGATGGTAACCGCCGGCGAGGGACGCAGCACGGTGGACGGGATCGACGTCGTAGGCGTGCCGGGCGCCTACTCCGACTACATGAGCGCCACCGCCGCCTCCGACCAGGAGCGCATGCGCGCCTTCGGGCGCTTCGCCGCGGGCGCCACGGCGGCCGCCCTGCGCGGCCCCCGGCCGGACGTGATCTACGCCACCTCGCCGCCGCTCACGGTGGCCGTGCCGGCGCTGGCGGCCGCCGCGCGCTGGCGCGCTCCACTCGTGTTCGAGGTGCGCGACCTCTGGCCGGAGGCGCCTATCCAGATGGGCGCCCTCGACAACCCGCGGCTGCAGCGCCAGGCGCGCTCGCTGGAGCAGCAGGCCTACCGCCGCGCACGACGTGTGATCGCCCTGTCGCCCGGCATCCGCGACGGCGTGATCGGTGCGGGCGTGCCGCCGGGGAAGGTGGCCCTGGTGCCCAATGCGTCCGACCTCGACCTGTTCCGGCCGGCAGGGCCGGCCCCGTCCGACGAGCGCTTCGTCGTGAGCTACTTCGGCACCATGGGAGAGGCCAACGACCTGACCGCCGCGATCGAGGCCGCGCGGCTGCTGCCGGACATGACCTTCGTGCTGATGGGCGACGGCAAGCGGCGCGCCGAGCTGGAGTCCGGGGCGCCGCCCAACGTCCAGTTCCCGGGCGCGGCCTCCGGCAAGCAGGAGGTGGCGGCGCTGGCCGCCCGCTCCAGCGCCTGCCTGACCTTCTTCAAGGACGTGCCCGTGCTCGCCACCAACTCGCCCAACAAGCTGTTCGACACCTTCGCCGCCGGGCGTCCGGCGATCGTGAACATGGACGGCTGGATGCGGGAGCTGGTGGAGGACAACGACGCCGGGCTGTACGTGCGCGTCGGGGACGCCAGCGACCTGGCGCAGAAGCTCGCCTGGCTGCGGGCCCACCCCGAGGAGGTCGCGCGGATGGGGCGCAACGGGCGGGCGCTGGCCGAGCGCGAGTTCGACCGCGACCTGCTCGCCGGGCGGGCGCTCGACGTCCTGGAGGAGGCCGCGCGCTGACCGCCCTGTCCTACTGCGTGGTGAACACGAACGGGCGCGACTGGCTGATGGAGTGCCTCGGCGCGATCGAGCGCACGCACCCCCCCGGTGTCTCCTACGAGTTGCTCGTGCTCGACAACGCTTCCGAGGACGGCTCGGCCCAGGCCGTGCGCGACGGCTTCCCGGCCGCGCGACTGATCGCGCTCGACCGCCGCACCGGCAAGGCCGAGAACGACTCGCGCCTGCTGCGCGAGTCGCGCGGCGAGTTCTGCCTGCTGCTGAACGAGGACACCGAGCTGCGCGAGGGTGCCACTCGCGCCCTGCTCGACGCGCTCGAGGGCGACCCCCGCGCGGCCGCCGCCGGCGCCCAGCTGCTGACCAGCGCCGGCGAGCCGACCGCCTGCGCCTGGCGCCTGCCCAATGCCGGCTGGGCACTGGCCGGCTCGCTGTTCCTCCACGAGAGCTACGCGGTGCAGAGCCGTGGCGACTCGGTGCGCAGGGTGGGCTGGGTGCAGTCGAGCGCGATGATGGTGCGCCGCGAGGCCGCCGAGGAGGTCGATTGGTTCGACCCGGCCTTCTTCGTCTATTCGGACGAGACGGACTTCTGCCGGCGGCTGCGCGACGCGGGCTGGCGCATCCTGTTCGTGCCGGAGGCGCGGGCCGTGCACCATGACCAGCTGTCCACCGACGCCGAGGCCATGCGGCGGCGCATCGTCGAGTTCCACCGCGGCCGCGACCTCTACTTCCGCAAGCACGGCATGCATGTCGCGCGCGCTCTCTGGCGCGTGTGCTGGACCTGGGCGTACCTGGTCCGTGCGGCGGCGGCGACCGTGCTCCCGGGCCACAGCCCGCGCCGTTACCTGACCCACGCGCGCCAGCAGCTGAACCCGGGGCACGGCGAGGGACTGCGCGAGATCGCGGAGGAGTACAACCGCCGCCGCGCCGACGGCGTGCCGCCGCGGTAAGCACAGCCGGCCGAGCCGGCTGCTTGCGGGGTAAGCACGTCCGCGCGCAGCCGGCCGAGCCGGCTGCTTGCGGCTAAGGTGCCCCGCGGTGGAGCACGCTGACACCGCCCAACTGGCCGCGGTCGGCGGCGCGCTCGGCTCGGTCCTCGTCCTGCTGGCGCGCGGGCGGCTCACGCTGCTGGGCGGCCTGGCGCTGCTGGCGGTTGCCGAGGCGGGCCTTGCGCTGTCGCTCGGCGACGCGTCGGTGAGCAAGCTCACGAGCGTGGCCGGCGCGGCGGCGGCCGTCGTCGGCGTGCTGCTGTTGGCCGGAGCCGCCGCGCTGCTGGCCTGGCGGCCCGCCCTGGTGCCGGTGGCGGTGCTGCTGGCAGCGCCGTTCCGGCCCCCGCTCGACTTCTCCGGCTCCCACCGCTTCCTGGTGTCGATCGCGGAGGACGGCCGGCTCGGCCGGCTGCTGCCGCTCTACTTAGTGCTCGCCGCCGCTGCGGTCGCGCTCGGGTGGAGGGCGCTGCGCGGGCGACCGGTGCGCGCGCTGCCATCGGTGATCGCGCTGCCCGCGGCGGCCTTCTTCGCGCTGGCGTTCGCATCGCTGTTGTGGGCAAGCGACATTGAGGCCGGCACCAACCTGCTCGCCTTCTTCACGCTGCCGTTCGTGGCACTGCTGGCCACCGTCGCGCGGGCCGATTTCCCCGACTCCGTGCCGCGCGCGCTGGCGGTGGTGGCGCTGAGCCTGGCCTCGCTGTTCGCGGTGGTCGGCCTCTGGCAGGTGGCCACGCACAAGCTGTTCTTCTACGCGCCCAACCTGGCGGTGTCGAACGCCAACACCGACTACTTCCGCGTGACCTCCCTGTTCGGCGATCCGAGCCTCTACGGGCGCCACGTCGTCCTCGGCATCGGCGTGGCCCTGTCGCTGCTTGCCGCGAACCGGTGGCGCAGCTGGCCGCTGATCGGGCTGATCGTGCTGATGTGGGCGGGGCTGCTGTTCTCCTACTCGCAGTCCAGCATGGCCGCGCTGCTGCTCGTCACGCTGGCGCTCGCGTTCGCCACCGGCGACCGGCGCGTGCGGATGGCCGTGGGCGCACTCGCGCTGGTGGCCGCGCTGGCGGCTGTCGCCTTCGTGGCCAGGGAGGTGATCAACGGTGAGTCTCTGAACCACATCACCAGCGACCGCACGGAGCGCGTGCAGGACACCGCGCGCGTGATCGAGGACGACCCGCTGATCGGCGTCGGCATCGGCGGCCAGCCGCGGGCCAGCCGCCAGCTGACCGGCAGCGACCGCCCCACCCCCAACTTCGTCTCGCACACCACGCCGCTGACCGTGGCGGCCGAGCTGGGCGCGATCGGCGTGGTGCTGTACGTCTGGCTGCTGATCGGCGGCGCGCGCCTGATCGAGCAGGTGCGCCGTCGCGACCAGGCGCTCGGGCTGGCGCTGGCCGCGTCCTTCGTGGCGCTGTTCGTGCACGCGCTGTTCTACAGCGGCTTCCTCGAGGACCCGATCACATGGCTGGTGCTCGCGGTCGGCGCGGGGTGGCTGTCGTGGCAGGAAGTCCAGCGCACGGCCGCCGAGCGGGCGCGCGAGCGGGTGGGCGCGAGCGCATGAGCGAGGAGCGCCTCTCCCCCGCCGCGGCCTGGGCCCTGATCGGGGTCCTGTTCGTGCTGGTGGCGATCACCCTCCCCGAGCTCGGCTCGGACCCGTGGCACTTCAGGCCGGGAGCGGTCGATCCCCAGGGACCGCTGGCGCCGCTGGTGCGGGCGGCCGGCGAGGAGTGGGACCTCGGCATTCCGCGCGCGTGCTGCTTCCTCGCCGCGCTGCTGTGCGGGGCGGCGGCGATGCTGCTGATCGCCCGGCCGCGGGCCGCTTGGTCGAAGCGGCTCGCGGTGGCACTGATCCTTGCGGTCGGGCTGCTGCTCACCGCGCCGGCCACGCTCCTCCAGCTGGGCCTGCGCGACTCCACGGCGCCGTGGTTCTTCACGAACGACTCGACGTACCAGATCGAGCAGGGCGGCGACCTGCTGCTGCACCTCGACAACCCCTACGGGCACGACTACCGCAGGTCGGGGCTGGAGCGCTTCTATACGCGCGACGGCAGCGTGTCGGAGCGTGTGCGCGACCGGGAGGTGGCGCTGGAGCACTTCGCGTACTTCCCGGGGGCGATCATCACCGCGGCGGTCTGGCGGCTGCTCCCGGCGCCCTTCGACGACTACCGCCTGCTCATGCTGGTCTGCAACCTGCTGATGCTGGCTGCCGCGCTGGCGTTCCGCGGCCCGCTGTCGGCGCGGCTGGCACTCGGGGCGCTGCTGGTGTGCAACCCGATAGCGGTGCGCTCGGCGTGGTTCGGCCAGAACGATGCACCCAGCCTGCTGCTGCTGGTGCTCGCGTTCGCGCTGGTGAGCCGGCGGCGCTTCGGGTGGGCCGCGGCGACGCTGGCCGCGGCGATCCTGTGCAAGCAGTTCGCGCTCGTGGCCGCTCCGTTCCTCGCCGTGATGATCTGGAAGCTGGGCGACGACGACGAGCGCAAGCGAGCGGCCCTCGCCTTCGGCGGCGTGCTCGCGGTGGGGATCATCCCCTTCCTGATCGCCGATCCGGTCGCGTTCTACGACGACACGATCCGCTACGGGGCGGGGACCTACCGCATCGTGGGGTACGGCCTGTCGGCGATCCTGGTGCGGACCGGGATCGTGGCCGACCGCGAGGCCGCCTACCCGTTTGGCCTGATCGCGCTGCTCACGTGGGCTCCGCTGACGGTGTGGCTCGTGCTGGCCCAGCGGCGCGCCGCCGAGGTCTGGATCGGGGCGGCGGGCTTCGCGATCTCGATCCTGTGGCTGATGTTCATCGGCCGGACGTTCAACAACTACTACCTCGTGTGGCCGATGACCGGGGCGATCGTGGCGGGCCTAATGGCAGCAGCTCAAGCGGGCCTGCCACCGCCGGCCAACGACCGGCGATAAAGGGCGGCCCGGGCGCTGCGGCAGGGGGTCCCGGAAGAAACGTCCCTATATGTCCCGTTTCTTCCGTATCCCCCCGGGTGAGACGCTCCGGGAGGGGCGGGGCGCGCGGCTCAGCCCTTTATTGCTGCTTTTTTGTGTGCTTCCGCCCTGCCCGCCCGTCCTCTCGCGCCGCCTTCGAGCCCCGCTCCGCCAGCGCGTACTCGTGCGACTGTCCCGTGATGTAGATGCGCTCGCCGTCGGCCACCACCGGGTTCGCGTACTTCCCGTCGCCGAAGCGCCAGACGCGCCTGCCGTCGCGCGCCCTCACGGCATAGGTCGCGTCCGGACCGCGGGCCACGGCCCGGGCGGCCGCCGAGCCGCAGCTCGAGCAGACCGAGTAGTAGACGAGCCCGTCGATCACCGTTGGCGCCCCGTGCACGGCTCCGTGCGCGTCGATCTGCCAGACCGTGTCGCCGGTCGCCGCGTCGAGCGCGTAGAACTTGCCGTCGTAGGTGCCCACGAACACGCGGCGGTCGGACACCGCGGCCGCGCCGTAGATGTAGGTGCCCAGCGGCCGGGCCCACAGCAGCTTGCCGCTCTTCGCCCCGAACACGTACATCGTCCCGTCCGTGTTGCCGATGTACACGCGTCCGTAGGCGATCGTCGGCGTGGCGTACCAGAACTCGCGCGAGCCGAACTTCGACTGCGACTGGGCGCTCCACAGCATGCGGCCGGTCCGCGCGCTGAGCGCGTAGAGCGTGCCGCCGTCCGAGGCGATGAAGACGCGGCCCCGCCAGTAGGCGGCTGAGGTGTTGACCTGGTTGTCGCCCTGGAAGCTCCAGATCTTCCTGCCGGTGTCGGCGTCGATCGCGTAGACGCGGTGGTCCCACGAGCCGACGTAGAGGCGCCCGTTCTTGAGCAGCGGCGAGGACTCGATCGGCGCGGTCTTGAAGCGCCAGCGCTCGCGGCCGGTGTCGGCGTCCCAGGCCACGACGAAGCCGTTCGCGCCGGGCTGATCCTGCTTGCACTCCACCGGGTGCATGTAGGACTGGTAGACCACGCCCTTGCCGATCGCCGGCGACGCGGCGGCGCAGCGTCCCATGCTCTTGCGCCACCTGACCCTGCCGGTCTGCGCGTCGAGCGCGAAGAACAGGCCCTTCTGCTGCGCCAGGTAGACCCGCCCATAGCCCACCGTCGGCGGAAACTCGAGCGTGTCGTGCGCGTCGATCTTCCAGAGCCGGCGGTAGGGCGGCCTGTGCTCGTAGGGCGAGACGTGCTGGCGCGCGGCGTCGTAGCCGTAGGTGGGCCAGGGGCGCGGACCGCCCTCGGGCGGCGGCGCCGGCCCCTCCGTCGTCACGAACTCCTCGCTGGCCGACCCGCGCTTCTCGATCGGCTCCTTCTCCTTCTCGTAGGCGTACACACCCACTGCCAACACGAGGACAGCGACGAGCGCGGCGCCCACGATCAAGCGTCGTCTGGTCACCGGGGGCAGGCTAGCTACCGCTGCCGACCGCTCGAATGCGAACCCTGCGCCGCGGGCTAGCCCGCGGCTTCGGGCCTCAGCGCGCGCCCTGTGCCAGCAGGCGCCAGATCCGATTGGTCACGGCGGGCACCTCGACGCTCAGTGCCGACTCGTCCAACTGGCGCGCCCACTGCGGGGTGCCCGACCGGATCACGATGCCGCCGCCCAGCCCGTAGGCCACGAAGGCCGGCTGGTTCGGGTCCCGCCCGGCGCCGGCGATCGGCCGCGCCCCGGTGGGCAGGCGGCGCGACTGCTCGAACACGGTGAAGTCCCCGATGAAGGAATCGAGGCCCTCGAACAGCCCCAGACCGTCCTCGAACACGGTCAGTGGCGCGCTCGAGGTCTTCAGCGGCGCGGTGGTCTCCCCGAACGCGTTCACGCGCAGCCGGGTCGGGTCGGTCAGCCGGCCGTCGCGCACGCGCACGGAGCGCCGAAAGGCGTCGGCGCCGAAGGAGGCGACGCGCAGGCCGTCCGCCACCTCGTCGCGCAGGCGCCGCATCAGCGGCTCGGGCAGCCACAGGGCACTGCCGGCGAAGGCCACGCCGGGGGCGTTCCCGAGGGCGGGGCCATTGCCGCGCGCCAGCGACAGGTCGGTGGTGAGGTCGTAGGCGAGCCGCTCGCGATCGAGGTAGCGCAGCAGCGGGGCCACCTCCGCTCCGAAGCGCGGCGGCAGGCCGCCGTCAGTGAAGGGCCGGTCGAGGCCCAGCGAGCGCGCCTTCGGGAAGGAGTCGGCGAAGCCGTCGAAGTCGTCGTCCACCGCGTTCAAGCCCTCCCACGAGATCGCCGGCAGCACCACCAGCGGGCGGGCGCGCTCGGCGGCGCGCTTGGACTGGGGCAGGCCGGCGACGGCGATCGGCCACACGGCTCGGTGCCGGCCGGCGCGCACGCGGACGAGGTAGAGGCCGGTCTTCGTGTTGGACGGGATCCCCACGCGCAGGCGCCCGCCGATGCGCGAGCCGCGGCGGATCGGCTTGGGATCGCCGAGGCGAGAGACGACGAAGTCCAGGCTGCGGTCGATCGGTCCGGCCTCGAACGTGGCCACGGTGCCGGACGGGACCACCTCGAGTGGGCCGTGCAGCGTGAAGCTGCGCGCCGACACACCGGCGCCCGGCCGCGCCAGCCCCCGCCGGGGCACCGCCGCCGGGGCCACCGCGAGGTTGCCCGCCTTGTCCCGCACGCTGACCGTGAACGCGTAGTCGCCGTCGGGCGCGGGCGCCGTTCGAGCCGGGCCGGTCGCCACCTCGCCGTGCCACACCCCGCCGTTGCCCTCGCCGCGGAAGCGGCGCACCACGTGCGGCCGGGCGGCGTCGTCGGTGCGGAACACGCGGAACTCCGGCGCCGAGTTCTTCGGGCCGCGGTAGCGGAGAGTCACCTCTGGCTGCTGCCCCGGCTCCCTGGGGGCGATCACGTTGGGACTGGCGGACACCAGCTCGACGCGCGGCGGACGGCGGTCGATGCGGATCTTCTTGGCCGAGTCGATCACTCGCCCCTCGTCGCGGCGCAGCACGCGCATCCGGTAGATGCCGTCCGGCACCAGTCGCCCCTCGCCGTCGCGGCCGTCCCAGCGGAAGCGGTGCTTTGCGTCTCCGGCCAGCTCGCGGTCGTCCACGAGGCGCCGGACCTCGTTGCCCTCGCCGTTCATGATCGAGAACGTGACCTTCGCGGGCTCGGACAGGTCGAAGCCGACCTGGGTCGAGTCGCGGTAGCGGTCGCCGTTCGGGGAGAACTGCTTAGGCTTGGCCGCGAAGCGGATCACGAGCGGGAACTCGCTCTTGAGCTGCTGCGTCACGAAGAACGCCCCGATCGTCGCAACCACGATCAGCGCGAAGACCGCGCGTACGACGGGACGGGCCATGGGCGCCGGACCCTAGTGGTTGAGAATGTCGGTCGGATGCGCGTTCAGCTCATCGATCCTTCCGCCGACGTACTGCCCTACGACCACGCGCTCGCCGCCGCGCTGGCGCGCCGTGGCGCGAGCGTGGAGCTGATCACGTCGCGCTTCGTGCACGGCCCGGCGCCTGTTCCAGACGGCTACGCCGTCTCGCAATCCTTCTATCGGCTCGCCACCGGCCCGGCCGCGCGCCACCCGCGGTTGCGGCGCGCGCTCAAGCTCGCGGAGCACTTGCCGGACACGCTGCGAGTGCGCCGCGGCGCGGGAGCGGCCGACCTGCTGCACTGGCAGTGGCTGTGGCTCGAGGCCGTGACCTCGCGCCTGCTGCCGCGCGGCAGGCCGCAGGTGATGACCATGCACAACGTGATCAGGCGCGGGCGCTCCGGCCGCAAGCTCGCCGACCGCATGGACGCCGTCATCGTGCACACCAGGCATGGAGCCGAGCTGCTCGGGGCCGGGCCGAGGGTCCACGTGATCCCACACGGCGCCTTCGAGCACCTCACCCGCCAGGCCGACGAGCGGCCGCTGCCGCCCGAGCTGGCGGCGGTGGAGGGGCCGGTGGTGCTGTGCTTCGGGGTCGTGCGCCCCTACAAGGGAATCGACGTGCTGGTCGAGGCGTTTCGCTCGGTCGAGGGGGCCGAGCTCTGGGTCGTGGGCCGTCCGCTAGGAGTCGACATCCATGCGCTCGACGCCCCGCCGAACGTGCGCTTCGTCCCGCGCTACGTCGCCGATGCCGAGCTGCCCGCCTACTTTCGCCGCGCCGACCTGCTCGTGCTCCCGCATCGCTCGGTCGACGTCTCCGGCGTCCTGTTCGCCGGGCTGGCCTTCGGCAAGCCGATGATCCTGTCCGACGTCGGCGGCTTCCGTGAGGTGGTGGAGGAGCACGGCGCCGGGCGCCTGGTCGCGTCCGGGGACCCGGGAGCGCTGAGCCGGGCGATCGGCGAGCTGCTGGCCGATCCGGCGGAGCGCGAGCGACTGGCCGAGCGCGCCCGTGCCGCCGCCGCCGGGCCCTACTCCTGGGACTCGGTGGCGCGGCGCACGCTGGCCGTGTACGAGGAGGTGCTCGCGCGGTGAGGGTGATCTTCATGGGCAAGAGCAAGCGGTCCGCGGTGCGCGCGCTCGACTGGCTCGTGGCCAGCGGCGTGGAGGTCGCCGCGGTGGTGGCGCCGGAGCCGGACGAGCTGACGCACGAGCAGCAGCGGCTCGACCTCGCGGCCCGCCGGCACGGCCTGCGCGAGGCAACCGAAGCGGAGCTCTACTCGGACCCGCCGGCGGACGTGGACCTGGTGATCTCCTTCCTGTTCTGGAACCTGATCCGCGAGCCGCTGATCACGCTCGGCCGGATCGGCTGCCTCAACTTCCACCCGGCCCCGCTGCCCGACTACCGCGGGGTGGGCGGCTACAACGTGGCGATCCTCGAGGGGCTGCCGAGCTGGGGCGTGTCCTGCCACTTCGTCGACGAGCACTTCGACACCGGCGACGTGGTCGACGTCGAGCGCTTCCCGATCGATCCCGAAGGCGAGACGGCCTTCTCCCTCGACCTCAAGAGCCAGGAGCAGCTGGTGAGCCTGTTCGAGCGCGTGCTCCAGCGGGCGCTGGACGGCGAGGAGCTGCCGCGCGTGGCGCAGGGCCAGGGCCGCTACGTGTCGCGCACGGACTTCGACGAGCTGCGGGTGGTGCGCCCGGGCGACGACCTGAAGCGCAAGCTGCGCGCGTTCTGGTATCCGCCCTGGCCGGGCGCCGTGGTGGACGTGGACGGGCGCCGGCTGACGCTGGTGGACGAGCGGCTCCTGGCCGACGCGGCGGCCGCTTACCGGGACGCCGGCAGGCTGCCGTAGCGGGCCCATGAAGTGGTCGGCAACACCAGGCGCGCTCTGGCGAGGATCGTCAGCCCTGGTCCCGCCTCGCCCGCAATGTCCTGATGAGAGGCGGGGACCCAACCGAGCCCTAAAGAGCGTGTCGGTTCCCCGCCTGCGGCCAAAAGTAGGACAGCGGAACCGGCTGTCCACCTGTGAGCAAGTGGACTTTCGGGGGCATCCACAGAGAATGACTATGTGTGAGCTGCGTCACACATATGTCATCAAGGTATGTAGTCTCTGGGCAGCATGGCAAGCAGGCGCTTCTAGCGTCCGTTTTCCCCTGCTCAGAGCGTGTCTTGGGGGCCATGTGTGGCTAGGCGTCACACATGGCCCGGCGTAGGGCCGAACTCCGCGAGCAGAGCCTCGCGTTCCTCAAGGGGCAGGTACCGCATGTCGACGAAGCGGCCGGGATTGAACTCGAAGGCGAGGCCCAGTTCGTCGGCCAGGGGCGGTACCACTTCATTGCTGACGAACGTCAGGACTCCGTGGAGCGTTTCCAAGACGGACCGGCCGCGCACCGGATGGGGCGTCCGGGATCCCTTGTTGAACGTTATGTCGGTCACCATGTCAGCCTTCACGTGCATGTGTACGCGTGGCGGTGCGGTGACGTAGGCCCAGCGGGCGACTACTGCACCTCGTTTGAGGCGCCCAGGGATCGACTCGAACTCTCGGAGGGCGAATGGCACGTTGCCGACGACCTCGAATCCCACAAGCTCGAAGGACGAGTGGACGAGCGGAAAGAGGCGGTGCTTGTCGGTGTTCGAGAGTTCGCGAAGCTCCCAGAGTCTGCGCGTTCCGGGGTTCTTCCGGCGGTGGTACGGCTGCAAGCCCTGGATGATTGTTCGAGCGAGACTCGACACGCCAAGGAGCTTGTGGAGCCCGCTGTCGGGCGTCGGCTGCCCCTTCTTAGATCCTTTGCTGCGGAGCTTTCCGAATTCTCTGCTGCTGAGGTAGATTGGGAACGCCGACGACTTGACGAATTCCCGTTGTCGCCGCGCCGGGGTGTTCCCAACCATGAGCTGGAAAGCGAGATGGTCCAGCGCGGAGTGCAGGTTGTGGACGCAATCGCCGATGAGGACGTCCCACTCTGGGCGCGGTTCCTTAATGTCCTCCATCACGAGGACTGGCCTGCGATCCTGGTTCACCTGAAGGGCTACGGAGTAGGTATCTGGATCCCGCAGAAACGCGGTTACGGATTCGGCCAGGGTTTCGAGGTGATCCTTAGCCCGCTTTAGCTTTAGCTCTACGCCCTCTAGGGAAGCCCGGCCCACGGAGTAACCTGACCAGGATGGCTGAGCACAAGCAAGGCCGGACCCAAAAAACCCAGCCGAAGGGCATCGACCCTAAGACCGGGAAGCCATATGCGCCCGTCGAGATCCCGGTACCGAAGCGGGCCGACGTGGATCGGCTGTTGGAGAAGGCCACTCAGGGCGCTCCCTCTCGTGGGTCGAAGCCTCAGCGCTAGCCGCGGCGTGGGTTGACCGTCCGCGCTCTGGAAGAGAATGCAACGGCCCGCGAGTAGGCGGGCCGATTGCTGAACTTCCGGGGCCGACACGCGGCCTGTTTGTAGGACGGCGAAGGCCATAGTGCCGAAGTCACCGGATGGACGTGAGGGGACTTAGGCATGTCTGGACTACCCGAACGCGTGAAACGCGCCGCGCAGCGCCGTCGTGACCAGCCACCGGGGCTAGGCCCCCCTGGCGTGAACCCACTCTTCCTAGCCGTGTGTGGAGCGCTCATCGTTGGTCTCGTGGCGGGGCTCCTGGCCGGAGACGAGCATGAACTCGTCTACTCGAATCTCGTGTACCGACTAGCCATCGGTGGGATCGTCGCGGCCCTCTTGTATGGCGTCGTGGTGGTGGTTTGGCTCGCGTGGCATCGTCGGGCGCTGAAGCGTCTCAATCTAGGCCCGGCCGGCGCTGAGACGCCGGATCAATCCACCGAAGCGGAGGTCTCGGCTCGAGACGAGGAGGTGACCGAGTTCATGAATTGGGCTACGACCGCCATCGATGACCTTGATAAGCGCTTGCGCGATCTAGAGCCCTAGCAAGCCGAAAGACAGCCGATGGATTGCGACCGTTAGCGTCCGGGGACTATGCTGTTCTGGGCGCTTGTACGCCTAATGCGCTATGGAGCAGACGACTCGCCAATCCCCCGCCACGTTCCGAAACTACATCCAGCGCATGCGGGAATTGACGCGCAGCGTGGCCCGCCGAAACGCCAAGATCCATTCTGCGGCCAAGCACCGGAACGGTACGAGTGGAGCCTCGTCGGGTCCGCGAGAGTCCGCTGACTCCGATGACGAGTCTTAACGCGCGGCCCTAGCCAACAGCGCGTCGAACATGCCGCCGTCGCGGCGGTGGTTGTAGCGGAAGGCGTACTCGTCCAAGTAGGACTGGAGGTAGCGCGGCGATACGTGCTTGTACGCCCCGCGCATCCCGGTTTTCAGATTCCCGAAGAACCCTTCAATCGTGTTCGTGTGCGTGTCGCCACGGACGTAGAAGCCAGCGGAGTGGTTGATGATCCGGTGGTCTAGGTACTCCCGGCGCAGCAGCTTGTACGCGGGCCAGTCGTCGGTGAACAGGATCGACGACGGGTTGACGTTCGCCAGCACCGTTCGACTTAGGGCGGGACCACGCCGCGACGGGATCACGCGGAGGCGCACGCGTCCGCCACGCTCGACCATGCCGAGCACCTTCGGCTGGCGCTCGCGCCACACGGCGGCTTCTTGCAGGTTCATCTTGTGGCGCGGCTTGCCGCGAACCGATGTCTCGTCAACCTCAACGTCGCCGGACAGGGGTCCGTCGCCGAAGTCGTTCATGAGTTCGGTACGGATGCGCTTCATCATCCGGTGCGCCGTCTTGTACGTCACGCCTAGCTCGCGCTCCAGCTGCTTCGCCGAGATCCCACAGCGAGTGCTCGCCATCAGATAGATCCCGTAGAACCAGAGTTGCAGCGAGGTCGTGGACTTCTCGAAGATCGTGCCCTTCATCGGATGGACGTGCAGCCCGCACGAATCGCAGGTGTACGACGCCCGCGTCTTGGTCCGGTGGAAGCGGCGCGGCTTCTCGCAGCGCGGACAGTCGGCGGTGTGTCCGTCAGGAGCGAAGCGGTCGCGCCAGAGCTTGTCTAGGCAGGCCGCGTCGTCGGGGTATGCCCGCATGAACTCGACCAGCGAAATCTCGCAGTCGGATGAGGCTTGGCGCTTCGGGTCGTTGCGGTCGTTCGCGGGCATGCAGACAGTATACATACCTTGATGACATAAGTGTGAGCTGCGTCACATAGTCCCGAGCCCCACCCGGAGTACCCTCGGCGGATGAGCTGCGCGGCCTGCGGAACGGAGAATCCCGCCGGCGCGCGCTTCTGCATGTCCTGCGGCGCCCGGCTCGAGCACCGCTGCGCGAGCTGTGGCACGCCGGCGCCCCCCGAGGCCCGCTTCTGCATGAACTGCGGGAGCGCGCTCGGCGAAGGCGGTGGCCCGCGCGCCGCCCCCGAGCGGCTCCCGGAGGAACGCCGTCAGGTGACGGTGCTGTTCGCCGACCTGTCCGGATACACGGCGGTGGCGGAGCGGATGGACCCGGAGGCGGTGAAGGCGCTCGTGAACCGCGTGCTCATGCGCCTGGGCGAGGAGGTCGAGCGCTACGGCGGCACCGTCGACAAGTACATCGGGGACAACGTGATGGCGATCTTCGGCGCGCCGGTCGCGCACGAGGACGACGAGGAGCGCGCCGTGCGCGCCGGCCTGGGAATGCAGGCGGCGATGGACGACGTGAACGCGGACGGACCCGACGGCGTGCAGTTCGAGCTGCGCGTGGGCGTGAACACCGGCGAGGTGCTCGCCGGCGCCGTGGGCCACGACTACACGGTGGTCGGCGACACGGTCAACGTGGCCGCGCGCCTCCAGGGCGCCGCACGCCCGGGCAGCGTGACCGTCGGCGAGCGCACCATGCGCGCCTCGAGCGGCGCGGTGCGCTACGAGCAGCTCGAGCCGCTCGCGCTCAAGGGCAAGGCCGAGCCCGTGCCCGCATGGGAGGCCCTGGCGGTGCGTGCGGCGCACGCGATCGGCCGGGCCGCACCGGCACGCGAGGCGACGATGGTCGGCAGGTCGCATGAGCTGTCGACACTGGAGGCGATCTTCGAGCGCGTCGAGCTCGAGCGCGCGCCGCACCTCGTCACGCTGGTCGGCGAGGCGGGTGTCGGCAAGTCGCGCGTGCTGCGCGAGCTCGAGCGCCAGCTGTGCGGCCGCGCGGTCACTCCCACCTTCCGCACCGGCCGCTGCCTTCCCTACGGCAGCGGCATCGTGTTCTGGGCCCTGGGCGAGGTCCTGCGAGACGAGAGCGGCATCGTCGACAGCGACTCCGCCGAGGAGGCCTGGGTCAAGCTGCGCGACTTCGCGCTCGAGCTGTTCGCGGGGAAGGGCAACGCCGTGGGCGAGGAGGCCGAGCGCAAGACCGCCCTGATCGCCCGCCTGATCGGCCTCGAGGTCCCCGCCGAGCTGGTGCCGGTAGGGGAGGACCCGGAGCGGCTGCGCGAGTCGTTCTTCTCCGCGCTGCGCGCGGGGATCGAGGCGATGGCCGGCCGCCGGCCGCTGGTGCTCGCGTTCGAGGACATCCACTGGGCCGACGACGGCATGCTCGACGCGATCGAGCACCTCGCCCAGTGGGTGCGCGCCCCGCTGATGCTCGTCTGCCTGGCGCGCGACGAGCTGCTCGAACGGCGCCCGAGCTGGGGCGGCGGGCGCGGCTCCGCGACCCAGCTCGTGCTCGAGCCGCTCAGCGCCGTCGAGACGGAGTCGCTCGTCGCAGCGCTGCTGCCGGAGGGCGAGACCGTGCCCGCGGGCGTGGTGGAGCGGTCCGGCGGCAACCCGCTGTTCGCCGAGGAGATGGCGCGGCGCATCGCCGAGGGCAGCATGGAGGCGGCCGAGCTGCCCGAGACGGTGCAGGCCGTGCTGGCCGCGCGCCTCGACGCCCTCGAGCCGTTCGAGCGCCGGCTCGTGCAGCAGGCCGCCGTCGTGGGCCGCACGTTCTGGGAGGGCTCGCTGGCGCCGCTGGCGGGCTCGGACCAGCGCCAGCTCGAACGGGCGCTGGTGTCCCTGCAGGAAAAGGACATCCTCGCCCCCGGTGCCGAGAGCCAGCTCACCGGCGAGCGCGAGCTGGCCTTCAAGCACGTGCTGATCCGCGACGTGGCCTACGGGATGCTGCCCAAGGTCGTGCGGGCGCGGAAGCACTTCGAGGTCGGCGTGTTCATCGAGGAGCGCGCCGGCGATCGCACCGACGAGGTGGTTTCCCTGCTCGCCGAGCACTACGGCCGCGCGGCCGCCCTCGGCCGCGAGGGAGGCCTTCCGGTGGACGAGCTCGACCGCATGCAGCAGCGCGCGATGCTGTTCCTCGAGCAGGCGGGCGACGCCGCCGCCCTGCTGTTCGCCAACCGCGAGGCCGCGGCGCACTACCGCCACGCGCGCCAGATCTGCTCCCAGGACGGTCGCCCCGACGCCGTGCGCATCGGCGAGAAGCTGGGCGACGTGTCGCTGCGGCTGGGGCGCGTGGACGAGGCGATCGCGGTCTGGCTCGAGTGCCTCGACTGGCACCGCGTCGAGGAGGACCTGGAGTGCGTGGCGGACCTGCACCGCAAGATCGGCGCCGCGCTCTCGCACAAGGGCGAGCGCAAGCCCGCCATCGAGCACTACCAGAAGGGCATCAACCTGCTCAAGGACGGGCCGCCGCGAATCGAGCTGGTGCGGCTGTACGAGGAGGCGGCCTGGCTGTACCTCCACACCGGCGACAACATGCTCGCCATCTACGCCTCCGAGAAGGCGCTGCGCCTGGCCGAGCGGCTCGGGGAGACACGCGCCGCCAGCAGGGCGCACGGGATCTTCGGCCGCGTGTTCGGCCGCATCGGCGACACGGCCAAGGCGCGCGAGAACCTCGAGAAGTCGGTCGACCTGGCGCGCGGTTCGGACCACGCGGAGACGATTCGCGCGCTCCTCACGCTGGGCTACCACCTGGAGGTCTCCGAGGCCGACTACGGCGGGGCCGAGAAGGCTTACTCCGAGGCCCTCAAGCTGGCCGAGCGCACGGGCGACCTGCCGTCGCTGGTCGAGCTGCACTCGGCGCTCGGGCTGCTGGCCGCCTACCGCGCCGACTGGACGGCCGCGGCGCGCTCCACCGAGTCGTCGGTGGAGGTTGCCGAGCGCGAGGGCCTCGTCGGCAAGCTGTCGTTCCCGTACGGGCTGCGCGGGCTGCTGCGCTGGCGCGACGGGGCGCTCGAGGAGGCGGAGCGCGCGTATCGCCGCGCCCAGGAGCTGGCCGAGCAGGTGGGCTGGTCGGAGATCCAGTTCAGCGCCCTGTTCGGGTTGGCGCTCGTGCTGCGCGACCGCGGGGACCACGCAGCGGCCGTCGCCGCCCTGGACCGCGCGCTCGACGTGTGCGAGCGCGCCGGCCTGGTTGCGCAGTCGGTGCAGGTGATGGCGCTGCGGGCGGTGATCCTGGCGCTTGCAGGCAGGCGCGAGGAGGCGGCCGAGGCGGCGTCGGAGGCGGCTGCCCTGGCCGACCGCCTGCACTACCCGGTCGGCGAAGCCGCGGCGCTCGAGGCGCGCGGAGCGACAGCGGCCGACCCGGCCGAAGCGGCTGACCTGCTGGCCCAGGCGCGCGAGCGCTGGAGCGCGATGGGCCGGCCCCTCGAAGCGGCCCGCTGCGATCTGCTCACGGCATCCGTCCTGCGCGACTCCGAGCCCGACCTGGCCCGCGAAGCGGCCGAGCGGTCGGCCGCCGACTACGAGCGCCTGGGCGTGCCGCACATGGCCGCCAAGGCCCTCGCCCCCGCCTAGTTCGTCCCTCGCGGCCCAGTCGTCCTGCGCGATACTCACCGGGTCATGCCGGAGGAGTCCACGACGCCCGGCCCGGTCGAGCTGACGCGCCTTGCTTTCGAGGCTGTGAATCAGCGTGACATCGACGCAGTGATGAGCTTCTTCGCTCCCGATGCGGTCTTTGACGGGCGGGTGGAGGTTTCAGAAGGCCGGGCGGCAATTCGTGCCGTCCTGGACGACTGGTTCGGCTCCTTCGCCGAGCTGCGCATGGAAGGCGAAGAGTTTGTCGTCCTCGACGACGGGGTCGTGCTTGCGGTGGTCAAGCAAGAGGGTCGTCTGGTCGGCGTCGATCGTCAAGTCCACCAGCGGGAGGGATGGGTCATCTGCTGGTCGGCCGATGGCCTCCTCGTGCGATTGACCACCCGGACCGACATCGGCGAGGCCCGTGCTGCCGCCGAACGGCTCGCCGAGTCGAGGGGGTAGGCGTCACTGCTGCTTTCGTCCGAGAGCAGCCGGCCTATTGGGTCTTGTCGGACCCGACGATGACGACGACGCTCGCGTCGCCGGCGATTCCCTGGCTTTCGGCGTCGATCGGCTGCACCGTCTTGATGCGCAGCTTGCGCGCGACCGCGCTTGCGTCACTTTTGTGACCGCTCGCGTACATCGCCACGGAGTTGACTCGCTGACCGCCCGTCTGGGAGGCGTTGGAGACGGTGCCGCGGGTGAAGCCGACGGCGTCGACGCGGTCGGCTATCTGCGCAGCCAGGCCGGGGATGCCGGTGCCGTTGAGCACCGCCACCGTGATCTTGCCGGGCTTGACCGGCGCTGCCTTCTTCGTCGTCTTCGTGCTCTTGGTCTTCGCACCGGTCTTTGAGGCGTTGTTGTCGTTCTTCGCCCCGTTGACGAGCTTCGGCACGCCGATAGCCGCGCCAGCGCCCAGGATCAGCACGCCTGCGATGGCGAGCACCACGTAGACGGGGTTGCGCCTGCGCTTGGGCTCGGGGGTGGACCCGAGGACGCTCGCCGGCGGGGCTCCCGGCCGACCGACGTTGCTGCTCGGAAGGCGGCGGACCGGGGGCAGCGTTCCCGTTCGCGGAGGGAGGACCGAGCCCGGCGGGCGCTGCGGAGGCGCGGCGGCGGCGGCGGCGCCTGCGGCACCTGCCGTCCGCGGCGTAGCCGGAGATGGTGTGCCGGCTCCCGGAGCGGGCGGCCCGGACACGCTTGCGGCGCCTGCTCCGGCCGCGGCGGCCGCCGAAGCGGGCGCCGGCATGCCGGGCTTCGCGGGGCCTGGCGTTGTCCCCGGCTGCGCCGGATCCGGCTTCGCGCCGTCGACGCCGTCCTCGCCGGGCTTCGCGGCGTCCTTCGACTCTGCTGACTCGTCCTTCACGTCGCCCGGCTTCGCGGCGTCCTCGCCGGTCGCGGCGGCGGCCTTTTCGCCATCCACCGCCCCGACCTTCGCGTCGTCGCCCTCGGGCGCCTTCGTGACCTCCACCCCGGGCGAGCCGTTCGCCCCCGCCGGCTGCGCGGTGGTCGCCGGTGCGGCTGCTGCTCCCGCGGTGGTTCCCGGCGCCTGCACGACCTGCGGCGCGCGCTGCGGCACCGCGACCACCCGGCCCGGCACGGGCTGCACGGCAGCGCCCGTCTCGGCGGCGCGCTCGGGCGCCCGGCCTGCCCATTCGCGCAGACGGCGCAGATCGCGCGCCTGCGAGAAGTACAGGGCCGAGAGCACCGCGAGCCCGAGGACGGCGGCAAAGCCCGCGATCGAGCCAACCTGCTCGACCACGTGCGGTATGTGGAGCGCCAGGGGAATGCCCCCTCCGGCGGCTTGGAGGGCGGTCATAAGCAGCGTCGAACCTTAGCCGTGAGCGCGGAGGATGCTCCTGCGGCCGGCGCCCGCAATCTTTAGGGAGCTTCGGCCGCGCGGGCTTGCTGCTCGGCTGCGAGGACGCGCTCCGCCGAGAGCTCGGCCACGGTGGCCGCGAGGCCACCGGCATCCCCCGCATAGACGATGTCCTCGACGCGCGCGAAAGCCTGACTGACCCAATCGGGGTCGAGCCGCTTCCGCTCGGCGGCGACGATCTTGTCCGCGCCCGTCGCGCGTGCTCGCTCGTCCGGGTTGAACAGGTCCTCGTGGACCTTCTCTCCCGGGCGCGGTCCCACGATCTCGATGGCGATGTCCACATCCGGCTCCTGCCCCGACAGCCGGATCATGTTGCGCGCCAGGTCGATGATCTTCACCGGCTCCCCCATGTCGAGCACGAAGAGCTCCCCGCCGGCGCCGATCGACCCGGCGCGGATGATCAGCTGCACCGCCTCCGGGATCGTCATGAAGTAGCGCGTCATGCGCGGGTCGGTCACGGTGACGGGGCCGCCGGAGGCGATCTGGCGCCGGAAGATCGGCACCACCGACCCGGACGAGCCGAGCACGTTGCCGAAGCGCACCGTCGCGAAGACCGTCTCCGGATGGCGGTGCTGCGCGGCTTCGACGGCCCACTCGGCGAGGGCCTTCGACGCACCCATCACGGTCGCCGGGCGCACTGCCTTGTCGGTCGACACGAGCACGAAGCGCTTGGCGCCCGCATCGCCAGCGGCGGCGGTGACGATGCGCGTCGCCACGGCGTTGTTCTCGACGGCCGCGACGGGGTTCTCCTCCATCAGCCCCTCGTGCTTGTACGCGGCGGCGTGGAAGACGACGCCCGGGCGGTACTGCAGGGACACCTCGCGCATCG
>JAXDIG010000050.1:0-126951 GCA_034664125.1 Thermoleophilaceae bacterium | reverse complement strand
CCCCGCCAGGACGGTCGCCCCGTGCAAGGACACCGTAAAGCCGCGTCTGAGCGGCCTGGAGCTGGGCAAGAAGGCGTTCCGCCGCTCGACGGTGCTCGACTACCGGCTGTCCGAGGCCGCGAAGGTCACCGTCCACGTGGAGAAGCGCACTCGTGCGCGCACCCACAAGTGGCACTACGTTCAGCTGAGCGGCAAGCTGACCGACAAGGCGACGGCCGGCAACAACGAGGTCACGATCCGGCGTCGATTCGCCGGCCGCAAGCTGGCCGAGGGTCGCTACCGGCTGGTGCTGGTGGCCAAGGACTCGGCCGGCAACAACTCGGTCGTCAAGCGGATCGGATTCTCGATCAAGCTCTAGGCCGGGCCCAAGCGCACCCAGCGAGCCACGGACGGCGTGCCGCTGCGGTCGAGCGCGAACAGCATGTAGTAGCCGGGCGGCGCGATGTTCGAGTTGGCGGGCGCGCGCACCGTCAGCTTGCCTCCCGCCGTGCCGGTCACCCGCAGCGGGACGTAGCGCTGGTTCATGTCGACGGCGTGCGTGGTGGCCGAGGGGGCCACGAGCACCGCGCGGGTCACGGGGCGGCCCTTGCGCGCCGGCTTCACTCGCAGCCGGGCGACCTGGTTCCAGTTCAAGCGCGCGGGCGCGCGGGTCAGCCTCGGGCGGGGCGCCTTGCCGTTGCCGTCGAAGAGGTAGGGGGGCTCGTAGATCTCGGCGCTGTCCTGGGTGAAGTTGCGCTCGGCCTCCGCGCCCGTGAAGCGGCCGCTGTAGTCGTCGCCGGCCGACACCACGCGGCCGTCGGGCAGCAGCACGGCGGTCGAGTGGTAGGTGCGGAACTCGCGCTGGGGCGGTCCCAGGCGCCAGGTCCTGCTCCGCGGGCTCCACAGCTCCGTCGTCAGGTGGAACGGGGCGGCGGACCACTGCCCGGGCGCGCCGTTCTCACCGCCGCCCTTCTTGTCTCCCCAGCCACCGCCGACGGTCACCATCGAGCCGTCGGGCAGCAGCACCGTGTTGGCGTGCGAGCGCGGCCTGTTCAGCGCGCCGCGCGCGACCCTGGCCGTGTCGTTCCAGCCGGCCGCGGGCCGGCGCTCGTCGAACACCGAGACGCTGTTCGTGGCCAGTGCGTCGCCGGGCGGCACGGTGGAATCCGCCTTCGGCTTGTCGGAGCCCCCGAACTGCTCGACCTGGTGCGAGCCGTCCGGTCCGGCGGGCAGCAGGACGGCCGTGCCCCAGACGCGGCTCTGAGTCGAGTTGGGCAGGTCCTGCCAGCGCAGGCGGGCCGGGTTGCCCGGCGGAGAGAACCACCAGGTGTCGGTGGTCCACGGCCCGGCGATCAGCCCGCGGCCGCTCGGCATCCAGAACAGGTGCGGGTAGTAGTCGCCCACCGGCGGCCGCCCGGCATCGCCCAGGACGCCGGAGCCGCCGAGCAGGCTGAGCCGGCCGCGCCCGCCGCGCGAGCGCGACGGCGTGAACAGCTCGATGTCCTCGTTCTTGTCGCCGGAGCCGCGCTCGTCGAGCCCGCCCATGATGAAGGTGCGCCCGTCCGGCATCAGCAGCTGGCTCGGGTACCAGCGGCCGTGGGGCATGTTCGGCTGACGCTTCCAGCGCTCGGTGAACGGGTCGAAGGTGTAGACGTGGTTGAGGCCCGCGAACTTGCCGGCGTGCGTCTCGACCGTGTACTTCAGGTTCCCGCCGGTCACGAGCACTCGACCGTCGGCGAGCAGCGAGTTGCCGCTGCACCAGATGTTCACCGGCTGACCGGTGGCGGGGTCGATCGGGGGGTTGACCTCCTTGAAGGACCGCGGGCCGGCGCCCTTCGACGGGTCCCACAGGATCGCGACGGAGAGGTACCGGGGCCCCAGCGGCCGGTCGGGATGGCTCGGGATCGAGTACCAGAGCACCTTGCCGGTGGGCAGCATCACCGCGTGGGTCGCGAAGGTCGTCGTGCCGTCGGCGGCGCGGATGTCGAACTCGCCTCCGTCCGGCCAGCGGCCGGTGCGGTCCAGCCGGCCCGTGGCGGCCATCCGCGCCCGCTCGCGAGCCGCGACGGCGGTGGCCCGCTCCAGTGTGCGCCGCCAGCGCGGGCTGCTCTGGTAGGCGCGCAGGCGCGCGTGCTCGGCCGCGTGGTCGGTCCCGAGCGCGGCACTCTCCTCGGTGCGCAGCAGGCGCTCCTCGGGCGTCTTGGCGGGCCCCGGCCAGAGGCCGTCGTGCGGCTTGGGCGCCCCCGTGTGATGCGCCAGCGCGGCCGCGCAGGGCACCAGCGAGATGGCAGCCACCAACGCCGCCATCGTTGGGCGAGTCAAACCCATGACTTCGAAGTTACCTGCTTACGGGCGCCGGTGGGGCGCTCGCGCGCCCGCCGGCTCGGTGCTGGTGCCGCTGCTGCGCTGCCGGCCGCGGCGCGAGGTGAGGCTGCGGAGGCCGGCGCCGTGAGCGCCTCCCGGTACGATCGGCGCGTGCCCGAGCGGCTCTACTTCACGGATTCCGACGAGGCCAACGAGCTGATCGCCGCGGACCCGATGGCGCTGCTGGTGGGCTTCGCGCTCGACCAGCAGGTCACCGTGCAGAAGGCGTTCGCCGGCCCGCTCGCTCTGAAGGAGCGCCTTGGCGCCGTGGACGCCGCGACGCTCGCGTCGGCCGACCTGGAGCCGGTCTTCCGCACCAGGCCCGCGATCCACCGCTTCCCCGGATCGATGGCCAAGCGGGTGCACGACCTGGCCGTGTACCTGCTCGACCACTACGACGGCGACGCCGCGCGCGTCTGGACCGAAGCCACCGACTCGAGCGCGCTGCGCGCCAACCTGGAAGCGCTCCCGGGCTTCGGGGAAATGAAGGTCAAGGCGCTCGGCGCCGTGCTGGCCAAGCGCTTCGGGGTGGAGGCCGCCGGGGAGCTGGTGCCGTGGCACCCCACCCTGGGCGACGTGGACTCCCCGCAGGCGCTGGCCGACTACCAGGCGGCCAAGCGCGCCCACAAGGCCGAGTGGTCCAGGAAGGCCGCGGCGTCCGCGTAACGCGCCAACCCGCATTTGCGCCCCGAAATGCGCACAAGCGGGGAAAAGATGAGTCGTTTTACCCATGTACTGACTGACTTCGACCGCAACACTTCGCCCTCCATGGCGCAAGAGCCATACAGGTTCCTGGCGGAGGTCGAACCGCTGGATCGGCCGGATCGGCGACTGAACGTAGATGCAGGCGCCGGCCAACTGAACGCCGCGCTGGCCAGGGCGATCGTGCGGATTCATCGAAACGTCGTCGGCCGCGGCCCCACCAAGGCACAGGCGTTCTTCCGGCACAACGTGGTCGTGATCGTGATGCGCGAGGTGTTGACCCCGCTCGAGCGCACCCTGGCGGCAAACCATGACGTGGACCTCGTCCGCGCCATCCGGCGAACGGCCAAGCGCGCGATGCTCCCCGATCTGCAGGAGACGGTGGAGAGGCTGACCGGATGCGGGGTCGAGGTCAGCCTGGGCGACACCGACGTCGAAGCCGACACGGCGGTCCTCATCTTCACGCTCGACCGGCCGGTTGGACTCGAGGTCCTTCGCGAATCTGACTGACCCGATCCGTCCAATGGAGGCCGGCTACCCGCTCGGCCGCCGCTGCGCCGGATAGGGCACCTCGATGTCCAGGGTGCCGTTCGCCATCAGGGTCACCAGCATCAGCCGCGTGTCGCCGTTCTCGTAAAGGAACTGGCAGCGGGTCGCGTGGCCGGGTCGGATCGGGCTGGGGCAGCGCACCGAGCCGCCTGCCCCTTCGCCTGTCCCGAGCTGGTGCTCGAGGCGCCGCTCCGCGCGCGCCGCCGGCACCGCGGCGAGTGGTTCGGGAGGCGAGTCGCGCGTGAGCAGAGCCGCGACTCCGGCGCCACCGGCGGCCAGGATCGATGCCGCCAGGATCCACGGCGGGGAAGGCCGCGGGAGCGAGCGCCGCGGCGACTCCTCGAAGAACACGAACCCGCACGTGTCGCAGCGGGCCGCGTGAGCGGCCGCGCCGGCCCCGCACCGCGGACAGCTGGCAGTCGTGGCGGTCACACCCGGTGCACGGTAGTACCGTGCCGCGCATGACGCACGCGGTGGTGCTGATCAAGGCCGAGCGCGACGCCCTCCCGACCCTCGGGGGTTGTCTGGCCGAGATCGAGGGAGTGGCCGAGGCCTACTCGGTCACCGGCAAGTGGGACTTCGTCGCCATCCTGCGGCTGCGCGAGCACGACCAGCTCGCCGAGCTCGTCACGGGCAAGCTCGCGCGCATGCCGGGGATCGCGCAGACGTACACCATGGTCGCGTTCGAGGTCTTCTCCCAGCATGACCTCGAGGCGATGTTCTCGATCGGCGCCTGACCGGTTCGGCGCTCGGCGCGGACTCCACTGGTCAGGGCTTCTCAAAGCGGTTAGTGTCGGCCCGTGCAGCGCGTCTACGACGCGGTGGTGGTCGGTTCGGGCTTCGGCGGCGGCATCACCGCTTGTCGCCTGGCCGAGCACGACTGGTCCGTGTGTGTGCTGGAGCGCGGCCGGCGCTTCGGGCCGGACGACTTCATCGACTCTCCCGAGGACGCCCCGCGGCTGTTCTGGCACCCGTCGCTGAACCCGGACGGCATCTACGAGCTGAGCCTGATGAGCGACGTCGCCGTGCTGAGCGCGGCCGCGGTCGGCGGCGGCTCGCTCATCTACGCCAACGTGCAGCTGAGGACGCCCGCCGACGTCTTCGACAAGGGGTGGCCGGCCGGCCTCTCGCGGCAGGTGCTCGACCCGTTCTACGACATGGCCGAGCAGGTGCTGGAGGCGAACACGACGCCGCCCGCTCCCCCTCTGCCGAAGGTCGCGTCCTTCGGGGCGGCGGGCGCGCACGCCGGGCGCCAGGCGGAGCTGCTCCCGCTTGCCGTGCACTTCGGCGACGAGCGCAAGCACCCGTTCAGCGGGGCTGTCCAGCAGGGTTGCGACAACCTCGGCCGCTGCAACATCGGCTGCCCGCGGAATGCCATGAACACCGTGGCGCTCACCTACATCGCCCGCGCCGAGGCACGCGCCGCGGAGATCCGCCCGCTGCACGAGGTGCAGCGACTCGACCCTCCGGAAACCCGCGGCGGACGCTGGACGGTGGGCTTCCGGCGGCTGGACGGGGGCGGCAAGGACTCGGTCCAGGCCCGCGTCGTCATCCTGGCGGCAGGCTGTCTCGGAAGCAGCCGCATCCTGCTCAAGAACAAGCGGCGGCTGCCGGCGCTGTCGCCCGCGGTGGGCACACGCTTCTCGGGCAACGGCGACGCGCTGGGGGCGGCGTTCGACCCGACCAAGGACGACGTGCGCGGAGCACGGACCGACCACGGACCGGTGATGACGTCGCGCCTCGACTACACGGCGGACGGCCGCTTCATGCTGGCCGACGGCGGCCTCCCACCGCGCTTCACCGGTCTGCTGAAGGTCGCGCGCGGCCTGAGCGTGCTCAGCGGGCCGCGACGCTGGCTGCTGCGGCTCAAGGCCGGGGCCGCGCTGCTCTGGCTGACCGACCGCCGGGTGAGCCCGCGCGACGTGCGGCTCGACCTGCGTGGTGCGCCGCCGATCACGGACTCGCTCGTGTTCCTGATGATCGGCCGCGACGAGGCGCAGGGCAAGATGCGGCTGACGCCGCTGCTGCGGCGCTTCGACATCCAGTGGAGCAAGTCGGCCAACAAGGACCTCATCGACGGGATGCGCGAAGCGACGCGCGAGGTGGCCGAGCACTCCGGCGCAGAACCCTGGTTCGAGCCGGACGGCGGACCGCTGGGCAAGTACATGACCGTGCACCCGCTCGGCGGCCTGCCGATGGCGGACGACCCGGCAGAGGGGGCGGTCGACGGCCTTGGCAAGGTGCACGGCTACGAGGGTCTGTACGTCTCCGACGGGTCGATCGTGCCGACGGCGCTCGGGGTGAACCCGTCGAAGACGATCGCGGCGCTCGCGGAGCGCAACGTGCAGGCGCTCCTGCACGACTGGGCACCGTGAGCTCTGCCTCGCCCCGCTTCAAGAGCCGCAAGCGGTGGCGCAACCACAACGGCAACCAGGCGGTCGACCCGCTGCGCGTCTATGACGCGGGCTCGCTGGAGGACCTGCAGGCGATCGTGCGTGCCGCGCAGGACCACGCAACCACCGTGCGCGCGGTCGGGTCGGGGCACTCGTGGTCCGACGTCGCGCTGACCGAGGGCTTCCTCGTCGAGACGCACAAGCTCAACCGGCCCCTTCCGGCGGAGCCGGACGTGCTGCGCGAAGCGCTCGACACCGACCACCTGGTCCGGACGGAGGCCGGCATTCGGCTGCGCGAGCTCAACCGCCGGCTCGACAAGGCGGGCCTCGCGCTGTCCAACATGGGCGGCTACGACGCGCAGACGGTGGCTGGTGTCATGTCGACATCCACGCACGGCTCCGGCACCGGATTCGGGCCGATCGCCGACTCGGTGCGTTCGATCGACCTGGTGGCCAGCGAAGGCCGGCTGATGCGGGTGGAGCCACCCGGCGGCATCACCGACCGCGCCCGCTTCGAGGAGGCGCGCCCGGACTGGGAGCTCCACCAGGACGCCGACTGGTTCGACGCCGTGCGCGTGGGCATGGGGTGCATGGGGCTGATCTACTCCGTGTACCTCGCCGTGGAGGACGAGTACTGGCTCAAGGAGGTGCGCACGAAGGCGTGGTGGCCCGACGTGCGGCGCGACCTCGAGGCCGGGAAGGTGCTCGACGAGCACCGTCACTACGAGCTCATCTTCAGCCCTCACCCGCTGCCCGGGCAGGAGGTCCGCTGCCTCGTCACCACGCGTGACAAGACGCCGCCGTCGAGGCACTGGTGGGGCGCGCCGAGCCGGCGGCGGAACAGCGTCCCCGAGTTCCTCGCGATGGCGCGCGTCGTCCCCTATCTAGCGAACATCCTGCTCGACCTACGCCCGCGGCTCGCGCCGCGCCTGCTCGACATGGTGATCGTGGCGCTGGCGGACGAGGACTACACGAGCATCAGCTACAGGGTGCTCAACATCGGACCCGCCAACTACGCGCCGGCGTACTCAGCCGAGATCGCGGTGCCGGTGGACGAGCGCGCCCTGCACCTCAAGGCGGTCGACGTCATCCTCGAGGTCGCGGGCCGCCACCAAAAAGCGGGCACGGTGTACGAGACGGCCCCGATCTCGCTGCGCTTCGTCAAGGAGTCGAGCGCCCTGATGTCGATGATGCAAGGTCAGACCACGATGATGATCGAGCTGATTCAGATGAAGTGGACGGAGGGTGGCTACGAGCTGCTCGCCGCCTACGAGGAAGCGCTCTACGACCTGTGCGGGCGTCCCCACTGGGGTCAGGTGAACACCCTCACCGGCGGACACGGACTGGTGCGCTCGATGTACCCCCGCTACGACGACTGGCTGGCCGTCCACGCCGAGATCAACGGCGCCGGCCGGGTCTTCGACAGCCCGTTCTCGAAGCGGGTCGGCATCTCGGCATCGCGCTTCGGGGACGGGCAACAGCCGCCGGCCTAGGCACGACGGCGCTGTCAGGTCGGCGGCGAGCGCCGCCCTCTGAACCGCACCCGAGCCGCCCATACGCGCAGCGCCATGGCGAACACGATCGCGCCCGGCAGCGCCTCCTCCACCGGCACCCCGCCGATGTGCGCCAGCAGCATCAAGTCTCACCCCGCGACGCGCTCACGCGGACGCGGCCGCGCTCGCGAGCACGGCCTCGTAGTCCTTCCAGGTGTCCACGTCGAGCGGGATCGGCCCCGGCACGCGCACCTCGGACACCGCGTCGCCGCGACGGTCGAGCAGCTTCCAGACGGCCTTGTCTCCGTGCAGCGTGCCGAGCTCGCCGAAGACCGAGCGCGCGAACGCGAACGGGTGACCGCGCCCCTCGTCGTAGCGGCAGACGGCGAGCTCGGCGCCGCCGCGGCCCGCGATCAGCGCGCGCACCGTATCCGCCGTGACACCCGGCTGGTCGCCCAGCAGCAGCACCAGTGCCTCGGCGCGCTCGTCGACCGCGCCGATCGCCGCCGCGATCGAGGACGAGCAGCCCTCTCCGAAGTCCTGGTTCACGACCACCTCGGCACCGGACAGGTCGACCGTCGCGCGGATGTCGTCGGCCGCGCCACCGAGCGCGACCATCAGCTGGTCGAAGCGACACTCCCGCGCTGTCGCGACGGTGTGGTCGAGCAGCGTGGCATCACCGAAGGGCAGCAGCTGCTTCGGCCGCCCCAGCCTGCTCGAACCGCCGGCGGCCAGGACCAGGCCGGCGACGAACGGCTCAGCGGGCGGCATGCCCGGCGGGATCCGCCTCGAACGCGTCGCGGCAGCCGCTGCAGCAGAAGAAGACCTGACGTCCCTCGTGCTCGAGCGTGATCGCGCCCTCGCCGGAAGCGACCTCCATCCCACACACGGGGTCGATGGCCACGGAGGGCCCAGCCGGGGCGGCCGACGGTCCGCTCGCGCGGCTCTCGGCGATGACCTCCGCGAAGATCGACAGCGCGATCTCGTTCGGCGTCCGCGCCCCGATGTCCAGCCCGGCGGGCGTGTGGAGTTGGGCGCGCAGCTCTTCCGGCACGTCGAGCGACTCGCGCACCGCGCTGCCGCGCCGCCTGCTCGCCACCAGCCCCACGTACGGCACGCCGGCCCGCAGCGCCGCCGCGAGGACGGACTCCTCCTCGTGCCCGTGCGACGCGACGAGGACCGCCGCGTCGCCCGGCTCCAGCGCGTCGCCCTCCTCGCCGCCGACCATCGCGAAGCCGAGCGCGGCGCCGAGCTCCATCAGCGCGCCCGCCACCGGCGTCTCGCCCACCACCAACACGCGCGCGGCCGGAACGTGGGGCTCCAGGAAGATCTCGAGCGCGCCGCCGCTGAGGCAGGGGTTCCGTACCGTCACCGCGCCCTCTACGGCAGCCGTCTCGGACTCGTCCCCACCGGGGAGGATGCGCAGCAGCAGCGACTCTCCCGTCTCCAGCACGCGCTGAGCGTGCAGCCGCACCGACGACTCGGCACAGGCGCCGCCGACGAAGCCGTCGATCATGCCGTCGGCGCCGATCAGCGCCGCGTCGCCAGGGTGCACGCTGGTGGGACTCTGGGCGCGGATGACCGTGGCCGCGACGAACGGTTTGCGCGCGTCGATCAGCGCCTCGGCGCGGCGGGCGAGCTCTCCCCGGATCACCGGGACCGCGCCGCCCTTCCCTGAAAACGGTGCTCTGCGACGGTTGCCATACCGCAATGATCCTAGCTTGTGACGGTTCCCACTAGACGTGCAAACGACGGCCCGCGAGCGCGCGCCGCCGTCGCCACGTCGGTCGGCCGGCGCGTCAGGCTCCGGCCGGTACCCCAGCGAGGACTTCCTTCACGCCCTCGGTCGTGATCGGGCGGCCGGCGATGGTCAGCTCGCCGCTCGAAATGTCGTCGATCACGACCCACGTCAGGCCGCGCACGGGCTCACCGACGACCGAAGCGAAAGTCTCGGTGATGCGCTCGGCGATCTCCGCCTTCTGGTCGTCTGTGAGCACGCCCTCCATCACACGACAGTTGATGTACGGCATATGAGGCCTCCAATGGTTTGGTTGACGAGGCCAGCGAACCGCACGGGCGTGTGAGCCGGCGTGTGAGGTCAGGCGGGCACGGCCGGCGCGACAAGCGCCTCGAGTGTCGGGTTGTCGATCTCCGCGGCGAGCAGGCGGGCCGACTCCAAGGAGTCCGGGACGCCCAGCCGACCGCGGTGCAGGTGGGCGCGCACGACGAGTTCGCGCAGGCCGCATCGCTCCGCCAGCTCGGCGAGCGTGTCGACGATCTGCGCCGCGTCGCGGGCCCCGGTTTCCACGGCCAGGCCGGCGGCGCTATCGAGGACGTGCGCGTGGACCCACTGATAGGCATCCGACACCCGGGTCGCTCGACCCAGAGCGTCGGCGAGCTGCTCGCGCGCCTTCGCGGTGTCGCCCGTGTCGGCAGCCAAGAGGCCCAGCAGCCGCGCCCCCATCGCCTCCCAGCAGGGATCGCCCAGCTGGCAGGCGAGCCGGAAGGCGTGGTCGAGCCGTTCGCCGGCGTGGTCGAGCCGCCCCATCAGCCGCGAAGCCTCCGCCCGGAGCACCTCCGGCCAGGGCTGGAATGCGGTCCAGCGCTCGGAGGCGACGAGCGCGAGGCTTTCGTCGAGCGGGGCAACGGCAAGCGAGAGATCGCCCCGCAGGATGTGAACGCGGCCGATCAGCGACAGCGACCAGGCCGCCTGCCTGCGTCGACCGCAACGTTCCGCACGCGCGACGGACTTGTGGAGCAGGTCGAGCGCCGCGCCGTAGTGGGCCCGGTCGGAGAGGGCCATGCCGCGGACGCCCAGCACCGCGCAGAGCTCCTCGTTGCCCTCCGCGAGCTCGGTCGCTCGCATCAGCCAGCGCCCCGCCGAGGGAGCGCGCCCGGCCTGGACGTCGATGTAACCCAGCTCCCGGCAGGCGGCCGCGGCAGTGGCCCGCTCGCCGCACCCTTCCGCGAGCCGCAGCGCGTCGTGTAGGCACACGGCGCCCTCCTCGTCGCGGCCGCGCACCCCGTGGACGAGAGCCGAGCCGAGCGCGGCGAGGGCCCGCGCCTCGAGCGCCGCATCCCCGCTGGCGGCCGCCTCGGCGCGAGCCTGCCGCAGGATCTCCACGCCCGGCTCGACCGTGCCCGCGGCGACCGCCGCCTGCCCCGCCCCGAGCTGACCGAGGGCGACATCGCTGTCGCCGACGCCGCGCGCCGGGGTTCGATCGGTTTCTCCCGCCGCGCCGCGCAGCTCGGGACCCGGAGCGACGCCCAGCTGGCTTCGGAACAACGCCTCGCACTCCGCCAGCTGCCGTTCGGCCGCCTGCCGCCGCCCAGCCCGCGCCAGACAGCGGATCAACAGCTCCTGGCCGGCCTGATCGAGCGGGTCGTCCGAGACGAGCTGCGCGGCCACCTCGGTTGCGCGGGCGGTATCGCCCGCCGCGAGCCGCGTGAGCGCCTCGTCGTGCGCCATAGCGCGGGCGGCGCCTTCCAGCTGGCGCCGCATGACCCCGAGCCAGGACTCGAACACGGGGCTCGTGGGAAAGGCGATGCCCTCGAGCAGCTCGCCCTCCGGGTGCCTGAACGCGATCTCGTCGCCGGGTGCGGTCAGGGCCGTGACGTCCACCACCGCACCGGCCGGAAGCCTCAGCTCGAGCGGGTCGCCGGCGGCGGCATCCGCGGCGCCGAGCGCGCGCCGCAGGTCGGCCAGGCTCCAGCGCAGGGCCCCCAGCGGGTCGTCGGCCTCAGAGAACAGCAGCGAGGCGACGCGGCTGCGCGGGGGCGGGCGCTCGCATAGCAGCAGGTAGGCCAGCACCGCCCACGTCTTGCGCCCGCGCGGGGGCGGGACCGGGACCCCGTCCCGTTCGATCTGCGGCTTGCCGAGCAGGCGGATTGCGAGGCTCACGCGGGGCCGGCGATCTTACTCCCGCCCTCGCTCCGGTATGGGACGATGGGCCGATGCCCAGATACCTGCTCGAGCGGACCGTCGGCGACGTCACCCGCGAGGACCTCGACCGCATCGCGGCCTACTCGACCGAGATCAGGCTCGAGCGCTTCCCGCAGATCGGCTGGGAGCACACGCACGTCGTGCGCACCAAGGACGGCCTGAAGGCCTTCTGCCTCTACGAGTCACCGGATGAGAAGAGCGTGCTGGCTCACGCCGAGGCACTCGGGTTGCCCGTGGAGCGCTGCTTCGAGGTCGAAACCGACCTCGCCCCCTAGCCCACGATCTCCTCGATCCGGGCGAGCTCTTCGGGCGTCAGCTCGAGGCGTTCGAGCGCCGCGACGTTCTCCTCGAGCTGCTCGACGCTGCTCGCGCCCACCAGGGCTGAGGTGACCCGTTCGTCGCGCAGCGTCCACACAAGGGCGAGCTGGGCGAGGCTCTGGCCGCGGGCGGCCGCCACCGCGTTGAGCTGCTCGATCTGGCGGAGCTTCTCGGGCGTGAGGGCCGCGGCGGACAGCGAATCGCCGCGCGCGGCGCGAGAGCGCTCCGGTATCCCGTGGAGGTACTTGTCCGTGAGCAGGCCCTGCGCCAGCGGCGAGAAGACGATGCAGCCGACGCCCTGCGCGCCGAGCACGTCGAGCAGATCCGGCTCGATCCAGCGGTTCAGGAGCGAGTACGATGGCTGGTGGATCAGCAGCGGCGTGCCGAGGTCGCGGAGGATCTCCAAGGCGCGCTCCGTCAGGTCGGCGGGATACGAGGAGATGCCGACGTACAGCGCCTTGCCCTGACGGACCGCGGTGTCGAGAGCGCCCATCGTCTCCTCGAGCGGCGTGCTCGGATCGGGGCGGTGCGAGTAGAACACGTCGACGTACTCGAGCCTCATCCGACGCAGGCTCTGGTCGAGGCTCGCCAGCAGGTACTTGCGGGAGCCGCCGTCGCCGTACGGCCCGGGCCACATGTCGAAGCCCGCCTTGCTCGAAACGACGATCTCGTCTCGGTGGCCGCCGAAGTCCTCGGCGAAGATCCGGCCGAAGTTCGTTTCCGCGGAGCCGTATGGCGGCCCGTAGTTGTTGGCCAGGTCGAAGTGCGTGATGCCGAGGTCGAACGCGCGGCCGAGGGTCCTTCGGCTGCGCTCGAGCGGGTCCGTGTCGCCGAAGTTCTGCCACAGGCCCAGCGAGATCGCGGGCAACGCGAGGCCGCTCGTCCCGCAGCGGCGGTAGGGCATCCCCCCGTAGCGCTCCGGCGCCGCGACGTAGCTCACGGCGCGCGATGATGTCCGAGCGCCTGAAACCGGTCAAGCCCGCGATGTGCGAATTCCGATATGCAAAATGTTCACCCGCAGGGTGGAAAGGCGCTGTACGGTTCTCGCCGTGTCAGCAAGCGACGTGCTCGCCGACGACCGTGTGGTCGCTGTCGTACGCGCCGAACGTGTGCCCGACGGCGGCGCGCTCGCCTCGAGCCTCGTCCGGGCCGGCGTTCGCTGTGTCGAGATCACGCTGACGGTGTCCAACGCGCTTCCGGTGATCGAGCGGCTCGCGCGCGAGAGCGACTGCGTCGTGGGCGCGGGCACGGTCACGACCGAGGCCGATGCCGCGGCGGCGCTCGCCGCGGGCGCGCGGTTCCTCGTCTCGCCCGTCGCTCCGGCAGGGGTCCTGCGAACCGGGCTCGACGCGCGCGTGCCGGTGCTGGCGGGCGCTCTCACCCCGACCGAGATCCTGCGCGCTAGTGATCTCGGCGCGGCGGCGGTAAAGGTGTTCCCCGCCCGCCTCGGCGGGCCGCAGTACTTCGAGGACCTGCGCGGGCCGTTCCCGCACCTGAGGCTCGTCCCGTCCGGCGGTGTGGACGCGAGCAACGCCGCCGCCTACCTCGGCGCCGGCGCGTTCGCGGTTTCGGCCGGCTCCTCGGTGGCCCCACCGGAGCTGGTCATCGCGGGGCGGTGGGACGAGATCGAGCGGCGCGCTCGGGGCTTCGTCGCCACGATCGACGCGTTCCGCCACCAGCAGCGGGCAGAGATCGCGTGAGCCCGACCGATTCGACATCCGGGACCAGCTCGGCCGACAAGGCGCTGACCGTGCTGGAGATAGTGCTGACTTCGACCGGGCCGCTGGGCCTCGCCGAGATTGCGGAGCGCGCGGGGCTGACGAAGCCCACCGCGCACCGGCTGCTGCAGATCTTCGTGCACCGCAACTACGTCCGGCGGACCGGCGTCCGCACGTACGCGACAGGCCCGCAGGCGCTTTGGCTCGCCGGCGACACGCTCGCTCGCGTCAACCACGCGGAGATGGCGCGACCCGCGCTGCAGCGCCTGCACGACCTGATCCCAGAAACCGTGCACTTCGCCGTGCTGAGCGGCACGGACGTCGTGTACGTCGAGAAGTTCGAGAGCCGCCGCCCCTACCGGATGGCCTCGAGCATCGGCATGGCGCTGCCCCTGCACTGCACCGCGATCGGGAAGTCGCTGCTCGCGTTCATGCCTGCCGAAGAGCGGCGCCGGCTGCTGCCGGACGGTCCGCTCGCGGCGCGCACTCACAACACGATCACCGACCCCGATCGCCTCGAGCAGGAGCTCGCGCGCGTCGCCCGGCGCGGCTATGCCATGGACGACGAGGAGAACGAGGAGAACATCCGCTGCATCGGCGCCGCCGTGTTCGACAGCACCGGCCTGCCGATGGGAGGCATCAGCGTAAGCGCGCCGAGCTTCCAGCTCTCGGCGCAGGACGCGCGCCGGATCGCGCCCGGTGTGGTGACCACCGCCCGCGACATATCGCTGGCGCTCGCCGCGGGTATGGAGCGGCTTCCCGCCTGCTACCGCTCGCCGAACCGCCCCGGCCCCGCTCATCTGACCGGGACTCGCACTCCCTGATGACGAGGCTGCTGGGCGAGCTCGACACCTGCGCGCGCTCGGCGAGCGACGCCGCTCGCGCGCTGCTCGGCGAGGGCTTCTCGGCCGCGGAGCTCGCCTGGCCGGCCGACCGCGACGCCGCGGCGGTGCTCGAGCGCGGCGTCTCGGCCAGCGGCATCGAGATCGGCCTGATCGACATCTCACCGGTCGCCGGCCAGAACGAGCCATCGGTGGGAGGGCAACTGCTCTCCGCCATCGACGCGGCGCGGCGCCTGCGCGCCCGCAAGCTGCGTATCCGGCTCCCGGCGAGCACCGTCGACGGGTCGCTGACCGATCGCCTGCGCGACATCGCGGACGCCGCGGACCGCCGCGGCCTGGGGCTCGTCCTGGCGGTACCTGGAGGCGACCCGATGCCCGTGCTCGCCGCGGTCGCGCATCCCGCGGTCACCGTCGAGATCGAGCCGCTGGCCCAGGCGGGGGACAGGGCGGCGGCTTCCGAGCTGATCCGCCAGACGATGGGGCGGATCGGCCACGTGCGGGTCGACCTCACGGCGCCCGGCGCGGCGGCCCGGCCCCACTCGGAGATCGCCGACCTGCTCCGCGCGCTGCGCGCCGCGGGCTACAACGACAGCGTCACCGTCGCCGGCGGCGCGGCGCCGGCGGAGTGGGGCACGAGCCGCGACCAAGATCGGCTCGACAGGGTGCGCGCCGCGCTCGCCGGCGAGGACCTCGACGCGCTCGTCTGCGGGCTCAGCGAGAACGTGCTGGCGCTCACCGGCTACTGGTCGATGAACGGCACGTGCGTGGCGGTGGTGCCGCGGGACGGCGAGCCGGCCCTGCTTGTGCCGCGCGGAGAGGAGACTTGGGCGGCGGCCAGCGGCTGGCCCACCGTGCTCTCCTACCCGTCCGGGAGGCTGGCCGACCCGCCCGCGGCGGACGCGCTGCGGCCGCTCCTGCGCGAGCTGGCTGACGCGGCGGGCCTGCGCGACGCGAGGATAGGCATCGAGCGCGACCAGCCGTTCGTCGTGCCGGCCCACACCGCCCACGAAACCGCGGCGGTGACGCCGCGCCTGTCCGCCCTGCTCGAATCGGCCGTCGAGCCGGCCGAGATCGTGCCCGCCGACCAGCTGATCCACTGTGTCAGAGCAGTCAAGACCGCGCGCGAGATCGCCGCGATACGCCGCGCCGCCGCGGCCGCCGACGAGGGGCTGCGCGCGTTCCGCGAAGCGACCGTGCCCGACCGGCTGGACCACCAGGTCGCCACGGCCGTCGAGCTCGCCGTCCGCGACGCCGCGTTCGAACGCGGGGCTAGCCGCGCACGCGCCTGGGCCTATGTCATGAGCGGGCCGCAGATCTCGCAGGCATACCTGCCGTTCCAGGTGCCGACGGCCCGCGCGATGAGCGCCGGCGAGCTCGTGCTGCTGGAGATGGCGGTCGTGGTCGAGGGCTACTGGCAGGACCTGTCGCGCACGCTCGTCGTCGGAGAGGCCGGCGCCCGTCAGCGCGAGCTCGCGGCGGCGGTGCGGGCGGCGTGGGAGGCGGCGGCCGCGGCGGCCGTGCCGGGTGCGACCGGCGGCGACGTGGACGGGGCGGCCAGGAACGTGCTCACGAGCGCGGGGCTCGGCGACAACTTCGTCCACGGCACCGGGCACGGCGTCGGGCTCGCGTTCCATGAGCCCCAGCCGATCCTGTCGCCCGGGCGCCCGGACGTCATCGCGCGCGACATGGTCCTTGCGATCGAGCCGGGCGTGTACCTGCCCGGCTTCGGCGGCGTGCGCAATGAGGACGACTGTCTCGTGACCGACACGGGCGCCGAGTCGCTCGTCAGCGACGGGCACGCGATATGACCGCATCCGGGTCGCTGGATGCCTTCGACCTGTCCGGGCGCGTCGCGGTGGTGACGGGAGCCTCCGGCGCGCTCGGCGGCGCGATGGCCACGGGCCTGGCGGCTGCCGGCGCCAGCGTCGGCGTCCTGGCCCGGAACCGAGAGCGGATCGACCGGCGGGTCGCTGAGATCGAGCGGGGTGGCGGGGACGCCCACGGGCTCGTGGCCGACGTGCTCGACCGGGCGCAGCTCGAAGCGGCGCGCGACGAGGCCGTGGAGCGCTGGGGCCGCATCGACGTGCTCGTCAACGCCGCCGGCGGGAACGTCGCGGAAGCCGTCCTGGCGCCCGACGCGGACCTCTTTTCGCTGCCGGCCGATGCGTTCGGGGCCGTCGTCGAGCTCAATTTCCTCGGAACGCTGATCCCGTGCCAGGTCTTCGGGCCCGTGCTCGCGAGCACGACAAGCGGCGATCGCAGCGCGGCGATCGTGAACATCAGCTCGATGACCGCGCAGCGGGCCATCACGCGCGTCGGCGGCTACGGAGCGGCGAAGGCCGCCGTCGACAGCCTCACGCGCTGGCTGGCCGTGGAGGCGGCGCGCCGCTTCGGCGACCGGCTGCGCGTCAACGCGATCGCCCCGGGCTTCTTCCTCGGCGAGCAGAACCGGCGCCTGCTGCTCGAGGACGACGGCACGCTGACGGCGCGCGGCCAGACGATCGTCGAGCAGACCCCGATGGGTCGGTTCGGCGAGTCGGCGGAGCTGATCGGCACGCTGCTGTGGCTCTGCGGCGACGCCTCGTCGTTCGTGACCGGCACGGTGATCCCGGTCGACGGAGGATTCAGCGCGTGGGGCGGGGTCTGAGCCAGTCGGCTCCGCGGAATCCGGAGCACCGGTTGTTCTGCTGGCCGGAACATCGGTAGCGGCTCTTTGACACCGATCTCGCGCGCACGGAAACTCGGGCACGGATGTGGAAAGCCTTTCCGTACTTCGGAAAATCATGGTCTTGACACTCGGAGAAGCCCTCGTAGCGGCGATGCCGGCCACGCCGGTGAGCCTCGACCAAGCGAGCAGCGTCCGCCTGTCGGTCGGCGGCAGCGAGCTGAACTTCGCGATCGGGCTTGCCCGGCTCGATGTCGCGTGCGGTTGGATCGGCCGGCTCGGACAAGATCCGTTCGGGCGCATGGTCAGCGACGTGCTCGCGCACGAGGGCGTGCGCAGCGACTGGGTCACGTCGGACCCGCACCGCCCGACGGGCGTGTACTTCCGCGAGTGGCTCAACGACGGCGTGCGGCGCCCTTACTACTACCGGTTCGGATCCGCGGCGACCGGGCTGTCGACCGCCGACTGGCCCGAGGAGGCGCTCGACGAAGCGCGGTGGCTGCACGTGAGCGGCATCACCTCGGCTCTCGGCGCGGCGCCGCGCGAGCTCGTCGAGCTCGCCGTGTCGCGGGCGCGCGCGGCGGGCGTCGAGGTGTCGCTGGACCCGAACTATCGCGCGCCGCTGTGGTCGCAGCGCGAGGCGCGCGAGGCGCTCGAGCCGATCGTGCGCGCCTCCACGGTCCTGCTGCTCTCCACGGAGGACAGCCAGCTGCTGTTCGACACCACCGAGCCGGAGCTCGTGGCGCGCCGCGCGCACGACCTCGGCACGGAGACGGTCGTCGTGAAGCTCGGCTCGGACGGAGCGTTCGCGAGCCGCGGGAACGAGTCGCTTCACGTGCCGGCGGCGACGACCGGGCGCGTGGTCGACCCCGTCGGCGCGGGCGACGGGTTCGGCGCGGGCTTCGTCGCCGGGCTGCTCCGGCGGGGCGACCTGCGCTCGGCGCTGACGCTCGCGAACCACGTGGGCGCGTGCGCCGTGCAGGAGCCCACCGAGCACGCCTATCCGAAGGTGCAGGAGCTGCCGCCCGAGCTTCAGGAGATGCTTCGCGCGCCGCGCTCGGGCCAATACTCACGGAGTAGGGAAGCATGAGGATCACCGGCTTGCGCGCGCGGACCGCGAGCATCCCGGTCAAGGCGCCGACGCGCCACTCGTACGGGTCGCCGGGCTACTACTCCCGCACGATCGTCGAGCTGTCGACCGACGAGGGGATCACCGGACTCGGCGAGACGTACGGCACCGTCTCCGCCGAGAGCTTCGCGCCGCTCGTCCCGATCCTCGTCGGCGAGGACCCGCTCAACCTCGAGCGGATCCGGATCCAGATCAGCCAGCGCGGCTACATCTCGCGCCAGCCGATGCTGTCCTCGCCGATCGAGCAGGCGTGCATGGACATCGTCGGCAAGCGCTTCGGGGTGCCCGTCCACCAGCTGATCGGCGGCCAGGTCCGCGATCGCGTCCCGGTCGCCGCATACCTCTTCTACCGGTACGCGAACGACGCCGGCGACGGCGCGATCGAGAGCCCCGCCGAGATGGTGGAGCACGCGCGCGAGCTGGTCGACGCGCACGGCTTCCGCAGCCTCAAGCTCAAGGGCGGCGTGCACGAGCCCGAGCACGAGGCGCTCACGCTGGAGGCGCTTCGCGAGGCGTTCGGGGCCGACGACTTCAGGCTCCGCTTCGACCCCAATGCCACGTGGTCACCTGCGACGGCGATGCGGATCGGCGAGCGCCTGCGCCCGCTGGAGCTGGAGTACTACGAGGATCCGGCCTGGGGGCTGAAGGGCCTGCAGGCGGTCGGACGCAAGGTCGCGATGCCGATCGCGACCAACATGGCGGTGATCGAGTTCGAGCAGCTCGGCGCCGCCGTCGAGCTCGGAGCGATCGACGTGATCCTGTCCGACCCGTGGTACTGGGGCGGCATCCATCACACCAAGGTCCTCGACGCCGTCGCCAAGCATCTCGGGATCGCGGTTGGGATGCACAGCGGCATCGAGTTCGGCGTCGGGCTCGCGACGATGCTGCACACCGCGAGCTCGATGCCGAACCTCGTCCACGCGATCGACTCGCACTACCACCACCTGACTGACGACGTCATCGCCACGCCCTTCAGCTACGAGGGCGGGTGCATGGCTCCGGGCGACGCTCCGGGACTGGGAGTGGAACTGGACCCCGACAAGATGGATCGCTACGTCGAGGTGAACGAGCAGCTGCGCCGAGGGGCCCTCCCAGGCCACTCCACGGAGGACTACTTCAGCTATCCGACCGACCCGACGCGACCGGACTGGTACCCGGTCGTGCCGATGTGGTGACGCGTATGAAAACGACCTGGTCAAAGGAGAGAGAGATGCGCGAGAGGAAGAAACGGGGCGTCCGGATGGGGCTCCTGATGTGCGTGTTGTGCGCCGTCGCGATCGCAGTCGCGGCTTGCGGCTCGAGTTCTGACAGCAACGGCGGCAGCAGTGACAGCAAGGCCAAGAAGAACTACCGAATCACGCTTGTCGTGGGGATAACGAACAACCCGTTCTACACGAGCATGGCGGCCGGGGCGCAGGAGGCCGCGAAGCGGCTCGGCGTCACGCTCGACGTGCAGGGCGCGACCGAGTTCAGCCCGTCGGCCGAGACTCCGATCGTGAACGCGGTGATCGCGAAGAAGCCGGACGGTCTGGTCCTCGTTCCGACCGACTCGAAGGCGCTCGACCCGATCGCGAAGGCGGCAAACGACGCCGGCATAACGGTCGCGACCGCCGACATCGACGTCGCCACCCCGTCCAACCGGATCGCCTTCTTCGCGTCCGACAACACCGTCGGCGGCGAGGTCGCGGGCAAGCAGCTGGTCAAGGACATCGGCGGCAAGGGCAAGGTGTTCGTCCTCGCCGACGCGCCCAACGTGCCCACCGGCGTTGCTCGTGTGAACGGGTTCAAGAAGGCGCTGGAGGGAACCGGCGTCGAAATGCTGCCCGTGCAGTATTCCGACGAGCAGCAGGGCAAGGGAACCGCGGTGGTCGACGCCGTGCTGCAGGGCAATCCCGACCTGGCCGGGATCTTCGCCGAGGACACGATCAACGGTCAGGCGACGGTGGTCTCGCTTCACAATGCGCACAAGGTCGGCAAGGTCAAGGCCGTCGCGTTCGACGCGAGCCCGGAGGAGGTGGAAGCCCTGCGCGCGGGCATCTTCTCCGCCCTGATCGGGCAGAAGCCCTACCTGATGGGCGCCAGCGCCGTTGAGGCGATCGTCGATCACCTCAACGGTGACACGACGAAGTGGCATGGCCAGAAAGTGGACACCGGCTTCCAGGTGATCACGCAGAAGAACATGGACGACCCCGAGGTCGCCAAGTTCTTCTACAAGTAGGCGGCTTGCGGAGGCCGGCCACGTGGCCGGCCTCCGCCGCTCCCGCATGACGAACGTACTTGCACAACAGCCTGCCGTCGAGCTTCGCGCGGTGCGCAAGAGCTACGGCCACGTGGACGCTCTGCGGCGCGCCGACCTGTCGGTCTATCCGGGCCAGGTGACCGCCCTCGTCGGCGACAACGGCGCCGGGAAGTCCACGGCGATCAAGGTCCTCTCGGGGGCGATCGTGCCCGACGGGGGCGAGATGCTCATCGACGGCGAGGTTCAGCGTTTCGCCTCGCCGCTCGACGCCCGCGCCAGCGGCATCGAGACCGTCTATCAGGACCTGGCGCTGGCGGCGGACCTCGACCCTGCCGCGAACCTGTTCCTCGGACGGGAAACGCTGCGCAGCGGTCCGCTCGGACGCTGGTTTCACTTCCTCGACTTCGCCGCCATGGAGCGGGAGACGCAGGAGCGCCTGCGCGAGCTGCGGATCGAGCTCGGCCCCGGTGCGGCGCGATCGGTCGATGCCCTCTCCGGAGGTCAGCGGCAGGCGGTGGCCATCGCGCGAGCCACCTCGTGGAGCCGCAAGCTGCTGATCCTCGACGAGCCCACCGCGGCGCTCGGCGTCCAGCAGACGGAGGTGGTGTTCGACCTGGTGCGGAGGGTGCGCGACCAGGGGCAGGCGGTGCTGGTGGTGCTGCACAACATCCCGCAGGTCTTCGAGATCGCCGACCGGATCACGGTGCTGCGCCTGGGCCAGACGGTTGGGCAGTTCGCGACGGCGGACACATCGATGGGAGAGATCGTGAGCCTCATGACCGGCGTGCCGGTGGGCGCCGTGCTCGACCGAGACGAGGGCGACGGATGAGCACCGAGCTCACGGATCCGCCCTCGCCGGACACGCTCCCGGCCGCGCCGGCCAGGCACCAGCGGTTTGCCGCCGCCTGGGCGCGCGTCTTCGAGGGCAACCTCTGGATCCTCCTGATCCTCGGCACGATCGTCTGCTTCTTCACGATCACGAGCGGGACGACGTTCCTCGCGGTCGACAACGGGCGCAACATCGCGCTCGACACCTCCCAGGTGCTGCTGCTGACGATCGGGCAGACGTTCGTGCTGATAACGGCCGGGGTCGACCTGTCGGTCGGGTCGGTGCTCGTCTTCTCGGGGGTCGTCGCGGCCAAGGTGATGGTCGCGATCGCCGGCACCCCGGAGACGACCGGCGTGATCGGCGAGGGCGCAACGACGGTCGCCGGCCCCAGCGGACCCGTCGGGCTGGCGATCGTCGCCGGGATGCTCGCGGGGATCGCCGCCGGCACGGCCTGGGGGGCGTTCAACGGCTGGGCGATATCGCGGCTGCGGATCCCGCCGCTGATCGTGACGCTCGGCACCTTCGGCATGGCGCTCGGAATCGCCAACCTGCTGACCAACGGGGTGGCGGTGCCAAACGTCCCGGCGGAGATCCAGACGACGGTCGGATCGTCCCAGGTCGCCGGCGCGATCCCCGTTCCAGTGCTGGTTACCGCGATCGCCGTGGTGGTCGCCTACTTCCTGCTGCACCGCACGCGCTTCGGCAGGCATACCTTCGCGACCGGCTCCAACCCGGAGGCCGCGCGCCGCGCCGGCATCCGCGTGGACGCCCACCTGGTGAAGGTGTACGCGATCAGCGGGTTCCTCGCCGGCGTCGCCGGCATCATCGATCTCGCCCGCTTCGACACGATCACCCCGAGCACGCACACGACGGACAACCTCAACTCGATCGCCGCCGCCGCGATCGGGGGCACGAGCCTGTTCGGCGGTGTGGGCACGATCCTCGGTGGCGTGATCGCGGCCTTCATCCCCGCCGTCCTCCAGAACGGGCTCGTGATTCGGAACATCCAGCCGTTCTGGCAGCAGGTGCTCGTGGGCGCCATCATCATCGTCGCGGTCTACGTCGATCAGTGGCGTCGCCGGCGGCGAAACGCCAAGTAGCGACAACAGGAGGATCTAATGCCAGCCACGTCGACTTCGCAGGGCCAGGCCGCCGAGCTGCGCGAGCGCGCCCTTCGCGTGATGCCGGGCGGCGTCACCGCCGGCGGGCGGTTCAACCCCGTGCTCGGGCGCCCCTACTACTTCGATCACGGCAACGGCGCGCGGCTGTGGGACGTCGACGGCAACGAGTACCTCGACTACAGCTCGTCGAACGGCGCGTCGATGCTCGGACACAACCACCCGCGGATCGCGCAGGCAGTGCGCAGGGGGCTCGCCAAAGGCACCATGTGCACGCAGGAGACGCGGTCGCACGTCGAGCTGTGCGAGCGGCTCTGCGAGCTGATCCCGTCCGCCGAGAAGGTGCGCCTGTCCAACACCGGTACCGAGGCGACGATGGCCGCCCTCCGGATCGCGCGGGCCGCGACCGGTCGCGACCGGGTGCTGAAGTTCGACGGTCACTTCCACGGCATGCACGACTACGTGCTGTTCAACTGCCACACGCCGCCCGAGCGCGCCGGAGATCCCGAGATCCCGCCCTACCCCGACAGCGCCGGCATCCCGTCCGGCCAGGGCGACCTGCTCGTGAACATCCCGTTCAACGATCCCGCGGCGCTGACGTCGGCGCTCGATCGCCACGGCGACGAGCTGGCCTGCGTGATCCTCGAGCCGATCTCCTACAACCTCGGCTGCGTGCCCGCCGACCGGGACTTCCTCGCCCTGCTGCGGGAGGAGACTGCCAAGCGCGGGATCGTGCTGATCTTCGACGAGGTCCTGAGCGGCTTCCGGATGGGGCTGGGCGGCGCCCAGGAGCACCTCGGCGTGGAGCCCGACCTGTCCACGTGGGCGAAGGCGCTCGGCGCCGGCTGGCCGATCGCCGCGGTCACGGGCAGCGGCGAGGTCATGGACGTGCTCGGCCCGGTCGGCGGCGTCGTGGTGAGCGGCACATACACGGGACAGCTGTGCAGCGTCATGGCGGCCATCGAGGCGCTCGACATCATGTCCGAGCCCGGCTTCTACGACCGGTTGAACTCGATCGCCGACGGCCTCTACCGGGGGCTCGAATCGCTGATGGCCGACAGTGGCGTGACCGGCAGGGTGCAGGGCATCGGCGCCCGCTTCGGTCTGTACTTCGGGGTCACCGAGCCGGTGCGCAACTACGAGGAGGCCACGGCGTTCGACGCCGAGGTCAACAACCGCTTCCTCAGGGGCTGCGTCGAGCACGGACTGCACTTCCACGACTTCGGTACGAAGTTCGCGCCGATGCACTACGGGACGACCTCGGCGCACACGGACGACGACGTCGACCTGACGCTCGAGCGGCTCGCCGACGTGTTCGCGGCGCTCGGCGCCGCGGCGTAACTCGCTACTCGCGATGCGGCTCGACCCTTGACTTGAGGCCGGCCGCCGGGCCAGACTGGGCCATGCCCGAGCTCCCGGGTAGCGACCCAGAGTCCGTTCGCCCCGAGGGGTTCACTCCGGAGCAGCTGGACCGGACGGTGCTGGCGATTCCCCTGATCAACGACCTGCGGGCGGAGCGGGACTTACTTCAGCGTGACGCGGACCACGAGCCGAAGAAGTGGGACGTCGTCCTCGACATCAACCTCGAGTTCTCGACCGACCGCGAGCACGCGCGTAGCGCGGCGCGCGAGCTCGTCGAGAAGGCGATCGAGGGGAGCGGCCGCGACAAGGACGCCCAGGGCATCAGCGACTCGAAGAGCGGCACGAGCCAGTACCTGTTCGCGACGCTCGAGGGAGAGGTCATCCGCAGCGTCGTCGATAGCAATGAGGAGGAGGGACGTCCGATCTTCCGCATCTGGCCCGACTTCGAGATACACAGGCTGTGAACCGATCCTGCAGAACGGTGAAGGCCGACGCCGCTGGAGTCTCCTTCTCGGCGCTGGGCGAGGAAACCGTCTGGGCCGTCGTCGATTCCGGCATCGATGAAGAGCATCCGCACTTCAAACTGCACGGGAATTGCGTCGAGGACCCGTCGCTGAGGCACCGGGACTTCACCGTCGTCGGCGACGCTCCCGAGCAACCGCTGGAGGACGAGTACGGCCACGGGACACACGTGGCGGGCATCATCGCCGGCGAGCTGGAGGGGACGGAGCAGGAGCCGCTCTACGGGGTCACGCGGTACCGCGACAAGGACGGTGAGGTGGCGCACCAGCTCGAGGAGCTGCCGCGCATGGCCGGGATGGCACCACGATGCAGGCTGCTCAGCCTCAAGGTCCTCGACAAGGACGGCAAGGGGGTCGCGAGCAACATCATCTCGGCGCTGCAGTACGTCGGCGAGCTCAACGGCTTCGGTCGGCGCCTGCGCGTCCACGGCGTCAACATCAGCGTGGGCTACAACTTCGAGCCGGAGTGGTTCGCGTGCGGCCAGAGCCCGCTCTGCATCGAGGTCGACCAGCTGGTGCGTACGGGCGTGGTGGTGGTCGTGGCCGCCGGCAACACCGGCTACGGCTACGTGCAGTCGGCCGATCGCGGTGCCACGCCGGCGGGCCTGGGACTCACGATCAACGACCCGGGCAACGCGGACGGCGCAATCACCGTCGGGTCGACGCATCGCGACATGCCGCACGTCTACGGCGTGTCCTACTTCTCCTCCAAGGGTCCCACCGGCGATGGGCGCGACAAGCCCGATCTCGTGGCACCGGGCGAGAAGATCCTCTCGGCTGCCGCCGGCCAGCGTCTGGATAAGGCGGCGGAGCGTGTCGAGAAGGTCCCGCAGTACGTCGAGGACAGCGGGACGAGCATGGCGGCGCCGCACGTGTCCGGCGTCATCGCCGCGTTCCTCTCGGTGCGCTCCGAGTTCATCGGGCGTCCCGAGCGAGTGAAGGAGATCTTCGTCGAGGCGGCGACCGACCTGCGCCGCAACCGCGCCTTCCAGGGCAACGGCCTCGTGGACGTGATGCGCGCCATCCAGTCGGTGTGACAGAGGAGCGACCATGAAGCAGATCGCTGGATTTCCCTACTTCGAACTCGAGTTCGACAAGCAGGCGGAGCCGGTCGACCAGACGGACTTCGAGGCGCTGCTGGCCGAGCTCGGCTCCGGCGAGGCCGCCGAGGTCCTCGTCCTCGTCCACGGCTGGAACAACGACATGGACGAGGCGCGCAGGTGGTACGACGAGCTGGCCGGGCACCTTCGCACCGTGCTCGACAAGCGGCCGCCCACCGGTGCCGACGATCGCAGCTTCGTGATCTTCGGGGTCTTGTGGCCGTCCAAGAAGTTCGCCGATCGGGCGCTCATCCCCGGCGGCGCGGCCGCCGTTGGCGGGGCGGTCGCGGACGAGGAGCTGGAGGGCAGAATCGACACTGTCCGCGACGCCTTCGACGCACCGGACGCCGAGCAGCGCCTCCAGCAGGCGAAGGCGCTCGTCGGCCGGCTCGAGGACAGCCCGAAGGCCCGCGACGAGTTCGTCGACCTCATCCGCGGGGTGCTCCCCAAGGCCGCGGGCGACGACGGCGACGACTTTGCGGGCCAGTTCTGGGAGGACCCGGGACGGGAGGTGCTCGAGGCGCTCGAGGCGCCGGTGCTCGCGAGCGCCCCGGGCGGCGACGGCGGCGGCGCGACGTCGATCGACTCCGAGGGCTCGGCGGCCGGGCTCAGCCTCTCACTGGGCGGCATCAAGGCCGCGGCCGAGCGCTTCCTGAACCTCACCACCTACTACCAGATGAAGGAGCGCGCCGGCCTGGTGGGTACGCGTGGGCTGAACCCGCGCCTGCGTGCTCTTCGCACCAACCGCGAGGAAACGCGGATCCACCTCGTGGGGCACAGCTTCGGGGGCAGGCTGGTCACCGCTGCCACCGTCGGGATGCCGGGCGACGAGCCGGTACGCCCCGACACGCTGACGCTGCTCCAGGCCGCGTTCTCCCACTACGGGTTCGCCTCCAACTACGAGGGCGAGAAGGACGGGTTCTTCCGCCGGATGGTGACCGACGGCATGGTGCGCGGGCCTGTCCTGATCACGCACTCCGTCCACGACACGGCGGTGGGCTATGCCTACCCGCTCGCGTCGAGGCTGGCACGCCAGGTGGCGGCCGGGCTCGGCGATGCCGGCGACCGGTTCGGCGGCATCGGGCGCAACGGGGCCCAAAAGACACCGGAGGCAATCAAGGGGCGGTTGCAGCAGGCCGGCGAGGACTATGGGTTCAGGTCGCCCTCGATGGTCAACCTGAACGCCGACGCTGTCATCTCCGGGCACGGCGACATCCGCAGCGAGCCCGTGGCCTTCGCCGTGCTGTCAGCCGTCGCGGCCGCTGGGCACGACGGCGGTTGACGGCAGGGGGCCTGTTGAGGTAGAAGCACTCTCCGAACGGGGCGCAGCGTCCCTGGCCGACGGCGAGCGGGCGGTCTGTCCCCATCGAGGAGGAGGGCTGGTCATGAGGCCTCGGCGACAGGTGATTCTGACGTTGGTCGGCGCGTTCCTTGCGGGCTCGATCTTGGCGGTGCCCGCCGCGCAGGCCGACCGTTCGAAGAAGCCGTCGAGGGTGCTGATCATCGTGCTGGACCAGGCGAGGCCCGACACGATCCAGCGCTATGACATGGACAACGTCAAGGCGCTGATGAGGGGCGGGGTCAGCTTCCCCAACGCCCTCGTGGGTCACATGGCTGCCGAAACCGTGATCAGCCACAACGTGATCACGAGCGGCCTGTTCCCGAAGCACATGGGCTGGTCGAACGAGGTTTACAGGGACGTCGACGGCGTGCTGGGCGCACCCGGTGACTACTACGTCACGTCCAGCATGTCCTGCAGCCAGTACAAGGCGCTGATCGAGCACGGCGGCTACAAGAAGCTGCCCGATTACCTGGACGACCGTTTCGGCTCGGCGTCGAAGTTCGCCTCGATCGCGGAGAAGAGGACCTCCGCGTGCACGTCGGGCCACACCTCCTCGGCCGCGGACGGAGACGGGACGGACCCAGGCGACATCATCCTTCAGATCAGGGGCAGCTCTGCGCCGGTGTCGTGCGACGGCAACTCGGGCTGGCGCCAGCCGGAGGACGGCAATCCCCCCGCCCCGGCGTACTTCGGCCTGGCCACCTCCTGCAACCGCTTCTGGACCAACCAGGTCGCGAACGCGTACGGGACCGGAAGCATCCTGCCGGCGCGTATCTACCCGCTGGACGGCAACCGCTTCGTGCCGGGCTTCGACCCGGCGCACCTCGGCGGCGACACGTGGTCCGCCGACGCCGCCATCAGGGTGATCGACAACGATCCGGAGTGGCGCGGCATGCTTGTCAGCCTGGGCGGCATCGACAAGCTCGGCCATATGTGGGGTCCGGAGGACGACCAGACCGGCCCGCCCGGCTCGATCGAGGCGATGCGACACCTGCCGTTCATCGCCAAGAACGCCGACGAGCAGGTGGGGAGGCTGGTGGACGCGCTCAAGGCCAAGGGACTCCTCGACGAAACCCTGATCGTGGTCACCGCTGATCACGCCGCCCAGACGGGCGACCCGTTCTACGGTCGGTTCGACACCTTCCCGCCCGGAGTCCCCGACAGCAACCTATGCGATCCAGCCACCGGCTCGAACGGTCTGCGGTCGGATTGCAACTGGTACTACGGCCAGGATGCCGACGAAACCTATCTCGACCCGAGCCCGGCAATCGCCCGGTTCAGGGACGCGCTGGCGCCCGCAGGCGGGGTGACGAACCTCCGCTTCTCCTACCAGGACGGGCACGTCGCCGCCTGGCTGAACGACAATTCGCTCGCGAAGAAGCGACAGGCGGCGGACGCGGCCCTCGACCTTCCGGGTGTGATCGCCAGCTACCACCTGAACGACGCCCAGAACGACTACAGGTTGTTCGGGAAGAACCACATGTCGGGAGCGGAGCAGCGCTGGTTCAGGCAGCACGGCGAGGAGCTCGTCGACACGATGGCGGCCCCATACGGGCCCGATGTCGTCGCGCTCCTCAAGACCGACGTGACCTACGGTGTGATCGGCGATCACGGCGGCCACACGCGCCTGATCCAGAACATCCCGATGATCTTCTACGGGCCCGGGGTGGGGTCAAACGACTCGAGGAGGGCGATACGGTTGGTCGACGTCCTCCCCACGGTCCTCAAGACGATGGGAATCCGCTACGACAAGCATGACCTCGACGGAGAGGCGGTCGCGCTGTCGAGGTCCCGATAGCGCTCGCCGGGTGCGGAGGCGTCGATCTCGCTCTGTTGCTCGACCCCGCGGGCCGGTAGGTAGCGCCAGGCGATGAAGGCACCGAGCGCGGCCACGAGCGCGGCCACGATCGACGCACGCGACATTGCGTGGACGAACGCCTCGCGCGCCGCGTCCGCGATGTCGGCGCCGAGGCTGCCGCTCACCTGGACGCCGGCGCCGAGGGACTCGCGAGCGGCCGCGGCGACCGGCGCAGGGACGTTGTCGGGGAGCCCATCGGAGAGCTGCGTCGCGTAGAGCGACGACATGATGCTTCCCACGATGGCGACGCCGAGCGCGCCGCCGAGCTCACGTGTCGTGTCGTTGACGGCAGACCCGATATTCGCTCGCTCAGGTGGGAGCGAGCCCATGATGGACTCGGTCGCCGGGGCTCCCGCGAGTCCCATGCCGGCGCCCATGAAGAGCAGCGCGATGGCGAGCCGTCCGTATCCGGTGCCCGTGGTGACTGTCGCCGCGATCGCAAGGCCCATCGAGAAGAGCAACATCCCGGTGGTTACGACGCGCTTGGTGCCGAAGCTCACGACGAGCTTCGAGGAGAGCGGCGCGAACACGATCATCGCTCCGGCGTAGGGCAGGACCCGCACGCCGGCGCCCGATGGCGAGTAGCCGAGGACGAACTGCAGGTACTGCGTCGACAGGAAGAGGAACCCGAAGAGGGCGAAGAACAACACCATGATGGCGCTGCTGGCCGCGGTGAAGCGCGGGTTCTCGAACAGGCGAACGTCGAGCAGAGGCTCCTCAACGCGACGCTGCCACACCACGAACGCGACCAGTGTGACCGCGGCAAACGCGCCGGCGGCGAGCACCGGGCCGGAGGTCCAGCCCTTCGAGGGCGCTTCGATGACCGCCCAGACGAAGGCCACGAGGCCGACGCCGGAGAGTCCCGCGCCCGTCCAGTCGATACGCCGTGCGATGGGGTCACGCGACTCGGGGAGCAGCCTGCGCCCCGCGACAACCGCAATCGCGGTCAGCGGGACGTTCACGATGAAGATCGATCCCCACCAGAAGTGGTCGAGCAAGAAACCGCCGACCACCGGGCCGAGCGCGACGCCGAGGCCCGCGGTCGCCGCCCAGATGCCGATCGCCATCGTGCGCTCGCGGATGTCGGTGAAGACGCTGATCAAGAGTGACAGCGTCGCCGGCATGATGAAGGCGGCCCCCGCGCCCATGACCGCGCGGGCGACGATGAGCCCATCGACTCCGCCCGCGTACGCGGCACACCCCGAGGCGACTCCGAACACCGCGAGCCCCCCGAGCAGCATGCGCCGGCGTCCGAAGCGATCCCCGAGCGCGCCGGCCAGGAGTAGCAGGCCGGCGAACACGAGGGTGTACGCATCGACCACCCACTGGAGCTGCGCCACGTCCGCGTCCAGGTCGCGCACCAGGGTGGGGAGCGCGACGTTGACGATCGTGTTGTCGATGACGATGGCCAGCAGGCTCGCGCACAGCACACCCAACGCCAGCCATCGCTGACGCGCGCCGTTCACGACGCGCTCCGAGGTGCGCGGGCGGCGAGCAGCACGGGCAGAACAGCCGTCGCGGCCGTCACGACCAGGGCGCCACTGGAACCGAAGACCGCGTATCGCGTCTCCACGTCGACGCCGATCGAGGTGGTGATCGCCCAACCGAGCGCCCACAACGCGCTCAGCGCCGGCGCCCAGAGGTAGGCGACGCGCCCGCGCAGGATGACTGCTTGGGCGGTCCCGATCGCAAGGCCGCAGATCGCGCCCTGCACCACGAGGTCACCGAGGCCGGTGCCGTAGCCGACGGCTGCCGACCCAACCGCGAGCCCCACCGTCAGACCCGCTGTGGTGGCGATGATCCACCGGTGGGCCGGTGGGCCGTTCGAGCCCATGCCCCACGACTGGACCGTGCCGAGGACGATGCCGGTGAGGGCTCCACCGAGGAGCGCCGCGACGAGCCCGTCGACCGGGCCGGCGACGAGCTCTGCCACGAGGCCGCCGAGCGGGAAGCCGACGAACGTGGGGAGCCAGCGAAGTGCGCTCCGCTTCCACGTCGTGGTCTGATCGCGGGTCGTCATGTCCTCACCCCGGTCGGGCTCGTCGAGGTCAGCGAGGTGCTGCGGCGTCGCTCGTGGACCAGGATCACGACCGCGAGTGCGATCAGCCACGCGCTCCAGAGGACGTAACCGAGGAAGTTCGCGGTGTCGATCACGGGCAGCCCGAGCGGCGAGAGCACGCCGACAAGGACGAGCACCGCGGACACCGCGCCCAGCATCTGGAACCAGCGTCCGGCGTAGCGCCGGCCGAGTGCGACGATGACGAGCACCGTCCACGTGGCGGTAAGGAGGTAGCCGAGCGTCTCGCCGACTGCCGTGCCGAGGATGTCGCTCGCGGTCGTGAACGAGTCGCGGCCGGCTGCTGCGACACCGGCGTTGCCGCTGGCCGCGTCGGACGCGTAGCCCGGCACGAGGATCGGCCAGCGCAGCAGGCCGATCACCTGCACGGCGGCCGCCGTGATCCCCACCGGCACCGCGATCCGCATGGCTCGCTTCGACGAGAGCCGGCCGACGCCGATCGCGATTGGAGCGAGCAGCGCGGCGGAGAGAGCCAGGACAGAGAACCATCCGCTGACGGCACTCTGGTCGTCGCGAAAGGCCGCGAGCACCTTGCCCGCCGGCTCGTCGAGCACGTCGGGGTAGTTGAAGAGGGATCCGAGGGCGCTGAAGCCCACGTTGGCCAAGACGGCCGCGAGGATCAGCAGGGTGGCGGTGAGCTTGCGGTTCATGACAGCTCCTGGTTCGAGGTTGGGTTGTGCGAGGCCGTGGTTCGGTCGCCTGCGCCGGCGATCCAGGCGACGAGGACGTTGTCGGGGTGGTCGACGAGGTGGTCCCGCGCGAGAGCGTCGACGAGGTCGCGCTCACCGCGCAGGTGCGCGGTGGCGATGGCCACGAGTTGACGGTCACGGGTTGTGGCCGCCAGCTGCCCGGCCCGGGTCACGAAACCATCTCCGTCGGGAGCGAAGAGCGCCGCCGCGACCAGGATCATCGGGTCGTCGCTGGTTCGTGACGCCTCGACGATCGCCGCGATCGCGGTGGCGTCGCCGACCACGAGTTGATGGAGCAGTTGCTCGGGGAGCGTTGGCGACATGGGGCGAGCATCCAGGGAGGTGCTGACACGCCGCTGACACCGCGCTGACCCAGCCGTACACTTTCGACGTGTTCCACATCTCGGTGCTGGGCCCCGTCGAGGTCAGACGCGACGGCGAACTCGTGCCGGTGCCGGGCGGTAAGACATCGGAGTTGTTGGTGCGCCTCGCGCTCGAGGCCGGGCTGCTCGTGCGCACCGACCGGCTCGTCGAGGACCTGTGGGCCGCCGATGCCGTCAACACTCGCCGCAACACCTTGCAGTCCAAGATCGCCAAGCTGCGCCGAGCGTTCGGGGATCCGTTGGCGATCGCCACCGGCGACGGGGGTTACAAGCTCGCCGTCGAACCGTCCGCGGTCGACGCGCTCGCCGTGTTGCGCGACACCGCCACCGCGTCTCGGTTGCTCGACGCCGGCGATGACCGCGGCGCCGCCGACCTGAGCGCCTCGACATTGAAGCTGTACCGCGGGGATGTACTGCAGGCCGCCGGCGATGGCGAATGGGCCAACCCGTACAGGGCACGCCTTGACGAGACACGCATGAGGCTCATCGAAACCCAGTTCGCGGCGCGGCTGCGGCTCGGGGACGACGGCGACGTGATCGGTGAGCTGGAAGCCGCCGTGGCGACGCACGCGTACCAGGAAGGCCTGTGGGAGCAGCTGATCACCGCGCTGTACCGAGCGGGACGCCAGGCCGACGCCTTGGCGACCTACCAGCGGGTCCGGACCCAGCTGGCGGACGAGCTCGGCCTGGAGCCTGGACCGCGACTGCGGCAGCTCGAGAAGCAGATCCTGGTCCAGGACCCGGCACTCAGCGTCCCCGATCGCGCGGCCCGACCGCTCGATCCTCACGCGCGGGCCGGGAACCTGCCGTCGATGTCGGCTGAGCTCGTCGGACGTGAGACGGAGATCGCCGCCCTGTCCGGCCTGCTTCACAGCAAGCGGCTCGTCGAGATCGTCGGGCCGGGGGGAATCGGGAAGACGGCAGTCGCGATCGCGACGGGTCGAGCACTTACCGAGTCGAACGGTGTCGCTCCCGGTGGCGTCTGGTTGGCCAGGCTCGAAACCGCGACGACGGCAGACGACGTCCTCGACGCGTTGATCGCCGCGCTGGGCGTGGCGGGCGGCGAAGCGGCGCTGTTCGAGCGGCTCAGGAGCACCGCCGCGGTGGTGGTGCTCGACAACTGCGAGCACGTCGTCGACGCCGCGGCGGCGTTAGCGGTCCGGCTCCTCGACGCCGCCCCCGGGCTGCGGATTCTGTGCACCAGCCAGGTCCCGCTCGATGTCGACGGTGAGGCCGTCTTCGAGCTCACACCGCTTGCGCTCTCGGACTCCGTGGAGCTGTTCGCCCGTCGTGCCGCCGCCAGGCGCGGGGACCAGCCCGTAAGCGAGGCCGATGACGCGGTGCGCGACCTCTGCCGTTCGCTCGACGGTCTCCCGCTGGCGATCGAGCTCGCCGCGGCACGCACCAAGACCTTGTCGATCGGGGAGATCACCCGCCGCCTCGACGATCGCTTCAGCGTCCTGAGCGACCCGACCAGCCGCAGGCCGGAGCGGCGCCGAGCACTGAGAGCCACGATCGACTGGAGCTACGAGCTGCTGTTCCCGGACGACAAGCGGGGCCTGTGGGCCCTTGCCGCGTTTGCTGGTGGCGCACCCCTCCCGGCGGTCGAGTCCGTCCTCGCAGCGCTCGATGTGCCCGCGTCGACGGCGATCGATGTGGTCGGGCGACTGGCGAGCCGTTCACTCGTCATCGTCGACGACGAAGGCGGGTCGATGCCCGTTCGGTACCGGTTGCTCGACAGCATCCGCGCGTTCGCGCTCGAAGCGATGGCCGATTCCGGGCTGAGCGAGCGCGCTCTCGCCGCGCAAGCCGCATGGTTCGCCGATGCAGCCGGCTCTTCGACACAAGGTGTGCGCGGCACCAGGCAAGCCGAGCATCTCTCCTTCGCGCGGGCCGAGCGCGCCAATATCGACGCCGCCCTGGCCTGGAGCGCCACGCACGAGCCGCTGCTCGCGCTCAGCATCGTCAACGGGTTCGGCTGGGCCTGGATCGTCCTCGGCGACAGCAGAGGCGCACAGCGGATCTTGGCGGCACTCGATGCCGCCGGCGACGCGGCTCCGATCGCCGACCGGGCCAGCGCCCTTCTGCTCGCGGCGTGGATCGAAGCGTCGACGGGTCACCTCGAGCTCGCCCGCGAACACATCGCGTCAGCCACCGAACTGGCGGACGCGATCAACGACGTCGACCTGCAAGCGCGCTGCTGCTACTACCTGGCCTACGTCGTGTCACATCACGGGGAGTTCGGTCGGGCGATGGAGCTGACCGATCGCGGTAGCGCGCTCTACGACGGGCTGGACCGGCCATGGGATCAGGCCGCGAACTGGCTCTTCGCCTCCAGAGCCGCGATCTCAGCCGGTGACCGCGTGCGCGCCGTCGAAGCTCGCGATCAGGTCGAGCACTGGCTGCGACTCGTCGACGACCCGTGGCTCCACGTTCGCCGTGACGCGATGCTCGGGGAGCTGGCTCGTATCGAGCATCGTTTCGACGATGCCGTCGTTCACATCGGTCGCGCGGCGGAAACGTCCGGACGGCTCGGCTTTCTGCAAACGGAGGCCTACCAAGTCTCCAGTCTCGGACGTGCGCAGTGCCAGGCCGGTGACTACGTGAGCGGTGCTGCCACGCTGCAGCTCGCGATCGACAAGGCCGAAGCCATCGGTGACGTACGCCTGGTCGCGCTCGCCCGGGTTCATCTCGGGCGCGTCCTGCGTGCACTCGGACAGATCGCAGCGGCGCGGACGGCACTCGAGAAGGCGACCGGGTGGCACCGCGCGGCCGGCGGGGGAGAGCAGGCCGCGCTCGGCGAGTGCCTGCTGGCGGCTCTGGACGCCGAGGATGGAGTCCCCGGCGCGGAGCAACGGCTCGTCGCGATTCTCGAGGATGCCCGGCGCGACGACGACGCCCCTGTCGAAGTGTTCGCCCTCGACGCCCTTGCCCGCATCGCAGCGGAAGGGGGCGACATCGCCACAGCACGGGACCTGTGTGAGGCAGCGGATCGGCGCATGGAATCCGCCTCGCACTTCGTCACTGAGCTCGACCGAGCTGACGCCCGCTCGGTCAGGCAGATGGCCTGACCAGCTGGCGCCCGCGATCGCCACGCTGGTTCAAGACGACAAAGGCCAGCAAGCCGCCGACGACGATGGCGATACCGGCGATCTGCCGGTGATTCACCACCTCGTCCAGCAACAGGAACGACCAGACGACCGCGAGGGCGGGTTGAGCCACCTGGGCGATCCCGATCGTGCCGATCTGGATCGTCTTCTGCGCGAACACCAGCAACCCCTGGGCGGCGACCCCGCTGGTGAACGTGAGGATCAGCATGTACGTCCATCCCGTGCCGCTCATGCCGAACACGTCGCCATGGGCGATCGCCAGCGGGAGCACCGCCACGGCCGCGATCGGGCAGATCGTCGACATGAAAGTCGTCACATCCATGTCACGGCGAAAGTGCTTCGTCGACGCGACGTACGCCACCAAGAGCAGCATCGCGAGGATGCCGAACAGGTTCCCCTCCAGCGAGGCGTCACCGTTGGCGGGCGCGCTGAACAACACGAGGCTCACGCCCCCGAAAGCGACGAGCGCGAACACGAGCGCACGCGGATCTATGTACTCCTTGAACAGCCAGGCGCCGACCGGCACGATCAGAAATGGGGCCAGCGAACCGATCAGCGCGGCGTTGGCGACGCTGTTGTGAGTCGCCCCGGCGAAGAAAACGGCCAGGTTCAGGCCAAAGAACACACCAGGCACCAACGCCTGGCGCACATTCTGCGTCGTGATCCGCCGGCCGGTACTCCAGAGCAAGAGGTTCCACACGACGCTGACCGTGACCATCCTCCAGAACGCGACGAGGACGCCGGGAGACTCGGCGCGCTTCACGAGGGTGGAGCTGAGCGAGAAGGCGATGACCATGCCGACGACCGCGAGCACCCCAAATGTCTTCGCGCTCAGTGCGTGGTTGTCGACCTCGGCTGCTCGCATCGCTTCCTCGACCCTCTCTTACCGAAGTCTCTCGAAATGTTCGATTGACATCGAATCCCGTGCGTGGGAGTGTCGCGCCGAGCCTCGCTCTGCTCGCATTCGACGATTGGAGACGGCCGTGGACAAGCACGGATCCGAGAGCTACTTCGTCCTGGGAGAGGGACTCCTTGCAGAGAGCGACGGAGGTCGCGCCGCCACGATAGCGGTGGCCGCCGCGGCCCAGGTGCCGCCGTTTCGCTTCTCCCGGATGGGCCCGAAGGGGATCAACCGTCAGCTCGGTGAGGGCGCCCGCAAGAAGATCGGCAACGAGATGGCGGCGGGCGGCGGCGGGACGTCCCAGATCCCGGCCGGTTTCACGTATCTCGGCCAGTTCATGGACCATGACCTGACCTTCGACAAGACGAACGTCATGCTGGGCGCGAACGTGTCGCCGGCAGCGCTGCTGCAGGGACGCTCGCCGAGCCTGGACCTCGACTCGCTCTACGGCGCGGGACCGCAGGACCCGGAGTCGGCCAAGTTCTACGAGGCCGATGGACTGCACCTCAAGATGGGGAAGACGATCGCCGCCGAGGGCATCCCCGCCAAGGACGGCTTCGACCTGCCGCGCGGCCTGGGCAACACGCAGGCCAAGAAGCGCAAGGCGGTGATCCCGGATCCCCGCAACGACGAGAACCTGGCCATCGCCCAGACGCACCTCGCCTTCATCCGCTTCCACAACCGCGTGGTCGACACGCTGCCGGCCGCGGTGCCGCCGTCGCAGCGTTTCGGGACGGCTCGGGAGCTGGTGACCAAGCACTACCAGTGGATGATCCGCACCGACTACCTCCCGCGCATAGCCGCCCCGGGCGTGGTGAACAACGTCTTCAACCAGGGCCGCAAGGCGTTCGAGGTCGGTGCGACGCCCACCGACGTGCCCACCATGCCGATCGAGTTCTCGGTGGCCGCCTTCCGGCTCGGGCACTCGATGATCCGCCGCGCCTACAACTGGAACAAGATTTTCGACGACGGCTTCGGCACGCTCGACCTCCTGTTCACGTTCTCGGGCCACAGCGGGGACCTCGGGGGGCAGCAGCGGCTGCTCAGCAGCTGGATCGCCGACTTCCGCCGCCTCTACGACTTCGGCGAGATCCCGAAGCCGGCGCTGGTCGTCCCGGCGAACAAGTTCAACCGCGCGATGCGAATCGACACCGCGCTGGTCAACCCGCTGAAGAACCTGCCGCCGGGGTCCTTCGGCGGACCTGCCGTGCCATTCAACGACCCGCGAGCCAACCTGGCGTTCCGTAACCTGGCGCGGGCCAAGATGGTCAAGTTGGCGACCGGCCAGCAGATGGTCACGTTCCTCAAGAACAAGGGGGTCAACGTGACCAAGCTGACGAAGGCCCAGATCCGCAACGGCAACAACGGGGCCGACCTCGACTCGCTGACCCAGAGCCAGCGCCAGGCGGCGCTCGCGAACACGCCGCTGTGGTTCTACATCCTGCGCGAGGCCGAGCTCAACGGGGGCAAGCTCAAGGGGGTCGGCGCCCGCATCGTCGCGGAGACCTTCCACCGCGCGATGGAGGGAAGCACCCACTCGATCGTCCGGGACCCGAGCTTCCAGCCGTCCCTCGGCCCCAACAGCACCACCTTCCGCATGGTGGACCTGCTCTTCTTCGCCTTCCAGGGACAGAAGAGCCTGCTGGCTCCGGTGGGGTAGGGGGACGACTCTCCTCTCGCTGCTGCACGCTGTCGCGGCGGCGGATTGAGGCCGCGGCAGCGAGGGACGGTTCTCCGTCTTGAGGCATCGATGCGCCCTGGTCACGGTTGTGCGATCCCGGACTCAAGCTCGAACCACGTCTGTTGGTCCCGTCAAGAAACCACTCGGACGTCCATTTGCGTCCACGGATGCCTGGCCGTGGCCGCGAGGCGCGAAACGGTGGACGCCGGTCTGCAGGTCATGGCCGACGGTGGAAACGCCGTCGATGCGGCGGTGTCGATGGGATTCACCGCCGCGGTCGTCGAGCCGACCGAGGCATCGATCGGAGGCTCGGGATTCCTGCTCGCCCAGGATCCCGCCAGTGCCAACGCGTGGTCGATCGAGTTTCCGCCCCGGGCACCGCTGCGCGCGTCCCCAGACATGTACGAGCCCGTGGCCGAGAACGGCGCGCACCGGCTGCTTGGGACCGGACACGTGCGAGACGACGCGAATGCGACCGGCTGCCTGGCTCCCTGCGTGCCCGGCGCTGTGGCGGGCCTGTGCCTCGCGCATGCTCGATTCGGCACGCTTCCGCTCGCGCGTCTCGTCGAGCCGGCGATCGAGGTGGCGGAAGCCGGCTTCGAGATCGATGCTTATTTCACGCTTCAGGCGCTCGACAACTTGGAGGCGCTCAGAGCGAGTGCGCAGTCGCGGGAGATCTTCTTGCGTGACGGACTGCCGCCGAATGCGCCATTCGCAGCGCGGCCGGAAGGGGATCCACCCCGTCTCAAGCAGCCAGACCTTGCCCGTACCCTGCGCGCAATTGCCGCAGACGGTGCCGACTCCTTCTACCGGGGAGACATCGCCGAAGCCATCCAGCAGGCTTTCGAGCAGTGCGGCGGGCTGATCTCGCGCACCGACTTCGAGGCGTACGAGGCGACGATCGAGCGGCCGCTCCGCGCGTCATACCGGGGGTGGTCAGTGCTCGGCCCCTGTGCACCGAGCGGTGGATGGACGGTGCTCCAGGCTCTCCAGATCCTCGACCAGACGGAGTTCGGGCTCGAAGTGGAAACCGCCGGCGCGCTGCACGTGCTCGCGGAGGCGCTTCAGCTTGCTTTCGCCCACCGCTACCGGAGCGCCGGAGATGCAAAGGCCCCAGAGACAGAGGCAGCGGATGTCCTCCTCTCCGAAGCACATGCGCGAGAGCTCGCCGGGATGATCCGGCCCGATCGCAAGTCACCTCTCACCGAAAGCATCCCGCCGTTGCCCTGGCAACGCTTGGCGTGCCCCAACGTCGGGGACACCGGACACGGAACGACACACTTCTGTGTCGTCGATGCGGACGGGCGGATGGTCTCGTGCACCCTCACGGCGGGCAACACGTTCGGCAGCAAGACGGTGGCGGAGGGAACCGGTGTGCTCCTTGACAGCGGTATGGCTTGGTTTGACCCGAGGCCGGGCGCCGCAAACTCGATCGCTCCCTGGAAGCGACCTCTGGTCAACATGGCCCCGCTCTTGCTGTTGGGCGATGGCGGAGCTCGAGTAGCGCTCGGGGCCGCGGGAGGCCGCAGGATCATCAGCGCGATCACCCAGGTCGTGAGCGGCATCGTCGATCACGGGCTATCGATTCAGGAGGCGATCTCGGCGCCTCGCCTGGATGCGAGCGACCGTACGATCCGGCTAAGCGAGCGCTTCCCACGGGGCACCGCGGAAGGTCTGCGGGCTCTGGGCCACGAAATATCGATGGTCCAGGAGGAGCACCTCCCCTTCTCCTATGAGTTCGCACGTCCGGCAGGGGCGGCCGTCGACGAGGTCGGGCTCAGGTCCGGCGGAATCCACCCGTTCGCGCAGGGCTTCGTAGCCGGCAGCTAGTCCGCTCGAGACGTCGATCGCAACCAAGTCGGCGCCGCCAGTCCGGCCGATCGAAGGATTACGGGGCTCGGCGACTGTCCAGACACTGCGCCTGTGGCTTCGCGGATGGCGCTCGCCCCGGGGACGGCCCACCGCGCCGCACTCCTCGGGGTCTTGTGTGTCCCGGCATTCATGGTCGTGCTCGACTCGAACCTGGTGACCGTCGCGCTGCCGTCGATCAGAGCTGATCTCCGGTTCTCTCGACCCGGCCTGCAGTGGGTGATCGGTGCCTACAGCCTCGGCTTCGGGGGCTCCCTTCTGGTCCTCGGACGGGCGGGCGACCTGTACGGACGCCGGCGGCTGTTCACCGACGGCCTTGTGACCTTTTCGCTTGCCTCAGTTGCGGTCGCACTTGCGCCCACGCGCCCGGCGCTGCTCGGCGCTCGTGCCGTGGAAGGTCTCGCGGCCGCAATGGCGGTGCCGGCGTCGTTGGCCCTGATGGCAAACCTGTTCGACGAGGGCGAATCGCGCAATCGTGCCCTCGGCGTCTACGGCATGGCGGTTTCGGCGGCGTTCGTCTCGGGGGTTTCCCTGGGTGGCGTGCTGACGGCACTGGCCGGCTGGCGCTCGGTGTTCGTCCTGAACCCGTTGCTTGGCATCGCTGCCGCGCTGACGGCGCGCTCGCTGCTCGCCGACGACAAGGCGCGCGGCCGGCCGGGTGACCTTGATCTGCCGGGCGCGGTGGCGGCCGTGGGCGCCATGGGCACCCTGCTCTACGGGCTTGGCCTCGCCGGTCGCACGGGGAGGTTGTCGCCGAGCAGCTGCGTGTTGTTTGAGCTGAGCGTTCTGCTGGCCGGCCTTGCGTGGGTCCTCGAACGCCGCTCCCGCGTGCCTCTCGTACCGGCGGTCCTCCTGCGGACGAGGACCGTTGCGAGCGCGTGCACCGCCGCGCTTCTGACGGTTGGTACCGGCGTCGGAGTCATGTTCGTCTTGACCCTGTACCTCCAGGAGGTGCTCGGATATGGGCCGATCTCCAGCGGGTTCGCTCTCACGCTGCTCGGAGTGGCTGGGGTAGCCGCCGGCTGGGTGGCGCCGCGGGTGGCCGGGCACCTTGGACTTCCTCGAGCTCTCGCGGTCGCACTGGTGATCCAGGCTGCGGGCGTGGCGCTCCTTGTTCCGATCGGCGCGGACGGTGGGCTTCCCTTCGTCCTGGCCGGCAGTGCTGTCATTGGGATGGGCCACTTCGCGGCGACGGTGATCTTCACTGCGCTCGCGACCAGCCGGGTGTGCGAGCGCCATCAGGGAGTCACGATGGGCCTGGTCAGCTCCGCCCAGCAGATCGGAGGGGCCCTCGGACTCGCGCTGCTCGTGGCAGTGGCCAGCGCGAGGACGAACGCGACCGCCGAGGACGGCGTCACGACAGGCGTGGCCGTCGTCGATGGATTCCGCTTCGCCCTAGGGGTAGGCGTCGGGCTGTCGCTGCTGGCCGCGGTCCTGGTGCTGGCGCTCAGTCGCTCCAAGCGCCGGTGACGGTCCTGGGCCGCACAGAGCCGCCACCTCGGCGTGGGTCGCGAACCAGACTTTGGCACGCGCCCGGAGTTCGTCCATGAGGCGCTCCAAGGCGATGAAGCGGTAGCCGCGCCCGACCACTTCGGGGTGCATCGTGTATGTGACGAGGCGGCGTTCGCGCAGCGCGGAGTCGAACTCGGCCAGCCAGCTCTCCAGCCATGCGGAGGATGGGAACAGGTTGCCGCCGGCCTCGACGCTCCAGCCGTAGTAGGGCCAGTCATCGAGGCTCCAATGCACCGGCAGTTCGAGGATCGCGTCCCCATCCAGCTGCTCTAGGTATGGGCGGTCGTCGCCCATGCAGCTGCTGTCGTAGTTGAACCCGTGTTCCAAGAGGAGCGAGAACGTCTCCGGCGTGAGCTCCCAGGCCGGTGAGCGGTAGCCCCGCGGCGTGCACTCGGCGATCCGTGCCAGCGCTTCCAGGCCCTGCTCCATCTCGGCGCGTTGCGCGTCGGCGTCGAGCTGGTGCGTGCGGAGGTGGAAGTGCCCGTGGTGGCTCACCTCATGTCCGTCCGAGACGATCGATCGAACGCCGTCCGGATGCCGCTCGGCAGTGCTGCCCGGCACGTAGAACGTGGCCTTCACCACGTGTCGGCGAAGCAGCTCGAGAATGCGCGGCAGCGCACGCACCACGCCGTACCGACCCTCGGAAAGGGTCGACAGCCGCCGAGCGTAGTCGGGCGACTGGGCCAGCCACGGGGCCTCGGCGTCCACGTCGAAGGTGAGGCAAACCGCGACCTGGGCTCCGCCCGGCCAGGCAGGTAACTCGATAGCCCGCGCCATTCGTCGCGCCACTCAGCAGTCGACGTCGAATCTGATGAAGGAGCGCTTGGAGGGCCGATCGGCGATCACTGACGTCCCGACGTAGCGGGCCGCTAGCAGTGTCTGAATGGCCGTCCGCGCGGCCGCCACCCACTGTCGGCCGAGCTCTGGGGAGCGACTGCCGAGGGCCGCGCGGTCCCACGGGATCTCAACCGAGTAGCTGTGCGCGGTCAGGTCCGTGAGTTCATCCGTGTTGACGCTCCCAAGCCGCCGCGGGCCGGCGCCGGCCTCTTCCGACATGACCAGTGGGACGGGCTCGCCGTCGAATCTCGAGCGCGCCGGCGGGCGCAGATCCCATTCGATCTCGACCTCGTCGGGGAAGACGCTGTCCCTGATGCCGACGTACATGTCCTGGCGATATCCGACGAGTCGCGCGCCCAGCTTCGACAGGTAGAGGTGAAGCGGCAGCGAGGCCAGCGAATTGGTGGTCCACCGGATCACGTCATAGCCGGCCTGCCGCGCGCGCTCCGCCTGCGCGAGCTTCAGAGCCCGGCCGATGCCTCGCAACCCGTAGGCGCCGGACACCGCCAGTCCGCAGGAGAGCAGGAAGGGCTTGGCGCCGTCGAACCCTGGCACGGCATAGGAGTAGCCGACCAGCCGTCGATCGGCGTATGCGCCGAGCGTCATTCCGCCGTAGAGGTCCGTCGTGTGCATGAACCAGGGCGGGATCTGGTCTGCGGTTTCAAGCTGGAGCTGCTGCTCGGCCAGTGGTGCGCATGCCGCCAGCGTGGTTCCGGTGAGTGGACGAATGACGCACGTGCCGATGGTGGGCTTCTAGCTGTGGAATCGGCGCGCCGGCATCCGTCGACCGAACGACAGGCGGGTTGGCCGTCACGTGGCGGTCTTTCGGTCCGCCACGAGAGCATCCATCTCTGGACCTCCCGCCATCAGGTCCTGCAGCTCCTCCCTCCCGACCTCGCCGCTGACGCAGCGCGCCAGCTCCTTGCCGCGGTTCAGCACGATGAACCGATCACCGATGGCTTCGGCGTGCGCCACGTTGTGGGTGATGAAGAGGACGGCCAAGCCACGGTCGCGGGTTTCCCGCACCAGTCGCAGCACCAGGCCCGCCTCACGGACGCCGAGCGCTGAAGTGGGCTCATCCAGGATCAGCACGCTGGCCCCGAAGTACACCGCGCGGGCAATCGCGACGCACTGACGCTCTCCACCGGAGAGGGTCCCCACCGGCTGGTTGGGATCGCGCAGCCGGATGCCGACGTTCTCCAGCTGGTGGCGGGTCACGTCGGCCGCGTGCTTCCAGTCGACGCGTCGCGCCGGACCGCGCCCCCGGGTCGGTTCCCGCCCGAGAACGAAGTTCCGGGCGACCGGCATCAGGGGAATCATCGCCAGGTCCTGGTACACGCACGCGATGCCAAGGTCGAGCGCGTCGCGCGGGGAACGGAACCGCACCCGGGTTCCATCAAGGGCCACCTCGCCCTGATCGGGGGGATGGATGCCCGAGAGGATCTTGATCAGGGTCGACTTTCCGGCCCCGTTGTCGCCAAGGAGGCACGTGACCGCACCGTGGGGCACATCGACCGAGACACCGCTGAGTGCCTGCACGCCCTGGAATCTCTTCGAGACATTGCGCGCTTCGAGTGCGGCGGCGGTCGTCACCGTCGAGCCTCGAGGGCTCGCCGCCGAGCGAACTGGTTTACCAGCACGGCGGCGAGCAGCATTGCCCCCAGCACCGACTGAAACCAGTCAGCGGCGACACCGGTGAAGAAGATGCCCTGGCTCACCATGCCGAAGATCAATGCCCCAAAGGCGGCCCCCACGACTGACCCGTATCCGCCGGTAAGGAGCGTGCCGCCGATCACAGCGGCGGTGATCGCCTCGAACTCCTTGAGCTCCCCACCGAGCACATCGGCGGACCCGGTTCCGAGCACCACAAGCACGCCCACTAGGGCGGCCGCAAGGGCGGTCGAGCAGAACAGAAGCACCTTGACTCGACGCACCGGTACGCCCGTGCTGCGCGCCGCGTCCGCGTCTCCTCCGGTCGCGAGCGCCCAGTTGCCGAAGCGCGTTCGCGACAGCAGCCACGCACCGAGGGCGGTCAGACCGAGCCACCAGGCAATCGACACGGGCAGCCCCGCCACCTCACCCGCGAACAGCGGAAGCAGCGGATCGTCACCGAGCGCCTCCCTCACCCCGACGACCTGGGTGCTGTCGGTGATCAGCCCGGTCACGCCGATCGTTACCCCTCGCAGGATGAAGAGAGCGGCAAGCGTGACGATGAAGGCCGGTACCCCGGTGCGAACCACCAGCAGGCCGTTGATCAACCCGATGCAGGCGGCAGCGGCGAACGTGAACGGCAGCGCCAGCCAGAGGTGCCACCCAAGCTCCGTAACCGGCAGAGCGAGCAGAACGCCGGCCGCCCCGATCATCGAGCCAACCGAGAGGTCGAACTCGCCGGCGATCATCAGCAGCGTTACCGCCGAAGCGAGCACGCCGACCTGCGCGGCCACCTCGAGGTAGTTGATCGCGCCGTTCTTGGTCAGGAAGCCCTGGTCCCCGGCAACAACCGCGAAGAAGGTGAACACCACGGCGGCGCCGGCCACGGCCCCAAGCTCAGGGCGGGAGAGCAGCGCCGCCAGGGCGTTCCCCTTCGAGGCCGGCTCGACCTCCGCATCCTCGTTCACGGCCGCGCCTACCTGATCGTCTGCTTGGCGAGCTTGGTGATGGCCCCGGCGTTCTCCTTGGTCACGAACCCGCCGGTCGTCAGCGTCCTCTTCGGCGGCGTGAACTTGTACTGGTTGAGAAGCGTGAGCACGACCACCGAGTAGTAGCCCTGCAGGTACTGCTGCTGATCCACCGCGAACGAGATGTCGCCGGCCTTGATGCCGTCGAGCAGCGTGGGGGAGAAGTCGAATGTCCCGAAGGTCACCTTGCCGTTCTGCCCGGCGTCACGCAGGGCTTGCAGCGCCGGGTCCCCGCTCGGCTGACCCAGAGCGATCACGCCGTCGAAGTCGGACCCCGCGAGCGCGGACCGGATTCGGTTGCGCGCGTCGACCGGGTCAGTGCCCTCCACGCCAATGGTGCGGATCGACCCCCCGAAGCCCTTCTTGAATCCGTCCAGCCGAATGTCCAGCGGCAGCGATCCGACCTCGTGGTTGACCGCGAGCACGCGCTTCGCACCCTTGTCCTTCATCCGCCGGCCGGCGTCCACCGCCACCTGCGGCTCGTCCCAGCCGACGTAGGTGATTGCCCCGAACGGCTCGACAAAATCCGCGCCTGAGTTCATGATCACGACGGGGATGCCGTCCTTGACCGCAGAGGTCACGGGCTCGCGCATGATGTCGCCGTCCCAGACGCCGGTGATGATGCCGTCGGGCTTGGACGCGGCGGCTGCACGCACCAGCCGCCCCTGCTCCACCTGATCGAATTTCTTGGTCGCGGTGATCTTCACCTCGACGCCCATGTCCTTGCCTGCCTGCTCAGCCCCGTTGCGTACGACCCTGAGGAAGCGCTCGGTGCCTCCGCTCTGCGGGTAGGCGAACGTGAAGCTACGGCGGTTCGCGCTTCCCTTTGCCTCGTCGTCCGAATCGCCGCAAGCGGCAAGCAGCGTGGCCATACCCGAAGCGCCCGCCCCGGCGAGGGCCGTCCTGGCAAACAGGTTGCGCCTGCTGAGTCCGTCCCCCAGCGCCACGGAGGGCGCTTCGGAGGACGCTGTCTGGTCGGAGGATTCCAACGCATCGTTCCTTTCTACGACCGCGCCGAGGCACGGATGTGCGAGATCCCTGTTGGGGTTGGCCGACTCTGCTGCCGGCCGGGAACCCGAACAAGTCCCGCCTGTGTCTCTTGGCTAAACCGGCAGATCCGGCGCCACCCGCGCCGGTCTCTCGCAGCGGCTCTCCACGTCGATATGACGCCGCGCGTCGCGGGAGTGCTCGAAGGCCAAGAGCACTTCGAGCACGTGATACGCCAATTCGGCGCCGGCCAGATGTGGGCGTCCGTCTCGGATGGCATCGGCCATGTCGGCGACCCCCAGGCCACGACCCACATTGCCGCTGAACGCCAGAGGGAAGGTCGCCCACGCCAGAGTGCCTGGGGGAGCGGGAGGTTGTGCCAGCTCCTCGCTGCCGGAGCGCCGTAGCCGAGGAAGGCCGTCGAACTCGTCAGGGTTGGCGACCGCCAGCGAGCCTTCGGTTCCGTACACCTCGATGTACGGCAGGTGCGTCGCCCAGATATCCCAGCTCATCAGCACCGTCACGAGCACGCCCGACGCGAACTCGAGCGCGCCGGTCACGTGGGTGGGCACCTGCACCGGGATGCGCTGGCCGAGGCGCGGGCCGGTGAGGATCGTTCGCTCGGGGAAGGTCGCGCGCGCGAAGCCGGTCACGCGCGCGACAGGTCCGAGCATCGCGACCAGGGCCGTCACGTAGTACGGGCCGAGGTCCAGCGCCGGGCCGCCGCCGGGGCCGTAGAAGGGCGCGACGTTGGGGTGGAAGTGCTCGTAGCCGTGCTCGCTCACCATCGCCACCGCCGCCACGGGCTCGCCGATCCAGCCGTCGTCGATCAGCTTGATCGATGTCTGGAGTCCCCCGCCGAGGAATGTGTCGGGGGCGCATCCCAGGCGCACGCCGGCGTCGTGGGCCGCCTCCACGACCTCGCGGGCCGCTTCGAGCGTGGGGGCGAGCGGCTTCTCCGACCAGACGTGCTTGCCGCTGCGGATGGCGGCGAGGCTGGCCTCCGCGTGCGCCAGCGGAGGCGTGAGGTTCACCACCAGGTCGACGTTCGGGTCCTCCATGAGCTCCTGAGGCGAGCAGGCGCGCGGCACGTGGTGTTCGGCCGCCTTCTGCTCGGCGCGCGTGACGTCCAGGTCGGCACAAGCCACGAGCTCGATCGCACCGAGCCGCCCCAGACCCTCGAAGTACTGGTCGCTCACGTGCCCGCACCCGAGGATCCCGGCGTTCACGAAGGCAGTGTTGAGGCGCGGACCGGCCGCCTCAAGCCACACCTCTGTCCGCCGGGCTAGCGGCTCACTCCAGCAACCCGCGCCGCATCGCCTCGGCCACCGCGGCGGCTCGCTCGGCCACGCCGAGCTTCTCGTAGACGTGGTGGAGGTGCGTCTTGACCGTTGGCGTGGCCAGGCAGAGCTGCTTGCCGATCCCCGGGGCCGAGAGCCCTTCGGCGACGAGCTTCAGGATCTGCCGCTCGCGGTCGCTCAGGAAGGGCCGCTCGTCGACCGCCCTCAGCCGGATCTCGCCGGCGATGCCGCTCTGGAGCTGCGGCGAGAGCACCGTCTTCCCGCGCGCGACGGCTGAGATGGCGTCGCACAGCTCGCGGGCGTCGGCGTCCTTGGTCAGGTAGCCGGCAGCCCCGTTGGCGATCGCCGTGTAGACGAGCCCGGGATCTGGCTCGGCTGCGATCATCACGACCCGCGTGGGCAGGCTGTCCCGGCCGACGGCGTTCAGGATCTGCTCGCCGTTGAGCCCGGCGAGGCCCCGGTCGATCACCGCGACGTCCGGCTGCTCGCTGCCGATCGCATCCAGCGCCTCGCGGCCGTCGCGCGCCTGACCCACCAGCTCGAGCTCTGGCCGCTCCTTGATCGCGCGCGTCAGGGCATCGCGGTAGAGCGGGTGACTGTCCGCCGCCAGCACGCGCACACGGCGCTGGTCCGGGCTCATCGTATGGACCTCCTGTCCCGGCTGGGAAGACCGTCTACGGGTCGGTTTCGCTCCGCGACGAGTCCCTTGCTGAGCGAGGTTCTTGAGTTGTATCAGCTCACGGCCCGTTTGCATAGAGAATCTTGAGCGATCACGAATCCTCCACTCAACAACGGTTCGACGACGGTCGCCTGGGATTGGGCAGGGCTTCGATCGCGCTGCTTTCGGGAGGCGGTTCGCGTGCTGCCGCGGGTCGATGCCGAAGAAGCCGTTCAGGAGGCGCTGGTCCGAGCCTGGCTGCGCCGCGATGCCTGCCGCTCTCCGGAGGCGCCGCTGCCCTGGATGCTGGAGATCACCCGTAACGAGTCGCGCCGTCTGCTGGGCCGCCAGGCCCGGCGCGCGAGCCGCGAGCTGGTCGACGCGGTCACCCCGTCGCCCGACAGCCAGGAGGGTGAGTTCTCCGACGCAGCGGTGCGAATGACCGTCGAGCAGGCCCTCGGCACGCTCGCTGAAGCCGACCAGCGGATGCTCCGCCTTCGCTACGCCGACGACCTCACCCAGGGCGAGGTGGCCCGCCGCCTCGGAGTCCCGGAAGGCACCGTCAAGGTGCGGCTGCACCGCGCCCGCCGGCGCCTGCGCGGCCTGCTCGCGGATTAGCGCCTAGTCCGGCGCCTCGAAGTGCATCATCACCAGGCGCGTCGATATTTCCGCCTCGCCGGACTTCGCCAGTCGGGTGGCGCTCTTGGCGGCGATGCCCTCCGCCTGGCGGAGCACCTTGCCGAGTAGCTCGTTGAGCTCTCCCCAGCCCTGCTCGTCGAGAACGAGCGAGCTGCGGCTCAGGTGCCGGTTCGAACGTTTTTCGAAGGTCCCCCCCTTGATGGCCTCTGAAGCGTCCTCCCAGATCATCTGCAGGGCGACATCCGTCACGGCCTGCCGGCCTGATCGAGGCAGCCGCTTCCAGTCGCGGTCGCTGAAGAACGGGCGAGTGAGGGCACGGTAGTAGTGCTCGATCGCCCCCCGTCGCTGCGCGGTGCGCACCAGCTCGATGCAGCCGAGCTCCTGCAGCGTTCGCACGTGGTAGCTGACGTTCGGCAGGCGCTCGCCGATCATCTCCGCGATCTCGTTCGGGCTCGCGACCTTCTCGTTGAGGATGGCGAGGATCCGGGTTCGCATTGGGTGCGATAGCGCCTTGGCTAGACGCGGATCCACGAGGCCGGCCGGTTGCTTGGCCATTGTGGGTTCCCTCCTCGGTGACCCAGTTGAGTCTGTTACCGAGCGCGACCCTATCGAAGGGTGGAACGACACTGCGAGGCAGAGGGGTCGTGATCAGCGATGACGATGACCACGTCCGGTCCGGCGCCCGGTTACGAGGCCTTCGCGCCCTTCTACGACGCCTTCACGGCCGCATCGGACTACGAAACCTGGACATCGCACGTGCTGAAGCTGGCCGAGCGGCACGGATTGGATGGCACGCTGCTGCTCGACGTCGCATGCGGCACGGGTAACAGCTTCCTACCGTTTCTCGAGCGCGGCTTCGACGTCACCGGTTGCGACGTGTCGCCCGGCATGCTGGCCCAGGCCAGTCGCAAGGCCCCAGGCATTCCCCTCGTGGAGGCCGACATCCGCCAGCTGCCGACGCTTGGCGCATTCGACCTCGTCGTCTGCTTCGACGACTCCCTCAACCATCTGCTCTCCGAGGAGGAGTTCGCCTCCGCGCTCGCCTCGATGGCGAACAACGTGGGACCCCGCGGTCTGCTCCTGTTCGATTTGAACACGCTGCTCGCCTACAGAACGACGTTTGCGGCCGACCGCGTCTCTGTCCACCACGAAACCACCTTCGTGTGGCATGGCGAATGCAGCACGGACGCTCCACCCGGGTGTCAGGCGGTTGCGTGCATCGACGTTTTCGACCCGCGGGAGGACGGTCTCTACACGCGGGTGAGCACCCACCACCCGCAGCGTCACTTCCCGCCGCACCGCGTCACAGCCCTCTTGGCTGCGTCCGGGCTCGAATGCCTCGGTGTCTACGGCGTGCTCGACGACGGGTCGCACGTCGTCGAACTGGACGAGACGCGTCACTTCAAAGCCATGTACGCGGCACAACCCGCGAAAGGAGGTGACCCCGCATGAGCATTAAGAAGACGGACAAGCCGGTGCTCCCGGCTCTGTCGCTCACCAAGGTGTCGTGACGCCACGGCGGTCCGGTCCGGCTGGCGCCGGGCCGGGCGCGCCCCCAGACCGGAAGGAGGGCCAGTTGCTCAAGCCGCGCCTCAAGCGCACGGTCGACGCGGTGGAGTCGGCCGCCGGCGACATCTACATCCTGCGCCCGGGCGCGGACTCGGACCTCGTGATCGAGCAGCCCGATCGCATCGCGCGGCTGCTGCTGGCCGCGCTCGACGGCACCCGCACCGCGGACGAGCTCGAGGGCGAGTTCGGCGGCGAGCGCGTTCGCTCCGCGCTCGGTGACCTCGCCGAGGCCGCACTGCTGGACGACGCCGCGGACGACGAGCGCATCCCTCCGCGCGATCGCGAGCGCTACGACCGTCAGCTGCGCTACTTCAGCGACGTCGCGTCGGGCTCCACGCCGGCCTCCGAGTACCAGCGGCGCATCCGCGAGGCACGCGTCGCCTTGCTCGGGGTCGGCGGCCTCGGCAGCTGGGCCGCGTACGCGCTCGCCTGCTGCGGCGTGGGGGAGCTTGTCCTGGTGGATGGCGACACGGTGGAGCCGAGCAACTTCAACCGCCAGATCCTCTACCGCGAGCGCGACATCGGCCGGCTCAAGACCGAGGCGGCCGCGGAGGCGCTGGCCGAGTTCGACTCCGCCTGCCGGCTCACGTCGGTGCCGCGCCGGCTCGAGGGAGTGGAGGCGATCGGCGAGGTCATCGACGGCGCGGACTTCGTCGTCAACGCCGCGGACTGGCCGGCGCACGACATCGAGCGGTGGACCAATCGAGCCTGCGTTGCCGCGCGCCTGCCGTTCATCACGATGAGCCACTCCCCGCCGGTGGCGCGCGTCGGCCCGCTCTACGTCCCGGGGACGACCGGTTGCTACGCGTGCCAGGAATCTGCCTACCGCGAGTCCCACCCCCTCTACGACGAGCTCGTCGAGCAGCACCGCGGGCGACCCTCCCCGGCGCCGACGCTCGGCCCGGTGTGCGCCTTCGTGGGCGGCCAGGTCGCCCTGGAGGTGCTCCACCAGGTGACGGGACTGTGCCCGCCGGCCACGCTGGGCGCCGCCCACATCTATGACCTGCGCACGATGCGCGTGAGCCGCGAGCCGGTGCCTCGGCTGCCCGACTGCGAGGTCTGCGGCAGCAGCTGAGGGCGCGACCACCCCCGTGCGGCGCGGGCGCCGCGTGCGTGGCCCGGCGCACGCCTCGGGCCCGAAGCACGGGACGTGGTCGCGCCTCAGGAGAAGGAAAAGGGGCGGGATCTTCTCCCCGGGTCGTTCCGTCCGGGGGCGAACGTAAGTTCGATACACCAGCTAAGCGCCCCGGCGACGCGACCACGTCCCGGGGCATGGCACCGAAGGTTGAGTTCGGCGCATATTCCAAGATACGCCACCTCGCAAGCCGCGATGCTCCGCGGCCGGCGAACCGGGCCTCCTTCGCGTGCCTCCGACGAAAGGAGCGCGATGGCGCGGGTGGCCCTGCAGGTTCCGGCGGAACTGGTTGGCTGCATTCGGGATACGGCCCTGCTCCTGTACCAGGCGGCGGTCGAGGCGCTGCACAGGGCGTTGGGCGCGCACGAGGCGGGCGCTTCGCTCGAGGAGGTCCGGCGCGTCCGGGCCCGCCTGACCGAGCTCGGGGGGATCCTCGACCAGGTCGGCTGGCCGGGCGAGCCGGTGCCGCACCAGCTCGAGCTGGCCGGTCCACGAGACGTGCTGCGCGACGCCCTGCACGGCTCGCTGATCGACTCCGGCGAGCGGCTGGCCGTCGCGTGCGGCGGCACCTGGCGCGGCGAGGCGAGCGCGGACAGCGTCCGCGTCGCGGCGGGGGAGGTGATCGCACTCGACCGCCTGCTGCGGGAGCTCGAGGCGAGCGCGAGCCGCTAGGTCGAGACCGTGCGGCGGAACAGGAAGAGGCAGACGACGGCGATGATCGCCGCCAACACCGGCACGCCCCAGCCCAACACGCCAATCGCCGCGAGCACCGCTCCGACGACGGTGACCGCGCCCGCGACGCCGCCGGTCACGGCAAGGCGATAGGCGCGCTGCTCGCGGCCACGACGCGACGGCGGACCGCCTGAGCTTCGTGCGAGATCGCTCATCGCGGCGAACGGTAGCGCGCAGGGCGGCTCCGCCAATGCCTGACGGCGCCGGCGGAGTCGCCCGGAGGGAGGGAATGCCCGACCAAGACGGCGTGGCGCTGTTGGCAACACCCGCGGGCCAAACAAGCAAAAGCGGCTCGCGACGCCGGCGCCGAGGAGGTCGGTGCCGACTAGTATACAAGTGCTCCGGCGGGCGGGTCGGGCCCTTCCGGGTCGCTTGCCGGCCGAGCTCACGGCGCTTGCGCCCGCAGCGCCCGCGGGAATAGGGTGACCTGGTGAGGAGGGGAACGATCCGCACGGCGCGGCTGGCGCTCGGCTGCGCGGTGATCGCGCTTGCCGCGACCACCGGGTCGGCCGCGGCCAAGCTGCCCAGGCCCTGCAACGGCGACTGGCACCTGTGCGATCGCACGCTCGACCGCGTGGTCCTGCCGGCCACGCACAACTCGATGTCGAACGCCGCCGACGGCTTTCAGTTCCCCAACCAGCAGGTCGGCATTCCGGCGCAGCTCAGCGCCGGCGTGCGCGGCTTTCTGATCGACACCTACTACGCCCACCCCAACGCGGACGGCACGCTCGTGACGGATCCCGTCCCGACCGCCGCCAGCCGGCTCTACCTCTGCCACGTCGCCTGTGCGCTCGGCGCCACGCCGCTGATCGACGCGCTGCGCGGCATCCGACGCTTCCTGCACGACCACCCCAGGAACGTGCTCGTGTTCATCAACGAGGACTACACGCGGCCGGCGGACTTCGCCATACAGGTGCGCCTCAGCGGACTGCGGCGCCGCGTCTACGGGGGCCCGCTGGGCCCGAAGTGGCCGACGCCGCGCACGCTGATCAGACAGCGGCGCCAGGTCGTGATGCTCAGCCAGGGCGACGGCAGCCCCTTCCGCTGGTACCACAACGGCTACGCGGGGCTGCTCCAGGAGACGCCCTACAACTGGGCCACCCCGGACCTGCTCACCGACCAGGCGCGCTGGCCGGCCAGCTGCCAGCCCAACCGCGGCGGCACGACCGGCGGCCTGTTCCTGCTCAACCACTGGTCGCCGCCCTTCGCCCCCAGCCCCGCCACCTCCGCGACCGTCAACGCGACCGACACGCTGACCGGCCGGGCCAACGTCTGCCGCTTCGTGCGCGGCCGCATGCCCACGCTCGTGGCCGTCGACATGTTCCAGAGCGGCGGCCTGTTCGAGGCCGTGCGCCGCCTGAACGCCTCGCTCGGCGGCTGAGCCACCGCCGCGGGCGCGCTCAGCCGCGCCGCGCCACGCCGGCCATCGTGACCGGAAGCACCAGCGCCGCCGAGGCGATCCCGCCGGCGACCACCACGAAAGCGGTGTGCTCGCGCGCGAAGCAGGTGGCGGCGCTCGCGTCCGCGAGCAGCAGCCCGCCGGTGGCCAGCACCGCGGCGGCGGCCCCGGCTGCCGCGACGATGGCGAGCCCGTTGGCGGCGATCCGGTCGCTTGCTCGCGCGAGCGCGGTTCCGGCCCAGCGCTCGGTCGCGGGTGCGCGGCTGTCGGCCTCGTGCAGCGCCGCCAGGAACACGAGCGCCCACCCCGTGGCCAGCAGGTACCCCGCCAGCACGTCGCTCGGGTAGTGCCAGGCCCAGACCACGACGGAAGCGCCCACAGCCAGCGCCAACCCCGATCCGATCACCGCCGCCGCCAGCCGCGCACGGCGCGGCGCGACGAGCACGCCGGCGAGCGCGAGCGACATCGCGGCGGTCGCGTGCCCGCTCGGCAGCGCCTCGGGGCCCAGCGTGTAGTCGAGGATCGGCGGCATGCGCGGGTGCGACAGCAGCGCCTTGAGCAGCTGGCTCGAAATGCTCGTGGCCGCGACGAAGGCGACCACGGCCAGCGCCACCCGCGGGCGCCCGCGCACCAGGGCGAACGCGGCGAGCGAGAGCGTCATCGCCGCGACCTGGGGCGCGTTGCCGAGCTCCGTCAGCCGCATCGTCACGGCGCTGACCCAGCCGTCGTTGGACATGACGAAGCCGGTGAACCCCTGCAGGTCGAGCGATTGCCCCGGACCCCACGCATAGGCGCCCCACACCACGAAGGCGAACAGCACGGCGCAGCCGGCGGCCATCCCCAGCAGCGTCTTGGTGCGTCGGTCCATACACCCAAACGTAGCTGACGCCTCTAAGCCCGGCGGCGCTCCGAAACTTGACCGCCTTCGCGGGCCGCTGGTTAACTCATCGCATGTCTTCCCTCCACCGCGAGGTGATGCGCGTGCTGCTCGGCGACATCACCGGCGGCGCGTTCGCGGAGGGGGACCGGCTGCCGAGCTTGACCGAGCTGGCGGCGCAGTTCGGGGTCAGCACCGGCGTCATACGGGAGTGCCAGCGCGCGCTCGCCGAGCGCGGCGTGGTGTCGGTGCGCCACGGCCGCCGGGCGATCGTCACGCCCGAGGAGGACTGGGACGTGTTCGACCCCGAGGTGCTCACGGCGCTCGTGGGCGGCAACCGGGCCGCCCACGTGCTGGGCGAGTACCTGGAGTCGCGGCGCGTGCTCGAGGTCGAGGCCGCCGGTCTGGCCGCCGAGCGGGCCACTCCGGTGGCGGTCCAGCGCCTGTCGAGCGCGTTCGACGCCATGCGGACGGCGGCCGAGCGGGCGCGCACGAACCCCGCCGCGGAGCCGCTATACCAGCAGGCCGACATCGACTTCCACCGGGCGATCATCCGCGCCGCCGGCAACCGGCCTCTGGCCCGGATGGCCGAGCCGATCCACAGCGCCCTCACCGCCACGTTCGCCGCGCTCGCTCGCCCGCAGACCCGCTTCGAGCGCGGTCTGCCCGAGCACGCCCGCATCCTCGACGCGATCGTCAGCGGCGACTCGGCCGCCGCGCGCCTGGCCATGCGCGAGCACCTGGTGACCGTGGAGGGCTACCTCCACGAGCGCACCGCGGCCGCGGAGCGCGACGGCGGCGCAGCCGTGGGGGGATGAATCTGTCCCACTGACAGCTTCGAACCGAACCAAGCGCCCTCGGGGCCCACGAGGGAAGTCATCGTATGACTCGCACTCTTGGACCCCCACAGCCCAATCCGATTCGCAGCCCGCCTGCACGGCCACGACACGCTGTTGGGCACGGTGCTCACGGTCCCAGCCGCCGGGCTCGCCGAGCTGGTCGCCGAGCCGCTCGACTTCGTCTGGATCGACCTCGAGCACGGGGCGCTCGACACGGCCGATGTCCAGCCGCTGGCCGTCGCCGCGCGCGCGGCCGGATGCGCCGCGTTCGCGCGACTGGCGAGCTCGGACTGGGCGCGCGTGCCGGCGATCTTGGACGCCGGCGTGGACGGCGTGGTCGCGCCGCGGGTCGAGTCCGCGGCGCAGGCGCGCCGTCTCGTCGAGCGCCTGCGCTACCCGCCAGGCGGCTCGCGCGGGTTCGCCGCTCGCAGGGCGACCGGCTACGGGCGCGCCGGTGCCGGGCGCGACCCGCTCTGCCTGGCACAGATCGAGAGCGCCGCCGGCGTGGACGCGGCCGAGGAGATCGCCGCGGTCGACGGTGTCGACGCCCTGGTGGTCGGCTGTGCCGACCTCGCCCTCGCGCTCGACGGCAAACTAGAGCCGTTGTCGCAACGGGTGCGCGACGCGATCGCGCATGTCCAGCGCGCGGCGCAGGCGCAGAGGATCGCTTCGGGCATCGCGGGCCCGGACGACGCCCAGCTGCTGCTCGAGCTGGCGGCGGACACGTCCACGCTGCTGGTCTGCTCCGCCGACGTGCGCATGTACGCGCGCGCGGTGGACGAGGCGGTTGCCCGGCTGCGCTCACCCGCGCGGGAGGGCTCCGGTGTCGGCGCCTGAGGCCTGGCACGTCACGCGCACGCTGCGCGCGATGGAGCTGCTGGCCGTGGCGCCGCGGTCGGCGCCTGAGCTGGCCGACGGGCTGGGCGTGCACGTGCGCACGGCGCGCCGGGTGCTAAAGCGCCTCGAGTCGGAGGGGTACGTCGTGCTCAGCGACGATCGCCGCCGCCGCTACCGGCCCACCATGCGGGTGGTCGCGCTCGCGGGCCAGGTCGTCGAGCGCGCCGAGCTGACCCAGACCGCCGTCCCGCACGTGGCCGCCCTGCGCGCGGAGCTCGGGAAGGGGTGTCACCTGTGCGTGCCGAGCTACCTGTCCGCGCTCTGCCTCGTCCACGACGCCGGCGACGTCGGCTCCGGCTCCCGGCCGCACCTGCGCGAGCTGGTGCCGTGCCACTGCACCGCCGCGGGCAAGGCGCTGCTCGCCTGGCGCGAGAGCTGGCGCGAGGCGGTGCTCGCCGAGTCGCTCGGGTCGTTCACGGATCGCACGACGACAGGCCCCGAGTCGCTGCGCCGCGAGCTCGGCCGGACGGTCGCGCGCGGGTACGCGGTCGAGGACCGCGAGTACGAGCCGGACACGCGCGGGCTGGCGGCGCCGGTCTTCGCCGCCACCGGCGAGGCCGTCGCGGCGCTGGCCGTGGTCGCGCCCACGGCCGACCTCCCCGCCGACCGCTACGGCGAGTTCGGTGAGGCGGTGATGCGCGCGGCCGCGGCGCTGTCGCACGAGCTCGGTTTCGTGGCAACCGCCGAGCAGCCGGATGCGAAGCCGGTCGACACGGCGCGGGCGGCCTAGCGTGGCGGACTACCTCAAGCGGGCGGTGGCGCCGCCGGCAGCGGCCGGCGAGGAAGTCAGGCGGGCTGTCGCGGAGATGCTCGCGGACGTCGAGCGCCGCGGCGAGGACGCGGTGCGCGAGCTGTCTCGCTCCCTCGACGGGTGGGAGCCGGACTCGTTTCTGGTCGGGAACGAGGAGGTCGAGGCGGCCGCCGCGTCGCTCCCGGAGGAGCTGAAGGGGCACATCGCCTTCGCGCAGGCGCGCGTGCGCGACTTCGCGGAGCGCCAGCTGGCCACACTCTCCGACCTGCAGGTCGAGACGCTCCGCGGCGTCAGGCTCGGGCACCGGCACGTGCCGGTCGGCGCGGTCGGCGCATACGTGCCGGGCGGCCGCTACCCGATGCTCGCCTCCGCCTTCATGACCGTGGTGGTGCCGAAGGTCGCCGGAGTCGAGCGCGTGGTGGCCAGCGCGCCGCCGCGCGAGGGGCGCGGGATCCACCCGGCGATGCTCTACGCCATGGCCTCCTCGGGGGCCGACCAGATCCTCTGCCTGGGAGGCGTGCAGGCGCTGGCGGCAATGGCGTTCGGGCTCGCCGAGGTGGAGCCAGTGGACATGATCGTCGGGGCCGGCAACGCCTACGTGGCCGAGGCCAAGCGCCAGCTGTTCGGCAGGGTCGGCATCGACCTGCTCGCCGGCCCGACGGAGATCCTCGTGCTGGCCGACGCGACCGCCGACGCTGGGCTGGTCGCGGCCGACCTGGTCGGGCAGGCCGAGCACGGCCCCACTTCGCCTGCCGTACTGGTCACGACCTCGACGGAGCTCGGCGCTGCCGTGCTGGCCGAGGTGAGGGCGCTGCTGGCGTGGCTGCCTTCCCGCGAGGTGGCCGCGGCAGCCTGGCGCGACCACGGCGAGATCGTTGTGGCGCGCGACCGCGACGAGGCGATCGAGATCGCCAACCGCTACGCCCACGAGCACGTGGAGGTGCACGCCGACGAGCGCGAGCTGGACGCCTACCTCGACGGCCTGCGCAACTACGGGTCGCTCTTCCTCGGCGAGGAAGCGACCGTGGCGTTCGGCGACAAGGCGGTGGGGACCAACCACGTGCTGCCCACCGCCGGCGCCGCGCGCTACACCGGCGGGCTCTGGGTCGGCAAGTTCCTGAAGACGCTCACCTACCAGTGGCTCACCGAGGAGGGCATGCGCCAGATCGCCCCGGCCGCCGCGGCGATCTCCGAAGCCGAGCTGTTCCCCGGCCACGCGCTCACCGCACGCATGCGGCTCGAGCGGTCCCGGCCGCCGGTCGGGACCGGGGCTTGAGCGAAGAGCACGGGAGCGATGAGTTCCGGCTCGACGGCCGGGTGGCGCTGGTGACGGGGGCGGGGCGGGGGATCGGGCGCGGTTGCGCACGCTCGCTCGCGCAAGCCGGTGCGCAGATCGTGGCGGTCAGCCGGACGCGCTCGGAGCTCGAGCAGGTCGCCGGCGAGCTCGGCCGGGGCGCGCGCCCAGAGGTGTGCGACGTGACGGACTCGGCGCGCGTGCGCGAGCTGATCGCCGGCCTGGAACGGCTCGACGTGCTGGTCGTCGCGGCCGGCGCCAACCTGCCGGAGCCGCTGCTCGAGGTGCGCGACGAGCACCTCGACGCCCTGCTCGCGTTGAATGTGCGCGCCACCTTCGTGGTGCTGCAGGCGGCGGCGCGCAGGATGGTCGACGCCGGTGGCGGCTCGATCGTCCTGATCTCATCGCAGATGGGTCACGTGGGAGCGCCGCGGCGCAGCGTCTACTGCACCACCAAGCACGCGGTCGAAGGGCTCACCAAGGCCGCGGCCGTGGAGCTGGCCCCGTCCGGCGTGCGCGTGAACGCGGTCGCGCCCACGTTCGTGGAAACGCCGATGACGGCTCCCTTCCTGGCCGACGCCGGCTTCCGCGCCGAGGTGGAGCGCCAGATCCCGCTGGGACGCATCGGGCGAGTGGAGGACGTGACCGGCGCGGTCGTGTACCTGGCCTCCGACGCCTCGGCCCTGGTGACCGGGACGAGCCTGCGCGTCGACGGCGGCTGGACGGCTCAGTGAGGGACCTCGACGGGCGGCGCATCCTGGTGACCGGCGCGGGCGTGGGCATCGGGCAGGGCATCGCCGTGGAGCTGGCACGCCGCGGCGCCGCCGTGGGCGTGCACGCGGCGCACAGCGCGCCGGGGGAGACACTGGAGCACGTGCGCGCCGCCGGGGCCGTGGCCGCGGCCGTCGGCGGGGACCTGTCGGACGTCCACGAGTGCCGCTGCGCCGTGGACGAGGCGGCCGCCGCGCTGGGTGGGCTCGACGGCCTCGTCAACAACGCGGCGGTCACTCGCGAGCTCGCTTTCGAGGACACCGACCCGGCCGCGTTCGCCGCGCTCTTCGACCTCAACGTGCGCGGCTACTTCTACTGCGCCCAGCGCGCGCTTGCGCACTTCGACGGCGCTGGCGCGATCGTCAACGTCAGCTCGATCCACGCGCATGGCGGCTTCCCGGGACACGCCGCCTACGCCGCCACCAAGGGCGCCGTGAACGCCTGGACGCGCGCCCTGGCGGTCGAGCTCGCGCCGCGGCACGTCAGGGTCAACGCCGTCGCACCCGGCATGGTCGAGGTGCCGCGCATCCGGGAGAGGCCCGGCTACGACCAGGCCGCCTATGGGCGGCTCATCCCCGCCGGCCGGGTTGGGCAGCCCGAGGACGTCGCCCCGCTGGTCGCCTTCCTGCTCTCGCCGGCGGCCGGCTTCGTGACCGGGCAGACGATCTACGTCGACGGCGGAACGACCGGCCGGCTGAGCTTCTTCCGCGAGCCGCTCTAGCCAGCCTCCACCGTCTCCAGCAGGTCGAGCAGCCGGCTCAGCTCGGCCACCCCGGCGCGCAGCTCGTCGGCGGCCGCCTCGCCGCGCACCAGCCGCGTGCCGTGCCGGCCGAGCCTGTCGGCGGCCTCGTCGATCGCCACCGCCAGCAGCTCCCTCAGCAGGTCGCGGCGCGCCGTCAGCTCCGAGGGTCCCGCCGGCGCCACGGCGGTCGCCAGGTCCCGCGCCAGGCCGTCGAGCGGCGCCCGGCGGTCGGGCGCGGCGGTCGTCCTGAGGTGGTCCAGGGCATCGACCAGCCCCGCGGTCGATTCGGCCGGCAGGGAAAGCGTGAGGACGTCCGAGCGCGCCTTCGTAGCCAGAAAGCCTAGAGCCAATAGCTCAACATGCGTGTACCATTCGTGTCCGTGTCGCTTGCAGGCTTCGAGGATCAGCGGATGCCGGCCACCAGGCGCTCCACAGCAACCTCAAGCCCACGCGCCAGCCGGACGATCGTCCCGAGGCGCGGTTCGCGGACCGCGCGCTCGAGTCTCGAGATCTCCGTCGGGTGGAGGCCCGTGCGACCGGCGAGCTGCTCCTGCGACAGGCCCGCGGCGGTCCGGAGCCGTCGGAGGTTGGCGGCGAACCGCTCCTCGGGGGTCACGCGCCGCATCCTGGAGCAGGTGGGCCAATGAGTACAGAGCCAATGTCCCATGCCGAGCGGCTCCGCCACCTGCTGCACCGAGTCGAGCTCGCGGGCCAGTATCAGCGCGCCGCTCGCGCCCGCCAGGCGGGCGTCCATCAGGTCGAGCTGGCGGCCCTGGAGCACCTCTTCGTGATGGGCGGCCTCACCCCCGGGGAGCTCGGCCACCGCCTCGGGTTGACCTCCGGCGGAGTGACGGCGCTGGCCGGCCGCCTGATCGAAGCGGGGTACGTGGAGCGAGCTCCGCACCCGCATGACCGGCGCATGCGCATCCTGACCTCTACGCCCGAAGGGGACGCCCACCTGGCCGAGCACATCGAGCCGGTGCTGGCGCCCGCGAACCGAGTTCTGGCATGGATCTCGGACGACGACGCGGAGCTGCTCGAGCGGTTCCTCGACTCCCTGGCAGCGCTCAAGGACCACGCGGCCGCGGCCACGCCCGGCCCCGAGCCGGAGCGTTCGACCGAGCCCTACTCGCGCGCGCTGCTGATGTAGCTACTGCTCCGGCGGGTTCTCGCGCTCCCACCACTCGTTGAGCGCGGTGATCGCGGGACCGATGATCAGCATCTTTCGGAACGTCTCGGTGTCATTGGCGTGCGGCAGCGGCTCGCTCGGCACGTCGACGTCGAGCAGCTCGCAGAGCGGCTCCCAGCCGTCCTTGGGGTTCCATACGAGCAGGCGCTCGGACGGCACCGTGTCGATCACCTCCTGGTTCCAGCGCTCGGCCGCCTCGGCCATCGCGGCGCTCTCGCCCTTGGTCCCGGCCAGGGCGCCGCGCCCCTCCCAGACCATGTCGATCATCAGGTCGATCCAGGCCGCGAACTCCGGGTCGATCTTGTAGCGCGCGTCGGCCAGGTGGTGCATCAGGTTGTCGCCGAAGTAGACCTGGTTGATCGTGTCCTGCATGCTGCGCGTCCAAGAGTCGTGGTCGCGGACGCTCAGCAGCACCTTCGCGTCCGGGTAGACCTCGATCAGCTCGCGCCAGTAGAAGGCGGTCGGCCAATCGACCGTCGACTGCTTGCCCTCGAAGATCTCGTCCCACGGGCCGTTCCCCTCGTAGGCCTTCCGGAACAGCGGAACGCTCTTGCCGAGGTCGGCCATCATGTCGCGCATGTGGTAGCAGGGGAACCCGAGCATCTCCAGCGCGACCATCTGAGTCGTGGTGGCCGTGCGTGGCAGGCCAGCACCGATCAGCTTCATACGTCTCCTTTTCGTCGTCGGCGCGCGATCTTATGCGGCGAACGTCAGGCTCGCCGTCCGCGGACCTGGTAGATCGAGGTGAAGCCGCTTTCGAACCCTCGCCGGGCGGCGCGCAGGTACAGGCGCCAGACGCGCAGGCGCTCGGGGCCGGCGAGCCGGAGGGCGTCGGGCAGGCGGTTGTCGAGGTTGCGTGCCCAGTGGCGGAGGGTGGTCGCGTAGTCGTTCGCGAAGCCCTCCACGTGCTCGGTTTCGATCCCAGCCCGTTCGAGCGCCAGCTGGATGCGGGACAGGTGCAGCGGCGCGGCGTCGGGAAAGACATAGCGCTCGGAGAAGGGGCCGGCCTCGGGGTCGGTGTGCCGGAGCCGTGCGATCCCGTGGTTGAGGATGCGCCCACCGGGCCTGACCAGGCGCGCGACCTGCCGCGCGTAGACGTCGATCTGGTTGGCCCCGACGTGCTCGACCATGCCGATGCTGGCCACGGCGTCGAAGGGTTCGTCGGCGAGCTCGCGGTAGTCGGCCACGCGGATGTCGACCCGGTCGCCCAGCCCCAGCTCCTCGGCGCGGCGCTGCCCCAGCTCGGCCTGTGGCGGCGAGAGCGTGATGCCGACCACCTGGACGTCGTGGCGAGATGCCGCGTGGATGGCGAAGCTGCCCCAGCCGCAGCCGATGTCGAGTACGCGCTGGCCGGGCTGGAGGTCCAGCTTGGCGCAGACCATCTCCAGCTTGGCCTCCTGCGCCTCCTCGAGCGTCGACGCCCCCCGCGAGAACAGCGCGCAGCTGTAGGTCATCGAGGGTCCGAGGAACAGCTCGAAGAACTCGGCCGGCAGGTCGTAGTGGTGGCGCACAGCGCGGGCGTCGCGCTCGCGGCTGTGGCGCTTGCCGCGCGGCCGCAGCTCCGCCTGCGGGGGGCGCGGCGGCAGGCGCAGGCCGGTGGCGCGGGCGGCCGCGAGCGCGAGCCGCGCCTGCACGGCGCGGTCCAGCGCCGGCGGCTGCCACGAGTCGAGCAGGTCCAGCACGGCGTCCACGTCGTCCACCTCGATCTCGCCGGAGACGTAGGCGCGGCCGAGGCCGAGCTGCCCGGGGGAGCGCAGGGCGTGAGCGAACGCCGCGGGCGAGCGCACCGAGAAGCGCGGCCCGCCGCCGTTGGTCGAGGGCAGCTCCGTCCCGTCCCAGAACTGGATGCTGAATGGGCGCTCGGGCAGCGCGCGCTGCAACTCGCTGCGGATGGGTTCGGTGCTCGAAAGCAAGCGGCGAAACTATCGCAACCGCGTAGCCTGCGGACATGCAGAGCATCTATCCGGTTCTCAAGTACGAAGACGCCCACTCGGCCATCGAGTTCCTGGAACGTGCCTTTGGCTTCCAGCGCCATGCGGTCCATGAGGGGGAGAGCGGCGGGGTGGTCCATGCCGAGCTGCGCTTCGGCGACCAGGTCGTGATGGTCAGCTCGGCCGGGCTGGGCAACCCGGTGTTCGACCAGGGCGTCGGGCGGACCACCACCTACGTCGCGGTCGACGAGGTGGACTCGCTCCACGACAGCGCCAGCGCCGCCGGCGCCGAGATCGTCATGCCGCCGACCGACCAGGACTACGGCTCGCGCGACTTCGCGGCCCGCGACCCCGAGGGCAACATCTGGAGCTTCGGGACCTACCGGCCCAGCCTGGAGGGCTAGACCGCGACTGACTCCGGCGCGCGGTCGCGCGCGCGAGGGCGCAGCACGGTGACGGCGCTGCGGCGCGGGCTGAGCGTGATGGCGCGCCGCCGGCTGCCCTCCGCCACGTCCGGCGCCGACGCGGGCTCGGCGCGCGACAGCACGGCTCGCAGCACGATCTTCATCTCGAGCAGCGCGAAGCTCGCACCCAGGCAGCGCCGCCGGCCGCCGCCGAACGGGATCCATGTGTAGGTGCCGGGCGACTCGTCGAGGAAGCGCTCGGGCCGGAACGCGTACGGATCGGGGTAGATCTCGGGATCGTGGTGGATCAGATAGGCGTTCGGGATCAGGCACACGCCCTCGGGGTAGCGGAACCCGCCGATCTCCACCGGCTCCTTCGTGAGACGCGGCGCGGCGTTCGGGATCACGGGCCGCCGGCGCAGCGTCTCGTGCACCGTCGCGGTCAGGTAGGCGTCGCCGTCGCCGGAGTCGATCTCGGCGAGCAGCCGCCGCGTGACGCCCGGCGTGCGGGCCAGCCGCTCGAACGCCCAGGCGAGCTCGGAGGCGGTTGTCTCGTGGCCGGCCACGAGCAGGGTCATCAGCTCGTCGCGCAGCTCCTGGTTGGACATCGGCGAGCCGTCCTCGTGGCGCGCGGCGAGCAGCATCGCGAGCACGTCGTCGCGCTCCTCGCCGTTCGGCTCGGCCCGGCGCTCGTCGATCAGCTCGAACAGCAGGACGTCGGTTTCGTCGCGGCGGCGCATGAACTCCTCCCACGGCCGCCCGCGCTGCAGGAACGGCAGCATCGACCCAGGCTTTGCGCCCATCTCGAGGTTCTTCGCGAGTCGCCCCCGGATCGCGTCGAGCCGCGATCCCGGGTCGAGCCCGAACACGGCGCGCAGGATGACCTCCATGGTCAGCTCCTGCAGGCGCGGGTGCAGCGCCAGCGGCTCGTCCATCGGCCAGGCGGCCACCTGGCGCTCGGTCATGTCCTCGAGCAGCCCGGTGAGGGCCTCCATGCGCTCCCCGTGGAACGCGGGCAGCATCAGCTTGCGCTGGGAGAGATGCGGCCGCTCGTCGAGCAGGATCACCGAGTTCGCGCCAACCACCGGCTCGAGCACGCGCGCGCCCTCGCCCGGGTGCAGCACTTCCGGAGGAGCCGTGAAGACCTCCTTGACCTCCGCCGGGTCGGACAGGTGCACCGACGGCGGGGCCTGCAGGAGGCGCAGCGTGAAGCGCTTGCCGTAGCGCGCTCGACAGCGCTCGTACAGCGGGACGCTGCGAGTCCACCACGCGAGCGTCTGCACTGCGCGCGGGGACGTAGGACCGGGAGGCAGCTGCGCCACGGTGGCGCGCACCGTAGCGCCGCAGCTCCCTCCCTTGTGTGATCTAGCGCACAGTCGGCGCCGTACTGCTCTAGAGCAGGATCACGAGCAGGATCAGTATGAGGATCAGCGTTCCGATTCCGATGTACACAGGGCCCCCTCCTTTCGCTGGTACTCGGGCGCTATTTCCCAGAAGGCGACGGTTCGAACCGCTTTGTATACGCATGCGTCAGCCGCCGCAATCCGTCCAGAAATAGGGCCGCCGCTGCATCCGGCGGCGCTGCGGCGCCGATGGCAGCGGAGTGCGGACTCTTCCCGCAAGGACGCTGCTTGCAGCAATGGCCACGGTGCTGGCGCTGCTGGCCGCAGCCGCGCCGGCGGGGGCGCACCACACGCTCGACGGCACGCTGCGGGGGGTCCACGCGGACTACTTCGACGCCGGCACGTCGGTCACCCAGTGGCAGCTCGACACCGGAGGCCAAACCGTCGACGTGCTGCCCACCAGCCTGCCGGCGCTGAGTCCCGACGACGACAGCGTCGCGATCGACGACAAGGCCCCGGGCGCGGCCGTCGCGGGACCGGTCACGGCGGCGTCGCCGCAGGCCGCGCCGGCGCTCGGCGCCCACACGACCGCGGTGATCGTCTTCAACTTCGCGGGCGACGCCCGGACCCCGTGGACCATCCCCGAGGTTCGCGGGCGCATCTTCACCGCGACCGACTCCACGAACGCCTTCTTCAAGGAGGAGAGCTACAACCAGCTCTGGCTGGCGGGCAAGGCGGGCAACCTCGACGGCGACGTGTACGGCTGGTACACGCTCCCGCTCGCCCCGACCACCTGCGACTACTCGACCTGGGCCAGCCTCGCGAAGGCCGCGGCGACGGCCGACGGGTTCAGCGAGGTGGGCTACCAGCACATCATGTACGTCTTCCCCTCCCAACCGAGCTGCGGATGGGCCGGGCTCGCCTACATGCCGGGCACCGAGTCCTGGATCAACGGCGATCTGACCGTGCGGGTGACCGGCCATGAGCTGGGCCACAACCTCGGCCTCCACCACGCGGGCAGCTGGTTCTGCACCGGCGGCAGCGGCCAGGCCGTACCGATCTCCTCGAGCTGCACGCTCAACGAGTACAACGACCCGTTCGACGTGATGGGCGCCCACGGCAGCCGCCACAGCCACGGGTGGAACCTGCAGCGGCTCGGCGTGCTCCAAGCCTCGAACGTCCAGACGGTGACGACGTCGGGGATGTACTCGATGACGTCGGCGCTCGATTCCACCACCTCGCCCACCACGCTGCGCGTGCCGCGCACCTACGCCGTGGGCGGCGCCGTCCAGGACTGGTACTACCTCGAGATCCGCAAGTCCGGGGGCGTGTTCGACGCCTTCTCGCTGAACGATTGGGCGGTCAAGGGCGTGAGCATCCGGGTGGACGACGACCCGTCCCAGACGACGCGCTCGCGCCTGCTCGACACCCATCCGGGCGGGAGCATCTACGACGCACCGCTACAGCCCGGCGAGACTTTCAGCGACGGCCATGTCAGCGTCACCACCGTCTCCGCCGGGGGAGGATCGGCGAGCGTGTCGATCGACATGGCCGCGCCCCCGCTCGACCAGCAGTCCCCGTCCGCGCCGACGGGGCTGTCGCATGTGCTGCTCGACCCCGGGTTGCGGCTGTCCTGGGATGGCAGCGGCGACAACGTCGGCGTGAGCACCTACCCGGTCTACCGCGACGGCGTGCAGGTCGGCAGCGCCCCCTCGAACACCTACGACGACGCGAGCGTGCTGCCGGGTCGGCACGTCTACACCGTTTACGCGCAGGACGCCGCGGGGAACCTCAGCCCCGCCTCGGCGCCCCATGTGGTCAGCGTGCCCGCCGCGAAGGTTTCCGCGCTGAAGTCCCGCTCGACCGATCGCAGCGGCCCCAAGCTGCGGCTCGCGCGCCGCCGCCTGCCTGGCGGACGCCGGCTGCTGACGGCGAGCGCTCGCGACACGGCCGGCGTCGCACGCGTAGAGCTGCGCATCGACGGCCGTAAGGTGCTTGCGCGCCGGGCGAGCCGCCTCAGCTACAGCTGGCGCCCGCGGCCCGGCCGGCACCGCGTCGTCGTGGTCGCGTACGACAAGCGCGGCAACCGCGCGACGTACCAGCTGAATCTGCGCGTAGCGCGCGCTTAGGGCGCCAGCCGCCGTGCCGGCACAGGCCGGGCTGACGCGGCAACCAGCGGGTCGACCGGGGGTGGGCCCCGAACGTCAGACATAGCCCCCGAACGAGGGCCCACCCCCTCGGGGGGCGAAGTCGCTCGCCGGCTACAACGTGGCCCACCTCGGGCGTCGGCGGGGGCCTGGCCGGGTTGCGCTCCCATGCGATGCACTAGGCGCGCCACGCGTAACCGTCCGGGTTGGTCTTGGTCGGCTTCCGGCGTGGATGCAAGCGTGGGGTGGCCCGCCCCCTCTGGCGGGCGGGGGTTGGCCGAGTTGTGGCGTGGCCGTCCGCGGGCAGCCGCGGCGGCGCGGGCCCGCCTGGTTGCTGCAGTTCGCGGGCCGGGCGGTCCCCTACGGGGGATCCAACAGCGCCAGCGCCGCCTCCCGCGCAGCCCGGATCCGCGCCAGCGTCTCGGTGTCCGGCTCGGCCGGCGGCTGGACGGCCTTGCCGCTGCGCGTGTCCCAGCGGCGCGCTATCGCGTCGGGCGGCTCGCCGGTGAGCACGGCCGCCGCCTGGGCCGCCGCGCCCAGCGCGACCAGCTCCTCGGCGTCCGGCACCTGAGCGGCTCGCCCCGACAGGCGCGTGACCGTGTCCTGCCACACGCGTCCGCGCGCGCCGCCGCCGATCAGCACGACGGGAGCGTCCGGGTCGAGCCCTGAGCCGACCGAGGCGAGCAGCTCGAGCGCCTCGACGAGCGACGCCACGGCGCCCTCGTAGGCGGCCAGCAGGATCTGGCCGGGCTCGGTGTCGTGGCGCAGGCCCGCGATCGTGCCCGCGGCGCGCGGCAGGTTGGGCGTGCGCTCGCCGTCGAAGTAGGGCAGCACCGTGACGTCGGTGCGCTCTGAAACCGCCTCCCGGTCCAGCCCGAGCCAGCCCGCCACGCGATCCACGGCGAGCGTGCAGTTGAGGGTCGCCGCCAGCGGCAGGAAGCCGCCGGCCGCGTCGGCGAAGCCGGCGATCAGGCCGCTCGGGTCCACAGCCCGCTCGCTCATCGCGGCGTAGGCGGTGCCCGACGTCCCCAGGCTGATGGCCGCCTCGCCCGGCCGCAGGCCCAGGCCGAGCGCCGCGCCCATATTGTCGCCGGTGCCCGGGCCCACGATCGCCCCCTCGGGCAGGCCCAGCTCTTCGGCCGCGGTCGCTCGCACCGCGCCCGCCGCCTCGCTCGGCCCGAGCACGTCGGGCAGCAGCGAGCGATCGAGCTCCACCCCGGGCAGCTGGAGCACCTCGTCCACGTAGTCGTCGTCGCGGGTCGACCACCAACCGGTGCCGGAGGCGTCGCCGCGGTCGGTGGCGCCGTGTCCCGTGAGCCGCTCGGTGAGCCAGTCGTGCGGCAGCCGGATCGCGCTCGTCGCCGACGCAACGTCCGGCTCGGTACGCCGCAGCCATGCCCAGCGGGTGACCGTGAACGACGGCACGGGCACCACGCCCACGCGCTGCGCCCAGAGCTCGGCGCCCAGCGCGTCGCGCAGCGCGGCGGCGTCGGGCGCCGAGCGCGTGTCGTTCCAGAGGACGGCCGGGCGCAGCGACCGCCCGTCCGCGCCCGTCACCACGAGCCCGTGCTGCTGGCCCGCCACGGAGATGGCGCCCACCTCGGCGGCGCGGCCGGTTTGCGCGAGCGCCGCGCGCAGCGCCTCCCACCAGACCGCCGGGTCGGTTTCGCGCGCGCCGCCCGTGCCCGTCACCTCGTGCGGTGCCCGGCCGGTCGCGACGACGCGTCCGTCCTCCGGATCGACCAGCAGCACCTTGGTCGCCTGGGTGGAGCAGTCCACCCCGGCGACCAAAGCCGCAAGCGCGCGGCTCGGCCGCGTGCGCGCGGACTTCATTGACCCCCTGACGGCACGCGGCTAGTTTGTTGAGCGCCCCAACTAATTGCAAGGAGAGCGTCTTGGCAGACCTGACACCCAAGCCCGAGCACAAGTTCACGTTCGGGCTCTGGACCGTTGGCCACAAGGGGAACGACCCGTTCGGCGCGGAGACGCGCCCCGGCCTCGAGCCCCCCGACACCGTGCGCAAGCTCGCCGAGCTGGGCGCCTACGGGGTCTGCTTCCACGACGACGACCTGCTGCCGCCGGACGCGGACGACTCCGAGCGCGAGCGCATCAAGGGGGAGTTCGCCAAGGCGCTCGACGAAACCGGCATGAAGGTTTCGATGGCCACGACCAACCTCTTCACCCATCCGGTCTTCAAGGACGGCGCGTTCACCGCCAACGATCGCGATGTGCGCCGCTACGCGCTGCAGAAGGTGATGCGCTCCATCGACGTGGGCGCGGAGCTGGGCGCCCCGATCTACGTCTTCTGGGGCGGGCGCGAGGGCGTGGAGGCCGACGCCGCCAAGCCGGCTCGCGACGCGCTCGAGCGCTACCGCGAGGCGATCGACTTCCTGTGCGGCTACGTGCGCGACCGCGGCTACGACATGCGCTTCGCGCTCGAGCCCAAGCCCAACGAGCCACGCGGCGACATCTTCCTGCCCACCGTCGGCCACATGCTCGCCTTCATCGACCGCCTCGAGCACCCGGACATGGTCGGCGTGAACCCCGAGGTCGCGCACGAGACGATGGCCGGACTGTCCTTCCTGCACGGCGTGGCCCAGGCGCTCTGGGCGGGCAAGCTGTTCCACATCGACCTCAACGCGCAGCGCGTCGGGCGCTACGACCAGGACTTCCGCTTCGGCGCGGTCGGGCTCAAGGACGCCTTCTTCCTGGTCAAGCTGCTCGAGGACTCCGGCTACGACGGCGCCCGCCACTTCGACGCCCGCCCGCTGCGGATGGAGTCGCAGGAGGGCATCTGGGACTTCGCTGCGGGCTGCATGCAGACCTACCTGGCGCTCAAGGAGCGGGCGGCGAAGTGGGGCACCGACGCCGCCATCCTCGCCGCCGAGGCCGAAGCGAAGGTGCCCGAGCTGGCGCTGGACACGGTCGGCCCGTACTCGCCCGAACGGGCCCGGGAGCTGCTCGCCGAGCCCCACGACCTGGATGCGCTCGGCGCGCGCGAGTGCCGCAACGAACGCCTCGACCAGCTCGCCGTCGACTTGATCCTCGGTCTGCGGTGAAGCCGGTCCGCGAGCACAACCTCGGGCTGGTGCTGCGCCGGGTGGCCGAGGAGGGCCCGCGCTCGCGGGCGACGCTGGCCCTGGAAACCGGCCTCAACAAGAGCACCGTGTCGAGCCTCGTCGCCGACCTGATCGACGCCGGCCTGCTGCGCGACTCGCCCGTCGAGGAGCGGCCGACCCGGGTGGGGCGGCCGCCCCAGAGCGTCGAGCTCGACCCGGAGGGGCCGTTCGTGCTCGGGCTGGAGATCAACGTCGACTACCTGGCCGTATGGGCGACCGACCTGGCCGGCGAGGTGCGCCACCGCTCGTTCGTGGCGAACGACAACCGGGCCGCCACGCCCAAGGACGTGATCGCCTTGCTCGCCCGGCTCGCCGAGGACGCGCTCGAGCAGCCGTTCGCGGGCAGCCGCCACCCGATGCTGGCCACCGTCGCCGTGCCCGGCCTCGTGGATGCCGACGGTGAGCTGGCGGTGGCTCCCAACCTGGGCTGGACGGACGTGCCGGTCGCCCGCCTCCTCAACGAAGCGCTCGAGGACCCGCCGTACTGCCTGCGGGTGGAGAACGAGGCCAACCTGGGCGCGGTCGCGGAGCTGGTCGAGGGCGCCGGGCGCGGGCTGAGCGACTTCGTCTACGTGTCCGGCGAGATCGGGATCGGGGCCGGGGTGGTGCTGCGCGGCGAGCTGTTCCGCGGGGCGTCCGGCTTCGCCGGTGAGTTCGGTCACCTCACGATCGACCCGTTTGGCCCGCCCTGCGGCTGCGGTGGCCGCGGCTGCCTGGAGCGGCTCGCCGGGCAGGACACGCTGCTGCGCCTCGCGGGCTGGGACGCCCGTATGCGCCGCGCGGGGGCGCGACCGGAGTGGCCCGGCGCGATGCTGGCGGACAGCGCCCGCGCGGGTCACTCGCGCACGCTCGCGGCGCTCAGCCAGGTGGGCCACACGCTCGGCATCGCGATCGCCTCGCTCGCCAACCTGCTCGATCCCGAGGCGGTGCTGCTGGGCGGTTACCTGGCGCCGCTGTCGCCGTGGCTGACGGTTCCGATCTACGCCGAGCTGGAGACCCGCGCCTTGGCGGGGCGCCGCATGCGCTGCCGCGTTCTGCCGGCGCGGCTCGGTGGCGAGGCCGCCGTGCGCGGAGCGGTGGCCCTGGGCAGGCGAGCGGCGCTCGAGGAGGCGGCGGCGCTGCCGGTCGCCGCCCGTTAACGCAGGTGCCCGGGCGCCTCGCCCGCTACCGAGGCGGGCTGCGCGCCGGGCTCGGCTTTGGCGCCGCGGCGTTCGTGGTCGGCATCTCGTTCGGAGTGGTCGCCGAGCCCGTGATGGGGTCGGTGGCGCCGATCGTGATGTCCACCGTGGTGTTCGCCGGCGCCTCGCAGTTCGGCGTCGTGGCGGTGCTCGCTTCGGGCGGCGACGCGGCGACCGCGATCGCCACCGGCGCGATGCTGAACGCGCGCTTCCTTCCGATGGGGGTGGCAGCGGCGTCGGCGCTGCGCGGTAGCCGGCTGCGGCGCGCGCTCGAGGGTCAGGCGATCGTGGACGCCTCGTGGGCGCTCGCCGCCCGCGGCGACGGCGCCTTCGACCGCGAGGCGATGCTGGGCGCGACCGTGCCGCAGTACCCGGCGTGGGTGGTAGGGACCGTGATCGGAGTGCTCTTCGGCGGCACACTCGGCGATCCCGAGGCGCTCGGCCTGGACGCCATCTTCCCCGCCTTCTTCCTCGGCCTGCTGGCGGCCGAGCTGGGCCGGCCGCGCGCGGTGGCGGCGGTGCTCATCGCCGGCGCGATCGCACTGGGGCTGACCCCCTTCCTGCCGCCCGGCCTTCCCGTCCTGCTCGCTTCGAGCGCCGCGCTGATCGGGCTATGGCGGCGATGAGCGAGGTCTGGATCACGATCGGCGGCCTCTTCGCCGCCACGGTGGCGATCAAGGCCGCCGGCCCGGTGATCCTGGGCGGGCATCGCCTGCCTGGCGGTGCCTTGGCGGTGATTTCGCTGCTCGCCCCGGCACTGCTCACAGCCCTGATCCTCACCGACACGTTCGCTCGCGAGCAGGAGCTGACGGTGGACGCGCGGGCCGCCGGCCTGGCCTGTGCGGGCGTGGCGGTGGCGCTGCGCGCTCCCTTGCTCGTGACGGTGCTGGTGTCGGCCGTGGGGGCCGCGGCGGTGCGGGCGGTCACGTGAGCGAGGTGCAGCCCACGTCATCCAGCCCGAAGGGCAATTCGGGCACGCCGTCCCCGGCGAGCTGAGCGCGGGTGCGTTCCGGGTCGGGCGTGTAGACCGCCAGGAAGCCGCCGCCGCCCGCCCCGAGCGAGATCACGCCGCGCGCCCCGGCGCGCACGGCCCGCTCGCGCAGCGCATCCATCTCGTCGGTCACGGTGCCCGGGGCGCGCCGGCGCTTGGCCTCCCAGTGCTCGTCCATCAGCTCGGCCACGCTCTCGAGGTCGTCGGCCTCGAGAGCCGTGCAGGTCGCGCCTGCCAGCTCCTTGAGGCGGTGCAGCGCGTCCTCGGCCTGGCCCGCGCCGAGCATGTCGGAGGCCGAGCGCTGGCGGCCGGTGAAGAAGAGCAGGAACTGGTCGCGCAGCGCCCCTCGCATCGCGTCGGACAGCCGCAGCTCGCGCACATCGACGCGGCCGTCGGGCTGGAAGGAATAGGCACGCACGCCTCCGAAGGCGGCCGCGTACTGGTCCTGCTTGCCGATCGAGCGGCCGACCACGTCGATCTCCAGGTGACAGGCGGCCTCGGCGAGCCGCGCGGGATCGAGCTCCCGGCCGGACAGCTCGGCCAAGGCCTTGATCGCGCACACGGTGTAGGCGCCGGACGAGCCCAGGCCCGTGCCGTGCGGCGCGTCGCCGACCGAGGCGAGCTCGATCGGGCCACCCTTCCAGTGGTGCGCGAGCGCGGCGCGCAGGATCGGGTGGCGCACCTCGCGCGGGTCGTCGACGTCCTCCCACTCCAGGTGCTTGAGCACGAAGCGCCGCCCCAAGCGCGCGGACACCGTCATGTGCACGTACCTGTCGATCGCCGCCGACACCACGAGCCCGCCGTGCTCGCGGTAGTACGACGGGAGATCGGTGCCACCTCCACCGAGGGCCACCCGCAACGGCGCGCGCACGACGACGGCTCCCATGCGGATCGAAATCTATGCTGCCCCGACGTGCGCGCGCGACTCCGTCAGCTGGGCTACGCGGTTGGGCGCTTCCCGACCGGCGAGCGCAACGCGATCGTAGACGTCCCCGGGGTGCTGGTCGGCCACCGTACTCTGGCGGAGGGCGACCGGCTGCGCACCGGGGTCACCGCGATCCTGCCGCACGGGGGCAACCTCTACGACGAGAAGGTGCTGGGCGGGTGCCACACGATCAACGGCTACGGCAAGCCGGCCGGCCTGTCCCAGCTGGCTGAGCTGGGCACGATCGAGAGCCCGCTGCTGCTCACCTCGACGCTGTCGGTGGGGCCGGTCTGGGAGGGCGGCCTGCGGCACCTGCTCGACGCCAACCCCGAGGCCGCCGTCGATCGCGACACCGTGAACGTGATCGTGGCGGAGTGCTTCGACGGGTGGCTCTCGGACGCGCGCGCCCTCGCCGTGCGGCCCGAGCACGCGCTGGAGGCGATCGCGGCCGCCTCGGCGGACGAGGTGCGCGAGGGCGCGGTAGGCGCGGGCACGGGAACCACGTGCTTCGGCTACAAGGCCGGCATCGGCGGCGCCTCGCGGCGGGCGGGCGGCCACCTGCTCGGCTGCTTCGTCTGCTCCAACTACGGAGGCCGGCGCGACCTGCACCTGCTGGTCGGGCCCGTGGCGGACGCCGCCGCCGCCGCGCCCGAGCCGCCCGCGGCCGGGGGCTCGATCGTGATCGTCCTGGCCACCGACGCGCCGCTCTCCGAGCGCCAGCTCCGCCGGCTGGCGGGGCGGGCGACGTTTGGCCTCGGCCGCGCGGGCGGCATCGGCGCGAACGCGAGCGGCGAGTATGCGCTCGCCTTCTCCACGGCGCAGCGCGTGCCACACCGTGGCGACGGCGACCACCTCGACCAGCGCTTCCTGCGCGACGACTCGGTGGCCTTGCGCGAGCTCTTCGAGGCGACCGTGGAGGCCGTGCACGAAGCGATCCTCAACTCGCTCTGCGCCGCGGAGCCGATGGAGGGCCGCGACGGCAACCGCGTGGAGGCGCTGCCCTACGAGCTGCTCGAGCAGGCGCCCGGCCTGCGGCGGCTCGAGTGACCCCGCCTCCGACCGTCGACGAGCTCTTCATCGCCGCCGTTCCGGGCGCCTGGGCCGCCGCGGGGTTCGATGTGACCGGCGACTTGTGCGAGGTCGGCACGGTCCGGGTGCGCCTGGAGGGTGCGGGGGAGCGCCGCGGCATCACGCGCTGGTCGGTCCGCGACGCCGGCGCCCTGGACCTCGACGGCCTCGACACCACGGCCTCGCACGCGCCCCCGGCCACCGGCGCCACCCACCCGAACGGCACGGTGTCGATCGACCATCTCGTCGTCATCACCCCAGATCTCGACCGCACCACGGCTGTCCTGCGCGACGCCGGCCTCGACCTGCGCCGCCTGCGCGAGGGGGACACGCCCGGTGGGTCGCAGCGGCAGGCCTTCTTCCGCATGGGCGAGCTGATCCTCGAGGTGGTGCAGGCGCCGGCGGGCACCCGGGTCGCCGCCGACCCGGACGGGCCCGCGCGGCTCTGGGGCATCTCCTTCCTCGTCGAGGACCTCGCCACCCCGGCTGCGGCCCTCGGCGACTCGCTGAGCGAGCCGCGCGACGCGGTCCAGCCCGGGCGGCGCATCGCGACGGTCGCGACCGCGGCGGGCCTCGGCCCCGCGATCGCGTTCATGACCCCCGGTCCCGGGGCAGTGTGAGCACTGTGAACTACCGCAAGCTCGGCAGGACGGGCATCGAGGTGTCGGAGATCGGCTACGGAGCCTGGGGCATCGGGGGCGCGCAGTGGGGCGGCGCCGACGACGACGAGTCGATCCAGGCGCTCAACCGGGCCATCGACCTCGGCTTGAACTTCATCGACACCGCGCTCGCGTACGGCGACGGGCGCAGCGAGCGCGTCGTCGGCCAAGTGGTGCGCGAACGGCCCGAGAGGGTCTACGTGGCCACCAAGGTTCCCCCCAAGAATCTGATCTGGCCGGCTCCGCCCGGCGTGCCCGTGCAGGAGGTGTTCCCCGCCGACCACGTGCGGGCGTGCGCCGAGCGCAGCCTCGCCAACCTCGGCCTCGAGCGCGTCGACGTGCTCCAGCTGCACGTGTGGAGCGACGAGTGGACCGACCAGGGCGACTGGCGCGACGCCGTGGACGAGCTGCGCTCCGCCGGCAAGATCGGCTTCTTCGGCGTCTCGATCAACGACCATCAGCCCTCCAACGGCGTGCGGCTGGTCGAGAGCGGCGCCGCCGACACCGTCCAGGTGATCTACAACGTGTTCGACCAGTCCCCGGAGGACGAGCTCTTCCCCGCGTGCCGCGAGCACGGTGTCGGAGTGATCGCGCGGGTGCCGCTCGACGAGGGCGGGCTGACCGGCCGGATCGGCCCGGACACGGAGTTCGCCGAGGGTGACTTCCGCGAGAGCTACTTCCGCGGCGACCGCAAGCGCGAGGTGCAGGAGCGCGTACGCGCGATCGTGGCCGACCTGGGCGTCTCCGAGGACGAGCTGGCGGAGATCGCCCTGCGCTTCGTGCTCAGCGAGCCGACGATCTCGACGGTGATCCCGGGCATGCGCTCCCTGCGCAACGTGGAGCGCAACGTCGCGGTGTCAGACGGGCGCGGTGTGCCGGACGACTGGCGCGAGAAGCTGCGCGCTCACCGCTGGGTGCGCGACTTCTACAGCTGAGTCCTCACGGCACGTCGTACTCGCGCACGTCATCCAGCACCGACCGGCCGCCGACCTCGACGTAGCCGTCGTCGAGCGGCCGCGCGCGGATGCGCGACCCGCGCCCCTGGCGCACGTCGATCCGGCGCCCGAGCCGGGCGCACAGCAGCACCGCCGCGGCGCCGGTCGCCTCGTCCTCCTCGATCCCGTAGCGCACCGGGAAGACGCGCGCGCGGATCGTGCCGGCCCTTTCGTCGAGCCAGGCCCAGGCGCCGATGTGGTCGTGCCCGCCCGGCGGCCCGCTCAGCGCGTCGACGTCGGCCGGCGCGTCGAGCCGCTCCCATTCGAAGGCCGGAGACCACTCCGGGCGGGCGGCGACGAACGTGCCCTCGTCCTCGTAGCGGACGCGCAGGTACCCGGCCGGCACGTGCAGGCTCGCCACCGGACCGACCTCCTGCGCCAGCAGCCACGCGGTTCCCACCGTCGGGTGACCGGCGAACTTCATCTCGACACCAGGGGTGAAGATGCGTAGCTCGCCGCTCCCCACGTCGTCCACGAACACCGTCTCGCTGAGGCCCAGATCGGCCGCGACGGCCTGGCGCGCGGAGGGCGGAACCTGGCCGCCGTCGAGGAAAACCGCCAGCGGGTTGCCGCCCGAGCCGTCGTCGTCGCAGAACACCCGCAGCCTATGCAGTCGTGACACGGGCGGTCAGGGTAGCCTGCTGACCCCGTGGACCAGATGGAGCTGCGCAACCGCCTGGTGATGGCTACCCAGATGTGGCGAGAGGCCACTGCTGATCCGCTGCCGCGCATGCCGCCGGGCGACCCCGTGGAGCAGCTGCGGGCCTTCGAGATCAAGCTGGTCGACATGCTGTGGGAGCGCGCGACGCCGAAGACCGCACGCGACGTCGCGGACAAGACCTGGGACCTCGTTCACGACCGCGGTGACGAGGACGCCGTCAAGCGGCGGGTGATCGAATGTCACGAGGCGCTGGCCCGACTATCGGCTCGCAGTGGGGGGTTGGAACCCTGAGCTCCCGTTAGGCTGACCCAGCGGTGAAGGAGCTGCCGGAGCTCTTCGACCTGCGTCTCAAGGCACGGTCGCTGGCGTACCTGTTCACGGCGGGAGCCTGCCTTGGGGCGCTCACCCTGGTCCTGCCTCACGACGCGGCGTTCCGGGACCTCCAGATCTGGATCGTCGTGGGCAGCGCGCTCGCAATCGGCGTGCTCCTCTACTGGAGCGCCGACCGCGTCGAGGAGTGGCACCTGCACCTCGCGCTCGCCGCCGGCACGACCCTGATCACCTTCGCCAACTACTACACGGGCACGGCCAACCTCTACGCGCTGCTCTACACCTGGACGGGGCTGTACGCCTTCTACTTCGTGGGCACCCGCTCGGCGCTCGCTCACCTCGCCTACATCGGCGTGGCCTACGCGGTCGTCCTCTCTGTCGGGGACCCGCCCAGCCCGGCGATTCGCTGGCTGCTCGGCGTGGGGACCCCGCTGATCGCCGGCCTGCTGATCTCGCGCATGCTCGAGCGCCTGCGGGACGAGCACGCCGAGTCCGCCGAGCGCGCACAGGAGCTGCGTGAGAGCGAAGCGCGCACCCGGCTGGTGCTGGACAGCGCCCCGGACGCGTTTCTCACGCTCGACGCCGATGGCGTCATCCGCAGCTGGAACCGCGCCGCCGAGCGCCTCTTCGGCTGGACGGCGGCGGAGGCCGTCGGGGAGCCGATGCGCACGCTCGTGACGCCGGTCGACGATCGCGAAGGCCACGACGAGCGCCGCAGGGCGCTGATCGAGAGCAGCGGGCAGGCGCCCGCGCACTACGAGGTGGAGCTCGAGCGCCGCGACGGCACTCGCTTCCCGGCCGAGGCGACCGTGTCCCAGGTCGACGTGCGCGGCGAGATACTCCTCGCCGGCTTCATCCGCGATGTCACCGACCGGCGGCGCCAGCAGGACGAGCGCGAGGCGCTCCTGCGCGAGCAGGCCGCGCGGGCGGAGGCGGAGCGGGTGGCCGAGATGGTCAGCGGCATGCAGCTGCTCGTGGACGCCGCGCTCGCGCACCGCACGCTCAACGACATCCTGGTGGACCTCGTGGCCCGTGTGCGGGCGGTGCTCGACGCCGACGCGGCGGTGATCTATCTCGCCGCCGAGCATGCTCTGACGCTGGCCGCGGCGTCCGGCGGCGTGCCTCGGGACCATCCGATCGAGCCGGTGCCGTTCGGTGAGGGCTTCGCAGGGCGTGTGGCGGCCGAGCGCCAGCCGATGCTCGTCCAAGATCCGTCGGCCGACGAGCTGCCCTATGCCGCACTGGGCGAGCTGGGGATCGACTCCCAGATTGGCCTCCCGCTGCTGGCCGAGGGGGAGGTGACCGGGGTGCTCGTGGTGTGCGCCGCCGAGCCCCGCCACTTCACGGCCGACGACGTGAACCTGCTGCGGCTGGCCGCGGATCGCGTCGCGCTCGCCATCGACCACGCGCGCGTGTACGAGCGCGAGCACAGGATCGCGGAGACGCTTCAGCGCAGCCTGCTGCCGGAGCGCCTCCCCCAGCTGCCCGGGCTGTCGGTGGCGGCTCGCTACCTGCCCGCCGCCGCGGAGGCCGAGGTCGGCGGCGACTGGTACGACGTGCTGCCGACCCCGAGCGGCGGCGTCGGGCTCGTGATGGGCGACGTCGCGGGGAAGGGTCTGACGGCCGCGTCGATGGTCGGGCGGCTGCGCAGCGCGCTGCGCGCCTACGCGCTCGAGGGGCACCCGCCCGCGCGGGTGGTCGAGCAGCTCAACCGCCTGATCTGGACCGAGGAGGAGGAGAGCCAGATGGCCACGCTGATCTACGTGGTCGTGGACCCGGTTGCCGGCGAGCTTCACTGGGTGAACGCCGGACACCCTCCGCCGTTGCTGCTGTCCGACGGCCAGATGCCGCAATACCTGGAGGGCGGCAGCTCGGTCCCGCTCGGCGTGCTGCCGTTCCCCGATTTCCAGGAGGTGTCGGTGCCGATCGACCAGGGCGCGACCGTGGTGCTCTACACCGACGGCCTGGTCGAGCGCCCGGGCGAGCACATCGACGCCGGGCTGGATCGGCTTGCCGAGGTCGTGCGCGGCGACTCCACCGATCCGCAGCAGCTCTGCGACCGGGTGCTGAGCGCGCTGGTGCCGGAGGGCGGCGCGCCCGACGACGTCGCCCTGCTCACGCTGCGCACCATCCCGATGGCCGATCGCTTCCACGTGGAGCTGCCGACCGAGCCGGAGGCGCTGGCCTCGATGCGTGCGCTGCTGCGGCGCTGGCTGACCCATGTGGACGGGTCCGAGCAGGAGATCGCCGAGGTTCTGACGGCGTGCGGCGAGGCGGCGACCAACGCGATCGAGCACGCGGGCGCCGGTACTCCGTTCGAGATCAGCGGGCACGTCGACGACCGCAGCGTGGAGATCGCTGTCCGCGACTTCGGCGCCTGGCGCCCTCCCCGGGAGGGCGACCACGGCAGGGGCTTGTCGCTGATGCGCGCTCTGATGGATACGGTTGACGTTGTGCCGACGCCCCAAGGGACTACGGTCCGGATGCAACGGACTCTGCTGGACTCGAACGCGAACGGAGACCGCCGGTGATGGACCTGGTTCAAGTCGAGATCGAAGAGCGCGGAGACGTGGTGATCGCCCACGTGACCGGCGAGCTCGACCTCGCAGGCGCGCCTTCCACCGGAGTGGCGATCGGCGAGGCGGTGCCGACGTCGGCGCGCGCCCTCGTGGTCGACTTCAGCGGGCTCGAGTTCATCGATTCGAGCGGCATCGCGATGCTGTTCAACCTGGCGCGGCGGCTCGGCAGCCGCCGGCAGGAGCTGCGCGTGGTGGCCACGGACGGCGGGCCGGTCGCGCGCGTGCTCGACATCGTCGAGTTCGACCGTGCCGCGCCGGTGCACCAGACGCTGGACGACGCGCTGGCGAAGCTCCCGCCGAACGCCGCCTGAGCACCTCCGGCTAGGCCGGAGCCGGGGCCCGCTCGGCGATGAAGTCGAGCACCGAGCTGTTGAACTCCTCCGCTCGCTCGACGTTCGCGCCGTGCGGTGAGCCGGGCAGCACGGTGAGCTGGGCGTCCGGGATCAGGTCCGCGAGCTCGCGCGACTTCCAGATCGGCACGAGGATGTCGCGCTCGGCTCCGATCACGTGGGTCGGCACGCGCAGCGAGGGGAGGCGCTCGCGGGCGTCGTGCCGGCCGGCGGCATCGAGCTGGCGGATGAACGCCTCCGGCGGCTGTGGATGCGGGTTCTGCAGCATCATGCCGCGCAGCCACGTCACGCCCTCCGCGTTCTCGAAGAAGGCCTCGGAGAAGTTCAGCAGCATCAGCTCGTCCACGTGCCCCTCGTGCGAGATGCTGCGCACGCGCTCAGCCCAGACCTCGCTCAGCTTGCGCGCCCACGCGCCGCCGGCCGGGAACGTGACGGCGAGCGTCAGGGTCCGCAGTCGCTCCGGGGCCGCCAGCGCGATCTCCTGAGCGATCGCCCCGCCCATCGAGACGCCGAGCAGGTGGAACGAGTCCAGCTCGAGCGCGTCGGCGAGCGCGAGCGCGTCCTGGGCCATGTCGGCGATCTCGTAGGGACCGTCCGACATCGAGGACCGGCCGACGTCGCGGTTGTCGAAGATGACCGACCGGTGGGCGGCGGAGAAGGCAGGCACCTGGAGCGTCCAGGCGAGCGTGTCGGCGGCGAGGCCCATCACGCACAGCAGCGGCTCGCCCTCCCCGTGGACCTCGTAGTAGAGCGTCTGTCCGTTCGCGTCGATCGTGGGCATCAGGCATTCATGCAGTAGTCCAAGCGCACGTCGCGCAAACCCTACCTCGACGTTCCCACCGGCTCACGGCGCGCTCGCACACGTCCCCTCAGCCATGATGGGGCGAGGTGGTACTGCTCGTCCTGTTCGCGTTGGTCGCCGGCGCCGGTACCGCGCTGACTCCGTGCGTCCTGCCGGTCCTGCCGGCGTTGCTTGCCGCCACGGGCAGCGGCGGGCGCCGCCGCCCGCTCGGAGTGATCTGCGGGCTGGTGGCCACGTTCACCGTTGCCATCGTCGCGCTCGCGTCTGTGATCGACGGGGTCGGGCTGCCCAACGGCACCGTCCGGACGGTCGCCGTGGTGGTGCTGCTGGTGTTCGGCGTCTCGCTGCTCGTCCCCTCGCTGGCGGCGCGCATCGAGGCGCCGCTCACGCGGCTGGCCCGCTTCGGGCCGCGCGACCGCGGCGACGGCTTCTGGTCCGGGGTGCTGGTCGGCGCGGGCCTGGGGTTCGTCTACGCGCCCTGCGCCGGCCCGATCCTCGCCGCGGTGGTGTCGGTGTCCGCCACGCGCGGGGCCTCCGGCGAGCTGGTGGCCGTGGCGCTCGGCTACGCGGCCGGGTCGGCGGTGGTGCTCCTGGCGATCGCCTACGGCGGGCGGCGCTTGCTCGATCGCCTGCGGGCGGCCGGACGCGGGCCGGCGGTCCAGCGCACGCTCGGCGCGGTGATGGTCGCGACCGCGGTGGCGGTGGCCACGGACCTCGACGTGCGCTTCCAGACCGCGCTGGCGAACGACTTCCCCGCCTTCCTCACAAACCCCACGCGCGCGCTCGAGCGCTCCGGCGCGGTCGAGGACCGGCTGGCGGAGCTGCGCGGGCGAGCGCGCTTCGCGGAGAGCTCCCACGGCCGGGAGCCGCGCGCCGGGCTGCCGGTGCTCGGAAAGGCGCCCGACTTCACCGGCAACGAGCGCTGGTTCAACACCCCGGCGGGCGCACCGCTTCACCTGCGCGCTCTGCGGGGCAAGGTGGTCCTGGTCGACTTCTGGACCTACACCTGCATCAACTGCATCCGCACGCTGCCCTACCTGCGGGCCTGGGATGCCCGCTACCGCAGGCGCGGGCTGACGATCGTGGGCGTGCACACGCCCGAGTTCCCGTTCGAGCGCGACGCGCACAACGTCGAGCGCGCGATCGGCCAGAACCAGCTGCGCTATGCGGTCGCGCAGGACAACGAGTACGCCACCTGGAGTGCGTGGGGCAACCAGTACTGGCCGGCCAAGTACCTGATCGACTCGCGCGGGCGCGTGCGCTACGCGCACTTCGGCGAGGGCTCCTACGAGAAGACCGAGTCGGCGATCCGGGCGCTGCTGGCCGAGGCCGGCGCTTCGCGCCTGGGCGCGACCGCCCGCACCCGCGTGGAGACGGCGTCGCCCGGTCTGGCCACGCCGGAGACGTACCTCAACTACAAGCGCGCCCAGAACTTCGACCCGCCGCTGCGGCCCGGGGTGGGCAGCTACGCCGGGGCGGCAGACCTGCCGCCGGTGCACTTCTCGCTGTCGGGCACGTGGAACGTGTCGAGCGAATCCGCGACCGCGGTGCGCGACGCCCGGCTCGACGCGCGCGTGACGGCCCGCAAGATATTCCTGGTGCTGGGCACGAGCGACGGGCGCCCGCGCCGGGTGCAGGTGCTGCTCGACGGCCGCCCGCTGCCCGAGCGCGAGGCGGGCGAGGACGTGACCGGCGGCACCCTGACCGTGCGCGACCAGCGCCTCTACCGGCTCGTGTCGCTCCCCAAGGTCGAGGATCGCCGGCTGACGCTGCGCCTGCCGCCGGGCGTGAGCGGCTACGCGTTCACGTTCGGGTGAGCGGCCGCGTTGTGGCGGGGGCCGGGCCCCGGCGAACGGCAGCGATAAAAGGGCCGGGCCCGAGGGGGGGTCCCGAAGTTGCGGCGATATGTCCGACGTTCTTCCGGGACCCCCTGGCGCCGAAGCCGAACCGGGGGTCCCGGAAGTTCCGGGACTATGTGTCCCGTTTCGTGCGGAACCCCCCGGACCGGACCGGCGGCACCGGTACCCAGCGCCTTACCGCTGCTGTTGGTCGGAGCCCACGCTCAGCGCCGCGGCCGTTGCCTGGCCAGCCAGCCAGTCTTGGTAGGCTCGCGCGCACCGTGGCCAAGGTGTGCATCATCGGCGCGGGCTCGTCCGGGATCGCGGCCTGCCAGGTGCTCCAAGCGCGCGGCATCGAGTTCGACTGCTTCGAGAAGGGCTCGGGCATCGGCGGCAACTGGCGCTACGGCAACGACAACGGCATGTCGTCGGCCTACCGCTCGCTGTTCATCAACACCTCGCGGGCGATGATGGAGTACGCCAGCTACCCGATGCCGGCGGACTATCCGGACTACCCCCACCACACCCAGATAGCCCGCTACTTCGAGGACTACGTCGACCACTTCGGCTTTCGCGACCGGATCCGCTTCCGCACCGACGTCACCCGCGTCGAGCCGGCGGGGGACGGGTGGGAGGTCACGCTCGGAGCGAGGGAGTCGCACCACTACGACGCGGTGATGGTCGCGAACGGCCATCACTGGGACCCCAAGTACCCCGAGCCACCCTTCCCGGGCCAGGAGTCGTTCCCGGGCGAGCAGCTCCACTCGCACTGGTACCGCGAGCCGGACGAGCGCATCGTGGACCGCAACGTGCTGGTGCTCGGCATCGGCAACTCGGCCACCGACATCGCCGCCGAAGCCTCGCGCTTCTCCGCCACCACCTACCTGGCGATGCGGCGTGGCGCCCACGTGATGCCCAAGTTCATCGGCGGCGTGCCGCTCGACCAGCTCGCCCCGAGCTGGGCCAACCGGCTGCCGTTCGCATTCACGCGCCCGCTGCTCATGCGCGAGGTCAAGCGCGTTCAGGGGCCGATGGAGAACTACGGACTGCCGACGCCTGATCACAAGCTCGGCCAGGCTCACCCGACCATCTCCGCCGACCTGCTGAGCCGCATCGGCCACGGCCGCATCACGGTCAAGCCCAACCTCGAGCGCATCGACGGACCCGTTGTCCACTTCGTGGACGGCACCAGCGCCACGATCGACACGATCGTCTGGTGCACCGGCTACCGCATCACGTTCCCGTTCCTCGACGAGTCGGTGATGGGCACGGCGGGCAACTACGTCCCGCTCTACCGGCGCGTGGTCCACCCCGAGCGGCCGGGGCTCTACTTCATCGGGCTGGTGCAGCCGCTGGGGGCGATCATGCCGATCGCCGAGCGCCAAGCCGAGTGGGTGGCCGACCTGTTCGAGGGCAGCGCCGCGCTGCCCGACCCCGGGCGCATGATGCGAGCGATCGAGCGCGAGGAGAGCGCCATGCGCAAGCGCTACATCGCCTCCACGCGCCACACCATCCAGGTGGACTTCCATTCCTACATGCGCAGGCTCGCCCGCGAGCGCAAGCGCACCCGCGGCGTCAAGCGCCCGCTGGCGGCGGCGAGCGAGCAGCCGCGCATGGCCGCGCGGGCCGCCTGATGCCGGGCGTGGCCGTGGTCACCGGCGCCGGCCGCGGCTTCGGCCGGGAGATCGCCCGCAAGCTGGCCGGGCGCTCGTACACCGTGCTGGCGACCGACATCGACGGCGACGCGGCGGCCGCCACGGCCGAGGCGGTCGGTGGCTTCTCGCTGCAGCACGACGTGCGCGACCCCGAGGCGCACTGCCGGGCGGCGCGCGCCGCCATCGAGCGCGGGCCGCTCGAGGTCTGGGTCAACAACGCCGGTGTGCTGCGCACGCGCAAGGCCTGGGAGCACCCCGACGACGAGGTTCGCCTGCAGGTCGAGGTGAACCTGCTCGGGGTGATCTGGGGCTCGCGCGCGGCGGTCGACGCGATGAGGCAGCGCGGTGGCCGGGACATGCACGTGATCAACCTCGGCTCGATGTCCGCGTTCGCGCCGGTGCCCGGGCTGGCCGTCTACGCGGCGACCAAGCACGGGGTGCTCGGCTTCACGACCTCGCTGGAAGGAGATCTGATGGCGGCTGGCCTGCCGATCAAGATGCACGTCGTCTGCCCGGACGGCGCGGACACCGACATGACCCGCGAGCGGGCGAACGAGCCGGAGTCGGCGATCATCTGGTCGGGGCCGCGGATGCTGAGCGCGGAGGAGGTGGCGAGCGCCGTGACGGGCCTGCTCGACTCGAAGCGGATGGTGGTCGCCGTCCCGCGCTGGCGCGGAGTGGCCGCGCGCGTCGCCGCGTCCGCCGGGCGCCCGGCGCTGCGAACCTCCGAGCTCATGCGCAGGCATGGTGAGCGCAAGCGGGCGCGGGGCTAGGGTTGTGCACATGACCGCCACCGCCGCTCCTCCCACACAGAAGATCGAGGTCGAGAACCCGGCCACCGGCCAGATCGTCGCGAGCGTCGACGTGGTCGCCCCTGAGCGGATCGCGGAGCTGGTCGAGCGCGCGCGGGCCGCGCAGCCCGGCTGGGAGGCGCTCGGCTTCGAGGGCCGCGCCCAGATCCTGCGGCGCTGCCAGAAGTGGGTGATCGACAACTCGGACCGCGTCGTCGAGACGATCGTCTCCGAGACCGGCAAGGCCTGGGAGGACGCCCAGCTGGCGGAGGTGGCCTACGCCGCGTCCGCGTTCGGCTTCTGGGCCAAGCACGCCGAAAAGTACCTCGCCGACGAGCGCGTGAGGACGTCCTCGCCGTTCGTCAGGGGGCGCAAGCTGATCCTGCGACACGTGCCCGTCGGCGTGGTGGGCGTGATCGGTCCCTGGAACTACCCGCTCACCAACTCGTTCGGCGACTGCATCCCCGCGATGGCCGCCGGCAACGCGGTGATCCTCAAGCCGAGCGAGGTCACGCCGCTGACGGCGCTGCTGATGGGCGAGTGCGTGCGCGAGTGCGGCATGCCCGACGGCGTCTACCAGGTCGCGCCGGGCTTCGGCGAAACCGGCGGCGCGCTGGTCGACGCGGTCGACTTCCTCATGTTCACGGGATCCACGGCGACCGGCAGGAAGGTCATGGAGCGGGCCGCCCAGACGCTTACGCCGCTGGCCCTGGAGCTGGGCGGCAAGGACCCGATGCTCGTGTGCGCCGACGCCGACCTCGAGCGCGCCGCCAACGCGGCCGTGCACTACTCGATGCAGAACGCGGGCCAGACCTGCATCTCCACCGAGCGCGTGTACGTCGAGGCGCCGGTCTACGACGAGTTCGTCTCGCTGGTCACGCGTAAGGTCGGCGAGCTGCGCCAGGGCGCACCGGGCGGTCCGGGCAGCGTCGACCTCGGCGCGGTGATCCACCCGCCGCAGTCGGACATCGTCGAGGCGCACGTGCGGGACGCCGTCGAGAAGGGCGCCCGCGTGGTCGCCGGCGGGCATCGCTCCGATTCCGACGGCCACTTCTACGAGCCCACCGTGCTGCTCGACGTGGACCACTCGATGGCTGCCATGAACGAGGAGACGTTCGGGCCCACGCTGCCGATCATGAAGGTGGCGGACGCCGAGGAGGGCGTGCGGCTCTCCAACGACTCTCCCTACGGGCTGCAGGCGTCGGTGTGGACAAAGGACGCCGCCAAGGGCGAGCGGCTGGCGCGGCGCATGGAGGCCGGAGCAGTGACCGTGAACGACGCGCAGATCAACTACCTCGCGCTGGAGCTGCCGATGGGCGGCTGGAAGTCGTCCGGCCTGGGCTCGCGCCACGGCGCCGACGGCATCCGCAAGTACACGAAGAACCAGGCGATCGTGGTCACGCGCCTGGCGCCGAAGCGCGACCTGCACATGCTGCCCTACTCGGCCAAGCGCACCAAGCTGATCGCGCGCTTGGTCAAGCTGGTGTACGGGCGCGGTAAGCGAGACTGATGGCGCTCGCGGAGCGGACCTGGACGAACCCGCGCACCGGCGCCTGGCTGAAGGGATCGTCGGCGGGCGCCGACGCGATCATCGAGCGGCTGATGAAGCCGCACACCGGGATGGCGGACGCGCATGTCCACCTCGACTACGCGGAGCGCTTCGAGGTCCTCGACGGCACGGCGACGATCGAGGTGGACGGGCGCGAGGTAACGGCCGGGTCCGGGGAGACGGTGGAGGTGCCGCGCGGCACCGCGCACCGCAACCCGTACAACGCGACCGACTCGGACCTGCACCTGCGCCACATCGCGTCGCCGGGCGGCACGTTCGCGGAAGCCTTCGTTTCCTCGCTGGGCCACCACATGGAGCAGGACACGGTCAACGAGCAGGGCGAGTTCTCCGACCTGCAGCTGTTCGTGGTCCTGCGCGGCACGCGCGCGCAGAGCTACCGCGCGGGCATCCCCGTGGCGCTGCAGAAGCCGCTCATCGCGCTCGGGGCCGCGCTCGGCCGGCTGCGCGGGTACAAGGCCGGGTACTAGGGCGAGTGCCACACACGGTTCGGGCCGCCGTTTATTGCTGCCGTTCGCGAGCGCCCGGGCCCGCGCCACCCTAGGGATACAGGTCGCCGGCCTCGCCGACGACGAAGATCGCCGCCACCGGACAGTTCCCGGCCGCCGCGATCACGTCATCGAGCGACGCGCCGTCCGGGTCCACGACCACGGCCTTGTCCTCCTCGTCGAGCTGGAAGACGTCCGGGGCCGTGTCCACGCAGTCGCCGGAGCCGATGCACAGCGCCCGGTCGACAGTGATCTCGATCCGGTTGACCGGAGACAGCGCCACGTCAGTCGCGTCGGCGGACCAGCAAGAAGGCGAGGATCGCGGCGATCACCAGCAGCGGGACCAGTGTGCGCGGGTCGGGGCCACCACTCTCGGCTTCGTAGCGCTCGCCGCCGGCCGGCATGGCGAACTCCTCCGCGGCCAGGATGTCGTGAGGTGGGTCGAAGCGGTTCGGATCCGGCGGCAGGCGCTCGTCCCGGGTCCCGATGCCGAACTCGTCGGCTGCCAGCACGTCGTGCGGCTGCTCGATGCCGGTGGGATCTACGGGCAGATCGCGTCGCGAGGGTTCTGTGTCGGTCATCGTCCCTATCGTTCCAGATCGATGGACGAGGGCACACAGGTCGAGCTCGAGGCCGCGGCATTCCGCAGGTTGGTTGAGCACCTGCGCGAACGGACCGATGTACAGAACATCGACCTGATGGAGCTGGCCGGCTTCTGCCGCAACTGCCTCTCCCGCTGGTACAGGGAGGCGGCCGAGGAGCGCGGGATGGAGCTGCCCGACCCGCAGGCGCGAGAGATCGTCTACGGAATGCCCTACGAAGAGTGGAAAACTCGCCACCAGAGCTGAGCCGCATCCTGCTCATCGCCGCCTGCGTCGCGGTGTTCGCCGGATGCGGGAACGCAGTGTCCGAGAAGCAGCAGGGGCCTGCGGAGGTCGTGCTCACGCCCGAGGCCGCGGCGCAGGCACGCGCGGCCGCTGACCGTAAGTCCGTCGAGCGCGAGCAGCGCTCAGCCGTCATCCCCGGCTCGTCCGCCACCGACGACGCGCCCAGCCCGGGCGCACCCAGCGACGCCGAGGTGCGAACCGAGCTGCGTGAGGCGCGTGCCGCGCTGGCGAGCTTCCGGGAGTACCTCGACACGACGGCCTTCCTGGCGACCGGGCCGCGCGCGAGCGTCAGGCCGGACGGCGCGGCGATCGCGCCCGACGACGCCCCGGAGGTCGTCAAGCGGGTGATCCTCGCCGCCAACGCGATCGCCAAGTTCCCCTACAAGTGGGGCGGCGGGCACGGCGCCTGGCGCGACGACGGCTACGACTGCTCGGGGTCGGTGTCCTTCGCGCTGGCTTCGGCCGGCCTGCTCAACCGCCCGCTCACCTCGGGCCTGTTCATGCGCTACGGCGAGCAGGGCCCGGGCGAGTGGATCACGATCTACGCGAACGACGGCCACGTGTTCATGCTGGTGGCCGGCCTGCGCTTCGACACCAGCGGCCAGGGCCGAGCCGGCACACGCTGGCAGCAGGCACCGCGCCCCGTCGGCGGCTTCGCGATCCGCCATATCGCCGGGCTCTAGGCCGCCGCCTCGAGCTCGGCCGGCATCAGCTCCACCTCCAGCGGGCGGCCGGCCCGCAGCACGCGCACGGTCACGGACACGCCGATCAGCTCGGCGGACATCAGCCGCTGCAGGTCCTCCACGCGCGTGACCTGCGTGTCGTTCACCGCGAGGATCAGGTCCTCGGGGCGCAGCCCGCCGCGGGCGGCAGGGCCGCCGTCGACCACCTCCACGACCTCGACGCAGGTCGAGCTGCCGGCGGCGGCGCGCGCCTGGGGCGGGACCGGGCGCGGGCCGCCGGCCACGCCGATGTACGCGCGGCGCACGCGGCCGTCGCGCATCAGCTGGGCGACGACCTGCTGGGTGGTGTCGTTGATCGGCACGGCCAGGCCCAGGCCAACGCCCGCCACGGCGGTGTTGATCCCGACCACGCGCCCGCGCGAGTCGGCCAGCGCGCCGCCGGAGCTGCCCGGGTTGAGCGCGGCATCGGTCTGGATCACGTTGTCGATGATGCGGCCGGCGCGGCGCGAGCGCGCCGGCAGAGAGCGGCCCAGCGCCGACACCACGCCGGCGGTCACGGACCCGCCCAGGCCGTGGGGGTTCCCGATCGCGACGACGAGCTGGCCCACGCGCAGCCGCTCGGCGTCTCCGAGCGTGGCCGGCACGAGCGCCTGGTCGTCGGCCCGCAGGACGGCCAGGTCGGACAGCGGGTCGCGGCCGACCAGCTCGAAGCGCGCGTCGCTGCCGTCGGCGAACGTGGCGCGACCGCCGGTTACGCTGCGGCCCACCACGTGGGCGTTGGTAAGCAGGAACCCGTCCGGGGTGAGCGCGACCGCGCTGCCGGCGCCCGAGGGCACCTGGCCGCCGCGCACGCGCCGCATCACCCGCAGGCTCGCGACGGAAGGCCCGACGCGCTCGGCCACCGCGATCACGGCGTGCGAGTACGCGTCGAGCGCCTCGGCCTCGGCCCGGTCGACGGGCGGTGGAACCTCCGCGACCGCGGTCATGCCGCCGCCCCGCTCGCCTCGAACTCGACCGTCACGGGCCGCTCCTCCGTGCCGCGCACGACTGTCAGCTCGAGTGAGCCTCCGTCAGACACCGAGTCGAGCACGTCGTAGAGCACGTCCACGCTGCCGAGCTCCGTGCCGTTCGCGGCGGCCAGCAGGTCGCCGGCCTCGATCCCGGCGGAAGCGGCCGGGCTGTCGTCCTCGACGGCACGCACCAGCAGCCCCGGGTGCTCAGGCAGCCCGACCGCGCGGCGCATGCGGCGCGCCGCCCGCGGCGGCGCGACCGCCACGCCGAGCCGGGGGGAGGCAGGGGCCTCGCCGCGCGCCAGCCCCTCGACGCGCTCCTTGACGGCGGCGGTGGCCGGAACCGCGACGATCAGGCCGCCCTCCAGGCGCAGGGCGTTCAGCCCCAGCAGGCGGCCCTCGACGTCCACCAGCGGTCCGCCCGACGACCCGCGCGGCAGGGGAGCGGTGTGCTCGATCGCGCCGGCCACGCGCCGGCCCCGCGGCCCGCGGAAGCTGCGGCCCTCGGCGGCGACGAAGCCGAGCGTCGTCCTCAGCCCGCGCCCGCCCGGGTTGGCGAGCGCCAGCACCGGCGTGCCGACGCCGGGCGCGTCGGCCGGCTCCCAGGTGACCGGCGCGGCGCCGCCGGTGTCCACCGACAGCACGGCGAGATCGAGGTCCGGGTCGGCGCCGGTCCACTCGCCGGCCTCGCGGCGGCCGTCCGCAAACACGACCGTGACCTGCTCGCGCCTGACGTTGTGGGCGTTGGTCAGCACCTGCCCGTCGCCGATCACCACGCCCGAGCCGAGGCCCCAGCCCCGCCCGAGCCCCACGACCGAGGGACCCACCCGCTCGGCGGCGCCGGCGATCGCCTCCTGCAAAGAACTCAGCACTTCCATCGCATAACTCCCTTGTGACTTGCGAATTGCAAGTGACTACCGTACCAAGGTGTGCAAAGTAGGCTTCGAAGCGTGCCCGAGCCCGCGTCCACGCCGCTCGCCGCGGCGCTCGACAGCGTCGGTGACCGTTGGACGCTGCTGGTGATCGAGGCGCTGCTCGACGGCCCCAGGCGGTTCGGCGACCTGCAGCAGTCGCTTCCCGGCATCGCCCCGAACGTGCTCACCCAGCGGCTGCGCCGCCTCGAGGGCGAGGGGCTGGTGGTCGCCCAGCCCTACTCCGAGCGCCCGCAGCGGTTCGTGTACGAGCTGACCGCGTCGGGACACGAGCTGGCCGGTGCGCTGAGACTGCTCGCGGACTGGGGCGCGCGGCACCGCGAGGGCACCGAACCCCCGCGCCACGACGCCTGCGGCACCCCGGTTGAGGTGCGCTGGTGGTGCCCAACGTGCGAGCGGCCGGTCGGCGAGGACGAAACCGCCGACCTGCACTACGCCTGAGCGGCCGGCGAGAACGGGTCACATGCAGGGCAATCCGCTACCTTGAGCCCTCTGGACGACCAGCCCACACGCCGTCTCGATCCTCGAGAGCGGCCGCCGGGCGGGCCGCCGCGCGGCTATGGCCAGCGCGAGCCGGACTCCGTCTACAAGCGCCGCCGCACGGTGGCCGCGGGAGCGGCCGCCGTTCTGCTGCTGCTCCTGATCGTGGTGATCGCCAGCGCGGGCGGCGACAGCGAGCCGAAGTCGACCCCCACCGACCTCGGTGTGCCGACCACGCCCGAGAACCTGGGCAACCGCACCAACACCGACAAGACGAACACCGACACGACCGACACCACGGCCACCCCGACCACGCCCGCGACGCCTCCCTCTCAGGGCGGTGGCACGGCCACGCCGACCACACCGAGCCAGGGCACCGGAGGCGGAACCGGCCAGCCCACCACGCCGGCGCAGGGCGGCGAAGGCGGCGGCGCGGTCGCACCGACCTCGCCCTAGCGGCGCGGTCCTATCGCACTAGTCCTCGGCGTCCGGGCGGCGCCGCGCCCGCTTCACGTCGCCGCGGCGGCGCTTGGCGTCCATGCGCTTGCGCCGCGAGGCCGCGGTCGGCGTCGTGGCCCGCCGCGGTCGCCGCACCGCAAGCGCCGAGGCGAGCCGGGAGCGCAGGCGCTGCAGCGCCAGCTCGCGGTTACGGGTCTGGCTGCGCGTGTCCTGAGCGGTGGCCCTGACCACCGGGCCGAGGCGCGCCACGAGGCGCCGCTTCTGCTCTTCTGTCAGCGACCGCGAGGCCTCCACGTCGAACACCGCCTCGACACGCGAGGCCGTCACGTTCGCGTGCTGGCCGCCGGGGCCGGACGAGCGACTCGTCCTGAGCTCGACCTCCGACAGCGGAACCTCCACGCCGCGGCCGAGTTGGAGCGGTCCATCCATCGTCGGCGCACGCTACCGACACGCGCCAATCGCTCTCGGCCGCGTTCCCGGAGGCGTACCATCGGTGGCAGAGCGAAATGGTGGAAGTCGGCTTGGCTCTCGTAGTGGTCGGGGCCGCCCTGTTGGTGGCCGAAGCACACGTGTCCGGGGGCGTGCTGGGCGCCTTCGGCGGCATGGCCCTTGCGGGCGGCGCGGCGCTCGCTATCGCCGGGACCGGAGGCGGCGTGGCACTCGTGGTGGCCGCGATGCTCGCCGCCGTGGCGGTGACCGGTGCGTGGGTGGCGGTGGCCGCGCGCAAGTCGCTCGCCGCGCGCCGGCGTCAGGTCGCATCCGGCCGGGAGACGCTCAGCGGGCGCACCGGCGTGGTCCGCACCTGGGCCGGAGACGGCGGCCAGGTGTTCGTGGACGGGGCGCTCTGGCGGGCGCGCCGCAGCTGGGTGGAGGAGGACGGCGAGCTGGGCGCCGGCGACGCCGTCGTGGTGGAGCGCGTCAGCGGGCTGACGCTCGCGGTGCGCCGAGCGGAGGAGTGGGAGGAGGACGTGTGATCGAGGGCGTGCTGATCGTGCTGGGTCTGATCCTCGTGGCGCTCGGGGCGCTGGCGGGGGCATCGGTGCGCGTGCTGCGCGAGTACGAGCGCGGGGTGGTGTTCCGGCTCGGTCGCGTAATCGACCTGAAGGGCCCCGGCGTGGCGCTGCTCGTGCCCGGCGCGGACCGTATGGTGCGCGTGAGCCTGCGCACGGTCACGCTGCGCATCCCGCCGCAGGAGGTGATCACCCGCGACAACGTGCCGGTGCGGGTGGCGGCGGTCGCGTACTTCCGGGTCCTCGACCCCAACCGCTCGGTACTGGAGATCGAGGACTTCCAGGGGGCGACCCTTCAGATCGCCCAGACGACGCTGCGCTCCGTGCTGGGCAAGGCGGAGCTCGATGCGCTGCTGTCCGAGCGCGAGCGCCTCAACGAGAGCCTCCAGCAGATCATCGACGAGCAAACCGAGCCGTGGGGGATCAAGGTTTCGATCGTGGAGATCAAGGACGTGGAGATCCCCGAGACGATGCAGCACGCGCTGGCGCGCCAGGCCGAGGCCGAGCGCAACCGGCGCGCCAAGGTCATCAACGCGGAGGGCGAGTTCCAGGCGGCCGACAAGCTCGCCCAGGCCGCCGAGGTGATCCAGCCGAACCCGGTCACCATCCAGCTGCGCTACCTGCAGGCGCTGCAGGACATCAGCGGCAACCAGGCCTCGACGATCGTCTTCCCGCTGCCGCTCGACCTGCTGCGGCCGCTGCTCGAGTCGGGGGACGGCCACGGCGGCCCCGGGGGCGTGAGCCCCGAGTCCTGACACACTGCCGCGAGCATGCGAGCGGCTGTCGTCGGGCACGTCGAGTGGATCGAGTTCGGGCGCGTCGAGCACGTGCCCGCCGCCGGCGAGATCGTGCACGTGAGCGACACGTGGCAGGAGCCGGGCGGGGGAGGAGCGGTGGCCGCCGTGCAGCTGGCCAAGCTCGCGGGCGCGGCGACGCTCTACACGGCGCTCGGCGACGACGAGATCGGCCACCGCGCGAAACGCGAGCTGGAGGAGCTGGGGCTGCGGGTGCACGCTGCCTTCCGCCCCGAGCTGCAGCGCCGCGGCTACGTCCACGTGGACGCCGCGGGCGAGCGCACGATCACGGTCATCGGCGACCGGCTCGGTCCGCGCGCCGGGGACCCGTTGCCCTGGCAGGAGCTCGACAGCACAGACGCCGTCTACTTCACCGCAGGCGACGCCGGCGCCGCCAAGGAGGCCCGGCGGGCGGCCACGCTGGTGGCCTCGGCGCGCGGGCTGGAGACACTTGGCGAGGCTGGCGTGGAGCTGGACGCGCTGGTGGCGAGCGGGAAGGACCCGGGCGAGCGCTACGAGCCCGGGGACCTGGAGCCGCCACCGCGCCTGGTGATCCGCACCGCCGGCGCCAGCGGGGGGGAGTACGAGACGCGCGACGGCGAGCACGGCCGCTGGGAGGCCACGCCGCTGCCCGGGGCGGTCAGCGACATGTACGGCTGCGGCGACAGCTTTGCCGCCGGCCTGACCTACGGCCTCGGCGCGGGCATGCCGGTCGCGGAGGCGCTGGAGCTCGGAGCGCGCTGCGGGGCGGCCTGCGCGACCGGGCGCGGCCCCTACGCGGGGCAGCTACGCGCGGCCCGGCTAGGCGACGTGGCCGCCGGCCGGCTCGATCGGTAGCCCGTCCCCCACCCAGGCCTGCAGCCCCCCGGTGAGGTTGTGGGCGCTGTACCCGGCGGCTCCGAATGCCTGGGCGGCGAGCGCCGAGCGGCTGCCCGAGCGGCAGTAGAACACCACCGGCCGATCCCGGTCGATCGAGTGCGCCGCCCCGCCGAGCTCATCGAGTTCGATGTGGACGTCGCCCGCGATCCGGCCTGCCTGGTGCTCGTAGGGCTCGCGAACGTCGACCAGCTGCGCGCCACCATCGCCGATCAGCTCGGCGACCTGGCGGGGCGACAGCTCCTCGGGCAGCTCGACCATGGATTTCGAGGCTACTAGGAGCGCCTGGCGGCGAGCGCGCTCCGAGCGGTACTGGCGAAGGGTCACGCCGGCGGGGATGTCGCTCGACAGCGGGAGGAAGGCCTGCTCGCGGATTGTCTCCGTGGTCGCGGTTATGAGCTCTCCTTTGCCACCGAGTTCGTCGCCGAAACCCATCGTCCTTCCGCGCGCGGCGCCTGCGCCGGCCCGGCGGGGCGGCTAGGGTTCGACCATGACCTGGGATCTGCGCGGCAAGACCGTCTTCGTCACCGGAGCGGCCCGCGGCATCGGCGCCGAGACGGCTCGCCGGCTGGCCGCCGGCGGCGCCAACGTCGCCCTCGTCGGGCTCGAGCCGGAGGAGCTCGCGCGGGTCGCCGCCCAGTGCGGCACGGGCGCGGCCGCCTTCGAGTGCGACGTAACCGACTGGCAGGCGCTGGAGCGCGCCGTGGAGGGCGCCGTCGAGCGCTTCGGCGGCATCGACATAGTCATGGCCAACGCCGGGATCGCGCCGGCCGGCATGGTGCGTTCGATCGACCCGGGCGCCTTCGAGCGCACCGTCGAGGTGAACCTGCTGGGCGTCTGGCGCACCGTGCGCGCCTGCCTGCCGCAGGTGATCGAGCGCCAGGGCTACGTGCTCGTCACGGCGTCGCTTGCGGCAGCGCTACACGCGCCCGGGATGGCCGCCTACGCCGCCGCCAAGGCGGGTGCCGAGGCATTCGCCGACTCCCTGCGCGTCGAGGTCAAGCACCTGGGCGTGGACGTGGGGGTGGCCTATTTCGGCTTCATCGACACGGACATGGTGCGTGGCGCCGACGCGCACCCGAGCATCGCGCCGTTGCGTGCGAGGTCCGCAGGTCCGTTTGCGAAGACCTATCCCGTGTCGCAGGTGGGCAAGGCCGTCGCCGAGGGCATGGAGAAGCGCAGCCGCTGGGTCGTGGTTCCGCGCTGGTCGCGCGCTCTGCTGATTCTGCGCATGGCGATCGCGCCGCTCATCGACAAGGCCTCGCTCGAAGCCGCCGCCGAGGCGGACGGCCTGTTTCAGCAGGACATCGCCGATCGCGGCGCCGAGGCGTCCTCCGCGCCGGTGGGTCCCGGCGGCGAGGCGGCGCGCCAGCGCGAAGCGGCGGGCGCCCCGTGAACACCTAGGCTCCCATGGCCAAGCGCGACCCCCGCATGATCCCCCTCGGCTACGGCAAGTACGTGCGCGCCGACAGGGTCTACGCGCTGGTTCCGCTGGAGGGGCCGGAGCGCCAGGACGGGCGCCGCACGTACGTGCACGTGGACGGGCTCGCCGAGCCGGTCGTCGCCTCGCGCTCCGAGCGGGCGATCCTCGCCGACGTCGAGGCCGCGCTGGCCGAGGCTGCCGGGCTCCCGCGGCGCCGCCGGTCCGCGAGCGCGGCGGGGCAGGAAAGCCTGCTCTAGAGCCGTAAGTGGCCTGGCTCCCGGGGTAAGGGGTGCCGGGTCGAAAGCAGCAGCGAAAGCCCGATGTGGAGGGGTCGTCTCAGCTTCATAGTCGTGGCCATGACGACTTCCATAACCATCCGCCGGAGCAGCGATGCCGACACCGCGATGCTGCGCCGGCTGGCCGAGCTCGACAGCGCGCCTCCCATGGAGGGCCCGGTCCTGATGGCCGAGTTGGGCGACCGCCCCATCGCGGCGATCAGCCTGGACGGACGGCGAGCGATCGCCGACCCGTTCGTGCCGACCGAGCGCGTGCTCTCGGCGCTGCTCGCGTGGGCCGCGAGCGGCAGCCAGGCCGGCTAGAGCTCCTTCACCTGCGCCAGCACCGCCGCCACGGACTCTTTGGCGTCGCCGAACAGCAGCGACGTGTTCTCGTTGTAGAAGAGCGGGTTGTCGATCCCGGCGAAGCCCGTGTTCATCGAGCGCTTGAGCACGATCACCTGCGCCGCCTTGTCCACGTCGAGGATCGGCATGCCGTAGATCGGGGAGCCCTCGTTCTCGCGCGCCGCCGGGTTGGTCACGTCGTTGGCGCCGATCACAAGCGCGACGTCGGTCTGCGCGAACTCCGGGTTGATCTCGTCCATCTCCTTGAGATGGTCGTAGGGCACGTCTGCCTCCGCCAGCAGCACGTTCATGTGCCCCGGCATGCGCCCGGCGACCGGATGGATCGCGAAGTCGACGCGGATGCCGCGCTTCTCCAGCTCGTCGGCCAGCTCGCGCACGGTGTGCTGCGCCTGCGCGACGGCCATGCCGTACCCCGGGGCCACCACGACCTTCGACGCGTAGGCCAGCTGGATCGCCACGTCGGCGGCATCGGTCGAGCGCACCGGCTTCTGCTCGCCGTCGGCGCTGGGGGCGACGCTCACGCCGCCGAACCCTCCCGCGAAGATGTTCGCGATCGAGCGGTTCATCGCCTCGGCCATCTGCTTGGTGAGGATGGAGCCCGACGCTCCGACGAGCATGCCTCCGACGATCAGGGCCACGTTGTCGAGCGCCACGCCGGCGGCCGCGGCCGACAGCCCCGTGAAGGCGTTAAGCAGCGAGATCACCACCGGCATGTCGGCCCCGCCGATCGGCATCACGAACATGTTCCCGAGCACCGCCGCCGACACCAGGATCAGGAGGAACAGCCCCTGGGACTCGGTCCCCGCGGCGATCGCGATCGCGCTGCCGACGGCCGTGAGCAGCAGCGCGCCGTTGATGAGCTGCTGGCCGGGCAGCGAGATCGGGCGGCCCGGGAGGATCTCCTGCAGCTTGCCGAACGCGATGTTCGAGCCCCAGAAGGAGATCGACCCGATGATCGCGGCGAGCAGGATCGGGATCAACTGATCGAGGGCGGGGTTGCCCCCGGCGTGGTGGAGTGCCTCGCGGTACTCCACGAACGAGATCAGGGCCACCGCGCCGCCGCCCACGCCGTTGAACAGCGCGACCATCTGCGGCATCGCGGTCATCCTCACGCGGCGCGCGGCAGGCACCCCGACCACCGTGCCGATGGCGATGCCGAGGAGGATCAGCAGGTAGTCGCCGACGAAGTCGTAGAGCAGCGTGGCGATCACGGCGATCGCCATGCCGACGGCGGCGACGATGTTGCCCCTGCGCGCGCTGCGCGGGTGGTTGAGCAGGTGCAGCCCGAAGATGAAGCAGCCGAAGGCGAAGATGTAGAGGACCCGGATGAAGTCCGGGTCCGTGAAGAACGACGCCGTGTACATCAGTCGCGCCTCTTGAACATCTCCAGCATCCGGTCAGTGACCAGGAAGCCGCCGACGATGTTGATCGTGCCGAACGCGATGGCGATCACCAGCAGCAGCTCGTCGAGGAAGCCGCTCGCCTCGCCGATCAGCAGCAGCCCGCCGAGCAGCACGATCCCGTGGATCGCGTTGGTGGCGGACATCAGCGGCGTGTGCAGCGTGTTCGGCACCTTCGAGATCACCTCGAAGCCGACGAAGGCGGCCAGGACCAGGATGGTCAGTTCGGTGAGCAGATCCATCAGGCCGTCACTCCCGCTGCGTTGCGGGCGCCCTCGTGCACGATCTCGCCGTCGCGCGTGATGCAGGCTCCCTTGATGATCTCGTCCTCGAAGTCGAGTTGGAGCTCGCCCTCGTTCACCATCAGCTCCAGCAGCGCCTGGACGTTGCGCGCGTAGAGCGACGAGGCGTGATCGGGCATCGAGGAAGCCAGGTTCGCCGGCCCGGCGATCGTCACGTCCTCCTTGACCACCGTCTGTCCCGGCTCGGTCAGCTCGCAGTTGCCGCCGCTCTCGGCCGCCAGGTCGACGATCACCGACCCCGGCTTCATGTTCTTCACGGCCTGCGCGGTAACGAGCAGCGGCGCGCGCCGGCCGGGCACGGCCGCGGTCGAGATGACCGCGTCCATCTTGCCGATCTCCACCGCCAGCAGCTCGCGCTGCTTCTGCTGCTCCTCCTCGGTCAGCTGGCGCGCGTAACCGCCGGCGGCCTCGGCGTCCTCGAGGCCCATGTCCAGCTCGAGGAAGCGGGCGCCGAGCGATTCGATCTGCTCCTTCACGGCGGAGCGCACGTCGAAGGCCTGGACCACAGCTCCGAGCCGGCGTGCGGTGGCGATCGCCTGCAGGCCCGCCACGCCGGCGCCCAGCACCAGCACCTTGGCGGGCCGCACGGTGCCGGCGGCGGTGGTGAGCATCGGGAAGAAGCGCGGCAGCTCCTGCGCGGCGATCAGGCCGGCCCGGTAGCCGGCCACCGTGGCCTGCGAGGAGAGGGCGTCCATCGACTGGGCCCGGGAGATGCGCGGGATCGCCTCCATCGCGAAGCTGGTCACGCCCGCCTCGGCGAGGGCGCGCACGGTTTCCGCGGCGGTCAGGGGGGCGAGAAAGCCGACCAGCACCGACCCGCGGCCCAGCAGGCCGATCTCCTCGGCCGACGGCGGCGCGACCTTGGCGACCACCTGTCCGGAGTAGCCGTCGCCGAGCTTCGCGCCGGCCTGCTCGTAGTCGGCGTCGGGGTAGTGGGCGCCCTCGCCCGCGCCCGCTTCGACCGTCACCTCGATGCCGGCCCGGCCGAGCCGCTCGACCACCTCGGGAACGACCGCGACCCGCCGTTCGCCGTTCGCCGTTTCCTTGGGGACCGAGACGTTCATGAAAGTGCCCCGACCGTGGGTCGGGGGCGCGGCATGCTAGCCGAGCGGGGCGGAAAACGCAGCGCCGCCGCTAGGCTGCCCGCCGTGAGAATCCGCCGCCAATCCCTTGTCCTTCTCCTTGCCCTGGGCCTGCTTGCGGTGCCGGCGGCGGCGCCTGCCGCCCCGGCCCAGCCGAGCGTCCCAGCCTGCGCGCTCGGCACCTCCGCAGCCGACCTCCGCGGCTTCTTCGCCTCCGAGCTGGCGCGGGCGGAGCGCCGTTTCGCGAAGGGCCCAGCGGCGCGGCGCGAGTTCGCCTCCGCGGCCGCCGCGTACGTCTACGGGCTCGCCCCGGTCGCCATCCGCGCGACCACGCAGCGCTTCCTCGAGAACCAGCTGGTCAGCATCGCGGCCCTGACCGACCCCTCGGTGCGCACCGTCGTACTACCGAACCACGACACCACCTACACCGTCGGCACACTCCAGCTCGCGGCCGGCCCGCGGGTTCTCGACGTGCCCGACACGCGCGGTCGCTACTACGTGATCCAGCTCCTCGACGCCTACTCGAACACGTTCGCGTACGTCGGCCGGCGCACCACCGGCACCAAGGCCGGCTCGTACGTGGTGGTTCCGCCGGGCTTCAAGGGCACGCTGCCGGCCGGCGTGAAGCGCATCCAGAGTCCCACCAACCGCGTCTGGGTGCTCGGCCGGACGCTGCTGCGCGACGCCGCCGACCTGCCCGCCGTCGGCCAGCTGATGGGCGGCTACAAGATCACCGCGCTCGATGGCTGGACCGCGGGCGAGCGGCAGGGGTCGCTGGTGTTCGACAGCTTCCCGACGCTGGCGCCCGTCGTGCTTCCGACCGGGGTCGACTTCTACGCGCAGCTCGGGGAGATCCTCGCGGCGGATCCGGCGCCCAAGCGCGACGCCTGCGCGCTGCGCGCCTTTGCCCGCGCGGGCATCGGGCCGGGCAAGGCCCCCAAGGGCAAGGCGCTCGCCGCCGCGGCCAGGGCGGGGGCGCGGATCGTCGGCCGGGCCGAGCAGCGCGCCAACCGCTTCGGCGCGCGGCGCAACAACGGCTGGGTGCTGCCCGGCCCGTACGTGGGCGCCTACGCGCGCAACTACCTGGGCCGCGCGGTGATCGCCACCGCGGCCTTGGGGGCGAATACGCGGCCGGAGACGGTCTATCCGCTGGCCGTCGCCGACGTCGCGGGGCGGCCGCTGAGCGGGAGCCACCGCTACGTCGTCCGCTTCCCGCGCGGCGAGCTGCCCCCCGCCGACGCCTTCTGGTCGCTCACGATGTACGGAGAGGACCGCTACCTGGTCCCCAACCCGATCGACCGTTACGCGATCGGCGACCGCACGAAGGGACTGCACCGCGGCCCCGACGGATCGCTCACGCTCTACATCCAGCACAACCGGCCGAGCCGAGCGGCGAGCGCCAACTGGCTGCCCGCGCCGAAGGGCCGATTCCGGCTCGCGTTGCGCATCTACGAGCCGCGCCAGAGCGTGCTGACGGGCGGGTGGCTGCCGCCGCCCGTGCGACGGCGCTAGCCGAGCCGCCGCGAGGGCTACACTCGTTGAGAGTTTGCGGCAGTAATGGAAGAAAAGACTCTCGAGAAGCTGGACCGTGTAGTAGTGCGGTTTGCAGGGGATTCCGGTGACGGCATGCAGCTGACCGGGAGCCGCTTCACCGATGCCACAGCGGTGGTCGGCAACGACCTGGCGACGCTGCCGGACTTCCCCGCCGAGATCCGCGCGCCGGCCGGCACGCCCCACGGCGTCTCGGCCTTCCAGATCCACTTCGCGTCCCGGGACATCCTCACGCCCGGCGACCACCCGAACGTGCTGGTCGCGATGAACCCCGCCGCGCTGATCACCCAGCTCGGGGCCGTCGAGAAGGGCGGCACGGTGATCGTCAACGAGGACGGCTTCTCCGATCCCAACCTGCGCAAGGCCGGCTACGACTCGAACCCGCTCGAGGACGACTCGCTCGACGACTACCAGCTCTTCCGCGTGCCGATGACGTCGATGACCGTGCGCGCCACCGAGGGCATCGACAACATCACCGCGCGCGACGCCGCCCGCTGCAAGAACCTGTTCGCGCTCGGGCTCGTGTCCTGGATGTACGGCCGGCCCACGGAGCCGTCCACGATCTGGATAGAGAAGAAGTTCGACGACAACATCGCCGTGCGCGACGCCAACCTGGCCGCGTTCCGCGCGGGCTACAACTTCGGCGAGACGGCCGAGCTGCTGGCGGTGCACTACGAGATCGAGCCGGCCCCGGCTCCGCCCGGCACCTATCGCAACGTCAACGGCACGCAGGCGCTCGCGTACGGGCTGATCGCCGCCAGCGTCCGCTCGGGGCTCGGCCTCTTCCTCGCCTCCTACCCGATCACGCCGGCCTCGGAGCTGCTGCACGCGCTGTCGCGCCACCGGCGCTTCGGCGTGCACACGATCCAGGCCGAGGACGAGATCGCGGCGGCCAACATGGCGCTCGGCGCCGCCTTCTCGGGCCGCCTCGCCGTGACCGCCACCAGCGGCCCCGGCATGGACCTGAAGGCGGAGACGATCGGGCTGGCGGTGGCGATGGAGCTGCCGCTGGTGGTCGTGGACATCCAGCGCGCCGGCCCCTCGACGGGCATGCCGACGAAGACCGAGGCGGCCGACCTGTTGATGGCGCTCTACGGCCGGCACGGCGAGTCGCCGCTGCCGGTGGTGGCGGCCAGCACCCCGTCCGACTGCTTCCACGCCGCGATCGAGGCGGCGCGCATCGCGGTCACCCACCGCACGCCGGTGATCCTGCTCAGCGACACCTTCCTGGCCAACTCCTCCGAGCCGTGGAAGCTGCCCGATGTCGCCTCGCTCCCTGAGATCGACCCGAAGTTCGCCACCGAGCCCAACGACGGCGACGCCTTCATGCCCTACCTGCGCGACGAGCGGCTGGCGCGCCCCTGGGCCGTGCCGGGCACGCCCGGGCTGCGCCACCGCATCGGCGGGCTCGAGAAGGAGCACGTGACCGGCAACATCTCCTACGAGCCGGAGAACCACGACCACATGACGCGCCTGCGAGCCGAGCGGATCGCGCGCGTCGAGGTGCCCGACGTGCACGCGGACGACCCGGACGGCGACGCCACGCTGCTGGTGCTCGGCTGGGGGTCCAGCTACGGCGCGATCGAGGGGGCCGCGCGGCGGCTGCGGCGCGAGCACGGCCTGAAGCTCGCCACGGCCCACTTGCGCCACCTCAACCCGCTGCCCGGCAACCTCGAGCGGGTGCTGCGCTCCTTCGAGCGGGTGCTGGTGCCGGAGACGAACATGGGTCAGCTCTCGAAGCTCTTGCGGGCCGAGTTCCTGGTCGACGTGGAGAGCTACAGCAAGGTCGACGGCCTGCCGATCACCACGCGGGACGTGATGGAGCAGGTCCAGGAGCGCCTCTCGTGACCGAGCGGGCCAACGGCCACCGCGGCGGCAACGGCGGAAGCCCGGTCGAGCTGCCGCTGGCGAAGGCCGACTTCTCGTCCGACCAGGAAACCCGCTGGTGCCCGGGGTGCGGCGACTACGCGATCCTCGCTTCGGTCCAGTCGTTCATGCCGGAGCTCGGCATCCCGCCGGAGAAGATCGTGTTCGTGACCGGCATCGGCTGTGCCGGGCGGTTCGTCTACTACATGGACACGTACGGGATGCACGGCATCCACGGCCGGGCGCCGGCGCTGGCGACGGGGGTGGCCACGTCGCGCCCCGATCTGTCGGTGTGGGTCGTGAGCGGCGACGGCGACGCCCTCTCGATCGGGGGCAACCACCTGATCCACGCGCTGCGCCGCAACGTGCCGCTCAAGATCCTTCTGTTCAACAACCAGATCTACGGGCTGACCAAGGGCCAGTACTCCCCGACGAGCGAGGAGGGCAAGGTCACCAAGTCCACGCCGTTCGGGTCGCAGGACCACCCGTTCAACCCGGTTTCGCTGGCGCTCGGCGCCGAGGCCAGCTTCGTGGCGCGCACCGTCGACACCGACAAGAAGCACGTGGCGCAGACGCTGCGCGCGGCCGCAGCCCACCAGGGCACGGCGTTCGTCGAGATCTACCAGAACTGCAATGTCTTCAACGACGGCGCGTTCGACGCCGTGCGTGCCAAGGGCGAGAAGGAGCGCAACCAGATCCGCCTCGAGCACGGCAAGCCGATCCGCTTCGGCGCCGAGGACGAGCGCGGAGTCGCGCGCGGGGCCGACGGTCGCCTGGAGCTGGTCGACGTGGCCGCGGTGGGCGAGGACGCCCTGGTCGTGCACGACGCCGAGCGCCGCGAGCCCAGCCTCGCCTTCGAGCTGGCCCACCTGGCCGCCCGCCCGACCGGCCCGACGCCGATCGGCATCTTCCGCGCCGTGGAGCGCCCCGTGTACGGCGCCGAGCTGTCGGCGTCGCTGGAGGAAGCGCGGGCCGGGGTCGGCACGGCCGAGCTCGAGGAGCTGCTGCACTCCGGCGATACCTGGACCGTTTCGTAGGGCCTCGGGCGCCGGCGAACAGCAGCAATAAAGGTCGGCCGCACGGCTGGTCGGCCACGAGACTGACTTTAACCCTGTATTACGCGGTTAAGTGCAGACTCGTGGCAGAGCCGCCCGGCGCCTAAGCCGCCAGGTCCATCACCAGCTCGGACACTCCCGGGCCGGTGTGGCGCTCTTCGAGGTGCCGCGTCAGCCGCCGCATCAGCTTGTGGGCCGGCACGTTGTCGCTGGCCATCGTTGCGGTGAACCGGCGGATGCCGTGGCGGCGCGCCTCGGCGGCCAGTCGCTCGGCGAAGAGGGAGCCGACGCCGCGGCGCTGCCAGTCGTCGCACACGACGATGGCCACTTCGGCGGCATCGGGGTCCCGCGGGAGGCGGACAAAGCGGCCGACCGCGATCAAGCGGCGGACCGGTTCGCCGGGATACTCGGCTACCAGCGCCACGTGATCGCGGCCGTCCACCTCAGTCAGGTATCGCAGCTCGGACCGGCTGAAGCTGCGCTTGGGGGAGAGGAAGCGCCTGTGCACCGACTCGGGGGAGAGGTGCCGCAGCCCGTCCTCCAGGAACCGCTTGTCGTCCGCGCGGATCGGCCGGATGAGGATCGGAGCTCCGTCTGGAAGGCGCTCGAGCACACACCCGAGTGTTGCGCTCGGCGTGTCGCGACTGTGTGAGTTGCGTCACGCTCCTCGCAGCAGCCACGCCACCTGCGCCTGGCGCTCCACCGCGGCGCACACGTCCAGCGCCTGTGCCGGGGAGTCGCCCACGGCCAGCATGCCGTGGCGGCCCAGCAGCACGGCCTGACGCTCGCCGAGCGCCGCCACCGCGGCCGCCGCGATCTCGTCTGAGCCAGTCGCCGCGAACGGCGCGGTCAGCACGGGCCCGCCGGTCGCGAGCTCGAGCTCCTCGGTCCCGGTATCGAGCGGCTCGTCGAGGAAGCTCCACGCCATGGCGTGCACGCCGTGGCTGTGCACGAGCGCGCGAGCGTCCGCGCGCGCGGCGTATACGGCGAGGTGCACGCGCCGCTCGCTCGAAGGCTCGCGGTCCCCGGCGACGACCGTCCCGTCGAGCGCCAGCGTCACCAGGTCCGCGACCGTCATCTCGGCATACGGGAATCCGCTCGGCGTGATGTGCACGAGCTCGCCCTCGCGCCCGCTCACGTTGCCCGACGTGCCCGCCACCAGGCCGAGGCGGAGCATCGCCTGGGCGGCCGCGACTATCTCAGCGGTCAGCGACAGCGGCGATCGCCTCCTCGTAGGGCGGCTCGAGCACACCGGCCTCGGTGACGATCCCGGTCACCAGCTCGGCCGGGGTCACGTCGAATGCGAAGTTCAGGGCCGGCAGCCCAGGCGCGACCTCCGCCGCGTCGCGCTCCTCGATCGGGATGGCGTCGCCGCTCGGCGTTCCCCTGTCGATCGTCGACAGCGGGGCGGCCACGTAGAAGGGCACGGCGTGCCGCGCGGCCAGGACGGCGAGCGGATACGTGCCGACCTTGTTCGCCACGTCGCCGTTGGCGGCGATGCGGTCCGCGCCGACCACGATGCGGTCGACCATGCCGCGGGCCATCAGCGTGCCGGCGCTGGAGTCGGTGATCAGCCGGTAGGGGATACCGGCGCGCGCGAGCTCCCAGCTCGTCAGCCGCGCGCCCTGCAGCAGCGGGCGCGTCTCGTCCACCCAGACCTGCTGCAGCCGCCCGCGCTCCCACGCGGCGCGCAGAACGCCGCCTGCCGTCCCGTAGCCCGCGGTGGCGAGGGCGCCCGCGTTGCAGTGCGTCAGGGCGCGGTCGCCGGGGGCGAAGCGCTCGGCGCCCAGCTCGGCGAGGCGCCGGTCGGCGGCCTCCTGCTCGCGATGCAGCTCACGCGCGCGGGTGAGCGCGGCCGGTGCGGCGAGCACCTGGTCGATCGCCCAGGCGAGATTGACGGCGGTGGGCCGGGTCGAGCGCAGCAGCTCGGCCGCGCCGTCGGGGTCCTCGCCGGCGAGCGCCAGGCCGTAGGCGGCGGCGATGCCGATCGCGGGAGCGCCGCGCACCGCCAGCGTGCTGATGCAGTCGGCCACATCGGCCGGGCTCTCGCAGCGCACCCAGCGCTCCGTCCCCGGAAGGGCGCGCTGGTCGAGCACGAGCAGCGCCCCGTCCTCGAAGCGCAGCGGCTGGACTGTGCCCGGGTCGGCCACGCCGGAGAGACTAAGGCGCGCCCCCGCCGGGACGGAGGCGCGCCCTCACCCTCTACTTGACGAACCCTGACTCGGACAGGTACTCGCCGGCCACGACATCCGGCGTCTTCTTGTCGAGGTCGACCCGGGCGTTGAGCTCCGACATCACCTCGTCCGTCAGCCCTTTCTGGACCTTCTCTACGGTGCTCTTGAGGTCCGGCCCCGCTTTCTGCAGCACGTCGTCACGCACGAGCAGCATCGAGTTGTAGGGCGGGAACATGCCCTTGTCGTCCTCCAGCAGCACCTCGTCGTTGCGCTTCACCTGAGGGTCGGTGGTGAACACGATCGAGACGTCCGCCTGCCCCTTGGCAAGCACCTCGTGGCGCAGGTCGATGGCCACCGGCACGAACTTCTTGAACTTCAGGCCGTAGACCTTCTGCAGGCCGAGCAGGCAGTCGAGGCGCTGGCGGCACTCGGGCGTGCCGTACAGCGTCAGGTCCTGCGACTTGCCTTTCAGGTCGGAGATCTTGGTGACCCCCAGCTCGGTGGCCTTCTTCCTGGTGAGCCCCACCTCGTTCGAGTTGGTGAACGGCGTGGGGAGCAGCGCGGCGATGTTCTTCTTGGCGAGGTCGTCCCTCGCCTGGACGTAGGCGATCAGCGCGTTCTTCGGGATCTTGTTCGACGGCACCTTGAAGAACGAGGTGAGCGCGGTTCCCGTGTATTCCGGGTAGGCGCTGATCTCGTTGCCCTCCAGCGCCTTCAGCGCGATCTGCTCGTCGCCGAGGTTGAGCTGCTTCTTGACCGTATAGCCGGCCGCGGCCAGGGACTGCGCGTAGATCTCCCCGAGCACCTTCTGCTCGGTGAAGTTCTTCGAGCCGATCGTGAGCGTGACGCCCTTGTTGTCCGGGTTCGACTCGATCACGCTCCCGCCGGCGGCGCCGGTGTCCGCCGAGCCGGAGCCCTTGTCGGTGCTCGTGCTCTTGTTGTCGTCGCCGCCGCATGCGGCGATCGTCAACGACGCGAGCAGCAGGGTCAGCGCGGCGATGATGCCGGCCGACAGGCGATTCGTTCTCATGTGGTCGCTTCCCTCCCGGGTCGGAATCTCATGCGCCGTGACGCGGTATCGGATTCGAGCTTGAGCCCCGCGGGCGTCACGGCGCGCTGAACGGCGCCGAGGGCAAGCTCCGTGAAGACTGCGAGAGCGGCCACCACCATGGCGGCCGCAAGGCGGCCGGTGTCCCCGTAGCCGGAGACGTTGATGATGGGGTCGCCGAGGGTGTTGATCCCCGCGAGCGGGGCGATCGTCGCCGTGGCGATCACGTTGACCATCGAGGTCTTGATGCCGCCGAAGATGAGCGGCAGCGCCAGCGGCAGCTCGACGCGGCGGATGATCTGCGCGGCCGTCATCCCCATTCCGCGGGAGGCGTCCACCGTGTCCCGGTCCACCTGGCTCACCGCCACGTAGGTGTTGGTCAGGATCGGCGGGATCGCCAGCAGCACCAGCGCGAGCGTCACGTTCGTAAAGCCGGTGCCGAGATAGGCGACGAAGAAGGCGATCAGCGCCAGGCTCGGGACGGCACGGCCGACGTTGGAGACGCTGATCGCGATGAAGCTGCCGCGCCGGACGTGGCCGAGCCAGAGCCCGATCGGCACCGCGATCGCGCACGCGATGCCCATGGCGACAAAGGTCAGCTTCAGGTGCTCGGCGGTCAGGTCGAGGAACTGCGAGCCGCCTACGTTGGCTCCCTCGCGGGTGGTTTCGCCCTCGAAGATGAAGCGCACGGCGTCGCCGAACTGCCCCAGGACGGCGTAGGCCGCGGTCATGCGGACCTCGCCCGCGCCCAGGGCGTGGTCGCCCTCTGGACCGCCAAGATCAGGGCGTCCAGCGTGGCCGCGAGCAGCACGGCCAGGCCGCCGGCCGTCACGACGTTCGACTTGAAGTTGATGTCGGCGAAGATCTGCTCGCCGAGCCCGCCGGCCCCGGCGAAGAAGGCGAGCGTGGCCAGGCCGACCGTGGTCGTGGCGGCGATGCGCAGCCCGGCGAGGATCTCGGGCAGCGCGAGCGGGATCTCGACGCGCCAGAGCAGCTGCGCGTCGGTCAGCCCCATGCCGCGCCCGGCGTCCTTCGTCTCGGCGGGCACGTTGTCGAGCCCGGTCATGATGTTGCGGAAGATGATCAGCAGCGAGTAGGCGACCAGCGCGATGATCGCCGTCTCGTTGCCGCGCCCTGTGATCGGCAGGAGCAGGAAGAAGACCGCAAGGCTCGGCAGCGTGTACAGGATGCCGGTGATCTGCGTGATCGGCCCGACGAGCCACCGTCGCCGGTGCGCGACGAGCGCAAGCCCGAACGAGATGGCGAAGCCGATGGCCAGCGACACCAACGTGAGATAGACGTGCTGGAGGAGCGGGTCCGTGTAGCGGCCGAAGTTGTCGGCGATCCAGCTCGGGCAGAACCCGTTGTCCGCGACGCAGCTGGCATCGTCCGCCGAGCGATTGTGGATGGTGACCTGGGCCAGCTCGAGGATCACTCGACGAGCTCGATCGCGTCGGCGCCGTGCGGCACCTGCTCGGGATCGGTCTTGAGCGCGTGGCCGAGGATCTCGATGGAGAGCACGCCGCAGACCCGGCCGCGGTCATCCACCACCGGGCCGTACTGCACCTCCTCCTGGAGCATCTCCGCGAGCGCGTCGCGCAGCACGTCCTCCAGCTCCAGGATCGGTTCGGCCCGCGAGGTGAACTCGGCGTCGACCCGCTCTCCGGCCAGGGCCCGGCCGGAGAGCCACCCGAGCGGCCTTCCCTCGTCGTCTACCAGGAGCGGGTAGGGCACCTCGCTGTCGGCGGCCCTGGCGCGCGCCTCGATGACCGGCTCGCCGACGCGCACCAGCGGCGCCTTCCACAGGTCGACGTCGCGCACTCGCTGCAGGGCCAGCCGCTTGAGGGCGCGGTCGGAGCCCACGAAGTCCTCCACGAAGCGGTTGGCCGGCTGCATCAGGAGCTCGGCCGGAGGCGCGTACTGGGCCAGCTTGCCGCCGCGCTGCATCACGGCGATGCGGTCGCCCATCTTGATCGCCTCGTCGATGTCATGGGTCACGAACACGATCGTCTTGCGGATCTCGCGCTGCAGGCGCAGGAACTCGTTCTGGAGGCGCTCCCGGTTGATCGGGTCGATCGCCCCGAAGGGCTCGTCCATCAACATCAGCAGGGGGTCCACGGCGAGCGCGCGGGCCACGCCCACGCGCTGGCGCTGCCCGCCCGAGAGCTGGGCGGGGAAGCGGTCGCGCGTGGCGCCGGGGTCGAGGCCGACGAGCTCGAGCAGCTCTTCCACGCGGGCCCGGATGCGCTCCTTCGACCAGCCCAGCAGGCGTGGCACGGTGGCGATGTTGCCGGCCACGCTCAGGTGCGGGAACAGGCCGATCTGCTGGATCGCGTAACCGATCTGGCGTCGCAGCTCCGACGGCCGGAACTCCTTCACGCTGCGGCCGTCGAGCAGGATGTCGCCCTCGGTGATGTCGATCATGCGGTTGACCATGCGCATGGCGGTGGTCTTGCCGCAGCCCGAGGGACCCACGAGCACGCAGAGCTCGCCCGCCGGCACCTCGAGGGAGAGGTGGTCCACCGCCGGCTCCGTCTGGCCCGGGTAGACCTTTGTCGCTTGGCGGAACTCGAGCGTGGCGGCGGCGGGGCGTGGCGACGGCCCCGGAGGCTGGGCGGGTTCGGAACTGTTCACGGGTGAGGCTTCCCGGAGGAAGCTGGCAATGCTACCCGGGAGGTGGTGCGGGCTCGCGCCGAGTTCGCCAAGCCTTAATGTCGGCGTTGGCGAGCCGCTCCAGCTCGCGTCTCAGGTCCTCACGCAGCTCGTGCACCTCGACCTCGCCCAGCTCCGGGTCGGCCTCGGCCGTCTCGACCAGCGCCGCCGCGAACGTCTCGTTGGCGGCGCACAGGTCAGCCTCCGCTTGGGCACGGTCGGGTGCCCCGCGCAGCGCGAATGCCTGCGTCTTGAGATCCTCGGCCAGAGCCTCGATGCGCCGGCGGTCCGACTCGGGCAGCATGCGCCAGCGGGTGTAGAGGGAGCGCGCCACGCGGATCCCGATCGCGGTTGTTGCCGCTGCACCGCCGATCACGAGCTTCGCCGAAGGCATGCGCGAGGCATCGTCGCGCCCGGGGTGGACGGAACCGGCGCATTAGAGTCGCTCCGTGACGCTGGACGACCTACCCGGTTGGGCCCTGGCCCTGCTGAAGGCCGGCCGCGTGGCGCGTCTCGGGCTGCTGGACGAGGACGACCTGCCGCGCGTGCTCCCGGTGACCTTCGCGGTGCACGACGGGGCGGTGTGGAGCGCTATCGACCAGAAGCCGAAGCGACCCGGCGAGCCCGCCCGCGTGGGCCGGCTGCGCCGCCGGCCCGAGGCGGCGCTGCTGGTGGACCGCTACGACGAGGACTGGTCGCGGCTGGAGTGGGTGGAGCTGCGCGGGAGCATGTCGGTGGAGCCGCTCGGGCCGGCGCTCGAGGCGCTGGTCGACAAGTACCCGCAGTACGTGGAGCACCGCCCGCAGGGGCCGCTGCTGAGGCTGCGGCCCGAGCGCTTCGCGTGCTGGCGCGCCTAGTCAGGATTCGCCCGTGGCGACCGGACGGCCGCTTGCCGACCACTCGCTCCAGGAGCCGGGGTAGAGCCGCGCCTCGACGCCGGCCAGCTCGGCTGCCACCAGGAGAGTGCAGGCTGTGACGCCCGAGCCGCAGTAGGCCACGAACGGCTCGTCGCCGAGGCGCTTCCGCAGCTCCGCCGGGGCCAGGAAGCGGCCCTGCGGCGCCACCGTCGCGGAGGGCACGTTGCGCGCGCCCGGGATGTGCCCGGCCACCGCGTCGATCGGCTCGGTGTCGCCGCGAAAGCGCTCGGCAGCGCGGGCGTCGTGGAGGCGGGCGCCGCCGAGCTCGATCTGGTCCGCGCTCACCGTGTCGCCCTCGCGCGGCTGTGCCACGAAGTCGCCCGCCGGCGGTGTTTCGCTGCCCACCCGCAGCTCGCCGCCGGCCTCCCGCCAGGCGCGCAGCCCGCCGTCGAGCACCGCCACGTCGTCGTGGCCGAAGTGCCGCAGCAGCCACCACAGCCGCGCCGCCCCGCCCCCGCCGGCCTCGTCGTAGGCGACCACCCGTACGCCGTCGCCCACTCCGGCCCGGCGGGCCGCCGCCTCGAATCGCTCGGCCGCCGGGAGCGGGTGCCTGCCGCCGGCGCCCGGCTGCGCGGAGAGGTCGCGATCGAGGTCGAGCGCCGCCGCTCCCGGGATGTGCCCGCCGAGCCAGGCGTGCTCGCCGGCGCCCGGCTCCCCCAGCACGAAGCGGCAGTCCACGACGGCCAGCCCCGGCTGGCCGAGATGGTCACGCAGCCACTCGGGCTGCACGAGCGGGCCGAAGCGCGAGGTCACGGGGGCGGAGGCTACGCGAGCGTGACGCACGTCACAGAGCGGCAGCCGGCGGCGCGGGATGCTGGCGACCATGGAGATCGTCATCTTTTGCATCGTGATGCTGATCGGCGTCATCTACGGCTACTTCACCGTGAGCGGCAGCGGTATCGCTGAGACGCCCTACGGGAAGATCTACGGCGGTGCTCCGGGCGCTTACGGCCCCGGCAGCGCGTCCGGCCGCGACGAGCGCGTCTCGATCAGCAACTGGACGCGCGGCACGCGCTAGGTCACACGCGCTCTTACACTGGCGGGCCGAATGCCCAGCCTTGCTCGCCCGCTCCGGAGGCGGCTCGCCTCGGTGCGGCGAGCTGGAGCGCGCCTGTTCGAGCGCGCGCTCGGGATCGACACGACCGGCGTCGTCGAGCCGGAGGACCTGGATCTGGAGGGCTTCGAGCGCGAGGGCTACGAGGGATCCGGCTGGCTCGACCTGCGCCGGATGCTGCGCCCCGGCGAGGTGAAGCCCGGCGACGTGTTCCTCGATCTCGGCTCGGGGAAGGGTCGCGTGCTGATGCTCGCCGCCCGCTATCCGTTCGCGCGCGTGATCGGAGTCGAGGTTTCCGGGCAGCTCAACGCGATCGCGCGGCGCAACCTCGACGCGAGCCGCCGCCGGAGGCGCTGCAAGAACGTCGAGCTGGTCACCGCGGACCTGCTCGAGTACGAGATCCCCGACGACGTGACTGTCGTCTACATGTACAACCCCTTCCGCGGGGCCACCTTCGACGCGGTGATCGCCAAGCTGATCGCGTCGGTGGACCGCCGTCCGCGCACGATTCGGCTGATCTACCTCAACCCGAAGGAGCACGACCGGCTGCTGGCAACCGGACGGTTCAACTTCGAGCGCAAGGCGGGGCGGCTGCGGCTGCGCCGCAGCGAGGCGGCGCGCTCCTACATCAGGCTCTACGTGCTCGAGCCCGGCTAGGCCGCGACCGGCAGGGCTTCGAGGCCCAGCGAGTCCCAGGTGGCCAGCGCGGAGGCGAACATGTGGTGGCCTCTGTTGAGCTCCTCGCGCACCCGCTTGCGCAGCCACATGACGGCAGGGCGCAGGCGCTCGCGGCCGGCCACCCGCGACCAGTGCGCGAGGCCGGCAGGGCTGCGGTCGAAGGCGTGCACACGCGTGCGCTCGCAGGAGCGATCGGTCCAGCTCAGCTTGAACGAGTCCTCGGTGCCGAGCAGCTCCAACGAAGATGCGCCGCGCTCGAAGCAGTGCCGCAGCTGCTCGCGCAGCAGCAGGGCCCCGGGCCCGTAGGGGCGGTAGTCCTCGTCGTAGCCGCTCTTGAGCGAGTACCAGCTGCCCTGGAACTCGATCGAGTAGTCGCACGCGATCGCGCGGCCGTCGAGCCGCAGCGACGACAGCCGCAGCCAGCCGCGCGCGGCGGCCCAGTGTGCGATGTCGGTGTAGAAGCGGGTGGTTTCCGCCTGCGAGGAGATGGCGCTGCCGCGCTTGCCCTTCCAGCCGGAGGCCTCCACGCGGAACACCTCCTCGAGCTCGGAGTCCAACCCGTCGAGGCCGTCATGGACCTCGAAGGTCACGTTGCCCAGTTCCTCCAGGGCCCGGCGACCGCGTCGCAGGCTCCTGCGGCGGTTGCGCGACAGCTTCTGCTCGTAGTCCTCGAAGCAGCCGGCGAGGTCGACCACGGGGCAGGCCGAGATCGGGCGCTCGACCACCCGTCGCCCGGCGTCGCGCGCGGAGCGGTCGATGTGGGCGAGCAGGTCGGTTTCGCCGTGGAGCAGGCTCAGCTCGACGCTGGGACGGCCGGCGCCGAAGAGCTCGTCGAGCAGGAGGTCGCGGGCGTCCTCGTCGGCGGCCAGCGGGCCGAAGATCGGGGAGTGCCAGTTGGCCGCCGAGGAGAGCCGGCCGCCCTTGCGCTGCATCGGCAGCACCGCGGCGAGCTGATCGCCCTGGCGCACCGTGATCGCCTCGGGCGTCCCGGTCCCGAAGGCGCGCAGCCAGGGGAGGATCCAGCCCGGCCGCAGGAACGGGGAGCCGTCGACGCGCTCGGCGAGCTCCTCCCATTCGTACGCGAGGGAGTCCAGGTCCGTCGACACGCTCACGCTGCCTCTGAGCGCCGACTGAGCAACTAAAGCGCTCGGAGGCACCCCTCACCTATACACGCGGTGTGGCGGTGGCGCCATGAAGGCGCCGTCCTCGCACTAGGCAACTCGCCGAAGGTTGCGCACTCTTGGAGCTTTCGCGACCTGCCTGTGCCCTTCAGCCCGGCCGAAGCGCTCGAGCGCCTCGGCCACCGCGCGCCACGCCGCGGGGCTGACGGCCATGCCGCAGTGGCTGGCGCGGACCTCCACGTGCGCGTCGGCGCACGGGTCCAGGCAGGCCTTCCAGTCCACGATCCCGTCGCTGCGCGAGTAGACCGCCACGAACCCGACCCGCGACCTCAGCGGCGCGGCCAGGTCGTCCCAGAAGGAGGCGCAGCAGTCGCCGTTGAGGCAGGAGCGCCTGAACAGCCCGGGCGCCCCCAGCGATCCGAGCCGGCTGACGGCTTCCAGCTGCAGCCGCACGAGCGGGTGGACGGCGAGCGGGTCCACGTGCGGGGAGCCCAGCGTGACCAGGCCGCAGATCAGGTCGGGACGGCGGACCGCGAGCACCTTCGCCATGCTGCCGCCGCGGCTCTGCCCGATCACGACCGCCCGCTGTCCCTGCTCTTCGACGATGCGCTCGAGCCGCTGCTCGAGCCCCTTGTGAGCGGCGCCCGAGCACCCGACGTTGGCGCGCATCCCCGCCCTGGAGGGCCGGTAGCCGGCCCGGCGCAGCCAGTTCGACATCAGGGCGAGCGAGCCGTCGCCGGCCAGGAAGCCGGGGATCAGGAACGCCGGGCGCCCGCGGCCGTCGCCGAGGCCCTCGCCGCGCAGGATCGGGTCGCGCAGCAGGGCCGCGGCCTCGAGGCCGAGACGCGCCTCCCGCCACAGCGGCGGACGCGAACTGCGCGAGATCACGGACAGGGCGCTCATCGCGGACAAGACAACCTAGTACCACGAGCGGCGGCAAATAGCTCGTGCTCCACGCGGGTAGATTCCCCGGCGTGCGCGCCGTAACGATCCAGGACGGGCGGCTGGTGGTGGAGGAGCGCCCCGACCCCGAAGCGGGGCGCGGCGAGGTGCTGGTGCGTGTGCGGGCGGCGGGACTGAACGGTGCCGACATGCTCCAGGTGCGCGGCCACTACCCCGCTCCGCCCGGCTGGCCGCCTGACATCCCGGGCATGGAGCTGGCCGGTGAGGTGGCCGCTCTGGGACCCGACGCTCGGCGCTTCGAGGTCGGCGACCGGGTGATGGCCGTGGTGGGCGGCGGCGCCCAGGCCGAGCTGGCGGTGCTCCATGAGCGCGAGGCCATGCCGGTCCCGGAGGGGCTCGACTGGCCCCAGGCCGGCGGGCTGCCAGAGGTCTTTCTGACCGCACACGACGCCGTCTTCAGCCAGGCCGGCCTACGTCCGGGCGAGCATCTGCTCGTCCACGGCGCGGCGGGCGGTGTGGGCACCGCGGCCCTCCAGCTCGGCCGCGAGAGCGGCGCCCGGGTGACCGCCACCGTGCGCCGGGAGGAGCTGCGCCCGCGGGTGGAGGAGCTCGGCGCCAAGGCGATCGCGCCGGAGGGCTTCTCCGAGCACGGCCCCTTCGACGTGGTGCTGGAGCTGGTCGGCGCCGGCAACCTCGCGGAGAACCTGCAGTCGCTGGCCACCCGGGGCCGCATCGCGGTGATCGGGGTGCACGGCAGCGGTCCCGTTGCGGAGATCAACCTGCTCGCGGTGATGGGCAAGCGAGCCCGCATCCACGGCTCGACGCTGCGAGCCCGGCCGCTGGAGGAGAAGGCGATCGCGATGAGGCTGTTGGAGAAGGAGGTGCTGCCGCTGTTCGAGGCGGGCCGCCTGGTGGTGCCGGTGGCGGCCACGTTCGGCCTCGACGAGGTCGAGCAGGCCTACAGCCGGTTCCAGGCCGGCGGCAAGCTGGGCAAGATCGTCCTACTGCTGGAAGGAGCCCCATGAGCTTCGCTGACTGGCGCTCGCCGGACCTCGGCGCGTCCAGCGCGCTCGACCTCGGCGGCGGCCGGCGCGTCCGCGCCCACGTGACCGGGGAGGGCCCGCCGATCGTCTTCGTGCACGGCGCACTGGTCAACGCCAACCTGTGGCGCAAGGTCGTGCCGCGGCTCGACGGCCACACCCGTGTGACCCTCGACCTGCCGCTCGGCTCGCACCTCGAGCCGATGGCCAAGGACGCCGACCTGCGCCCGCCGGCGCTGGCCGACCTGATCGCCGACTCGCTGGCGGCGCTCGAGCTCACCGACGTCACGCTGGTCGGCAACGACACCGGCGGTGCGCTCAGCCAGATCGTGGCCACGCGCAGGCCGGAGCGGATCGGCGCGCTGGTGCTCACCTCCTGCGACGCCTTCGAGAACTTCCCGCCGCGCTTCTTCCGGATCGTGCTGGCGCCGGCCCGCATCCCGGGCGCGATCCCGCTGGCCTTCGGCAGCCTGCGTCTGCGCCCGCTGCGCCGCCTCCCGATCGCCTACGGCTGGCTCACCACAGGGCCGATCGACCGCGAGGCCGAGGACTCATATGTGCTGCCCGTGCTCACGCGCCGCGAGATCCGCCGCGACGTGCGCAAGGTGCTCGGCGGGCTCGACCCGACGTACACGCTGGACGCCGCGGCGAAGCTGGCCCGGTGGGACCGCCCGGCGCTGATCGCGTGGTCGGAGCGCGACCGCTTCTTCCCGACCGAGCACGCCGAACGGCTGGCCAAGGTGATCCCGGGCGCCCGGCTCGAATGGATCGAGGGAGCACGCACGTTCGCGGCCGAGGACCGGCCGGAGCGGCTGGCGGAGCTGATCGGGGAGTTCGCGCGCGAGCGAAGCGCCGCGGCGGCCTAGCGTTGCTGAACGGCAGCAACCAGGGAGGGCATCCGGAAGGATCCCGCCGGCCGTCCGGCCAGAGGGTGGGCCCCCAAATGGTTGCCATGTCTGACGTTCGGGGCCCACCCCCCGAGCGGGCCGAGCGTGGTTGCCGCAGTTCGCTCGCGGGCCGCGAACGCCGCAACCGCAGCGGCTCCTAGTTCAAGCGCTCCACCAGCATCGCCTGGCCCTGCCCGCCGGCCACGCACATGGTTTCGAGCCCGATCGTCTTGTCGTCGGTTTCGAGGCCGTTGAGCAGCGTGGTCATGATGCGGGCGCCGGTCATGCCGAAGGGGTGGCCGAGGGCGATCGCCCCGCCGTGGGGGTTCATCTTCTCCAGCGGGATGTCGCACTCGTCCATGATCGGGATCACCTGGGCGGCGAACGCCTCGTTCAGCTCCACCGTGTCCACGTCCTCGATCTTCATGCCGGCGCGGTCGAGCACCTTGCGGATCGCGCCGATCGGCGCCACGCCCATGTACTCGGGCTCGATCGCCGCCGTGGCCGACGTGATCACGCGTGCGCGCGGCTTCAGCCCCAGCTCGGCGGCCTTGTCGGCCGACATCACCAGCACCGCGGCCGCGCCGTCGTTGAGCGGACAGGAGTTGCCGGCGGTCACCTTGCCGCCCTCCCGGAAGGCGGGATCGAGCTGGGACAGCTTCTCGAGCGTCGAGCTGGCGCGCGGCCCGTCGTCCGCGGCGATCGTGGTGCCGTCCGGCAGCGTCACGGGCACGATCTCGCGGTCGAAGTAGCCGTTCTCCTGCGACTGCACGGCCAGCTCCTGCGAGCGCTGGGCGTACTTGTCCATGTCGGCGCGGCTGACCTCGTAGCGGTCCGCCACGTTCTCCGCCGTGATGCCCATCGAGATGTACGCGTCGGGCTGCCCGTTGCGGCCCTGGAGCTTGTCGTTCTGGTCCTGCGGGCGGGCGCCCTCGACCGCCTCGTTGTAGCGCGACACCCACTCCACGCCGGCGGCGATGTACGCGTCGCCCTGACCGGCGACGATGGCGTTCGAGGCCTGGCGGATCGATTCGAGGCTGGACGCGCAGTAACGCGACACGGTGGCGCCGTTCACGCTCAGCGGGAGCTTCTTCGAGAGCAGGGCGATGATGCGGCCCATGTTGAATCCCTGAAGGCCCTGCGGGAGGCCCACACCGCAGTACACCTCTTCGATCAGCTCCGGATCGACCTCCGGGTTGCGCTCGAGTAGCGCGTCCACCACGAAGGCGCCCATCTCGTCCGGGCGCAGCTGGGCGAGAGAGCCCTTGAATGCGCGGCCGATGGGCGTGCGAACTGCGTCGACGATGACTGCTTCGGGCATTGAGGTATCGGGCTCCTGGTACTTGGGGGAGGGGAAAGCGTCGCGAGCGGGCTACTCGAAAGGCTACTTAGGCGCCATCCTGATAGCGCCGTCCAGCCGGATCACCTCGCCGTTGAGCATCGTGTTCTCGGCGATGTGGCACGCCAGCGACGCGTACTCCTCGGGCCGTCCGAGCCGCGGCGGGAACGGGACCTGCGCCCCCAGCGCCGCGCGCGCCTCCTCGGGCAGGCCCGCCAGCAGCGGCGTGTCGAAGAGCCCCGGTGCGATCGTGCAGACCCGGATCCCCTGGCGGGCGAGGTCGCGCGCGGCTGGCAGCGTCAGCCCGACCACGCCGCCCTTCGAGGCGGAGTAGGCGGTCTGGCCGATCTGGCCGTCGAAGGCCGCGACCGACGCGGTCATCACCACCGCGCCGCGCTCGCCCTCGGCATCCGGCTGGCCGCCCGACATCGCCGCGGCGCTCAGCCGCAGCACGTTGAAGGTCCCGATCAGGTTCACGCGGATCACGGTCTCGAAGGGCTGGAGCGAAGCCGGGCCGTTCTTGCCCACCGTGCGCTCGGCCCAGCCGATCCCGGCGCAGGAAACCGCCAGCCGCAGCCCCTCGACGGAGTCGACCGCGGCCTGGACCTGCGCCTCGTCGGTCACGTCGGCCTGGACGAACGCGCCGCCCAGCTCGTCCGCGAGCGCCGCGCCGCGCTCCGCGTTCAGGTCGGCGACGGTGACTCGCGCTCCACGCGCCGCGAGCTCCCGCGCCGTCGCCTCGCCGAGCCCGGAGGCCCCGCCGGCGACAAGCGCTCCGATTCCGTCGAGCTGCATGGCGCGGCGCAGCCTAACGCCGGACCGACCTCCTCGCGCTCGCGGTGCGCCGCCACGCCGGCGATCACCAGCGCCACGCCGAGCGCCTCGTTCCACGACGGCACCTGCGCGAGCACGACCACGCCGATCACCGTCGCGGTCGCGGGCAGCAGCGAAACCATCAGCGCGTAGGTGGCCCGCGCCAGCCGGCGCATTGCCAGCTGGTCGCTGATGTACGGGATCACCGAGGACGAGATGCCCACGCCTACGCCCGCGAGCAGGGCGAGCGGGTCCCCGAATGCCGGCACCGCAGCCCAGCCGGCCAGCGGGGTCACCACCACCAGCGCCACCAGCATCGACGCGGCCAGGCCGTCGATGCCGCTGAACGACCCCAGCTGCGCCACCCGGTGGGCCAGCACGATGTAGACCGCGAACAGCCCGGCGTTCGCGAACGCGAGGGCCACGCCGAGCGCCTCGCCCTCCAGCCGCACCCCGGTCAGGAGGTACACGCCGGGCACCGCCAGCAGCAGCGCCGCCAGGTTGCGGGGCGTGCGCGCCCCGAAGGCCGCCAGCGCCACGACCGGCAGGAACTCGATCGCCGCCACCGTCGCCAGCGGCAGCCGGTCGATCGCCATGTAGAAGGAGCAGTTCATCACCGCGAGCACTGCTCCCCACCCGAGCAGCAGGCGGCGGCCGGAGCGGTCGGCGCGGGCGAACGTCCGCCAGGGACGGCGCCAGAGCGCGAACACGAGCGCCGCGGCGGCGATCCGCAGCCACGCCACCCCGAGCACGTCCACCCGCACGAACAGCAGCACCGCGAACGCGGGGCCGAGGTAGTGGAAGACGGCGCTGACGAGAAAGTAGGCGTGTGGGGGAACGCGGTCGGTCATCCGAAACAGCTTCCCTCGCCGGCACCTGCCTTCATAGCCTCAGTTCAAGGTAATCTGCGAGGCATGCCTGCGAATCGAAGGCAAAACGACGTAAACACCCTCGATGACGCCAACCGCCGCCTGCTCGCCGAGCTGCAGCGGGACGCGCGCCTCTCGTTCGCGGAGCTCGGGCGCCGCGTCGGCCTCTCGTCGCCGGCCGTGGCCGAGCGGCTGGGACGCCTCGAGGAGGCCGGCGTGATCACCGGGTACCGCGCCGAGGTCGATCCGCGCGCCGTCGGCTTCACGCTCGGAGTGGTGGTTCGCATCCGGCCGGCGCCCCGCGAACTGCACAAGGTGGCGGAGCTGGCCCAGCGGACCCCCGAGGTGGTCGAGTGCCACCGCATCACCGGCGAGGACTGCTACTTCATGAAGGCCTACGTCCGCGACGTCGAGCACCTCGAGGAGGTGATCGACCAGTTCGCCGTCTACGGCCAGACGACCTCGTCGATCATGCAAACCTCCCCGGTGCCCGTCCGCGGAGTTCCCCTCTAACCGGCCAGGCTGCCGCGGGGGGCCGGGGGCGTGAGCCCCCGGATGGCACACCCGCTCTAGCGAAGGCCAGCCCGAACAGCCCCGACCCGTCGGTGAAGAACTCGTCGAGGCGCAGGCCGGCGTCGTGGAGCTCCCGCTCGACCGCCTCGCGCGTGAACTTGGCGCTGATCTCGGTACGGATCTCCTCGCCGTCGGCGAAGGTCACCTCGAGGTCGGCGCCGTCGATTCGCACCCGCTGCGCCCCGTTCGCCCTCAGGCGCATCTCGATCCACGAGTTCGCCTCGTCGAAGAACGCCACGTGCTCGAAGGCTTCCGGATCGAAGTTCGCGTCGAGGCCCGCGTTGATCACCCGCAGCACGTTGCGGTTGAACTCGGCGGTCACGCCCTCGCTGTCGTTGTAGGCGGCCTCCAGCACGTGGCGGTCCTTGACCAGGTCCGTGCCGATCACCAGCCGGTCCTCTGGGCCCATCTGGCGCCGGAGCTGGGCCAGGAAGGCGGAGCGCTCGTCGGGCAGCAGGTTGCCGATCGTCCCGCCGAGGAAGGCGAACAGCCTCCGATGCCCGTCGGGGATGCAGTGCAGGTCGCGGCCGAAGTCGCCCACCACGCCATGCACGTCGAGGCCGGGGTAGAGCTCCGTCAGCTCGGCCGCGCACGCCTCCACGACCGAGGGGTCGAAGTCGAACGGCACGTAGCGCCGCAGCGACCCGTGACCGGCCATCGCGTAGAGCAGCGCACGCGTCTTCGAGGCGGTGCCGGAGCCCAGCTCAACCAGTTCCTCGGCTTCGCTGGCCTCGACGATCTGGGGCGCGTGGCGGTTGAGGATCTGGCGCTCGCAGCGCGTCGGGTAGTACTCGGGCAGCGTGGTGATGCGGTCGAACAGCTCCGAGCCGCGCTCGTCGTAGAAGTACTTGGGGGGAAGCTCCTTGAGCGAGCGCGTCAGGCCGTCGCGCACGTCGTCGACGAGCGAGTCGAGCACCTCGTGGCGTTCGATCACGACGCTCATGCCGATCCCTGCGCAGGCGGCCGAGCCGCCTGCTTCGGGCCTGCATCGTCCGCGCAGCGGAAGCCGGCGAAGATCTGCCGCCGCTGGGGGTGGTCCCAGTTGCGGAACGTCGAACGGGCGACGCGCGGGCGCGTGGCCCAGGAGCCGCCGCGCAGCACCCGGTGGCCCTCGCCGAAGAAGATCGACGAGTACTCGGCGTACGGGTAGGCCTCGAAGCCGGGGTAGCCGCCGAACTCGCTCGCCGTCCACTCCCAGCAGTCGCCGACGAACGGGCCGGCCGGCCCGGGCCCGAAGTCGAGCTGGTCGAGCGCCCCGCGCTCCGGCTCGAACAGCGCCGCGGCGCGCTCCCACTCCGCCTCGGTCGGCAGGCGGGCGCCGCGCCAGCGGGCGTAGGCGTCGGCCTCGAACCACGAGACGTGCATGACCGGCAGCTGGCGCGCCAGCGGCTCCACCGAGTCGAAGCGCCGCTCGCACCCGTCCGCGGTCCAGTAGAGCGGGCGCTCCCAGCCCCCGGTTTGGCGGGCCTGCCAGCCGCCCGCGGCCCACAGCTCGGGGCGCCGGTAGCCGCCGTCCTCCACGAACTCGAGGTACTGAGCGTTGGTCACCGGCGCGCGGTCGATCCGGAAGGCCCCGAGCTCGACCTGGTGGCGCGGCCGCTCGTTGTCGTAGGCGAAGCCCTCACCCCCGAAGCCGATCCCGGTCGGCCCGGCGGCGATCGCGATCGTGCCCGACGCGGCGGCACCGGCGGACCCGGGCCGCTCCGGGGCGAACACGCCGGGCTCGGCGAGCTGCAGCGTCTGCAGCATCGTCTCGTTGTGCTGGTGCTCGTGCTGGATCAGCATCTCGGCGATGAAGGGGGACACGCCGTCGAGGCTGGCGAGCGTGCGTTCGCGCACCGCCTCCATGTAGGAGATCGCCTCGGCGCGCCGCGGGTAGGGCAGGTCCCCGCGCTTCGCGCGCGGCGTCTCGGTCGCGTCGTACACCTCGGCCAGCTCGGGCCGCAGCAGCTCGAGGCCCGTCTCGTGGCAGAGCCACAGGTCCTCGAACGCGGCGATGTGCCCCAGATCCCAGACGAGCGGGCTCATCAACGGGTGATGCTGGCGGTCCAGGTCGGGCTCCGATACGGGGTCGACCAGGGCGAGCGTGCGCTCGCGAGCCTCGTCGAACAGCGACTCGACCCCTCCAAGGGGCTTTGTTCGGGCGGTGTCGATGGGGCTACTCGCTAACTCGCTCGACGAGGAAGGAGATGCGCACCAGCGCGCGCCACTCGTCGAGGTTCTCCCCGCGAAGACCGGTCGAGACCACGTCGACGGCCTTGATGTTGCGAAGCGACTGCCGCGCGTCCTCGAGAGCCGCCTTCACCGCACCGTCGGAACTCTCGGGTGAACTGCCAACCACCTCGATGATCTTCGTGACCGCCACGCACGGCTCCATTCGGTCGGGGTTGTACGCAGGCTATCGAGGCCTGTACCGTTGCGCCGGATGGAGGCCTCGCGCGCTGAGGGGAGCGGCTACCTTGACACCTCTCGCCTGTCGCCAGGCGAGTACATGGGCATGGCCGCGGGCGTTGTCCTGCTGCTCTCCCTCTGGCTGCCGTGGTTCAACACCAGCGCGGACAACGCCAACTCCCGGCTGGGCGGCGCCAGCGGCGGCGACGGCGTGAACGCCTGGCAGGTGTTCAGCACGCTCGACATCGCGCTCGTCTTGGCCGCGACCGCGCCCTTCTTCCTGTCCTGGATCATCGCCCGCGGGCACAAGCTCACCTGGAAGCCCGGCGAGGTGACGATGATCGTGGGGATCACCGCCTTCGTGCTGATCCTGTGCAACGGGATCATCCTCGGCCGGCCCGGGGACACCGTGGACATCGGCCTCGGCATCGGCTACTTCGTAGGTCTGATCGCCTCGGCCGGCATGCTGGTGGCGGGCTACCTGCGCCAGGCCGTCTACGGCGACCCCCGCAAGCCGCCTGGAGTCATCTAGGTGGAGGCTCATACCGACGTCGGCCCGCCGCGCGACGGGCCCAGCGGCAGCGGCCCCGACCGCAACCTGGCCATGGAGCTGGTGCGCACGACCGAATATGCCGCGCTCGCCTGCGCGCGCTGGATCGGACGCGGCGACAAGGAGGGCGCGGACGGCGCCGCGGTCGACGCCATGCGCATGCTGCTCGACACGGTTGCGATGGACGGCGTCGTGGTGATCGGCGAGGGGGAGAAGGACGAGGCGCCGATGCTCTACAACGGCGAGCACATCGGCGACGGCTCGCTCCCCCAGGTGGACATCGCGGTCGACCCGCTCGAGGGCACCGAGCTGTGCGCCAAGGGGCTGCCCAACGCGATCGCCACGATCGCGCTCTCGGAGCGCGGCACCATGTTCGACCCGGGGCCCTGCTTCTACATGATGAAGATGGCCACGTCGCGCGACATGGCGCACCTGCTCGACCTGGATCGCCCGCTCGGCGAGACGTTGCGGCTGATGGCCAAGGAGAAGGGCGTGCCGGTCGGCGACCTGGTCGTGATCATGCTCGACCGCCCGCGCCACGACGAGGCGATGCGAGAGATCCGCGAGCTCGGCGCCCGGATCCGGCTGATCCCGCACGGTGACGTGTCCGCGGCGCTCGTGGCGGTCACCGAGGACTCGCCGGTCGACCTGCTCTACGGCATCGGAGGCACCCCGGAGGGCGTGCTCGCGGCCGCCGCGATCAAGTGCACCGGCGGCCAGATCCTCGGCCGGCTGCACCCGCGCTCAGACGAGGAGCGCGACGCCACCCTGGAGGCGGGCTACGACCTCGACGAGGTGCTGGACCGGGACCGGCTCGTGTCAGGCGACGACGTCTTCTTCGCCGCCACCGGCGTGACCGACGGGGAAATGCTCGACGGCGTGCACTACATCCGTCCGCAGGGAGCCACCACGGAGTCGATCTCGATGCGCGCCCGCTCGGGCACCGTACGGCGGATCACCGCTCGCCACGACCGGGCGAAGCTGCGGGAGATCTTGGGCGATCGCCTGGGCTAGCCGGCCGCAGCGCGCCCACGACCGACGCCTCCAGATCGAGGTTCGCCAGCGAGCGCAGGAACGCGTTGCTGACGATCACGTGGATGCGCAGCTGCGTCTGGTTGTAGAGGAAGCGGCCGACGCGGGCGAACCATCCCCAGCCCGCGATCACCGGGTAGAAGTTCACGACCTCCGAAGTCACGACGGCTGTGGCCTCACGCGAGCCGTCGCGCCCTGGCAGGCGCCGCACGCCGAGGCGCAGGAAGCCGCGCCCGCGCCCGTTGGGAGCGACCAGCAGGCCGCGGTCGATCGGCCAGGTCACCGTGCCGCCGTCGGCGCGAATGTCGTACACCGGGGCGTTGAAGCGCAGCAGCACGAAGGGGCGGCTGAGCAGCACCACCTCGCGGCTCGTGTCGGTGTAGAGCACCCGCAGCAGCCCGAGCGAGACGCGCGTCAGAAAGCGCCAGTAGGTGCGGGCGAGGCGCTCGAGGTACTCGGCCGACCAGACCCGGTCGAGCTCCTCGCGGGGCAGCGTGACCTCGGCCACCTGCTTCGAGCTGATGCTGCCGTCCGCGGCGTATTCGGACCTGGGATGACGCACCAGGCTCACGCGCGCGCGCGCCCGCTGCCGGCGCTCGAGCACGCGCCGCGGATGGCGGCGCCTCACAGCAGCTCCACCTCCACGCGCTCCCCGGCCGGTGCCTCCCCCTCGCCGGGGGCGATCAGCGCGAGCGCGTCGGCGCCGAGCATGGAGGTGAGCACGTGCGAGCCCTGCGCGCCCTTCGTGGGCGTCGCGCGCCAGCCGCCCTCGTCGGCCGCCAGCCGCACGCGCACCGCCTGCTCGCGGCGCTTGTTGCGTGCCACCGGCTGAGCGAGCAGCGCGGTGGCCCGGGAGGCGTCGGGGTCGGCGCCCTGGAGCGCGGCCAGCGCGGGCCGGACGAACAGTTGGAAGGTGACCATCGCCGACACCGGGTTGCCGGGCAGGCCGAAGGCGAGCGTGTCGCCGCGCGTGCCGAACCAGACCGGCTTGCCGGGCCGCAGGCTCACGCCCCAGAAGCGCTGCTCGGCGCCGAGGTCGGCGAGCGCGTCCTTCACGTGGTCGTGAGGTCCGACCGACACGCCGCCGGAAACCACGACCACGTCCGCGGCGTCCAGGGCAGACCCGAGCGCGGCGCGCGTGGACTCGGCGCTGTCGCGCACGTGCTCGCGACCCACGAGGGCGGCGCCGGCGCGCTCCACCTGTCCCGCCAGCGCATAGCGGTTGGAGCTGTAGATGCCGCCCGGCGCGAGCGGCTCGCCCGGCTCGGTCAGCTCGTCGCCGGTGACCAGCAGCGCCACGCGCGGCCGGCGGGCGCAGGACACGGAGCCGCGACCGACCGATGCCGCCACCCCGAGGGCAGCAGGAGCGAGCACGTCGCCCGCACGCAGGACCACCTCGCCGGCGGCGATGTCCTCGCCGGCGCGGCGGATGTTGGCGCCCGGTTCGGTGTCGGGCACGCGCACGGCACCTGTGCTCGCGGGCTCCGTGTGCTCGACGGGCACCACGGCCGTGGCGCCCTCGGGAACGGTGGCGCCGGTCGAGATCGCGATGGCCGCACCCGGCCTGAGCGAGATGGCGGCAGGGTGCCCGGCGCGCGACTCCCCGATCACCTCGAGCTCCGCCGCCTCCCCGGCGATCACCGCGTAGCCGTCCATCGCGGAGCTGTCGAACGGGGGCACTGAGATGGCGCTCTGAACTTCCTCTGACAGCACCCGCCCGAGCGCCTCCGCCACCGCCACCGGTTCGGTCGGCAGCGGCCGTAGGGCCGCCAATACCCGCCGGCGCGCCTCCGCTATTGCGATCAGCTCCGTCATCGGGTCGCATCTTGTCAGTGGCGCGCCATCCGTGAATACGGGTCTACTCCGCCGTTTCCACGACTAGGATGGTTACAGCCGCCGGCGAGATCCGGTCCATCCAGTGACCGCAAACGCATGACACCGATCCGGGGCCCACTCGCGCGCCTCGACCGCTCGCGGGACGAGCTCGCCAAGGCATGGCTCGTCCGGCTGATCGAGCGCGCCTCGCTCGACGAGATCAGCGAGCTTCCCACCGAGCAGATCGCGCGCGAGCTGCCCGAGCTGATCAGCGACATCGTGGGGTCGATCGCGAGCGCCAACGGCGACCCCTACGAGCTGAGCGAGCAGCAGACGCAGCGAGCCGCGGCGCTGGCCGGGCTGCGCGGTGGCCGCGAAACCAGCCCAGCCGAGGTGGCGCGCGACATCGCCGCGCTCCAGGCGGTGCTGGTGCGCGCGCTGCGCGACGAGCTGAGCGAGAACGAGCCTGAGCGCTTCGCGGACGCGGTGGAGCGGCTGGCCGACGCCACCGGCGCGATCCAGGCCGTCGCCGTCGAGGAGCTGGTCCGCAGCCGCTCGCGCGAGCTGGAGTCGCAGGCGAACACCGACCCGCTGACCGGACTGGGCAACCTGCGCCACCTCCAGCGGGAGCTCGCGAAGATGCTCGAGATGCAGAAGCGCTACGGCCACCCGTTCGGGCTCCTGCTGATGGACATCGACGGGCTCAAGCGGGTCAACGACTCGCAGGGCCACCAGGCCGGCGACCGGCTGCTGATGCAGGTCGCGATGGCGCTGCAGCGGTCGATCCGCACCGTCGACGTGGCCGCGCGGCTCGGCGGCGACGAGTTCTGCGTGCTGGCGCCCGAGCAGGAGCCCGCGGCGGCCGGCCTGCTGGGCGAGCGCCTCGCCAGCGCGGTCGTCGAGGAGGTTTCGGTGCCGGCAGACCCGCCCGTCGGCCTGTCGATCGGAGTGGTGTCGTGCCCGGAGCACGGCGAGGATGCCGAGGCGCTGATCGACGCGGCAGACCGCGCCATGTACAGGGCGAAGGCGGCCGGAGACAACGTGGCCATGGGCGAGCCGGCGCCGGCGGCCGAGGTGGCCGAAGAGACGAACAACGGATCCCCGTAGGCCCGGCAGCCGGCAGCCCCCCGCCGGCGCCCTAAGCGCGAAGCCAATCTTCACGGGGGTCCGGGGGCGCGAGCCCCCGGCTGTCATCAATCTTCACGGGGGTCCGGGGGCGCGAGCCCCCGGCCGTCATCCGGCTATTCGATCAGGCCGTGCCGGATCCCGATCGCCACGGCCTGCGTGCGCGTGGACGCGTCGAGCTTCGCCAGGATCCGCTTGGTGTGCGTGCGCACGGTTTCGGTCGAGAGGCCGAGCTTCTGCGCCACGGCATCGGTCTGCATGCCGTCGGCGAGCATCTGAAGGATCTCGCGCTGGCGGGCGCTGAGGGTGCGGTCGCCCTCGTCCAGCACGATCGTCGACGAGAGGCCCGGGTCGACGTAGAACTCGCCCACGCGGGCGGCCTCGATCGCGCGGATCAGGTCCTCGGACGGCGAGTCCTTGCGAACGTAGCCCTTGACGCCCGCCTTGAGCGCCTCGCTCAGCAGGCGCGCCCCGCCGTCGGAGGTGAACACGACGATGGGCGCCTTGAGCTCGCCGCGCAGCTTGCCGACGACCTCGCCTACGTCCACGCCGACCCGCCACGGGTCCACGATCACGACGTCTGGCGCCTCGCCGTTGAGCGCCGCGGTGGCCTCCTCGAGAGTGGCCGCGTCGCTGATGCGGGAGTCACCGAAAGCCTGCTCCAGCACCGCCCGCACCCCCGCCCTGACCACCGGATGATCATCGACGATGAGGCAGCGAGGAGATTCCTTCGCGCCAGGCATGGGCGCGGAGCATACTCCCGCCAGGTCCGCGACAGGCGGCGCTAGGGGCGGGGCAGCCGCCGCACGACCTCGCGTGCGACGCCGTTCGCGACGCGGGCCCCGGCCGCCGCAAGCCCCGTCGCGGTGCGGATGGCGTTCCCGACGGGGTCGCTCTGCGCCGGCTCCTCGATCCGCTCGGTGGCTGGCCTGGGCGCCGTCCGCGGCGTTGCGGGCCGCTTCGAGCTGCGCCTTCCCGGGCGCGAGTGCGGCAGGTTTCCGAGCACGCCTCCGTCGTCTTCCATCGGGAAGAAGTCTAGTCCTCGGCGGTCCGGGTACAGCCGCCAGAAGGGGTCGCCGACAGGTTTGGTGACGTACCCGGAGTGGGGACAAGCGCCCAAGTGCACGAACTGGCGTATCGCCTTCGACCTATTGGAGTAGATGACTTGTTGGTTGACTGTCCAGTCGGCGGAAATTCGGCTTTCCGTCGCTTGACTTCACTATCTGTAGCGTTAGTGTGGTACCAGGTTGGATTTACTGGGCCCGGCGGGTCTTGCCGGGCCATGCCTGACGCCAAGGAACGGAATGTCTGTAGCTGAACTGCAAGAGCTCGAAGAGGTCAGGCTGCTTGTCGCCAAGGGGCGCCAGACCGGAGTACTGACCTACGCCGAGGTGGCCGTCGCGCTGGCCGAGGTGGAACTCGACGAGGGAGACGTCGAAGAGCTGCACGGTTTTCTCGAAAAGAGCGAGATTGAGCTCGTCGAGGACGACCCCACCGCCAGCGAGCCTCAGGTGGAGCGCGCGGTGGATCGCCGCAGCCGCCGCAAGAAGGCCTCGATCGACCTGAAGCCGGACATGACCACCGACTCCCTTCAGCTGTTCCTGAAGGACATCGGCAAGGTCAGGCTGCTCACCGCGCAGGAGGAGGTCGACCTCGCCAAGCGCATCGAGCGCGGCGACCTCGACGCGAAGCAGAAGATGGTCGAGTCGAACCTGCG
>JAXDIG010000048.1:0-81326 GCA_034664125.1 Thermoleophilaceae bacterium | reverse complement strand
CTCCACGTCGTCGCTGGCGAACGGCTCCTCGCGCGGGATCAGGCGATCCCCGCGCTCGATCAGCGTGACCTGCGACCCGAGGCTGCGCCAGGCCTGCGCCAGCTCCACCCCGACCACGCCGCCGCCGAGGATGGTCAGGCGGCCCGGCGGCTGCTTGGCGGTCGTGGCCTCGCGGTTGGTCCACGGCCGGGCATCCTGGAGGCCGTCGATCGGGGGCATCAGCGGACCGCTGCCGGTGGCGACCACGACCGCGCGGCGGGCGGTGAGCGTCTCGTCCCCCGCGACCACGCGGCGCTCGCCGTCGAAGCGGCCGCTCCCCCGCACGAGCGTCACGCCGCGCTCCGTGAGCCAGGGCTCCATGTGCTTGTCGTCGAGGTTGTGGATGATCTCGTCGCGGCGGTCCAGCACGGCCCGCACGTCGAGCTGGCCGGCCACCGCCTCGCGCACGCCCGGAATGCGCCGCACCTCGGCAAGCAGCTCGCCCGGGCGCAGCAGCGCCTTCGACGGCATGCACGCGTAGAACGAGCACTCGCCTCCGATCAGGTGACGCTCCACGATCGCCACGCTCAAGCCGGACTCGCCCAGCCGCCCCGCGCACACCTCACCGGCCGGCCCGGCGCCGAGGATCACAACGTCGAATTCGCGCTCGCTCATTCGCGCAAGCTACCGGAGCGCGGCGGCCATCGAGCGGCCGCGCGACCGGCCTCGACCGAGCAGAAAGTAGGAAGTGCCACTGTTTACTTTTCCGCAGGGCTCCGGTAGCTTCGGCACATGGCCACCGCCGACGCGCTGCTCAAGCCCGACCACGGCTCCCGCCGCAAGCACTTCATCTTCACCGAGGAGCACGATCAGCTGCGAGAGTCGATCCGCGCGTTCGTGACGAAGGAGCTGGCGCCGCACGCCGAGGAGTGGGAGGAAACCACCTTCCCCGACTCCGTCTTCACCCGCATGGGCGAGCTCGGCTTCCTCGGGCTCTCCTATCCGGAGGAGTACGGGGGCGAGGGCGGCGACTACTACTGCAACCTCGTGCTGGCCGAGGAGATGACGAACTGCAACTCCGGCGGGCTCGCGATGGGCGTGGCGGTGCACACCGACATGGCCACCCCGCCGGTGTTCCTGTTCGGCTCAGAGGAGCAGAAGCAGAACTACCTGGTGCCGGCCATCCGCGGCGAGAAGATCGCCTGCCTCGGCATCACCGAGCCGGACGCCGGGTCCGACGTGGCCGGCATCAAGACGCGCGCCGTGCGCGACGGCGACGACTGGGTGATCAACGGCTCGAAGACCTACATCACCAACGGCCACCGCGCCAACTTCATCGTGCTCGTGACCAAGACCGACCCCGACGCCGGCTACGACGGCTTCACGCTGTTCCTCGTGGACATGGACGCGCCGGGCGTCATCCGCGAGAAGAAGCTGGAGAAGCTCGGGATGCACTCCTCGGACACCGCGCTGCTCGCATTCCAGGACGTGCGCGTGCCCCAGGAGGCGATGCTGGGCCAGGAGGGCAAGGGCTTCTACCACATCATGTGGGAGCTCCAGGGCGAGCGGCTGATCGGCGCGGCGGGGTGCGTGGCCGGGGCGCAGAAGTGCTTCGACCGCACGCTCCAGTACGCGACCGAGCGCACCGCCTTCGGCCGCCAGATCGGCAAGTTCCAGGCGATCCGCCACAAGTTCGCCGACATGGCGACGAAGATCGAGGCGGGGCGGCAGATGGTCTACACGACCGCCTGGCGCTTCCAGAACGGCGAGTACCCCGTCCGCGAGATCTCGATGGCCAAGCTCTACACCGCGCGGATGGCGTGCGAGGTCACCGACGAGTGCCTCCAGATCCACGGCGGCGCCGGCTACATGAAGGAGTACGGCATCGAGCGCGCCTGGCGCGACATGCGCCTGAACCGCATCGGCGCCGGCACCGACGAGGTGATGCTGGACGTGATCGGCCGCTCGTACGGGCTCTAGGCGCCCGCGGCCGCGGGCCCGGGCCCGTCATCGCGCCGGAACTCGTCGAGCACCCGCAGCAGGCCCTCGGTGTTGGCCTGGATGCCGCGCCGCATGTCCCGCAGCATCGCGCGTCCCTCGCGCAGCTCGAGGAGAATCTCGCGGGTGACCCGCCGGTCGTTCTCGACCGCCACGTCGATCGCGTCGAACCGACGTTTCTGATCCTCCCGCAACGCACGCAACTCGATCCGCTGCTGTTCTGCGCTCCGACCTAGCTCCACGTCACGGCGGCGCCCTTCCTCGTCCCGCTGGCGCCCTTCCTCGTCCCGCTGGCGCCCTTCCTCGGCCCAGCGCGCCAAAGCCTCGCGCTGGAGCCGATGCTCCTCGCCGATCTTGTCCATCATCTCGCGAAACTCGCGCCGCCGCACGACAGCGATGATGGCACGGGCTTCCGCACGAATCGAGGCACATTTGCGACAACTCAGCATCGAGATCGACCGCTCCGTGCCGCTCCACGAGGGCGCCGCGAACGGCCACAACCGCTGGCACCCCGACCTGGAGCCCGTGGCCTCGGTCGAGCCCGGCGCCGAGGTCACCTTCGAGTTGCGCGACTCGCGCGATCGCCAGCTCGGTCGACACTCCGCCCACGAAGACCTGCTCGCCACGCCGTCGATAGCGCATCCGCTCACCGGACCGCTCGAGGTGGCCGGCGCGCAGCCGGGCGATCTGCTCGAGCTCGAGGTGCTCGGCTACGAAACCGACGACTTCGGCTGGACCGCCATCTGGTCGGGCTCCGGCTTCCTGGGCGACCTGTTCGAGCGGCCCTTCCTCGCTCGCTGGGAGCTCGACGGCTCCCACGCCCGCTCCGAGCAGGTGCCCGGCGTGGTCGTCCCCGCCTGCGTGCACGCCGGCACGATCGGCGTGGCCCCCTCCTGGGAGCTGCTCGAGCGCGCTCGGGCACGCGAGGCGGCGATCGGGACGGCCAACCCGCCATCTCCCGAGCTGGCCTGGCCGCCCGCCGCGGCGGACGGCCTGCGCACCTACCCGCCGCGCGAGAACGGCGGCAACATGGACATCCGCGACCTCGGCCCCGGCGCTCGGCTGTGGCTGCCCGTGCACGTGCCCGGGGCGCTGCTGTCGGTGGGCGACCTGCACTTCGCCCAGGGCGACGGCGAGGTCTGCATCTCCGCGATCGAGACGGGCGGCTCGGCCACCTTCCGCGTAGGCGTGCGTCGCGGCGGCTGGCGCCCGGCCTTCCCCTGCTACGAGGCGCCGCCGCGGCCGCCGCGCGCCATGTTCGCCACCACAGGCATCCCGCTCGATGACGCCGGCGGGCAGGGGGACCTGGACCTCAACCTCGCCGCCCGGCGAGCGCTGCTGGAGCTGCTCGGCTGGCTCACCGCCGAGCGCGGCCTCGGCCGCGAATCGGCCTACGTGCTGATGAGCGTGGCCGCCGAGCTGCGGATCTCCGAGCTGGTCGATGCGCCGAACGCCCTGGTTTCGGCCGCCCTGCCGCTCGACGTCTTCGCGGGCGACTGAGCGACTCTCAACCGGCGAAAACTACAAAGTTTCCGAATAGTACGCTAGCGTTTCTGAACGTGCAAGACCGACCCTTCCTGTTGGCGGACCCGAGCGTCGGGCCGCTCCCCTCCGGACGTCATTCGCTTACACGGGAGGCGGTGCTCGCGTCCCAGCGCGGCCGGCTGATGGACGCGATGGCCGAAGCCGTGGCCGAGCACAGCTACGGCGCCACCACGATCGCCCACGTGGTGTCGCATGCCGGGGTGTCGCGCAAGACCTTCTACGAGCACTTCCGGGACAAGGAGCACTGCTTCCTCGCGATGTACGACACCGGCATCGGGTTCGTGCTCGGCCGGCTCGCGGAGGCGCTCGAGCTGGCCGAAGAGCCGCGCGAGCGGCTCGTCGCCGGCCTGCGGACCTTCCTGGCGGTGCTGTCCGAGGAGCCCGCCTTCTGCCGCGCCATCGTGCTCGAGGTGTACGCGCTCGGGCCGGTCGGGCTCGCCAGGCGGCGCGCGGTGCTGCAGGTGTTCGCGGACCGCTACGTGGATGTCAACCGCCAGGCGCGCGAGGACGACCCGAACGTGGAGCCCCTCTCGGCCGTCGTGGCGCTCGGCGTGGTTGGCGCGATCCTCGAGCTCGTGTCCGCGCGCATCGAGGAAGGGCTCACGGAGGAACTCGCCGAGCTGACCGATCCGCTCGCGGACTTCGTGATCCGCACCGTGCTCCCGACCGCGACATGACGCTGACCGAGAAGGGGCTGCCGCCCGCCGCAGCCCGGCGGCCGATACCCCCCTTCACGGACGAGCACGAGCACCTGCGCGAGACGATCCGCCGGTTCGTCGCCGCCGAGCTGCGGCCCCACGTCGGCGAGTGGGAGGACGCCGAGTGGTTCCCCAACGAGGTCTTCACCCGCATGGCGGAGCTCGGCTACCTCGGCCTCAAGTACCCGGAGCAGTACGGCGGCCAGGGCGGCGACTACGTGCACGACGCCGTGCTCACCGAGGAGCTGACCGGTGCCGGCTCCGGCGGACTGTCGGCCGGGATCGGCGCGCACATCGGGATCGCCACGCCGCCGATCTGGAAGTTCGGCACGGAGGACCAGAAGCAGAGGTTCCTCGCGCCGGCCATCCGCGGCGAGCGGATCGCGGCACTTGGGATCACCGAGCCCGGAGCCGGGTCGGACGTGGCCGGCATCCGCACCTTCGCGCGCAAGGTCGACGGCGGCTACGTCGTGAACGGCTCGAAGACGTTCATCACGAACGGCGTCCGCGCCGATTTCGTGGTGACCGCCGTGAAGACGACCGAGGACGGCGGCCACGAGGGCCTGTCCTTCCTGCTGATCGAGAAGGGCATGGAGGGCTACTCGGTGTCGAAGAAGCTGGAGAAGCTCGGCTGGCGCGCGTCCGACACCGCGGAGCTCGCCTTCGACGACGTCTTCGTCGGTGACGAGAACCTGCTCGGCGAGGAGAACAAGGGCTTCTACCTGATCATGGCCAACTTCCAGTGGGAGCGGCTCTTGATGGCCCTGGGAGCGGTTGGGTCGATGGGCCGCATGATCGAGCGCAGCGTCGCCTACGCCGGCGAGCGCACGGCGTTCGGCCGCCCGATCGGCAAGCACCAGGCGATCCGGCACAAGATCGCCGAGATGGCGATCAAGCACGAGGCCGCGCGCTCGCTCACCTACCACGCGCTGCGCCTGTTCACCGGCGGCGAGAACGCGATCCGAGAGGTGACCGAGGCGAAGCTGATCAGCCAGCGAGCGGCGTACGAGGTGGCCGACGACGCGCTCCAGATCCACGGCGGCGCCGGCTACATGAAGGAATACGAGAACGAGCGCGCGGTGCGCGACACGCGCCTCGGCCCGATCGGCGGCGGCACCGACGAGGTGATGAAGGAGATCCTCGGGAAGCAGCTGGGGCTGTAGCTACTCGTCCGGCCAGCGGCCGTGCTCGTCGAAGAAGTGACGTGCCTCTTCCTCGCGGTCGCGGGCCTTGTCGCCCTCGACGCCGATGCGGTAGAGCACGTTGAGCAGGAGCACGGCCGTGGCCGCGCTGATGAACATGGCGCCCCCTGCGACGCCGACGCTCCCGCCGACAACGGAAACCACGAGCCCGGCGATCAGCAAGACCGCTGGGATCCCGTAGCGAACGGCATTGAGAGTGATCGGGCTCATGGTCTGGTGGAATACCGCCCCCACACCCTCATCCCCCGCCTCACCAACCAGCTAACAAGGAGAACGTCTCAGTGGGAGTCCTCGATGGAAAAGCGGCGATCGTCACCGGGTCCGCCCGGGGCATCGGCCGCGCCACCGCAGAGCTGCTTGCCGAGCAGGGCGCTCGTGTCCTGATCAACGACCTCGACGGAGACGTCGCCGAGCAGGCGGCGTCCGAGATCGCCGGCGAGACCGCGGTGTTCGGAGGCGACCTGACCCAACCGGGAGTGCCCGATCAGCTCGTCCAGAGGGCCGTGGACGAGTTCGGCCAGATCGACATCATCGTCAACAACGCCGGCTACACCTGGGACGGCGTGGCCCACAAGATGACCGACGAGCAGTTCCAGGCGATGCTCGACATCCACACGGTGGTCCCGTTCCGGGTCATTCGCGCCGCCGCCCCGCACCTGCGCGAGCCCGCCAAGAAGGAGCGCGACGAGGGCCGCGAGGTCTTCCGCAAGATCGTCAACGTCAGCTCCATCTCGGGCACGATGGGCAACGCCGGCCAGGTCAACTACTCGGCCGCCAAGGCAGGCGTGGTCGGCCTGACCAAGACGCTCGCCAAGGAGTGGGGCGGATTCAAGATCAACGTGAACGCGGTGGCGTTCGGCTTCGTGGAAACCCGTCTGACCGCCTCCAAGGAGGAGGGCGGCAAGATCGAGATCGAGGGCAAGCAGATCGACCTCGGCATCCCCGAGCAGATGCGCTCACTGGCCGCGGCGATCATCCCGCTCGGCCGCCCCGCGACCCCCGAGGAGGCCGCCGGCCCGGTGTTCTTCCTCTGCTCACCGTGGGCCGACTACGTGCACGGGCAGGTGCTGAACGTGACGGGAGGCCAGTTCGGCGGCATGTATATCTGAGCCACGCCGAGTCGGACCGGGGTCGCGCTTCGGCGGGGGGTTCCGGAAGTTGCGGGACTATGCGTCCCGTTTCTTCCGGGACCTCGGCTAGGGGACACCGCCGGGGCCGGCGCCCACGCACCCCTTACCGCTGCTGTTTGCGCCCGAGCCCAAAGAGCGGCCGCGGCACGCGGATCAGTCGATCAGGTACTTCCGCAGCACCTTGCCGCCGGGGCCCGTGGGGATCTCCTCGCGGAACTCGATGCGGCTCGGCACCTTGTAGTCGGCCAGGCGCTCGCGGCAGTAGCGGATCAGCTCGCGCTCCTGGCAGTCCCCGGCGGGGACCACCACGGCCTTGACCAACTCCTCGCCGGGGACGCCGCTCTCCACGCCCACGACCACCACCTCGGCGACCTTGGGGTGCACGGCGAGCACGTCCTCGACCTCGATCGGGTCGACCTTGTCGCCGCGCACGTCGATCAATCGCTTCGTGCGGCCGGTCAGGAAGAGCCGTCCCTCCGGGTCGATACGGCCGCGGTCACCGGAGCGGAACCAGCCGTCGCGGAACGCCACGGAGTTCAGCTCGTCGGCGTCGGCGTAGCCGGGTGTCATCGCCACGCTTCGGATCAGCACCTCGCCGATCCGCCCCTCTTCGACGGGCTCGCCGGCGTCGTCGGCGATGCGCAGCTCCACCCCTTCGATCGGCGTCCCGACGGAGCCCACAGTGCCGTCCGGATCGGCGTCCAAGTTGACGGTCACGCAGCCTGCCTCGGTGCAGCCGTACAGCTCCCTTACGGGCACGCCGAAGCGCTCCTGGAAGGCCTTGAGCGTCGCGCGCGGCAGCGCGGCGGCCGCCGAGAAGCAGAGCCGCAGCGACGACAGGTCGGCTTCCTCGGGCGCCTCCGAGAGCATCCGGAAGGTGAACGGCACCCCGGGGAAGACCGTCGCGCCTTCACGCTCGATCTGGGACAGCGCGCGGGCACGTTGCAGCACGAACGGGTTTGGGTTGTCGAACAGCACGAGCGTCGCGCCGCTGCGCACGGCGGCGAGCAGGCAGCAGCCCATGCCGTACGTGTGGAACAGCGCGATCGTGCAGAAGACCGTGTCCTCCGCCCTGAGGCCGATGGCGGCCACGTAGCCGTCGGCCTCGGCGCGCAGGTGCGCGTGCGTGCGCGGCACGCGCTTGGGGCGCCCCGTCGAGCCGGACGAATACTGGAAGACGGCGTCGTCGGCGGCGGCAGCGACCGGCGGCGGGGTGCCGCCATCTTCGATTAGCGGCGCGAGGTCCACGATCACCTCGGCCGGGTCCTCCAGCCCGCCCGCCACGGCGGTGCAGACTCCGCTGCCCAGCTCATCCGTGATCACGGCCTTGGCGCCGCACTCGCGGAAGTGGAACTCCAGCTCGGCTTCCTTGAAATGCGGATTCAGCGGAACGACAACGGCGCCGGCGCGCAGGATGGCCAGGAAGGCGACGACGAACGCCGGCACGTTGGGCAAGAGCAGAGCGACGGGCGCTCCGTTGGTGAGGCCGCGAGCAGCCAGGGCGCCGGCGAGCCGGTCGACCCGCTCGCCCAGCTGGCCATAGGTGATGCGCTCGTCGCCGTGGACCAGCGCAAGGTTGTCCGCGGCGCTCGCGTCGAGCAGCTGCGCCACACCGGCTACGGAGGCTTCGGCCTTCACCGCTCTCCGGCGGCGGTCAGCCGCGATTCGCCCTCGTGCACGCGGATCTCGCCGCCGGGCACGGCGTACGCCGCCAGCGCGTTGATCAGCGCGCTCGCCTTCAGCAGGATCTCCTGATACTCGTCCTCGGCGTCCGACTGCATCACGATCGCCCCGCCGCAGCCGATCGTGGTGGTTTCGCCGTCCATCACGATCGTTCGGATCACGATGTTCAGGTCACAGCCGCCGCTCAGGCCGAGGTAGCCGATCGCGCCGGAGTAGACCCCGCGCGCCTCGCCCTCGAGCTCGTCGATGATCTCCATCGTGCGCTTCTTCGGCGCGCCGGTCATGGACCCGCCCGGGAAGCAGGCGCGGATGCCGTCCGGCGGCTCGACGTCGTCGCGCAGCCGCCCGCGCACGGTCGACACCAGCTGGTGGACGGTCTCGAAGGACTCGATCGCCATCAGGTGCGGCACGTGGACGGTGCCGATGTCGCAGACCACGCCGAGGTCGTTGCGCAGCAGGTCGGTGATCATCAGGTTCTCGGCGCGGTTCTTCTCGCTCGTGCGCAGCTCCTCCGCCAGGCGCAGGTCCTCGGCGCGGTCGGCGCCGCGGGCGGTGGTTCCCTTGATCGGCTTGGCCTCCACCCAGCGGTCGCGGCCGATGCTGAGGAAGCGCTCGGGCGATGAGCTGACCACCGTCGCCTCGCCGAAGCGCAGGTAGGAGGAGAACGGGGCGGGGTTGATGTGCCGCAGCGTCCGGTACAGCGGGAGCGGCTCGGGCGCGATCTCGGTGCGCACCTTGTTCGTCAGGCACACCTCGTAGCTCTCGCCGTCGGTGAGGTACTGCTTTACGCGCGCGATGTCGTCGAGGTACTGCTGGTGGGAGCGGCTCAGGTAGAACTCGGCCAGCCCGCCGCCGGCGCTCGGCTCGCGCTCCACCGGCTCCAGCGGCGGCAGCGCGTCGAGCCGCGCGGCCGTTTCGCTGATCCAGCGCCTGCCTTCGTCCTCGCTGGTCGGCTCGGTCACGCACAGCAGGTACACGCACTTCTCGTAGTGGTCGAAGGCGATCAGCCGGTCGGCGAAGATGAACGCCGCGTCCGGCATGGTCGACTGGTGCGGCAGATCGCCCTCGCAGTCAGCCTTGAGCTCGTAGCCGAAGTAACCGACGAAGCCACAGTTGAAGTCGAAGGGCAGGTCGTCCGAGAGGTAGCGCAGCCGCTTCATCTCGCGGCTGAGGTAGTCGAAGATCGACTCGTCGTGCACCTCGCTCGACACGCCCCTGGCGACCTTCACCTGCCGGGCGCTCACGTCGTAGCTGATGACCGAGCTGAGCGGCCCGCCGCTGGCGCCCATGAAGGAGAAGCGCGAGCGCTCGTCGATCCTGCTGCTGTCGAGCCAGAAGGCGTACTGGTGGTCCCCGTAGAGGTCGACGAACACCTGCTCCGGGTCGTACACGCGGTCGATGCGCTCGACCTGCAGGCTCAGCCGCGGGCGCTGCGGCGGCGACCACTTGCGCTCGGATCCCCCGCCCGAGGCGATCGGCGCCGTGCGCCTCCCGGAGTGGGAGAGCGTCAGGTCGCGGAAGTTGGCCAGCAGCTTGCGGCCCCAGTCGGTGGAGATCGACTCGGGGTGGAACTGCACGCCCCAGATCGGCTTGCGGCGATGCGCCAGGCCCATGACCACGCCGTCGCTCGTCCACGCGGTCGCCTGGAGGTCCTCGGGCAGCGGCTCTTCGACGCAGAGCGAGTGGTAGCGCACCACCTGGAAGCCCTGCGGGATGTCGGCGAACAGCGGCGACTCGTCGTGGTAGACGGCGCTGAGGCGGCCGTGCATCACCTCGGGGGCGTGCACGACCTCGGCGCCCGCGATGTGGCCGACGCCCTGATGACCGAGGCACACGCCGAGCAGCGGCACGTCGGCCTCGCGGATCGCGTCCGCGCACACGCCGAAGTCCTTGGGGCGATCCGGGCTGCCCGGCCCGGGCGAGATGACGACGTTGTCGAAGTCCCCGCCGGCCAGCTCCGCCCACGTGGCGCCGTCGTTGCGCACCACGATCGGCTCCTCACCATTCGCCTCCGCCAGCAGCTGGAAGAGGTTGTAGGTGAAGGAGTCGTAGTTGTCGATCAGCAGCGTCTTCAAGGGATCCAGGGTAGACCGGTTTCGGCGGGTAGGCGACCGTCTCCAGCCGTCTTTTTCAGATCAGGTACTTACGCAGGATCTTTCCGAGCGGACTCTTCGGGATTTCCTCCCGAAATTCGACAACCTGCGGCACTTTGAAGTTCGCCAGACGCTGCTGGCAGAAGCCGATCAGGTCGCGTTCGTCGAGCTCGTCGCTGGGCACCACCACAGCCTTGACCAGCTCCTCGCCCTGGACCTTGGTCTGAACTCCTACCACCACCGCCTCGGCCACCTTGGGGTGCGCGACCACGACGTCCTCGACCTCGATCGGGTCGACCTTGTAGCCGCCCACCTCGATCAGGAGCTTCTTGCGGCCGGTGATGGTCAGGCGGCCCTCCTCGTCGAGCTGACCGAGGTCGCCGCTGAGGAAGAAGCCGTCGCGGAACGCCTGGCGGTTGAGCTCCTCCATGTCCGCGTAGCCGTCGGTGAGGCCCGGGCTCTTCACGGCGATCTCGCCCACGGTCCCGGGGGGAACGAGCTGGCCCTCGTCGTCCTCGATCAGCACCTCCACCCCGTCGACGGGCTGCCCGACCGACTCGAAGCTGGCCACGGGGTCGTCGTCGAGGTTGGCGGTCAGCGTCCCGGCCTCGGTGCAGCCGTAGAGCTGGCGCACGGGCACGCCGAACTTGTCGAGGAACCCGTCGAAGAAGGGGCGCGGCAGCGCCGTGCCGGCGGAGAAGGCCAAACGCACGGAGGAGAGGTCCGCGGACGCCGGCGCCTCGGCCATGAGCCGGAAGTTGAACGGCACGCCGGGATAGATCGTCACGCCCTCGGCCTCGATCAGCTCGAGTGCCCGCTGGCGACGCAGCAGGAACGGGTTCGGGTCCTCCAGGATCACGAGCCTCGCGCCCGTGCGCGTGGCCGCGAGCATGCAGCACCCCATGCCGTAGGTGTGGAACAGCGGGATGGTGCAGAAGATCTTGTCCTCGGAGGTGATGCCCATCCAGTCGTAGTACTCCGACTCGCCGCGCAGCTGCCCGTGGGTGCGGGCCACGCGCTTCGGCCTGCCCGTGGAGCCCGAGGAGAACATGTAGACGAGCGGCTCGTCCGGGGAGCGCCTGTCGAGCTTGGCCGGCTCCGAGCGCATCAGCATGTCGAGCGTGAGCGCCTGCCCGTGCGCCGCGCTGGTGGGGATCACCTGGGCGGGCTCGTCCCAGCCGGCCACGATCCGCTCGCACACGCCGGCGCTGCGATCGTCGCTGATGACCGCGCGCACGCCGCACTGGCGGAAGTAGAACTCGAGCTCGTCCTGCTTGAAGGCGGGATTGACCGGAACGACGACCGCGCCGAGCCCCGAGATCGCGTAGTAGCTCGCCACGAAGGTGGGGTCGTTGGGCAGCAGCAGCGCTACCGCGTCGCCGGCGCCGATTCCCTCGGCGGCGAGGCCCGCGGCCAGGCGCTCGGCCCGGTCGAGGAGCTCGGCGTGCGTGACGCGCTCGTCGCGGTACACGAGCGCCACGTCGTCCGGACGGCTGGACGCGCTCTGGTAGAGCAACTCCATCAGCATGAGGCGACCTCTACGTCTGCCCGTTCCGCTTGCGCCCTACGAATGCCTCGATGCTCGTGACGCTCTCGAAGTTCTCGGGGCTGAGGTCCTCGTCGCCGACGGCGATGCCGTAGCGCTCCTCGAGGAAGCCCACGAGCTCCATCACGCCGTGTGAGTCGACGATTCCCTTGCTCAGCAGGTTCTCGGACGGATCGATCTCCGTGATCCCGCGGCCCTGCGTGAGCTCGCTCAGGATGAACTGCTCGATGTCGGCGGAAACGCTCATGCGACGAAGGTATCGGCAAAAACCGGTGCGTGCTTCAACTGGGAACGGTCCGGATCGTGCGGCGCCGACCGAGCAGGCTGCGGGACGAAACCTTGCGCACCGCCTTGTACCCGCGCAGGCTGTAGAGCCAGCGCGCCGGCTTGTTGTCGGCCACCACGTAGCCCCACAGGACGTCGTAGCCGAGATCGCTCAGAGCAGCCTCGATCTTGTAGAGGAACTCCATCGACTTGCCGTCGCCGCGGTGCTCTTCGAGCAGGTAGAAGTCGAAGCCGTAGACCTCGCCGGGCTGGAGGTCGATGTCCAGGCCGTAGTGGGCGATGTCGCTGTGGTTGGGCTCGATCTCGGCGTCGACCCACCAGTAGTAGCCCACCAGCTCGTCGCCGACGAAGCCGGCGAAGCCGCGGTAGCCGCGCTCGACGGCCGCGGCAGCCCGGGCATCGGCCTTCGAGAAGCAGCGCCGGCGGTTGAACTCGTAGAGCGCGGGCAGGTGGCGCGCGTCCAGCTCCTCGATCCGCAGCGCCTCCGAGAACTCCATCTCCATGATCTGCCCGAGGTCCTTCTTGAGCACGACCACCTCGCCGTGCCAGTACAGCGACCTGCGCAGGCGGGCGCCGATCTTGGCGATCAGCGCGCGCAGCCCGTCCTGCCGATAGCGGCAGCGCAGATCGGCTACGGTGACCGCGAAGCCGCTCTTCGCGGGCGCTGCTGTCAGTTCTGTGGCCATCCGCTCGTCCTAGGCTAGTTGCGAATGTCCCCAAACGCACATCGGTTAGCGACGATCGCCCAGAGGTTCGACGGGCCCCTGCCGGACCCGGCCGAGGGGATCTTCGAGACGACGCTCGTGGTGAACGGGAAGGCGCTCGAGGTCGACGCCCACCTGGCGCGCCTCGAGTCGAGCCTTGATGCCCTGTACGGACTGCCGCTTCCGGCTGGGGCGCAGGCACTGATCGCGGACGCGGCAGCGGACACGCAGCTGGGGCGGCTGAGGCTGACGGTGGTGCCGGAGGCCGGCGCGCCGATGCCGAGCGTGAGGGTGGCCGCGGTGGAGCGGGAGCTCGTGTTCCCGGGCTGGGATCGGGCCGTGGAGCTGGCCCCCGTGGCCGTGCCGGGAGGCATCGGTGCGCACAAGTGGGCCGACCGGCGGCTACTGGAGCGCGCGGAGGCTGAGGTCGGGCCGGCGGTGCCGCTGGTGGTGGACTCCGACGGCGCGCTGCTGGAGGGCTCGCGCGCCAGCCTCTTCCTGGTGCGCGACGGGACCGTGATCACGCCCCCGACGGACGGCCGGCTGCTGCCCGGGATCACCAGGGCGCAGGCGATCGCGGTGGCCCGCGACCTCGGCATCGAGGTCCGCGAGGAGCCCGTGGGCGCCGATGACCTCGCCGACGCCGACGAGGCCTTCCTCACCGGCGGTGTGCGCGGCGTGGAGCGGGTGCGGCGCTGCGTTGGCGTGTCCGAATGGGATTCCGACGAGGTCACGGCGCGAGTCGCTGCAGAGCTGCGCCGCATGTGGCTCGGCTAGAGCCCGGGTCCGGCTTTCGCCCTAGACTGGCCGAATGCCCGTCGACGAATCGGCAGAGCTCCAGCAGCTGATCATGATGAGCGGGCAGGCGCCCGACGATCAGGTCGAGGACGTGCTGCTGCGGCTGAGCGAGGCCGGCTCCTACGGTCGCGTCGCGCCCGGCAGGGACTCGATCGTGATCAGCGCCTTCGGCGACCGGGAGATGATCCGCAGCCTCTCGCTCGAGGAGGTTCCCGGCGTCGAGAAGGTGCTGCCCGTCAGCAAGCCCTACAAGCTCGTGTCCTCGGACGCGTCGCCGGAGCGGACCGTGATCCAGGTGCGCGGCCGGCGGATCGGCGGGGGCTACTTCGGCCTGATCGCCGGTCCCTGCACGGTCGAGTCGCGCGAGCAGACACTCGAAACCGCGCGCGCGGTGAACGCCGCGGGCGCCACCATGCTGCGCGGCGGAGCGTTCAAGCCGCGCACCTCGCCCTACAGCTTCCAGGGCCTCGGCTCGGAGGCGCTCGCGATCCTGGCCGAGGCGCGCGAGGACACCGGGCTGCCGCTGGTCACCGAGGTGCTCGACCCGCGCCAGCTGGAGGAGGTCGTCGACACGGCCGACGTGCTTCAGATCGGCGCGCGCAACATGCAGAACTTCCTGCTGCTGGCCGAGGTCGGCAAGACCGACAAGCCGGTGCTGCTCAAGCGCGGCGCCTCCGCATCGCTCGAGGAGCTGCTGATGGCCGCGGAGTACATCCTCAAGGAGGGCAACCCGCGGGTGATCCTCTGCGAGCGCGGCATCAAGACGTTCGAGCGCTCCACCCGCTTCACTCTCGACATCAGCGCGGTCCCGGTCCTGCAGGAGGAGACGCACCTGCCGGTGATCGTGGACCCCTCACACCCGGCCGGCCGGCGCGAGCTGGTGCCCGCGCTCGCCCGCGCGGCGGTTGCCGCGGGCGCCGACGGCATCATCGTCGAGGCGCACCCCGCCCCGGAGGAGGCGCTCTGCGACGGGCCGCACCTGATCCCCACCGCGCGCTTCGGGGCGTTCGCCGACGAGATCACGCGCCTGGTCGGCGTGATGGGCAAGACGGTCGGCTAGAGCCCGGGGGTCGGCCGTACCGAGTGTGGTCGACCTTTCCGGACAATATGACCGGAAACGTCCCCCACACTCACCTCGCGCAGCCCCTGGTTGCTTGCGGTTAGCCCGGCCGGGACTCGGTTCCATCGCCGGAGCTCTTAGATTCCGGGTCGCGCTCGTCCTCGGAGCGCTCGCGGTCCTCGCGCTCCTTGCGCTCGGCCTCCGCCTGCGCCTCCTGCTCCTTCTCCTGAAGCGCCTCGCGCGCGCGTTCGACTTGCCTATCCCGATTGGCCATGCCCGGCGGTTTCCCGGGTGGCCCCGGACGAAACCCGGTCGGGGTTCCACGAGTAGGCGTACTCCGGCTGGTCGACCTCGCGCCAGAGGGCGGCCAGCCGCAGCGGGCGGAACGTGTCCCACATCACGGCCAGCTCGTCGGTCGACGGCTTGCCGAGCGCCTTCTCCACGGCGCCCGGCTGAGGGCCGTGCGGCAGGCCCGAGGGGTGCAGGGTGATGAAGCCCACGTCCACGCCCTTGCGCGCCGCGTAGTCCCCCGCGGCGTAGAACATGACCTCCTCGGACTGGATGTTCGAGTGGTGGTAGGGCAGCGTGACCGCCTGCGGGTCCCAGTCGAGCATCCGCGGCGCGAACGTGCAGATCACGAAGTTCGGCCCCTGGAAGGTCTGGTGCGCGGGGGGCGGCAGGTGGAAGCGCCCGGCGCGCGGCTCGAAGTCGTCGGCGTTGAAGGTGTACGGCCAGACGTAGCCGTCCCAGCCGACGACGTCGAACGGATGCCGGTCCAGCACGTAGTCCTGGTAGCCGTCGCGCACGCGCACCGTGACGGGGAACTCACCCGCCTCGTCGTAGGTTTCGAGCGCCTCGGGTGGGTGGAAGTCCCGCTGCGAGAAGGGCGCGTGCTCGAGCAGCTGGCCGTAGCGGTTGCGGTAGCGGTTCGGCGTCTCGAGCTCGCCGGGCGTGTGGAAGCAGACCCAGAACTGCTCCTCGCCCTCGGCCAGCTCGAACGCGTGCGTGGTGCCGCGCGGGATCACCAGGTAGTCACGCTCGCGGAACGGAACGCGGCCGAACATGCTGCGCAGCACACCGCGCCCGCGGTGGACGTAGATCACCTCGTCGCCCTCGCCGTTGCGGTAGAAGCGCTCGAGCTCCTCGGTCGGCTTGCACACGGACACCTCGATGTCGCCGTTCCACATCAGCAGGCGCCGGCCAGAGAGCGGATCGCCGCCCGGCTCGACCAGGTTGGCGTCGGCGAGCCGGTGCACGTGGGCGTCGGGCACCCACTCCTGGCGCTCGATCGCGCGGAATGCGCCGACGTCGCCGAGCCGGCACGGGGACTGCAGGTGCAGCAGGATCGACTCGTTGCCCGAGAAGCCCTCGTAGCCCATCACTTCCTCCACCAGCAGTGGAGAGCCGTCGCCGTTGCGCCGCACCTGCACGTGGCGCTTGTCCGGGACCTTGCCTAGCTTCGCGTAGCGCATGCCCGCCTCCTAGAGGTTTCCTCGCCGGTCCTGCTCGCGCTCGATCGCCTCGAACAGGGCCTTGAAGTTACCCTCGCCGAACCCCCGCGCGCCGTGGCGCTCGATGATCTCGAAGAAGACGGTCGGACGGTCGCCGACCGGCTTCGTGAAGATCTGCAGCAGGTAGCCCTCGTCGTCGCGGTCGACGAGGATGCCGAGCCTCCGCAGGTCCTCGACCTGCTCGTCGATCTCGCCGATCCGTTCCGGCACGTCGTCGTAGTACTCGTCGGGGATCGTCAGGAACTCGACGCCGCGCTCACGCAGCTGCGCCACGCAGCCCACGATGTCCCGGGTGGCCATCGCGATGTGCTGCGCGCCCGCGCCGCGGTAGAAGTCGATGTACTCCTCGATCTGCGACTTGCGCTTGCCCTCGGCGGGCTCGTTGATCGGGAACTTGAGGCGACCGCTGCCGTCGGTGACCACCTTCGACATCAGCGCCGAGTACTCGGTCGAGATCGCCTCGTCGGAGAAGTGGATCATCTCGGTCATGCCGAAGACGCGCTCGTAGTAGCCCACCCACTCGTCCATGTGGCCGAGCTCCACGTTGCCGACGATGTGGTCGATCGCCATCAGCAGCAGCTCGTCCGGCTCGGCGGCCGCCTGCCCGCGGCCTGCGAACCCCGGCAGGAACGGCCCGTCGTAGTCCTCCCGCTGGACGAACAGGTGAACGGTGTCGCCGTAGGTTTCGATCGAGGCGAGCTGGACGCGCCCGTGCTCGTCCTCGACCCAGCGCGGCGTCTGGACGCCGCGCGCCCCGTGCGCGACTGCGTGCTCGTAGGCCGCGGCGGCGTCGGGCACGCTCAGCGCGATCTTGTGCACGCCGTCCCCGTGGTGCGCGTGGTGGGCCGCGATCTCGTCGCCGCCCATCAGCGTGCCCGTCAGCACGATGCGGATGCGGCCCTGCTCGAGCACGTGCGAGACGCGATCGCGCCGACCGGTTTCGAGCCCGGCGTAGGCCGTCTCGGTGAAGCCGTACGCGCGCGTGAAGAAGTGGGCTGCCTGCGCCGCGTTGCCGACGTAGAACTCGACGTGGTCGATGCCGTGCACCGGCATGCTGTCCTGCTGGGGTGTCGACGGGACGGGAACGGCGGTGGTGGCCATATCGCTAAATGATTGCGGCATAAATGCGACCGGGCAACGCCGATTTGTTGCAGGAGTGCGACAATTCACTCTCGAATGGACGACATCGACCGCACAATCGTTGCGCTGCTGCGTCAGAACGCCCGCCGCTCGTTCAAGGACATCGGCAACCACGTGCACCTGACCGCTCCGGCGGTCAAGCGGCGTGTGGACCGCCTGGAAGCCGACGGCGTGCTGCTGGGCTACACCGCGATCGTCGATTCGACGGCGTTCGGCTGGCACACCGAGGCGTTCGTCGACCTCTACTGCGACGGCCGCATGCCCGGCGAGGCGATCAGGCGCGTGGTCGAGAAGGAGCCGGGCGTCGTCTCGGCGCACACGGTGGCGGGCGAGGCCAGCGCGATGATCCACGTGCGCGCGAGCGACACGAAGGATCTCGAGTCGGCGCTCGAGCGGATCCGCTCGACGGAGGGCATCACGCGCACCGTGACGGAGGTCGTGCTGTCCACGCTGCTGCGGCGCTGAGCCCGACGGGCGGCGCCCGGCGCTAGCGGTCGGCGGCCACTCCGGGGCCGGCGCCCGGGTCGTCCTCGTCCTCGGCCGGGTCGCTCACGACCTCGGTGGGATCGACCTCGTCGGGCTCGCCGTAGACGGCGGTCGCCTCGTCCGATTCGCGCTCGGGTGTGAAGGAGTCCACCTCGGGGGAACGCCGCTCGTCGCCGTGCGACGCCTCCTCGATCAGATCGCGCTCGGCCAGCTCGAAGCCCTCCGCCTCGCCTTCGCCGGCCTCCTCCAGGGGACGCCAGCTCTCGTCGCGGCGGTCGTCGTCGACGTCGTAGTCCGGACGCGGCCCCCCGATGGAAGCCGCCTCGGCCGCGGCTGCGGCCGCTTCCTCGCTGATCAGGGGGTCGTCGTCGTCGGGAGGCCGGGCATCCGGCCGATCGGCGGTCATGCTTCCTGGCTACCCAAGTCCACGGCGAAAATGCGCACCTCGAACTGTCCGTTGACGATGCGGGTGCGCCCCACGACGCTCATGCCCAGCTTCTCGGCCACGCGCGCCGAGCGCTCGTTGTCGTCCTCGATCAAGCTGATGATGCGGTCCGCCCCGAGCGCGTTGCGCCCCCACTCCATCGCCGCCCGCCCGGCCTCGGGCGCAAAGCCGCGGCCCCAGTGCTCGCGCCCCACGAGCCACCCGACCTCGAGGCCCGGCCACGCCTCGGGGCGGTACAGGCCGGCGCGGCCGACCAGCTTGCCGGTGTCGTGCTCCACCAGCGCCCAATTCCCGAAGCCGCGCAGCTCCCAGTGGCCCACGACGTACGCCATGCGGCGCCATGCGTCCTCGCGGCTCAAGCCGTCCGAATCGCCCACCCAGCGCATGACCTCGGGCTCGGCGCAGATCGCCGCCCACTCGTCGAGGTCCGCCTCGCGGAACCCGCGCATCACCAGCCGCTCCGTGCGCAGCTCGGGAACGGTCACGGCTTCGGCTTGCGCTGCTCGGCGAGCGGCTTGCCGGCGTCGTCGGTGAGCCCGCCGGGGGGCCACGTCCCGAACCAGTTGTCGCGCGCCCCGTCGATTGTGAGGATCGCTCCGGAGTGGTAGTCGCCCGCCGGGCTGGCGAGGTAGGCCACGAGCCACGCGAACTCCTGCTCGGTCCCGAGCCTCCCGAGCGGCACCGTCCCGGCCACGCCGTCCACCACCTGCTGCGGGTATTTCGTCATCAGAGTGTCGGTGGCGAAGTGCCCTGCCGCCAGCGCCGTCAGCCTGATCCCGAAGCGGGCCCACTCGATCGAGAGCACGCGCGTGAGGTTCTCCACCGCCGCCCGGGCCGCGGACGAGTGCGCCATCCCCGGCAGGCCGTGGTGGGGCGAGAGCGTCACGTTCACGATCTTGCCGCCGCGCGACTCCGGAATCATCGCCCGCGTCGCGACCGCGTGGGTCATCAGCCAGGTGCCCTCGACGTTCAGGCGCATCACCGTCCGGAAGCCCTTGGGCGTGATGTCCTCGGCCGCCGTCATGTACTGGCCGCCGGCGTTGTTCACGAGCAGGTCGATCCGGCCGTGGCGCTCAAGCACCGCGTCGACGAGCGCGTCGACCTGGTCCTCCTCGCGGATGTCGCAGACCCGCGCCTCCACGCGCCCGCCGTCGGCACCGGCGGCGGTTTCCCGCAGCGGCTCGTCGCGGCGCCCGCACACGACCACCTGGGCGCCGAGGGCGGCGAGCTCCAGCGCGCTGGCGCGCCCGAGGCCGGAGCCTCCTCCGCTGACGATCGCGACCTTGTCGTCGAGCAGTCCGGGCTGAAAGAGCTGCGAGGGCATGCCCGCGCCAGCGTAACCAGTGAGCCTTGTTAGGCGGCCCTAAGAGAATTTGATAGCGTGCGGTCCGCCGTGAAGTGCTGCCGTTCGACCCCCCGCTGCCGCGACTGCCCCGGACGCAAGATCGCCGACGAGGAGTTGCTGCGCGCCCTCGGCATCCCGGTGACCGAGCCGCTGCCGGCCCACCTTCGCGGCGTGCCGCCCAGCCTTCACAAGTACGAGCCGCTGCTGCGCCGCTCGTTCGAAGCGCGCGCGGCCGCCGAGGTCTAGGCCGACCCGCCCAGCTCGTCGCTGTCGCGGGCGAGGAACTCCTCGAGCATCATCGGGTACTCGCGCACCCGTTCGGCGACCTGGAGCAGGGCATCCATCGTGGACTCCTCCTCCACCTGCTCGTCCACGAACCACTGCATGAAGCTCTCGCTCGCGTAGTCGCTCGTCTCGCGGGCGATCTCGAACAGCGCGGAGATCGAAACGGTCACCTTGCGCTCGTGCTCGAGCGCAAGCTTGATCGGCTCCACGTGGTCGGCGAATTCCGTCTTGGGGGCGGCGACGGCGCCCAGGTGCAGGTCGGCACCGGTGTCGCGCAGGTAGTTGACCATCTTCAACGCGTGCCCGCGCTCCTCCTCGGCCTGGCCGGAGAAGAACTTGGACAGGCGCGGGAAGGTCAGCCGGTCGTAGTACGCGGCGAGCGCGGTGTACTGGTGCGCCGCGTTGAACTCGCGGCCGATCTGGTCGTTGAGGGCCTCGACGAAGCGTTCCGACGGCATGGCGCGGAAGCCTATATGCCAGCAGCCACTCGCTGAAATCCCACCGGCAAGCCGATCTTCGGCGGGGGCCTGGGGGCGAGAGCCCAGATGCCTACCCCCGCAGGAACTGCCCGTGGAACCCGAACGGGATGTGGTGCGGCGCCTCCGCGCGGCCCAGCTCCTCGAAGCTGTGCGCGTCCAGCGCCAGCAGGAAGGAGCGCCCGGCGGCGGCGTCGAGCACGACTGACAGGACCACGCCGGCGTCCTCGGCCTCCGTGCCGGGCTCGCGCACGAAGATCGGCTCGCCGGGGTGGCAGCCCGGCGCTGACCAGACCGACTGCGAGCCGTCGGTCACGTCGACCTTGACCAGCTGGTCGAACCAGCCGCCGGCGCTGCGGGAGCAGTAGGCGTAGCGGTACTCGCGCGTGTTGCGCCGGCCGTAGTCGATGCGCGGCAGCTCCACGTCCTCCGCCAGCTTCTCCCAGCTCACCCCTCCGCCGTCCAGGTCGATCGTGTAGCGGCGCAGCTCGGTGTGCGGGATCGCCCCGCGCGGGCCGTCGGCGTCCAGGTAGAGCGTGTCGATGATCGAGGGGTCGTCGTAGGCGATCAGGTCGATGATCAGGTCGCCGTCGCGCTCGAACGCGTTGACATGGTGGAAGCAGAAGAAGGCGTCCGTCTCGTAGGTGCCGCGCAGCGCCCCCGTCTCGCGGTCGATCACCTGGAACTTCGTGCTCTCCTCCGGCCGCCAGACGTAGTTCTGGATGAACGGCTTGCCCGCGAACGCCATCTTCAGCGGGTTCACGCGCAGCGGGTACTCGGCGAGGATCAGGTGGTGCCCGCTCATGCCGAAGGCGTGCATGTACGCCGGCTCCTTCACCGGCAGCTCCGCGATCACGCGCCGCTGCGACGACCCCGCCGGCAGCCCGTAGAGCACGTACTTGCTCACGCGCGAGAAGTATGCGTGGTAGTTCAGGAGCTCGTCGCGCTCGCGGTCGTGGTGCGGGTGCGCGGTGGTCACGTGCGCCTTGAGCTTGTCGGTGTACTCGAGGCGCCCGACGGAGTCGAGCGTCTCGGCGTCGAACTCGATCGGCAGCGGCGTCTCGGTCATCGCGATGTAGCGCTCGCCGATGCGGGCCAGGTTCACGTTGGGGTTGTCGGTCACGTCCGGCGAGAACATCGACTGCACGCGCTTGAAGAGCGAGCGGCATGGGTCGGTGGCAAAGCCGCCGTGGCGCCACTCGCCCTCCTTGGCATCCCGGTACGCCACGCTGTCGATGAACCGGCTCTTGTAGGACACGCGCCCGTTCGCGATCCCGAAGCGGTTGAGCATCGCGATGCCGTCGAACCAGTGATCGAGGCGCCGCTCGCCGACCTCGAGCTTCGCGGGCGTCACGCGCACCAGGGCTCCGCTCAGCCAGGCGGGCAGCTCGCCCGCCACCGGCAGGCTGTCGACCGCCGTCTCCTCCTCGAGGCTCGTGAAGCCGAGCCGGTGGTCCGTCGTCTGCGTGTGCGACATTGCGGTAGCCATGGTCGACAATGTACCGTCTAGATTGGACTAATGCAAGAGCCGCGCCTGACACCGATCTCCTACATCGTGCTGGGCCTCCTCGCGTGGGCCGGCGAGGCCACGCCCTACCGGCTCAAGCAGCTGGTCGCGGCGTCGGTGGGGAACTTCTGGACGCTGCAGCACGCGCAGCTCTACACCGAGCCCGAGCGGCTCGCGAAGGCCGGCTACCTGACCGAGCAGCGCGAGCGCGGGGGGCGGCGGCGCAAGCTCTACGCGATCACCGACAAGGGCCGCCGGGAGCTCGCCGAGTGGCGCGCCGAGCCCACCGACGCGATCCCGGAGCTGCGGGCGCCGGCGCTGCTCAAGCTCTTCTTCGGCGCCGAGCCGGGCGAGCTGGCGCCGGTCCAGCTCGAGGCGCACAGGCGCAAGCTCGCCGAGTACGAGGAGATCCGCGCCACGATGCCGGAATCGGTCCCGGCCGGACCGCGCCTGGCGCTCGAGGCCGGAATCGCCGCGGAGCGCCAGCAAGTCGAGTGGTGGGAGGGGGTTATGGTCTCGGTAGATGGCGACCGCGGCCGAGCCCCGTCCCGCTGAGCTGCCGCTCCCCGGCGGGCAGGAGGGCGCACGCGTCCGGCTGCACCCGCTGCTCACGGGCCAGATGATCGGCCCCCAGGCGTGGTTCCTGCGCGAGGAGGGCCGCTTCGCCTGGCGGCGCGCGTTCGGGCTGCGGGTCAAGAAGGAGGACTGGCTGACCGTGCCCGTGCCCGCCTTCCTCGTCGAGCACCCCGGCGTGGGGCCGATCCTGATCGACACGGGTTTCCACCCATCCGTGGCGGTCAAGCCGCAGGCGAACCTCGGCCGGCTCTCGCAGTTCACCTTCAAGGACGTGCAGATGACGACCGAGCAGTCGGCGCCGGCTCAGCTGCGCAAGCGCGGCATCGAGCCGTCGGCGGTGAAGGTCGTGCTGATGACCCACCTCCACATCGATCACGCGAGCGCCATCTCCGAGTTCCCCGACTCGACCTTCGTCGTGAGCTCCGCCGAATGGGAGGCGGCCTCCAACAACGGGCAGCTGCACGGCTACGTGAAGCGCCAGTTCGACCACGGCTTCGACTACCGGCTGCTCGACTTCGAAGGGCCGGGCGTGGAGTCGTTCTCGGGCTTCGCACGCTCGTTCGACGTGTTCGGCGACGGCAGCGTGCGCGCCGTCTACACCCCGGGCCACACGCTCGGCCACATGTCGATCGTCCTGCGCACGACCAGCGGCGAGGTGCTGGTGGCGGCCGACGCGATCTACCTGCGCCGCACGCTCGAGCACACCCACCTCCCCTACCGCACCGAGGACGAGCACCTGTTCCGGCGCTCGCTGCGCGAGATCCGCCAGTACGCCACCGAGACGCCCGAGGCGCTGATCGTGCCCGGCCACGACTGGGACGCGTGGCAGGAGCTCCAAGCCGTCTACTGAACGGCGTCGCTGCGCCGCGAGCCGAGCCCGCGGCTTGCGCTTACAGCAGGCCGTCCGCCTCGCTCGAGGCGGTGATGTGGATCGCGCCGGGCTCGCGCACCCAGGCGATCAGGTCGAGCGACTGGAGCCGGTCGAGCATGTACTGGAACGCCAGCGCCTGGGCGCGGCTCGCGTAGTCGCGGCGCACGTCGAAGGCGTAGCCGGTGGTGTGCAGCGAGTACGCGCGCGTGGCGAACAGGTTGCGGCGGACCAGCAGCCGCTGGTACTCGAGGTCGCGGACCGTGCTCGTCACGGTCAACGACGCGTTCGTGCCCGACACGTCGCGCACTCCGGCGGCCAGGTAGACGGCGAGCTCGTACGCCTCGGGCCGCAGGCCGTGGTAGAGCCGGCGCTCGGCGTCGAGGCGGCCGGCCAGCTCGCCGGCCTGCGGGTCGAGCCGCATCCCGCGGACGCCGCCGAACGGCCGCAGCTCGCCTGACCGGTAGGCCTCGTCCAGCTCGTCCGGCGTCTCGAAGACCTTGGTCTGCGACCGCGGGTGGAGCACCTCCTCGGCGGATGCCTTGGCCGTCTGCAGTCGAGCCAGGCGGCGCAGCTTGTCGCGATCCTCGCGGTAGAGCCGCATGATCTCGCGCGCCGCGTAGACGCGCCACAGGTAGGTGGCGGAGTCGTCGCCGAAGCCGGAGAGCAGCCTGTAGGCGCGCGGGTGGTTGCTCGGCGTGGCGTCGAAGTAGACCTGCGCCCAGCCGGCGTCGCGGTTGCCGTAGGCGGCGAGCACGTTCTCGAGGTTGCCCATCCCCATGTGGTACGAGACGACCGTGAGGTCCTCGCGCCCGAAGCGCTGCCGGGCGAGCTTCAGGTAGCGCGCCGCGCCCTCCAGCGCCTTGCGGGGGTCGAAGCGCTCGTCCACCTGCCTGCGCTTGTGCAGCAGGCGCGCGCTCGGGCCGCGGCGCCGCATGCGGCGCGTGAGCCGCTCGCTGGCCGCGACGTCCACGCGCATGCCGAGCAGGCTGGTGGCCGTGCCGGCCAGGATCTGGGTCAGGCCGACGGCGCCCTCGAGGTCGTCGCTGGCACGCGCGCCGGGGCTGCCGGCGCTCTCGAGGAACACGATCGCCTCGAGCAGGTCGGCGTCGAGGCCTGCTGCGCCCGCCGCCGCCTCCACCTGCGGGCGCCAGCGCGCCACCCGGCGCGCGGTGGCTTCTACGCCACCGGGGCTCTTGGCGTACAGCACGTGGCTGTGCCCGGCGGTGGCGCGCTCGACGAACTCGTCCTCGCGATCGGGGTCATAGGCGAACGGGTCGGGTTCACCCGGGTCGACCGTGACCGGGCCGAAGCCGGGCGGACCGTCCGCGCCGGTGAACGCAAGGCCGGCCAGGGTCGCGACGGCGGCGACCAGGAACACGGCGAGGAACAGGCGGGTCCGGCGAAGCACCGGCGGAAGGGTGTCAGGAGCGGCGCAGCTTCACCTCGGAGATGGCCCACGCCGCAGCGAACAGGCCGACGCCGATCCACGAGCCTGAAACCGCTAGCCACGTGAGCCAGGCAGCCATGACGCCCCGCCATGCCCAGAGCCACGGTCCGCCGAGGCGCCAAGGCTCACGCTCGCGGTACGCGGGGTTGGCCATCCATCTCATACGCCCGATCATCCCCACCCTCGAGGAGTTTCGCTCCTCGTCTGGTCGGGCGCGCCTAGTCGGCGCTGATCGGCCGGCGCCCCGCGGCCTGCGCGGCGTAACCGCCCCGCGCCGCCTGCGGCATACTCGGCGGGCGATGTCGCAGGAGAACGTCGAGATCGTGCGCCGCGCCTGGGAGTACGAGATATTCGGTCGGGGCGGCGAGGACGCGGTGGCCGACTTCGCCTCCGACATCGTCATGAACCCCGTCGAGGAGGCGCCGTCCTACGGCCGAGCGGCGATCCGAGACAACATTCAGCACTTCGAGAGCGCCTGGGACGACCTCCAGGTGACCGCGGAGCAGTTCATCGACGCCGGCGACCGCGTCTTCGTCACGGCTCACTTCCGGGGCCGGGGGCGAGCAAGCGGGATCACAGTCGAGACACGCCTCTACGAGGTCTACACGCTGCGCGATCACAAGGTCGTGCGAGTGGACGAGTTTACCGACCGAGCCGAAGCCCTCAGAGGCGCCCGCCCCAACGCTTCTGGGTGAGGCAAACGTGACCGAACGGCAGCCAAGAGGTGCCCATGGTCCGTCGACGGGCGGACGACGTCGGTGCAAACGTCGCGTTCGCGGCGTCTGCTGCGAGCGTGGGCGGCGTTTGCCATCCCCGCGCGTCTCAAAGCGGCCCGCCCCGCGGCCGCAGCGCAGGGCGGGCCGGATCCGAGCGCGCATCCCGTCGAAAGCCGACCCACCTGCCGCACAGTCGGGGGGTGGGGTGGATTGTGCATCGCAGCCCTTCCCCAGCCGCTGTTTGCGCTTCGCGGCGAGACAGACCAACGGGCGAGACAGACCAACGGCCACAAACAGCCGCCGTCTCGAAGTCACCGAGAGGCGGCTCCGGAGAGGCGCCTAGTCGGCGCTGATCGGCCGGCGCCCCGCGGCCTGCGCGGCGCGGCGCGCGGCGCGGGCGGCGCGCACGGCGCCGCGGCGGCCCTCCTTGCGCAGCCGTCCGTGGATCGAGCGCACCTGCTCGAAGACGATCTCGGACGCCTCCTGGGCCTGCTCGCGCGTGGGATCGTCGACCTGCTCGAAGCGGATCGGCTCGCCGAACTGCACCGTGACCTTCGGGAACTGCAGGCGCTTCCAGTTGCGCGCGCGCTCGGTGCCGGCGATGGCGGTCGGCAGAACCGGCGCCCCCGACTCCAGCGCCAGGCGCCCGAGGCCGTGCCTGGGCTTGCCGAGCTCGCCGGTGCGGGAGCGCCCCGCCTCGGCGTACATGACCACGATGTCGCCGCGCGCCAGTACGGCATGAGCGGTCTTGAAGGCTTCCTCGTCAGCGTGGCCGCGGCGCACGGGGAACACGCCGCCGTGCGTGTAGATGAACTGGAGCGGCGGCTTGAACATCTGCGACTTCGCCATGAAGTGCACCTTGCGGCGCAGGTAGACGGCCACGAAGAAGTGGTCCAGGAACGAGAAGTGGTTCGGCGCGATGATCGCCGGCCCGTCCGGGGGCAGGTTGCCCGACTCGATGCAGCGCGCCCGGTAGAAGAACAGCAGGTAGGGCGTCAGGATCAGCCGGACCAGCTCGTAGACCCAGTCCGGGCGGCGCGTACGCGTGCGTTCGTGAAAGCCGGCGAAGTGCTCCGCCGGGCGGGGGTCCTTGTACACCTGCGCCTTCATCCCTCCGCCTTTCTACCCGGTCCGCTCCGCTTCGTTACTGGCGGCCCTGGCCAGGGCGCGGGCCCAGCCTTCGAGCAGCGTGCCGCGCTCGTCCGCGGACATCGACGGCTCGTAGCGGGCGGCCTGGCGCCACATCGAGCGCACGTCCGGCTCTGTCCACGTGCCGGTGGCCACGCCGGCGAGGTAGGCCGCGCCCAGCGCCGTGGTCTCTGACACCTCGGGAACCACGACCGGCACGCCGAGCACGTCGGCCTGGAACTTCATCAGCCAGCCGTTTACCACCGCGCCGCCGTCGGCCTTCAGCTCCTCGAGCACCACGCCGGAAGCCTCCTCCATCGCCCGCAGGGCGTCCACCGTCTGGTAGGCCATCGCCTCCAGCGCGGCCCGGGCCAGGTGGGCGCGGCCGGCCCCGCGCGTGAGCCCGACGATCGTCCCGCGCGCGTACGGGTCCCAGTGCGGCGACCCGAGGCCGGTGAAGGCCGGCACGAGGTACACGCCGTCGTTCGAGTCGAGCGAGCGGGCCAGCTCCTCGGTTTCGGCGGCGGCCCGGATGATGCCCAGCCCGTCGCGCAGCCACTGCACCGCGGCGCCGGTCACGAAGATGGCGGCCTCCAGGGCGTAGTCCACGCGCCCGCCCACCCCCCAGGCGACGGTCGTGAGCAGCCCCTCGTAAGGCTCGGGCAGCTCGGTGCCCGCGTTCTGGAGCACGAAGCTGCCGGTGCCGTAGGTGTTCTTGCCGAGCCCGCGCTCGTGGCAGGCCTGCCCGTAGAGTGCCGCCTGCTGGTCGCCCGCGATGCCCGCCACCGGCACCGAGCCGCCGAACTCCGACGTCTGGCCGTACACCTCCGCGCTAGGGCGCGGGTCGGGCAGGCTGGCCGGCGGCACCCCCAGCAGCTCGCACAGCTCGGGGTCCCAGCGCAGCTCGCGGATGTCGAACAGCAGCGTGCGCGACGCGTTCGAGTAGTCCGTCACGTGCGCCCCGGTGAGCTTGTACGCGAGCCAGGAGTCGATCGTGCCGAAGGCGGCATCGGGCGGGACGTCGCCGTGGCGGATCAGCCACTCGATCTTGGTCCCGGAGAAGTAGGGGTCGAGCACCAGCCCGGTGCGCTCGCGCACGAGCGGCTCCTTGCCCGCCGCGCGCAGCTCGTCGCAGCGCGCGGCCGTGCGGCGGTCCTGCCAGACGATGGCCCGGTGGAGCGGCTCGCCGGTGGCGCGGTCCCACGCCACGACCGTCTCGCGCTGGTTGGTGATCCCGATGCCGGCGAGCCGCCGGCCGTCGACGCCGGCCGCGTCGAGCGCGTCCCGCGCCACGGCCCGCGTGACCTCCCAGATCTCGGCGGCATCGTGCTCCACCCAGCCCGGGCGCGGGAAGTGCTGGGTGAACTCCCGGTAGGCGCGACCGCTCACGTGGCCTGCCTCGTCGAACACGAGGCAGGTGGTGCCCGAGGTGCCCTGGTCGATGGCGAGGATCATCCGGCGGCGGCAGCCTACCCCGGCCCGTTGCCCGAAGCAGCCGGCTCGGCCGGCTGCGCAGGGGACCGATATCTTGCCCGCACTCGTAAAGCCGCTCAGGAGGAATGCAGTTGCCCGACGTCGAGGCTCACATCACGGGAACGGTCTGGAAGGTCGAATGTGAAGTGGGACAGACGGTCGCCGAGGGGGACACGCTCGTAATCCTGGAGTCGATGAAGATGGAGATGCCCGTCGAGGCCGAGGATCCCGGGGTGGTCAAGGAGATCGTGTGCCAGGAGGGGCAGTCGGTTTCGGAGGGCGACACGCTCGTCGTCCTGGAGTGACGCGGTCGCTGCGCGCCCGGCCGAGCCGGGCGCTTGCGCTATGACGGACAAGCTCCAGCTCGACGAGCCGGCCGAGAACGTCGCCCGGCTGACGATCTCGAACCCGGAGCGGCGCGGGGCGCTCGACCACGAGCTGCTCGACGCGCTGGCCGAGTACACCCGCACGCTCGAAGCCCGCTGTCTCGTCATCCGCGGCTCGGGCCGCGTGTTCTCGGCCGGATACGACATCGGCGGGTTCGAGGAGGGCCACTTCGAGGAGTCCGCGGAGCGGCTCGTCGCTCACCCCTTCCAGGACGCCATCGAGGCGCTCGACGCCTACCCCTATCCGGTGCTCGGCCAGATCAACGGGCACGCAATCGGAGGCGGGCTGGAGCTGGCGCTGGCCTGCGACTTCCGCGTGGCCGCGCGCGGCGTGAAGCTCGGCATGCCGCCGGCCAAGCTCGGCCTGATCTATTCGCACACCGGGCTGCGCAGGTTCATCGACGTCTGCGGCGTGGCCAACACGGCGGAGCTGTTCTACGTCGGCCGCAACGTCGAGGCCGAGCGCGCCGAGCGCATGGGCCTCGTCAACGAGGTCGTCGAGCCCGGGCAGCTGGACGAGCACGTGCTGGACCTGGCGGCCGAGATCGCCGCCAACGCGCCGCTGTCGCTGGCCGGCAACAAGCGCGTCATCCGCACGCTGCGCGACCAGCCGCTGCCCGCCGAGGTCGAGCGCGAGCTGATCGAGCTGCGCGAGTCCTGCTTCACCTCGGAGGACTTCCGCGAGGGTGTGCGGGCGTTCTCTGAGAAGCGCAAGCCGCGCTGGCAGGGCCGGTAGGGACCGACTCTCCGTCCGACAGCCTTCCTACCTTGGGGGTCGGTGCCGCCGCTGATCACCCAGGAGGAGGCGCTCCGGCTCGGGCGGATCGAGGATCACGCCGAGATCGAGGCGCTCATCGAGCGCGCCTGGCAGGTGCGCGTCGAGCGCTTCGGCGACTCGACCGACATGTGCTCGCTGGTCAACGCGAAGTCGGGCGGCTGCGCCGAGGACTGCGGGTTCTGCGCCCAGTCGCGCTTCGCGGAGGCGGACACCCCGATGCACGCGATGATGACGCCCGAGCAGATCCTCGAGCACGCGCGCGCCGCCGAGGCCGCCGGGGCGCACCGGTTCTGCATGGTCACGCAGGGCCAGGGCCTGTCCAAGCGCGACTTCCAGAACATCGTCGAGGGGGCCAAGCTGGTCGCCGAGCACACGAACCTGAAGCGCTGCGCGTCGATCGGGCACATGTCGGTGCAGCGCGCGCAGCAGCTCAAGGAAGCCGGCATCCAGCGGGTCCACCACAACGTCGAAACCGCGGAGAGCTACTACCCCGAGGTGTCGTCCACGGTCCGCTACGAGGGCCGGCTGCGCACGATCGCGGCCGTCGAGGAGGCCGGGCTGGAAACCTGCGTCGGCGGCATTCTCAACCTCGGCGAGTCGGCCGAGCAGCGTGTGGAGATGGCCTTCCAGCTGGCCAAGATCGACCCCACCAGCGTGCCGATCAACATGCTCAACCCGCGGCCCGGCACCAAGTTCGGCGACCGCGAGTACATGGACCCCTGGGAGGCGGTCAAGTGGATCGCGATCTTCCGGCTGATCCTCCCGGCAGCCCTGTTCCGGCTCTGCGGCGGCCGTGTGGAGAACCTCGGCGAGCTGCACGCGCTGGCCGTCAAGGCCGGCATCAACGGCGTGATGATGGGCAACTTCCTCACCACGCTCGGCTCCGAGCCGGAGGACGACCGGGCCATGTTCGAGGAGCTCGGGCTGAACGTCGCGCGCCAGGAGGACAACGGCGCGAACCCGCGGCCCGACAACCGCTCCGGCTGGCTCGACGGCGACTCGCCGCGCACGCCGGTCGACGAGCTGATCGACTCCCAGCAGGAAGCGAACTTCTGGAACCCGGCGGTGCAGCTGCGCCACCGCAAGAAGACCTCCGTGCCGCCCCGCCCCGACGGCTCGGCGAACACCTTCCCCGACGTGGTCCAAGTGAATCCGGAGGCGGCGTGATGAACGAGATCGAGGAGCGGCTCGACGAGATCCGCGAGCATGGGCTGTACCGCAAGCTGCGCTGTGTCTCGGGGCCGCAGGGCCCGCGCGTGCTGCTGGACGGGCGCCCGGTGCTGCTGCTGTGCTCGAACAACTACCTCGGCCTGGCCGACCATCCGCGCGTGCGCGAGGCCGCCGCCGAGGCGGCCATGCGCTACGGCGCGGGCTGCGGCGCGTCCCGGCTGATCTCGGGCAACATGACGATCCATCGCCGGCTCGAGGAGCAGCTGGCGCGCTTCAAGGGAGCCGAGGCGTGCCTGCTGTTCGGCTCGGGCTTCCTCGCCAACGCGGGCGTGGTTTCCGCGCTCGCGCGGGAAGGCGACGTCGTGTTCTCCGATGCCCTCAACCACGCCTCGATCGTCGACGGCTGCCGCCTTTCGCGCGCCGAGACGTTCGTGTACGACCACTGCGACGTCGACCACCTCGAGTGGGGACTGCGGCAGGCGGAGGGGCGCGGCTCGCTGATCGTCACCGACGGCGTCTTCTCCATGGACGGCGACATGGCGCCGCTGCCCGCGATCGTCGAACTGGCCCAGCGCTACGACGCCCGCGTGATGGTGGACGAGGCGCACGGCACCGGATGCGTGGGGCCGGGCGGCCGCGGGCTCGTGGCCCAGTACGGCCTCGAGGACGAGGTCGACGTGATCGTCGGCACGCTCGGGAAGGCGCTCGGCTCGTACGGCGCCTACGTGCTGTGCGACAAGCCGATGTCCAAGTACCTGATCAACACCGCCCGGACGCTGATCTTCTCGACCGCCCTGCCGCCCCCGGCGGTGGCCGCGGCGATGGCGGCCCTAGAGCTGCTGCGCGAGCAGCCGCGCCGGGTCGAGAAGCTGCAGCGCAACGCGGCCGTGCTGCGCGAGGCGCTGGCCGAGTCCGGCATGCCGGTGGAGCCTGGGGAGACGCCGATCGTGCCGCTGGTCGTTGGGGACGCCGGCGCCGCGATGGCCGCCTCCGAGCGCGCGCTGGAGCGCGGCGTGTTCGCGCAGGCGATCCGCCCGCCCACGGTGCCCGCCGGCACCTCGCGGCTGCGGCTGGCAGTGATGGCGTCGCACACGAAGTCCGAGCTGCGCGAGGCCGGGCGCGTCCTCGCGGCCGCGATCCCGGCCTCCGCCCGCGAGTCGGTGGCCCTGCCGCAAGCCGGCGCGCCGCCGGCGCGGCGCACGGCCGTGTTCGACGGCCTGGCCGACGCCGCCTGATACCCACGCCCCGATGCGCGGGCTGTTCGTAGCCGGCACGGACACCGGGGTCGGCAAGTCGGTTCTGGCCGCCGCCGTGTGCGCCGCGCTGGTCGCCCGCGGCGAGCCGGTGGCCGCCTTCAAGCCCGTGGTCACCGGCCTGGACGAGCCGCCCGCCGACTGGCCGCGCGACCACGAGCTGCTGGCCCGGGCCGCCGGCGGGTGGCAGGCGCCGGAGCAGGTCGCCCCCTACCGCTTCGACCCGCCGCTCTCGCCCCACTACGCCGCGGAGCTGGCCGGCGAGACGATCGAGCCGGCGCGGCTGGTCGAGGCGGCGCGCTCGGCCGCCGGCCAGGGCCGGCTGCTGATCGCGGAGGGCGTCGGGGGCCTGCTCGTGCCGATCACGCCGGGGTACCTGGTGCGCGACCTGGCGCTCGACCTCGGCCTGCCGGTGCTGATCGCCGCCCGCACCGGCCTCGGCACGATCAACCACACGCTGCTCACGATCGAGGGCGCCCGGACCGCCGGCCTCGCGGTGGCGGGGGTGGTGATGACGCCCTGGCCCGCCACACCGGAGCCGATCGAGATCTCCAACCGCGAGACGGTCGAGCGCCTCGGCGACGTGCCGGTCAGCGGCCTGCGACCGACCGATCCGGACTCGCTTGGCGAGGCCGGATCCGACCTCCCCCTGGACGAGTGGCTAGTTTGGTCAGCGTGAGCGATCGCGAGTACCTCGGCTCGCGGCCGGGCCCGGATCCGGATGACATCCCCGACCTGATCCGCAAGCTGCGCGAGCGCAAGGTGCGCCACAAGCAGCGCCACATCGTGCACCGGGTCGGCGTGGTCGTGCTGGGCTTCCTGCTCGTGCTGGCGGGGATCGTGATGTCCGGCCCGGGGGTTCCCGGGCCCGGCATCGCCACGATCCTCGTGGGGCTCGGACTGCTGGCGCTCGAGTTCGAGCGGGCGGAGCGGCTGCTGGAACGCGCGATCATCTGGGGCGAGCGAGCGGCAGCGCGCGCCGAGCGCGCCACCGCCGCCCAGCGCGCGGCGGCCGGGATCGCGGGCGCCGTCGTCCTCGGGGCGTTCGTGGCAGCGGCGCTCCTCTGGGACATCCCGCTGGTGCCGGTGCTGTAGCCGGCAGCCGTTTGACTCGTGCCCGGCTCCGGCGGGAGGATGCGGACAATCGACCGGAGGTCTTGCGTTATGCGTCGCCTGCTCAGTAACCGTCCCTCTCCCGCAATGGCGGTGGCCCTGCTGGCCTTGTTCGTCGCCCTCGGGGGGAGCGGCTACGCGGCTGTGACGCTCAACGGGAAGAACATCAAGAACGGCACCATCGCCGGCAAGAAGCTCAAGCGGAACACGGTCACGGGCAGGCAGGTCCGCGAGTCGACGCTCGCCACCGTCCCGAGCGCGCGCAGCGCGAACCTGCTGGCCGGGAAGGCCGCCGGCGCCTTTCTTCCGATCGGCGGCACGGCGGCCGACTCGCTCAAGCTGGCCGGCCTTTCCACGACGAGCTTCGTCCGCCGCGAGTGCGACCAGAGCACCGGGCAGATCAAGGGCGTGGTGAGCATCACGGCGAGCGCCGGGTTCTCGGGCACGTTCACACCGGTCGCGGGCTACAACTGCAGCGGCCAGTCCATCGAAGCGCGGCGCCTCAGCATGGGCCGGTACGAGGTTCGCTTCAACGGGTCGCCGGCGACTCAGGCGGTGGCGACGGCGATCGTTGCGGGGGTCAAGGCTGACATGACCTCGGTGACGAACACGGCACCAGGCGTCTTCACCGTCTACGTGCTCGACCCGCTGCCAGCCCCGGGGTCGTTCGTCGACGACTCGTTCACGATGATGACGCCCTAGTCCGACATCCCTGCGGTCCGCACGACGTGCTGATCAGGGACGCCACCCCGGACGACTGGCCCGCGATCTGGCGCTTCATGCGCCGCATCGTCGCCGCCGGCGAAACCTTCTCGTGGGACCGTGACACGAGCGAGGAACAGGCGCGCGCCCGGTGGCTCCACGAGCCGCCGGGGCGCACGATCGTCGCCGTCGACGCCGACGGGACCGTGCTCGGCACCGCCGAGACGCACCCAAACCACGGCGGGCCCGCTGCCCATGTCGCCAGCGCGGGGTTCATGGTCGACCCCGACCACTCCGGGCGCGGCGTAGGGCGCGTCCTGGGCGAGCACGTCCTGGAGGCGGCCCGCGCCGATGGCTACCGCGCCATGCAGTTCAACGCGGTCGTGGAGAGCAACGCCTCTGCCGTCTCGCTGTGGCGCTCGCTCGGCTTCGAGGTGCTGGGCACCGTGCCGGAGGCGTACAACCACCCCACCAAGGGCTACGTGGGGCTGCACATCATGCACCGCCGCCTCTGACCGAGCGGTGCTTGGCCTGTAGCTGACCGGGTACGGCCAGCTACATGGGCACAGAACCGGTGGGCATCCCGGAGGTCGGCCTGCAGTTGCTGCAAAGCGACCTGCAGCTCCTCGAGGACCGCCTGCGCGACGAGAAGTTCGCACGCGAGCTCTACCGAGCGCTGGCCGGCAATCGGTGGGAGAAGGACGGCGAGGCCGTGGCGCTCAGCTGGAGGCGCGCCGAGGAGTTCGTCAACGCCCTGCGCAAGGGCCACGGCCGGCCGCCGCTGGAGCTGTTCCAGACCGGCGGCGAAGGCCAGGTGGACAGCACAGTGCGGGCCGCGCTCGAGCCACTCGGGTGGAAGGTCGAGCCGCTCGACACCAGCGCGCCGGACCCGGCGCACCTGGACTCCCCCGAGGACTCGCCCCCGCGCGACCACGGCAAGCGCATGCGCGAACGCCGCGGCTGAGCCGCGCCGGCGCCGTCTGCGGGCGCACTTCGCTGCGCCTGCGATGAGCTTTGCCGCTTCTCCGGGTCTTACGAGAAGCATGAGAACCGAAAGGACCCGATGAGCTTGAGCAACTACAAGGTGGGCGCGGCCGTCGCCGTCTCCGACATGGAGCGGGCGAAGGCGTTCTACGAGGGCAAGCTCGGCCTCGTCACCGACAGCGACTCCGAGGACAACCGGGGCTATCCGTGCGCCGATGGAACGGTGATCCACGTCTACGTCTCGTCGCACGCGGGCAACTCCACCGCGACGCTGGCCGGCTGGGGCGTTGACGACATCGAGCGAGTGGTCGACGAGCTGGCCGCGGCAGGCGTGACGTTCGAGCAGTACGACGAAGCCGGGATCGCGACCGACGCCAAGGGCATCGCTACGTTTGAGGGCGACGCCAAGGTCGCCTACTTCAAGGACCCTGACGGCAACGTGCTCTCGATCGCCCAGGAACCGCGCTCATGAACCGCTGGATAGCCCTCTACGTCCTCTGCACCGGGGTACTGATGATCGTCCTCGACGTGACCGTCGTGAACGTCGCGCTTCCCACGATTCAGGACGACCTCGGCTTCTCCCAATCCAGTCTTGCCTGGGTCGTGAACGCGTACCTGATCGCCTTCGGCGGCCTGCTGCTGCTCGCCGGGCGCTTCGGCGACCTGATCGGGCGCCGGACCGTCTTCCTGGCCGGCCTCGTCCTTTTCACGGCGGCCTCGCTGTTCTGCGGCCTCGCGCAGGGCCAGGAGATGCTCGTGATTGGGCGGTTCGTGCAGGGGATCGGCGGCGCGATGACCTCCGCGGTGGTCCTCGGGATGATCGTGACGATGTTCCCGGAGCGCGGCGAGCAGGCGCGGGCGATCGGCGTGTACGCCTTCGTCGCCTCCGCCGGTGGCTCTATCGGGCTGCTGGCCGGCGGCGTGCTCACTCAGGCGATCAACTGGCACTGGATCTTCTTCATCAACATCCCGATCGGCATCGCCACCGCCGTGCTGTCAGTGCGGCTGATCGAGCGGGACGAGGGGATTGGCCTGGACAAGGGGAGCGATATCCCGGGCGCCGTCCTGATCACCAGCGCGCTGATGCTCGGCGTCTACACGATCGTCAAGCCGGCCGCCGAGAACGGCTGGGGCTCCGGCGAGGCGCTCGGGCTGGCGGCGGCGTCCGTCGTGCTCCTGGTGGCCTTCGTCGTGCGCGAGGCGACCGCGCGCAACCCGCTCGTCCCGCTGAGGATCTTCCGCTCGCGCAACGTGTCGGGGGCCAACGTGATCCAGGCGCTCACGGTCGCGGGGATGTTCGGGATGTTCTTCCTCGGGGCGCTCTACCTGCAGCGGGTGCTGGGCTACGACGCCCTCGAGACGGGCCTTGCGTTCCTACCGACCACGATCGTCATGGGCGTGCTGACGCTGCGCTACTCCGAGCCGCTGATCATGCGCTTCGGCGCCAGGAACGCCCTGATCCCCGGCCTCTCGCTGATCGCCGCCGGGCTCGCCCTGTTCACGCTCGCGGGGCCGGACGGCGGCTACCTGGTGCACGTCCTGCCCGTCATCCTGCTGATCGGCACCGGCGTGGCCGTCTGCTTCCCGGCGCTGATGACGCTGGCGATGTCCGGCGCCACCCAGGAGGACGCGGGGCTGGCTTCCGGCCTGATCAACACCACGGCGCAGGTCGGCGGCGCGCTCGGGCTGGCTGTGCTCGCGACCGTCTCCACGACGCGCACCAGCGGGCTCATCGACCGGGGCGAACCGCTCGCGTCCGCGCTGACGAGCGGATACCACGCGGCGTTCTGGATCGGCGCGGCGCTGGTGGTGGCGGCGATCGTGATCGCGGTCGCGGTCATCGAACCGGTGGGTCAGCCCGCTGAGCAGGCGCCCGGTGACGTCGAGGGCGCGTCGTACTCCGAAGCCGCGTAAGAAGTCGACCAGCGCCGGTTCGCCGGCACGGAAAAGGAGCAGGAATGGGACAGCCGGTAGTCCACTTCGAGATCGTCGGGACCGACCCAGAGAAGCTGCAGAGCTACTACTCCGAGATGTTCGGCTGGGACATCGACGCCAGCAACGAGATGAAGTACGGGATCGTCCAGCGTGACGGCAACACCACCGCCGACGGCGTTGGCATCGGAGGCGGCATCGCAGGGGCGCCGGAGGGCTACTCCGGGCACGTCACCTTCTATGTCGAGGTGCCGAACGTGGAGGCCTCGCTCGCCCAGGCCGAGAGCCTCGGCGGGACGCGCATGATGGGCCCCGACGAGGTCATGGAGGGCCTGGTGATCGGGCTCTTCAACGACCCCGAGGGCCACACGATCGGCGTCATCCAGTCCTAGTAGCGGCGCCCGAAGGGCCCCGCCATGCGCGGGGCCCTTCGCTGGGGCCCCGGCGAGCCCTAGGCGCTCGGGCGATCGGCGGCGGCCTTGCGCTCCCGCTCCTGCTCGCGCAGCTCCACCCGGCGGATCTTGCCCGTCAGCGTCTTGGGCAGATCCTCCACGAACTCGATCTCGCGCGGGTAGGCGTAGGCCGAGTGGCGCTCGCGCACGTGCTGCTTGATCTCGGTGGCCAGCTCGTCGGAGGCCGTGTGCCCACTCGCCAGCACGATGAAAGCCTTGACGAGGTCCCCGCGGCGCGCGTCGGGTGACGCCACGGCGGCCGCCTCCTTGACGGCCGGGTGCTCCACGCACGCCGACTCCACCTCGAACGGCCCGATCCTGTAACCGGCGGAGATGATCACGTCGTCGGCGCGGCCGGCGTACCAGACGTAGCCGTCCTCGTCCATCTCGGCGGCGTCCTTGGTGTGGAACCAGTCGCCGCCGAACACCTCGTTGGTGTCCTCGTCGGGGCGGTTCCAGTAGCCCAGCGGGTAGTGCGGGTTCGAGCGGGCCCGCAGGCAGATCTCGCCGCGCTCCCCCACGCCGAGCGGATGCTCGTCCTCGTCGAGGATCGCCACGTCCCACCCCGGCACCGGCCGCCCCATGGAGCCCTCGCGCACCTCGACCGTGGGGAAGTTGCCGCACAGCGGATAGCTCTCCGTGAGCCCGTAGTAGTCGAGCACAGTGATCCCGTACTGGTCGCGGAACCAGCGGATCACCTCGGGGTTGAGCGGCTCGCCCGCCGAGCAGGTCACCCGCAGCTCCGGCATCGGATAGCTGGCCCCCGCTTCCGACACGCCGGTCATCGCCCGCAGCGCCGTCGGCGTGGTGAACATGTTCTGCACGCCGTGCTTGGAGAGGAAGCGCAGGTGCTCCTCGGGGTCGTAGCCGCCCTTGCGCGCCTGGACCAGAGCGACGGCACCGTAGCGCCACGGTCCCAGCAGCGGGCAGATGCCGGCCGCCCAGGCCCACTCGCCCGAGCCGTGGAACAGCTCGCCGTCGCGCACGTCGTGGCAGAACTCGAACTCCTCGTGTGCGAGCAGGTAGCGGTGGGCGTGGAGGATGCCCTTGGCCTTTCCGGTCGTGCCGGACGAGTAGTAGAGCTGGGCGGGATCGTCGGCCGCCGTGTCGGCCACGTCGTAGCGATCGGAGGCGCGCGCCATCGTCTCGTCGAAGTCGACGTCGTCGGCCTCGCCGCGCCCGCCCATCACGATCACCTTCTCGACCATCCCCTCCGGGATGCGGTGGCGGTTCGCCGAGTCCGTGACCACGGCCTTCGCCTGCGAGTCGCGCAGCCGGTGCTCGATGCCGTCGTCGCCGTACAGCACCGACAGCGACAGCAGGATCGCCCCGCGCTTGTACGTGCCCAGGAAGACCGCGGCCGTCTCCGGCAGCGAGGGCAGCAGCGTGGCGACCCGGTCGCCACGCTCGACGCCGATCGCCTCCAGTGCGTTGGCGAAGCGGTTGGAGAGGTCCTGCAGCTCGCCGAAGCTGACTCGCCGCTGCTCGCCGCGCCAGTCCTCCCAGACCATCGCGAGGCGCTCGCGGTCGTGCTTGTCGCACACGTCGCGGGCGATGTTGTAGCGCTCGGGCACCTCCCAGCTGTGCGCGGCGCACATGTCCTCGTAGCTGCCGAGCTCGTACTTCCGCAGGCTCATGTCACTCCTCCTCTCGCCGAAGAGGCTACCCGGCCTAGTCCTTCCCGGCCGCGTAGTCCACGATCGACTTGTCGATCAGCCACTCGACCGGCGCCTTGTCGTCGGTGTAGACGTCGCCACCGCGCAGCGGCGGCCCGATCCGCTGCGCCGAGGCCACGGCGGTGGCGCGCAATGCCGGCGGGAGCCGAACCAGGTTGTGGCGCAGCCGGGCCGCCGAGAGCGGCGCGCGGCTGGCGAAGATCAGCGTGTTGGTCGGCTGGACGGGATCGCGCATCACGTGCGGGAAGGCCTCGCCGATGGTGGCGCTCAGCACCTTCTCGAAGGCGTCCTGGCCCTCAGGATGGCCCGCGTTGAGGACCAGCACGCCGTCGGGGCTGAGGCGCTCGCGCACCTCCTCGAAGAACTCCTTGGTCGTCAGGTAGAACGGGATGTAGGGCTGGCGGTAGGCGTCGACCGTGACCACGTCGTAGGTCGCGTCGATGCGGCGGATGAAGGGGCGCGCGTCCTCGTGGTAGAGGTGCAGCTGCGGGTTGCGCATGTCGAAGTAGCGGCGTCCGATCTCGGACAGCTCCGGGTCGATCTCCACTCCGTCCACGCGTGTGCGCGGGAAGAACTCCCCGTAGGCGCGCGCCGTGGTGCCGGCGGCGTTGCCGAGGATCGCCACGCGGTGCGGCTGCCTGCGGAACGCGGCGAATCCGAGCACGAGGCTGCCGTCCCAGTAGTCCCCCGTGAGCACCGAGTTCGGGTCGCGCGCGCCCGCCGCTCCCGCGTCGCATTCCGCGCGGCACAGGGAGTGCTGCGCCTGCCCCTCGTTGAGCTCGAGCGCGCGGCTGCCGTCGGGGTGCTCGACCACGCGCGCGTACTGATAGGCCGTCTCGTCCTCGTAGATCACGCGCCCCGACCCCGCCTCCGCCTTGAGGGTGCCGACCGGCAGGGCGATCAGAGCGGCGATCGCCGCCGGCGCCAGCGCGTAGCGGCGCACCGGCCGCAGCCCCCAGACGGCCACCACAGCGATCGCGAGGGCGAAGATCAGGAACGTGCGGCGCGTGCCGACCAGCGGGATCAGCAGCAGCGCCGACGCCAGCGTCCCGACCAGCGAGCCGGCGGTGGACACCGCGTACAGGCGGCCCGCCACCGTGCCGGCCTCCTCGACCGACGACACCGAGAGCCGGATCGCCCAGGGCGAGACGGCGCCCAGCAGCAGCACCGGAACGGCCACCAGCACGAGCACCGCGAGCAGCGAGCCCACGAACGCCCCGGCCGAGATCTCGTCGAGCGCGTCCACGGCCACGTTGAGCAGCGGGTCGGCGGCGAACGGGACCAGCGCCAGCAGGCCGGCCGCGGAGAGCGCCAGCAGGCAGAGTCCGCGCATGTGCGGGTGGCGGTCGGCCAGCCGCCCGCCGAGCCAGTAGCCGATCGAGAGCGCCACGAGCACGACCCCGATCGTGTTGGCCCACACGATCGTGGAGGCGCCGAAGTAGGGAGCGAGCAGGCGCACGGCCGCGATCTCGGCGCCCAGCGAGCCCGTTCCGACCACGAACACGAGCACGGGCAGCGGCGGCATCAGAGCCGCAGCGTAGCTAGGCGCGGAGGGCTTCTAGGGACCGGTCCAGGTGCCCGCGTAGCAGGGCCGGCCACCGCAGACGTCGATGATCACCCCGTTGACCAGGAACGTCGCCTTCTGCACCCTGGCGGCCGGCATCGCGCGTACGTTGTCGTGCGGGTCGTCGCCCACACGGTTGGGCAGGTTCGCCGCCGGCGGGGCGTTGGTACCCGCCTGCTCGGCGCCTTCCATGCGCGCCGGGCCGGTGTCCCACATCACGATCGCCGAGCCGCGGAAGGACGGGCCGGGCGGGTTCGGGATCAGCTGGAAGCGCGGCCACGGTGAGCGGCCGGCGTCGACGATCGGCCGCCACCCGAACGCCCCGATCGTGCGGGCCTCCACCTCCGCCGCCGTGTCCGACACCTGGTGGTCGCCGAACGCCACGTGCAGCAGCACCTGATGCTTGGGGGTGTTCGGCAGCGGGTCGGTGGTCATGTGCTGCGCGTAGCCGTCGGCCTCGCCGCGGTCCCAGAGCAGCTGGATCGACCCGAACAGCAGCTGGCGGTCGATCTCCTTCGGATAGGCGGGGTAGATCAGCTGCGAGTAGGTGTCGAAGTCCACGCTGCGCTGCAGCAGCGTGGAGTAGTTCATCCCGGCCACCCCGAGCACCGCGCGCCGGAAGTCGGGCGCCACGGCGGTCAGCCCGCCGCCCATGATCGCGCCCTGGCTGTTGCCGTCGAAGTAGAGCCGCGAGGTGTCGATCACGCTCTGGCCGTTCTTCTGGAACGCCGCGTTCGACGACAGCCCCTGCGGGTGGATCAGCGCCCGGCCCAGCAGCAGCTGGTTGAGGAAGCCCTGCTGCATCCGGTCGGCGACCTTGTTGAAGCCCGAGAAGTCGCTGATCGTCGCGACTATCTGCCCCAGGTCCTCGTTGGAGAACCCGGCCCACTCGGTGGCGCAGAAGACGAAGTTGTGCTCGTTGGCCATTGACCGCACATTCCCGGCATTGACCTCCGTGCGGCTCCCCAGCAGGCCGTGCCCGTAGAGCGCCGGCCGTGCCTGCAGCGGCGCGGGCGAATCGAGCGCGGAGCGCGGGATGCGACAGGTGAACTTCGCGGTGGTGGTGCCGTGCCGCTCCGGCCTGCCCCTGCGGTCGAAGGTGAACTGGCCGCCCGGCAGACACGCCTTGGTGAGGAAGCACGGCACCGTCAGCGTGCCCTCCACCTGCCGCGCGATCCGGTCGTCCTGCGCCGCGGTCAGGTCCGTGACGGAGTCGATCGTGAACGACGGCGAACTGCCCTGCACCTTGAGGTCGTTGAGCTTGCGGTCGCCGAGCGCGGCGAACGCCCGGTCGCGGATGCTGAGCATGCGCCCGGCCAGGCTCTGCCGGCTCGCGACGGTGAAGTCCCAGGCCAGGTAGAGGCTGCCGCGCCGTACGCCGGCCTTGCGCAGCTTGCGGAACAGGCCCTCGAAATGCCCGCGCCGGCGCTCGATCAGGCGCTTGCGCGTCTCGATGCCGTCGCGGTACTTGCGGAAGCCGGCGCTGGGCTCGATCGTCTTGCCTGCCGCCGTCTTGAGGTTGCGCAGCGCAACGATGTAGCGCTCGCCCTCCTTGAAGTTGACCGCCGGCCGCACGATCAGGATCCGGCTCGCGGCGCTCGTGGCCGTGGAGTCGAGCTCGGCCCAGATCGGGTGACGCTTGCCGGTGCGGGCGTTGATCACGACGATCGGCGAGTTCGCGGCCAGCCCGCGGCTGAGGTCGGTGAGCGGCGGCAACCGGCTCGCGGCGAAGGCCCCGGGCGTGTCGAGCCCCGGCACCTTCGTGAGCAGCGCGGAGCCCGGGCTGAAGCCGTCGGCGCGGTTCATGTCGGTGGGGTCGACCGCCACGCCGTCCTTGTTGCGCGGCATCGACGCACGCTCGATGTGGAGGCGCCGGCCGGTGGGCGTGCCCTTGTCGTGCTTGGTGAAGAGGTCGTTCGGCCACGGATACAGGCAAACCGCCGGATCCGTGAAGTCGCAGCGGCTCGAGGGCTTGGCGCCCTGCGCCTGAGCCGTGGCCGGGACGATCAGTGCAGCGAGCAGCGCGACGGCCGCGAGTCCTCTCCCCATGGCGGCGATCCTACATCCGGGCGCGCGGATACGGTGGCAATGTGGACCTCGTCGCCGCCGATCGCGCCCATCTCTGGCACCCGTTCACCCAGCAGCAGGGCTGGATCGAGGAGGAGCCGCTGATCGTCGACCGCGCCGAGGGCACCGACCTGATCGACGTGCAGGGCAGGCGCTACATCGACGGCGTGTCGTCGCTGTGGTGCAACGTCCACGGCCACGGCCACCCGCGCATCGACGCCGCGGTGCGCGACCAGCTCGGGCGGGTGGCCCACTCCACGATGCTCGGCCTCAGCCACCGGCCCGGGATCGAGCTGGCGCTGCAGCTGGTCGAGCTCGCGCCACCCGGGCTCACGCGCGTCTTCTACTCGGACTCCGGCTCGACCGCCACCGAGATAGCGCTGAAGATGGCCTTCCAGTACTGGTGCCAGCGCGGCGAGCAGCAACGCACCAAGTTCGTGTCGCTGCGGATGGCCTACCACGGGGACACGATCGGCTCCGTTTCGGTGGGCGGCATCGACCTGTTCCACTCGCTGTACCGGCCGCTGCTGTTCGACTCGCTGCACGCCGAGCCGGGCGACGCGGCCGACATGGAGCGCGTGCTGTCCGACCACGGGGGCGAGGTGGCGGCGGTGATCATGGAGCCGCTCGTGCAGGGGGCGGCGGGCATGCTGGTGCACCCGGAGGGCTACCTGCGCGCGGTGCGCGAGCTGTGCGACCGGCACGGCGTGCTGCTGATCCTCGACGAGGTGGCCACCGGCTTCGGGCGCACCGGGCGGATGTTCGCCTGCGAGCACGAGGACGTCGCTCCCGATCTGCTCTGCCTCGCCAAGGGCATCACGGGCGGCTACCTGCCGCTGGCGGCCACGCTCGCAACCGAGCGCATCTACGAGGGCTTCCTCGGCCGCGTCGAGGAGTTCCGCACCTTCTTCCACGGTCACACCTACACCGGCAACCCGCTCGCCTGCGCGGCGGCGCTGGCCACGCTGGAGGTGTTCGCCGAGGAGCGCACCTTGGAGCGGCTCGAGCGCAAGATCGAGCTGCTCGAGCAGCTGCTTCGGCCGCTCGCCGCCCACCCGGGAGTGCGCGAGGTGCGCCGCCGCGGGTTCATGACGGGGATCGAGCTCGCTGAGCACCCGCTGCCCGACCGCGTCGGCCACCGCGTGACCCTCGAGGCGCGCAAGCGCGGCGCCATGATCCGGCCGCTCGGCGACGTGGTGGTGCTGATGCCGCCCTTGGCGATCTCAGAAGGCGACCTGACGCGGCTCGTCGCGATCACGGCCGAGGCGATCGACGCCGCCACCGCCACGTCCGCGCTGGCCGCGGCTGCCTAGCCGTCGTAGAGCTCGAAGTCCTTCTTGCGAGCGCCGCAGACCGGGCAGAACCAGTCGTCCGGGATGTCCGTGAAGGCCGTGCCCGGCGGGATCCCGCCGTCGGGGTCGCCCTCGGCCGGGTCATAGATGAATCCGCAGGAGGTGCAGATCCACTGCTGGGCTACTTCGGCGCTCATTCGAGCGCGGAACCTTAGCGCTAGGCTGCGCGGGTGCGGGTGGATGGCCCCCATCCCGGAGAGGAGTGGAACGAGGGCGCCGTGACGGAGCCTCGCCAGGCCGCTTCGATCGTGGTGCTGCGCGACTCTCCGGACGGCCCCGAGGTGCTGCTGGTGCAGCGCAACCCGCAACAGCGCTTCATGGGCGGCGCCTGGGTCTTCCCCGGCGGCGCGGTGCACGACGATGACGCCGACCACGCCGCGGCCGCCGTTCGGGAGCTGGAGGAGGAGGCGGGCGTGGCGCTCCCCAACGACCACCCCGTGGTGCCGTGGTCGCGCTGGATCACCCCGGCCGAGGTGGTGGTCCGCTTCGACACCTGGTTCTACGTGACCGCGGCGCCGCCGGGCGTCGAGGCCACCGCCGACGGCGGCGAATGCGTCGACGCGCGCTGGCTGCGCCCCACCGCGGCGCTGGAAGCGCACGGGCGCGCCGAGCTGATGCTGGTCTTCCCCACCATCAAGCACCTGGAGGCCCTGGCGCAGATGGGCTCCGTCGCGCAGGCGCTCGAGAAGGCCCGCACCCGCGAGGTGGTCCCGGTGCAGCCCAGGGTCGTCATTCGGAACGGAACCGCGGAGGTGCTGCTCCCGGGCGACCCCGGCTACGAGCAGGCCTGATAGAACCGCACCATGGCCAGCACCGGTCTGACGGTTGCGGTGACGGGCCCCACGGGCGACCTCGGCCTGAGCATCGTCGACGCGCTCGAGCGCTCGCGCGCGGTCAAGCGGATCGTGGGCATGGCACGCCGGCCCTTCGACCCGGCCGAGCGCGGCTGGCGCAAGACCGAGTACCGCCAGGGCGACGTGACCGACCGCGCCGGCGTGCGCTCGCTCGTCAAGGACGCTGACGTGGTGGTGCACCTCGCCTTCGCGATCCTCGACGCGAGCGACTCCACCCGCGAGCTGAACGTCGAGGGGTCACGGCACGTGTTCGAGGAGGCGGTCAAGGCCGGCACCGAGCGCGTCTGCTACGCCTCGAGCGTCGCCGCCTACGGGTTCCACGACGAGAACCCGGACTGGCTCACCGAGGAGATCCCGGCGCGCGGCTCACGCGAGCACCCGTACTCGCAGCAGAAGGCCGAGGTCGAGCAGGTGCTGGCCGCCACGCTGCTCAACCGCCGCCGCACGATCGCCTACGTGTTCCGGCCCTGCATCGTGGCCGGCCCCGAGGCCCGCACGATGCTCCAGGAGATCCCCTACTTCCGCCTCGGCGAGGCCATGCCGGACGTGGTCGTGCGGCTGCTCCGCTCGGTTCCGGCGCTCAAGCCGGTGATCCCGGATCCCGGCGCGCGCTTCCAGCTCGTGCACTCCGAGGACGTGGCGCGCGCCTTCGTAGCGGGGGTCCGCGGCGTCGGCGAGCCGGGCCCCTACAACCTGGCGGCCGGCGGCACGCTCACCTTCTCGCACCTGGCCGACGCGCTCGGCTGGTATTCGGTGCCGATCCCCAAGCTGGCGGTCGAGGCCACCGCCGAGATCGCCACGCGGCTGCCGCTCACCCCGGACTCGGTCGCCTGGTTGCACTCGGTGCGCAAGCCGGTGCTGATGAAGACCGACCGGGCGCGCAGGCTGCTCAAGTGGCGCCCGCAGCACACGGCGCGCCGCACGCTCGAGGAGATGGTGAAGGCCCAGCACGAAGAAGTCCTTCCCTGAGCCTGCCAGCGTGCCGCGGGGGCCGGGGGCGTGAGCCCCCGGTTCGCTAGAGGGCCTTGCGGTACAGCTGGGCGTAGTCCTCTTCGCCCATCTCGCGCGGGTTCAGCAAGGTCGTGCCGTCGCCCATCGCGCCCTCCACGAGCGCGGGAATCCCCTCCTCCGGCACTCCCACCTCGGACAGCCGCGTCGGCAGCCCGAGGCGCGCGATCAGCTCGGTCAGGTAGGCGGCCAGCGCCGGGCCAACCTCCGGTTCGCTCACGTCGAAGAGGTCCGCGATGTCGCGGTAGCGATCGGCGATGTCTGGTCCGCCGGCGGCGTTGTGCTCCACGACGTGCGGGAGATGGATGGCGTTGGCGACTCCGTGCGGCACGCCGAACTGCGCGCCCGCCGGGTGCGACATGGCGTGCACGGCGCCGAGTGCGATCGTGATCGCCAGGTTGGCGGCGATCAGCATGTTGCCGCGCGCCTCCTCGTCCTGCTCCCCACGCTGGACCGCCCGCTCGAGGTTGTCCCTGATCATGCGCAGCGCGTGCAGCGAGCGCGCGTCCTGGTGCGGGCTCCAGTCGGTCGAGACGTAGCCCTCGATCGCGTGCGTCATGGCGTCCATGCCGGTGGCGGCGGCGATCTTCGCCGGCAGGGTGCGGGTGCTCTCAGGATCGAGGATCGCCAGCCGCGGGAACAGCGGGAAGTCGGCGATCTCCAGCTTGACCTTGCGCTCGGGATCCTTGATGACGGCAGCCATCGACACCTCGCTGCCGGTGCCGGCGGTGGTCGGGATGCAGGCCAGCGGCGCGATCTCCAGCGGCCGCCCCATGCCGTCGTCCTCGCGCGGCATCAGGAAGAAGCCCTCCTGCTCGGCGGCGCCGCCGCCGTGCGTGAACAGCGCGGCAGCCACCTTCGTCGTGTCCATCACCGAGCCGCCGCCCACGGCGAGGAACGAGTCGGCGCCGGCCTCCTTGGCGGCGGCGGCGCAGAGCTCGACGACGTCGGTCGAGGAGTCCTGCGGCACCTGGTCGAACACCCCGGCGACCTCGAGGCCGCCGTCGGCGACTCCCGCCTCCACCCGCTCCACGAGGCCGGTGCCGCGGATCACCTCGTCGGTCACCAGGAAGATCCGCCGCGCGCCCTCCTTCTGGAACTCGAAGCCGGTCGACTCGAGCAGGTCGCGCCCGGCGATGATCCGGGTGGTCGAGGCGTACTGGTAGAAGTCCTTGAAGCCACGCAGCGGAGCTGCGTCGAGGGCGGATCCGGCCTCCATCAGGAGGCCTCGAGCAGGTCCTGTCGCCCGGTGTCCCGCAACAGCTTCTGGTAGCGCGGGAAGACGGGCTTCACAAGCGGCACGAGCTTGAGGATCTTCGCCACCGGTCCCTTCGCCTTCATCTGGCCGCGCGCGAGGGCGACCGTCACGTTCACCTTCCCCAGCCAGAAGCGGTGGGCGGTGTCGGCGTCCATCGTCATCACGACCTCGGGCTCCAGCGCCGAGTCGCCGAAATCGACCTGACCGTCCTCGCCCTCGATCAGCTTCACGGTGATCTGGGACTGCGGCTCGCGGTACTGGTACTGGACGATCGTGTTCGCCTTCTGGAACTTGGGCGAGAGCTCATCGTCCTCGGCGAGGTCCTGGAACAGCTTGCCGATCGTGGCGTAGACCTCGTCGGCGTCCTTGAAATAGGCCATGTGCGGGGAGTCTACGGCCGCGGGAACGACGTACCCATCACTGCGTCCCAGGCGCGGTCCGGCAGCAGGGCGTGCTGAGCCATGAACAAGCGGGCCGACACGGTCACCGGATAGCGCGTCCGCGGCCGCCGCGCCGTGATCGCCTTCTCGATCGCCTTGGCCACCGTCTCGGGGCCCCCGCCGAGCTTGCCGTATGCGCTGTCGTACACGCCCGCCGTGCTCGCCGAGACGGCGGTATTGAACCGGGCGTAGGGTCCGTCGTCCTGGGACACCGAGTCCACGGCCGTCTCGGCGAAGTTCGTCTTGATCAGGCCCGGCTCGATCACGGAGACGTGCACCCCGAAGCCGCGCACCTCGAAGCGCATGGCGTCGGAGAGCGCCTCCACGGCGTACTTGGTGGCGTGGTAGATGCCGCCGCCCGGGAAGGTCAGCTTGCCGCCCATCGAGCTGACGTTGACGATCCGCCCGCGGCCCGCGGCGCGCATCCCGGGCAGCACCAGCTGGCACATGCGCAGCAGGCCGAAGACGTTGGTTTCGAACTGCCGCCGCACCTCGTCGAGCGGAACAGTCTCCACGGCGCCGCTCTGGCTGTAGCCGGCGTTGTTCACCAGCGCTCCCACGGCGCCCTCGGCCGCTTCCACGGCCTCCACCGCCGCGCGCATCGAGTCCTCGTCGGTCACGTCGAGCGCCAGCGTGCGGCAGCCCGCCTTCTTCAGGTCCTCGATCGACTCGAGCCTGCGCGCCGTCGCGTACACGGTCAGCCCGTGCCCGGCGAGCCGCTCGGCGGTGGCCCGGCCGATGCCGGTGGAGCAGCCGGTGATCAGGACGGGCGTGTTGGTGTCGGGCATGCCCGAAGCCTCTCCGCCGGGACGGGACAGGTCAAGCGCGGGGGCGCACGAGCAGCGTCTGGGCGGCGCGGCCGATGCGCCCGTGCTCGTCCCACAGCGCCGTGTCGCTGAGGCCCAGCCCGTTCACGTAGGTCACGGCGTCGAGGCAGACCCATTCGCCGTCCGGCGGGCGCAGCAGGTGCACGCTCAGGTCGGTGTTGATGAAGAGGTGGTCGCGCCAGTCCAGCGCGGCGCTCACGCCATTCCCGGAGTCGGCCGCCACGAGGACACGCTCGAGCGGGGTGGGCCGCTCGCCGTCGACCAGCGCACCGCGCATGCGCATCCAGACCGTGGCCGGGCCCGGCTCGAGGAAGCCGCCGGACACGAAGCGGTACTCCATCGCCGTGTGGTAGCCGACCTCCTCGCCGGTGGGGAAGAACGGACGCGGCTCGGCGCTCTCGGGGCCGGGCGGCGGCGATTCGGCGGAGTCCAGCTCCACCTCACCCACCTGCACGCGCCACCCGCGGGCGCGCATCAGCTCACCCTCCGGCCCCACCAGCGCAGCCTCGAGCATCTCCACGCTGCGGCCCGGGCGCTCCACGCGTGCCTCGACCGTCAGCGGCGCCAGCGGCACCGGCCGGAGGATCTCGAAGGTGATCCGGCCCACGCGCATGCCGGGACGCGGGTCGCAGCGCTCGATCGCCCGGCCCAGCAGAGCCGACGGCGGCCCCGCGTGCTGGGCCTTCGGATCCCACGGACCGCGTGTGAGCTCGGTCGGGATGAAGCGCTCGCCATCGCGAGAGAAGAAGGCGCCGGTCACGGCGGCGGAATCTATCCGCCGCGCGGCGCTTCACTTCGCCGAACAGCAGCAATAGAGGGAGGCCCGGGCCACAAGATGCCGCACAGCCCTTCTTTCCTGGCGGTCAGCTGGCTCGTGCCGCGCTGCTGGGCCAATCGCAGAGGGCGGAACCCCCCTTACCGCTTCCGTTGAACCCCGGGGCGACCGACAACGCCAAACAAGTCAGCTAGCGTGCAGCCCCGATGCAAGCGGTCACCTTCCAGGCCCCCGGCGAGGTGCGGATCGAGGAGCGGCCGGAGCCTGAGCTGCTCGAGCGCGACGACGCCGTCGTGCGCGTGGAGGCCACCGGCGTCTGCGGCTCGGACCTGCACATCTACCACGGGCGCGTGCAGATCGAGCCCGGCTTCACACTCGGCCACGAGTTCGTCGGCACCGTGGTGGCGGCCGGCGACGCGGTGACCGAGGTCGCGGAGGGCGACCGCGTGCTGGGCTGCTACTGCTCGGCCTGCGGCAACTGCTTCTTCTGCCGCCGGGGCGACTTCCACAAGTGCGACGAGGGGCGCGTCTTCGGTCACGGCAAGACGCTCGGCGCGCTTCAGGGCGCGCAGGCGGAGCAGGTGCTCGTGCCGCACGCGAACCTCACGCTGCGCCGCGTGCCCGAGGGCATGTCCGACGACGCCGCGCTGTTCGCCGGCGACGTCATGGGCACCGGCTGGCACGCCGTGGACCAGGCCGGCATCCGCCCCGGCGACTCCGCCGCCGTGATCGGCCTGGGACCGGTCGGCCTGTGCGCGGTACAGGCGGCCAAGGCCGCCGGCGCGGCGAAGGTGATCGCCATCGACACCGTCGCCGACCGCCTCGACATCGCCGCCCGCTTCGGCGCGGAGCCGGTCCACTTGACCGAGGACGATCCGCGCGCCGCCGCAAAGGCAGCCACGGACGGCCGCGGCGTGGACGCCGCCATCGACGCCGTGGGGCATCCCGACGCGCTCGACCTGGCCGCGCGCGTCACGCGCAAGGCCGGCACCGTCGCCGCGATCGGCGTCTACGCCGAGCGGATCCAGGTGCACATGGGCGTGATTTGGATCAAGGCGCTGACGCTGAAGACGGGGCACGCCAACGTGATCGGGCACGTGGATCGCGTGCTCGCGATGATGGCCGCGGGGGTGCTCGACCCCACCCCGCTCGTGACCCACCACATGCCGCTCGCCGACGCCTCCGAGGCGTACGCCGTGTACGACCGGCGCGAGGCGCTCAAGATCGTGATGACGCCGTGAGCGTGGAACGCGGCACCACGGCCATGCTGGTGCGGCGGCGCGAGATGCTCGCCCAGAGCGCCGAGCCGATCGGCTGGAAGGTCGGCTTCAACGTCTCCGCCGCGCAGCAGAAGCTCGGCATCGACGGTCCGGTGGCGGGCTTCCTCACCAGCGATGGGCTGCTCGAGAACGGCGCCGAGGTGTCGCTTGACGACGGCCCGCTCGTGGTCGAATCCGAGGTCGCCGTCGAGCTGGGTGAAGACGCTCGCTCGATCGTCGCGCTGCTGCCGGCGCTCGAGGTCGTGGATCCACCGGACCTCGACCAGGACGTGGAGACGATCCTCGCCGGCAACATCTTCCACAGGGCGGTCGCATTCGGGCCCCGGGTGGCCACCGACGCGCCGGGACCGGGCCGCATCCTCGTAAACGGCGAGGTGGAGCACGCGATGGCGCCCGCCGAAACCGGCGCTCACCTCGAGGAGATGGTCGACGCGGTCGCGCGGCGCCTCGCGGCGGCAGGCGAGGAGCTCGTCGGAGGCCAGCGCATCATCACGGGCGTGCTCGCCCCGCCCCACGTCGCCCGGCCCGGCGACCGTGTGCGGCTCGAGCTCGACGGACTGGGCGGCGTCGAGCTGCTGTTCGCCTAGATTTCGGGCATGACCACCGCCTCAGCCCTGCCGGACGCCCTCTCCGAAGCCGCCCGCTCCTTCGCCGCCGGGCCGCACCGCCTGCTGATCGGCGGCGAGCGGACCGATGCTGCCGACGGACGCACCTTCGAGACGCTGGACCCCTCGACGGGCCGGCCGATCGCCGAGGTCCCGCACGCCGGGGCGGAGGACGTGGACCGCGCCGTGGGCGCGGCCCGGGCGGCGTTCGACGACGGCCGCTGGAGCGGCATCGCCGCGGCCAAGCGCACGCGCGCGATGCTCGGCCTCGCCGACGCCCTCGAGGATCACGCCGACGAGCTCGCCGAGCTGGAGTCGCTCGACAACGGCAAGCCGGTCAAGCTCGCCAAGCGGGTGGACGTGGCGCTCGCCGCCGAGCACCTGCGCTACTTCGCCGGCTGGCCCACCAAGATCGCCGGGGAGACGCTGCCGGTGGCCCAGCCGAACATGCACTGCTACACGCGCAAGGAGCCGGTCGGCGTGTGCGGGCAGATCATCCCCTGGAACTTCCCGCTGCTGATGGCGGCCTGGAAGATCGCCCCGGCGCTGGCGGCGGGCTGCACGATCGTGCTGAAGCCCGCGGAGCAGACGCCCCTGACGGCGCTGCGCCTGGGCGAGCTCGCGCTCGAGGCGGGCCTCCCCGAGGGGGTCCTCAACGTGATCACCGGCGACGGCGAGACGGGCGCGGCGCTGGTGGACCACGAGGACGTCGACAAGATCGCCTTCACCGGCTCGACCGTGGTGGGGCGCGAGATCGGCGCCAAGGCGGGGCGGGCGCTCAAGCGCGTCACGCTCGAGCTGGGCGGCAAGTCGCCCAACATCATCCTGCCGGACGCCGACCTCGACGTGGCGATCAAGGGCGCCTACCAGGCGATCTACTACAACACCGGCCAGGCCTGCAACGCGGGCTCACGGCTGTTCGTGCACTCAGACCAGTACGACGACGTGCTCGCCGGCCTGGTCGAGGCCGCCGGCGCCGCCCGGATCGGCCCGGGCCTGGACCCGGGGACGCAGCTGGGACCGCTGATCTCCGCCGAGCAGGAGGAGCGCGTGCGCGGCTACATCGAGGCGGGCAAGGCCGAGGGGGCCGAGCTCGTCACCGGGGGCGCGGCGCGCGAGGGCGACGGCTACTTCGTCGAGCCGACCCTCTTCAGCGCGACCAGCGACGACCTCACGATCGCTCGCGAGGAGATCTTCGGCCCGGTGCTCGTGGCGCTCCCCTACGACTCGATCGAAGAGGTGGCCCGCCGCGCGAACGACACCGAGTACGGCCTGGCCGCGGGCGTGTGGACGCGCGACCTCGCCAAGGCGCACAAGCTCGCGGCGCTGCTGCGGGCGGGGGACGTGTGGGTGAACACCTGGAGCGCCGGCGACCCGGCCGCGCCGTTCGGCGGCTTCAAGGCCTCGGGCGTCGGGCGCGAGCACGGCCGCGAGGGCCTGCACGCCTACCTCGAGAACAAGACGGTCTGGGTCAACCTCGCCTGAGCGCGCCCCTCCGGGCGGTCAGGCGACCGTGACGCGGAAGCGCACCCGGACCTTGGTCTTGCGCGAGTAGCGGCGCTTCGTGTCGAACTGGACCGTGTACTTGCCCGGGGACAGCGAGGCCGGCAGGATCCGCCGGCGGGCCTTGCCGGTGCGGCACGGTCCCTTCAGCTTCGCGATCGAGACGTTGCGCTCATAGCCGCGGCGCAGCACGTGCGCGTACAGCCGCTTGCCGGTCGTGAAGCCCCAGGCCTTGATGCGCAGCTTGCGCCCGGCGGCGCCGTTGAGCGGCCGGATCCTCACGGCCAGGGCCGATCCGAGGAACTGGGCGGTCGCTACGTTGGCCGGGTTGGCGGCGTCGGTGGCGACCAGGGTGCGCCTGCTGACGCCCTTCAGCGCGCGGATGCCGAGCGGCGAGCTGACGTTCCCGGCGGCGTCGGCAGTGAGGTTGCCGAGGTCCTTGCCCTCGAGCGTGATGTTGACGGGAGCGCCGGGGGTGAAGCCGGACCCGGTGAGGATCAGCGCGTCGCCGGTGCGATAGCAGCTCCTCGAGCCGGCCACCGCTAGCGTGGCGGCCTGCGCCGAGGCCGCGCCGACGAGCGCCAGCGCGGCGGCCAGCGCCACCAGTGCGGCGCGTCGCCTCACCCGCGTCCTATCCGGTAGATCGGCCCATCGATCGACACAGCGTAGACCCTGCCCAGACCGTCCTCGCCGAAGGACACCAGGTTCGAAACCCGCAGACCGGAGGGGCGCGTGGACGCCCGCGGGCGCTTCAGGGAGGCCAGCCACAGGTCGGGTCGGCAGAGGTCGCCGTACACGTAGCGGCCGCTGTAGCCGGTCCCGCGCAGGGACCGGTCGCGGATCACGTAGCCGCCGATGATCGAGCAGAAGCCGGTGCTCTGGCGGTGCGCGATCACCGGCGGCACGGCCCCGGGCGCGCTGCCGGGCTCGTAGCGGTCGCGCCCCTCGAACACGTCCCAGCCGAAGTTGTAGCCGCCGACCGGCTGGCGGCCGCCGCTGCGCCCGGGCACGTAGTCGATCTCCTCCACCTCGTCCTGGCCGACGTCGCCGATGGTGAGCGACCCGCGGCTGCGGTCGAACGAGAAGCGGTAGGGGTTGCGCAGTCCGTAGGCGTAGATCTCGCCGCGGGCGCCGCTGCGGCCCACGAACGGGTTCGAGGCCGGCACGCGGTAGCCGCCGCCGGGGCGCGGGTCGATCCTGATCAGCTTGCCCAGGATGCGCCCGAGGTTCTGCGCGTTCTCGTCGGGATCGCCGGCCGCCCCGCCGTCGCCGAAGCCGGCGTAGAGCATGCCGTCGGGTCCGAACTGGAGCTGGCCGCCCTTGTGGTTCGGGCGAACGTGGGGGACGCGGATCACCGAGCGGCGGGAGCCGGGGTCGGCGCGGTCGGGGTCGCCCGAGCGCGAGAACTGGTCGATCTGGAGGTAGCCCTGGCGGTCCGTGTAGTAGACGTAGAAGCGCCCGGAGCGCCTGTAGTCGGGCGCGAAGGCCATCGACAGCAGCCCGCCCTCACCATCCGTCGAGACGTCGCCCGAGATGTCGAGGAACGGCTGGTCGAGCTGCCGGCGCCCGCGAACGATCACGATCGTGCCCCCGCGCTGAACCACGAAGCGGCGCCGGTCGCCGCGCGGGGCGGCCAGGAAGGTCGGGGTGTCGAAGCGGCCCAGGCGGAGCAGGCGCACCGGGGCGCCGCGGGCGGCGCTCCCGGTTTCGCCGGCGGTGGTGGGCTGCTGCCCACCGGCCTGCCCACCGGCCGGCTCGGCACGCGTCTTGTCGCCATCGCCTGAGTCGCAGCCCGCGAGGGTCGCAAGAACTAGGCCCAGGGCCAGCATCGAACGGCACACGCTCACGCAGCCTCAGTATGCCAACGGCTACCCTAGGCGCTGCTTCGGGCTGTGGCGCAGTTTGGTAGCGCGCTCCGTTCGGGTCGGAGAGGTCGCTGGTTCAAATCCAGTCAGCCCGATTACTCCCCAACCCCACGGCTTCGAGGGCTGTGGGGGGTCCACGTAGGTTTCGATCCGCACGGCCTTCGTTGCTGACCGTCCATCGATGGCGATCCGCATTTCGGGTGTTCCATTCGATGTCCGCGTCGAGCAGGTCGAAGTCGAGTGACCGGTGCGCCAACCGCAACACGAAGGTGCATCAGCCGCAGTCGCGGCTAAAGGTTCAGCGGAGCTGAGCCGACCCAATCAACCAGATGAAGCGCATGCGAACACGCTCGCTCGGACTCGTCGGGGTGCTCGCAATGGCGGCCGCTTCGCTGGGCGGCTGCGGCCTTGGAGGCGACGGCGGGGGCAATTCCGATCAGGACGCCGTCGAGCAGGTGATGTCCGACCTGCAGGTGGCCAGCCGCGAGGGCGACGGCGAGCGCATCTGCAACCAGATCTTCACGCCCAAGCTCTCCAACTCCGTCACGAAAAACTCGGCCAGCGGGAGCTGCGCCGCCGAGGTCAAGGACAAGCTGTTCTCTCCGGAGACGAAGATCGAGGTCCGGAACGTCGACGTCCCGGACGACGTGAACGCCACCGCCACCGTCAAGGAGGCGAACGGGAACACCTCCACGGTGTTCCTGGTCAAGCAGAGCGGACGCTGGCGGATCCGCAGCGTGACGCCCGCCTAGCGGCGCCCCCAAGCGCCTTAGAAAAAACGGGGGGCCGCGCAAAGCGCGACCCCCCGCTCGGGTTCCGTCTGTTACTGCAGCTTGATCAGCCGGTCGCGCAGATGGCGTAGACCGTCAGCGTCCAGCTGGGAGCGATGCTGTTCCGCTCCTTTGCGTCGACAACCCATGTGGTGGCCTTGCCGGATGTCACTGTGCCGGGCCCGCTGTTCGTGACCCAGGCGTCGGAGTTCGAGGTGTGAGCCCCGCCTCCCACCAGCGTCTTGCCGGAGGGGCAACTCGCGATGATGTCGTCCTTGTCGCTGTTGCTCGAGTTCGTGTTGGTCACGATCTCGAGCCCACTGACACCATTGGCACCGGCCGCACCGGCCGGACCAATCGCGCCGGTCGGGCCAGCCGCGCCGGCGGGACCTGCCGGACCCGTCAGACCGGTGTCGCCCTTGACGCCCTGGATGCCCTGGATGCCCTGGTCGCCCTTGTCGCCCTTCGGCCCTTGCGGGCCGGCGGCTCCGATCGGGCCGGCGGGGCCGACTGAGCCGATCGAGCCGGCCGAGCCGGCGGCACCGGTCTCACCGGTAGCTCCGCTCGCACCCGTGTCGCCCTTGTCGCCCTTGTCGCCCTTGACGCCCTGGATCCCCTGGATCCCCTGGAGGCCCTGCGCGCCCTGAGCTCCGGCTTCACCAGTGTCGCCGGTGTCGCCCTTGTCGCCCTTGTCGCCCTTGTCGCCCTTGTCGCCCTTGTCGCCCTGGTCGCCCTTGTCGCCCTGGTCGCCCTTGTCGCCCTGGACACCATCGGTGCCGTTGGCTCCATCGGCCCCATTGGCTCCATCGGCTCCGTTGGCTCCATCGGCTCCATTGGCTCCATCGGCGCCGGCCGCACCGGTGTCACCGGTGTCACCCTTATCGCCCTTGTCGCCCTGGATGCCCTGGGCGCCATCCGCTCCATTGGCTCCATCAGCGCCGTCAGCGCCGTCGGCTCCGTCGGCTCCATCGGCGCCGGCCGCACCGGTGTCACCGGTGTCGCCCTTATCGCCCTTGTCGCCCTCGTCACCCTTAACGCCCTGGATGCCCTGGATGCCCTCGATGCCCTGAAGACCCTGCACGCCCTGAGCGCCATCGGCCCCGTCGGCTCCGTTGGCCCCATCAGTTCCGTTGGCCCCGGCCACCCCGGTGTCGCCGGTGTCGCCCTTGTCGCCCTTGTCGCCCTTCTCGCCCTGCATGCCCTGGGCTCCGGCGACGCCGGCGTCGCCCTGCACGCCCTGGCCTCCGTTGGCTCCATCGGCGCCGGCCGCACCGGTGTCACCGGTGTCGCCCTTGACGCCCTGGGGGCCCTGGGGGCCCTGGGGGCCCTGGGGACCCTCCGGACCGGCGGGCCCCTGAGGACCGTCGCCGCCCGTAAGACTGGTGGCGGACGAACTCGGTCCGGTAGGACCGACCGGCCCCATCGGGCCGTCGGCGCCCTTGGCTCCGGTGTTGCCCTTGACGCCCTTTTCGTTCCAGGTGATACGGGTTTCCTTCTTCCCGCACTTCTCACCCGGCTCGACGATGCGCAGGGATCCGGTCTTGTCGTTGGAACAGCCCGAGATCGTTCCGTTGGCACTGGGGATCGCCCCCACTGCCATCGCACCGCCGGCAAGCAACGCCGCCCCGGTACACGCTGCAAGCGCCTTCGCGTGCGTTATCCGCCCACGCGACCGCTTGAGTTCAGGAGAACCCATGGAAGAACAACTCCTTTTCAGAGGATGCTTGGTAACCCGCTAGCTCGGCGGCTGCCCCAGAAGCGGGCTACGTCTCGAACGCCTCCCCTTTTCGGGACCCGCGTTCTGCCAACCGAGAGGTGACCGTACGACGGAAACTTGAACCGCGCTCGCCCTTTCTAGAACAGCTGGCTAGATGCACGAGATGCGCCTCCGAAGGGAGCGCAAATCGCGCAGGAAAGGACGCCCGTCTTGCAGAAACTGGACGCGGTCAGCCCGCGCGGAGCCGCGTCCAGGCCGGAAAAAGAGGCTCGAGCTGAGCTAGGCCGCGACCGCGTTGTAGTAGCGCACCGCCAGACCGGTCAGCAGCGTCTCGAAGCAGGCCTCGACGGTCATGTCGTTCTTGTCGGCGAAGGCGCGCAGGCCATCGCGCTCGATCGCCTCGCTCTCGGCGATCACCTCGTCCACCAGGTCGGGGTGCTCGTCGGAGAAGTACGCCCCCATCGAGTAGAGGCTCGTGTCCATGAGCGACTCGAGGAACGGGTCGGCGCCCGTGGCTCGGCTCCGCTTTGCGGCCATCGGCGGCAGGTTACCCGGGGGATAGGCTCCCCGCTCGATGGCTGAGCGCGACGAGATCATCGCCTACCTCGACGACCTGCTCGAGATCGATGCGTACACCGACTACGGCCCCAACGGGCTGCAGGTACCGGGCGCCGGGGAGGTTTCGCTCGTGGTGACCGGGGTGTCCGCGCAGCGCGAGCTGTTCGAGCAGGCCGCCACCGCCGGAGCCGAGCTGGTGCTCTGCCACCACGGCCTGTTCTGGGAGTTCCTTCCCCGCTCGATCGGGGCGGCGATGAAGGCACGGCTGCAGATCCTGTTCGACGCCGACATCTCGCTTGCCGGCTACCACCTGCCGCTGGACGCGCACCCCGAGGTCGGCAACAACGCGCTGATCTGCGCGGCGCTCGGGCTCGAACAGGCAGAGCCGTTCGCCGAGCACAAGGAACGCTCGATCGGCATCGTGGGGCGCTCAGCCGAGGGGATCCCGTTCGCCGAGCTGCGCGGGCGCTGCGCGAGCGCCTTCGAGCAGGAGCCGTTCGTGTGGGACTGCGGCCCCGAGGTGGTCCACACCGTGGGCATCATCTCGGGAGGCGCGCCGGGCGACTTCGGCGAGGCGATCGCGCGTGGCCTGGACGCCTTCCTGACCGGCGAGACGGCGGAGCACGTGATGGCCGACGCGCGTGAAAATGGGATCCACTTCATCGCCGGCGGGCACTACGCCACCGAGCGCTTCGGCATCCGCCGGCTGGGCGAGCTCGTGGCCGAGCGCTTCGGAGTCGAGCACCGCTTCGTGGAGATCCCGAACCCGATCTAGGGCAGCTGAACTCGCACTGTCTGCGCAGCCCGGTCCTGGCCGCCCGGGCGCTGCTCGCTCGCGGCCGTGAGCGTCACCGACGCCGTGCGGCCCGCCGAGGAGAAACCGGCGGCGCGCAGGCAGGCACCCACGTCGACGGTGAACGCCAGCGTCCGCGCGGGGTCGGGCGGGGCGTCGTCCGCTGAGTCCACCAGCGGGAACAGCTTCGCGCCCTCCTCCGAGAAGACGCCGCTCGACGGCTCGGCCATCAGCGTCGGCGACAGGCCCGTGTAGTGCCCGGCGCAGCTGAACTCGCGCGAGATGCCTTCGCCGCCGATCGTGACGCCGTAGTGCAGGTGCCCCATGTCGGCGTAGCCGCCCGATTCCGCTCCGGGAATCGCAGCCCGCTGCGGGCGCCAGAAGGTCAAGCTGAGCTGTTCCGAGCCTAGGGGGATCGGCTCTGCGCCGGAGAGGTTGGTGATCATCGGCGTCGTCACGAAGTACGAGGACAGCGTGGTGGGCATGGTGACCGTCCCGCCGCTGGTGCGGAAGACGACGTTGTAGGTGTCCCCCGGCGTGATCTGCCCGGTGGTCACGCGCGGCTGGACGCCGGCCACGAAGGCGGACCGCCCGCCCTGGTCGATGTGCTCGAGGTTTGGATAGCCGCTGCCGTCCGGGTCGTAGTCGGTCCAGAGGCTCCCGCGCGGCAGCGCGGGCGACGACTCGCTCACGCCGGTGAGCACCGCGGTGCCACCCCCGCGCCGGCAGTAGGCGAGCGCGAAGCAGTCCACGTGCGCGCCCGTCACCGCCCGGCTGCCGAAATGGCCGGCGTCGAAGTAGAAGACGAGACCGAAGCGATTCTCGCCGCTGAAGATGGCGTCTATCTGAGCCCGCGAGACGCCCGCGTTGGCGTTCACCGCCTCGGAGAAGCCGAGGAAGAGCGTGGAGAACAACCCGGCGCCGCTGGCGCTCGCATCCGAGTCCACGCTGTCTAGCGTCAGGTCGCCGTCGTCGTCGACGTCGTAGGCACTGGCCACCCCGTCGCGATCGGGGTCCGCCCCGGCGGCGTCGCCGCCGGGTGCGCTTTGGGAGCTGCGCGCCGTCGCCTTCGCGGCGACGAGCCCGAGGCGCCCGGCGCCAACCGGCCGGCCGCGCGCGTCGGCGCGCGTCGCGCTGCCGTCGACCGCGCGCTTCCTGACGGCCTTCAACGGCGTCGCATACCCGCGGCGCAGCTTGATCTTCCCCAGGTTCACCGACTTGCCGCTCAGCGCCAGGAACGCCTGCCGGCCCTTGCGCGACAGCACCACTGGGCCGAGGTAGCCGCCGCCGCGGCGAATCAGGTGCAGCGTCGCGCCGCGACCGGCACGGCCCTTGAAGCGCAGCTTGAACTTGCCCGAGGCGCGCAGCCGCTGCGACACCACCTGCCCGTTCGCCGCCGTGCCGTTGAGGGTGTACCCGCGTGCCCCCTTGATCGTGCCGCGCACGGTCGTGTCCGCCCCGGCGGGCGCCGCTAGGACGGCTCCGACGGCAAGGCAGGCGAGCAGGGCGGAGAGCAAGCGCATCCTCCTCCTTCGACGCCCTGGTGGGCTTCCGCGAGGGGGCCGCGCCCCGATGGCCGTTCGTTCTACTTTGCCTTGCGCGAATAGCCTTGCTTCCGACCGATCAACCGATACCCTCTCAGTAGTCCTTCGGAAGCGAGGAAGAGGAGTAGGTATATGGCGATCCACCTGACGCCCACCGAGCTCGGACGGGAGGCAGGAATGCACCGCCGCGACGTAATCGCGAAGTGCATGGAGCTCGGGGTGCCGATCTTCCAGGGACGGATCGACAAGACCCTGTTCATGTGCAGTCTCAAGGAGGCCGCACAAAAGAAGGAACTGGCCCGCGCGTAGCGGGCCCTCTCCCCCTAGAATCGCTTGACCGCGGACTGGCTCCGCGGCCAAATTCGCGGAACCCTCCGGAGGGAGAGCAACCGATGGAAGCTGTGACGGCGGGTGCCGACGCCCGTCACGCCCAGGGAACGGGCTCTAAGACGATCGCCGACCTGCTGCCGCTCGCGGTCGAGAAGTACGGCGGCGCCCCCGCCCAGCGCTTCAAGGTCGGCGACGAGTGGCATGACGCCTCGTACGCCGAGCTCGGCGAATCCGTCCGGGAGATCGCGCTCGGGCTGATCGACCTGGGCATCCAGCCCGGCGAGAAGATCTCGATCCTGGCGCACACCCGTCCCGAGTGGACCCACGCCTGCTTCGGCATCCTCACGGCGGGCGCCACCCTCGTCACGGTCTACCAGACCAACTCACCGGAGGAGTGCCAGTACGTCCTGCACCACTCCGACTCGCGCGCGGTGTTCGCGGAAGACGCCGAGCAGCTCGCGAAGATCCGCGAGATCGAGGGCGATTGCCCCGAGTTGAAGCACGTGATCGTGCTCGAGCCCGGCGACGCCGACATCGGCGACGCGATCACGCTCGACGCCCTGCGCGAGCGCGGCCGCGCGCGCGACGTGGCGGAGTGGCGGCAGCGCTACGAGGCCGTGACGCCCGAGGACATCTGCCTGTACATCTACACGTCGGGCACCACCGGCCCGCCCAAGGGCTGCCTGCTCTCGCACGCCAACTACCGGGCGATCACGGACGCCGTCGTCGAGGACAGCGTGATCCAGGCCGGCGACAGCACCTACCTGTTCCTCCCGCTGGCGCACGCGTTCGCGATCCTGATCCAGTTCGCGACGTTCGAGCTGGGCGCGGCGATCGCGTACTGGTCGCGCGACCCGAAGCAGATCATCGCCGACATCGCGCAGGTGAGCCCGAGCTACTTCCCGTCGGTACCGCGCATGTTCGAGAAGATCTACACGCTCGCCACCGCGAGCGTGGAGGACAAGGAAGGCCTGCGCAAGGCCGTGGACGTGGGTGTGAGGGTGCGCTTGGCGCGCGATGCCGGCGAGCCGGTGCCCGAGGAGCTGGAGCAGGCCTTCGACGCCGCCGAAGAGCAGCTGTTCAAGAACGTGCGCGGGCTGTTCGGCAAGAACATCCGCGAGTGCGTGACGGGCGCGGCCCCGATCGCGTCGGAGATCCTCGAGTTCTTCTACGCCTGCGGCGTGCCGGTGATGGAGGGCTACGGGATGACCGAAACGTCCACCAGCGCCACCGTGAACCGCCCCCACGCGGGGCAGTTCCGCTTCGGCTCGGTGGGTAAGCCGCAGGCCGGCGTGGAGGTGAAGATCGCCGACGACGGCGAGGTCCTGATCAAGGGGGCCAACATCTTCAAGGGCTACTACAAGAACGACGAGGCCACCGCCCAGGCGCTCGAGGACGGCTGGCTGCACACCGGGGACCTGGGCCGCCTCGACGAGGACGGCTTCCTCTTCATCACCGGCCGCAAGAAGGACATCATCATCACCGCGGGCGGCAAGAACATCACGCCGGCCAATCTCGAGAACGGGCTCAAGCAGAACCGCTGGGTTTCGCAGGCCGTCGTGATCGGCGACCGCCGTCCGTATCTGGTGGCGCTGGTGACGCTCGACCCCGAGGAGGCGCCGGCGCTCGCCGAGAAGCTCGGCCTGGACGGGGCGGACGTGGCGGCGATGGCGCAGGACGAGCGTGTGCGTGCCGAGGTTCAGAAGGCGCTCGACGACGTGAACTCGCACGTCGGGCCGGTCGAGCAGATCAAGCGCTTCGAGATCCTCGACCACGACCTCTCGCAGGAGACGGGCGAGCTCACGCCGACGCTGAAGGTCAAGCGCAACGTCGTGCACGAGAAGTACGCCGGCGTAGTGGACCGGATCTACAGCGGGCCTCGCTAACGTCCCGCAGGCGGAGTGGCTAGCAACGATCCAAGCGATACCGGCGGACTGTTCATCGGGAGGCGCCCCGGCACAGGGCCGGTGCGCTACCGCGATGTCGAGCCGTCGTCGGACCGGCGCCGCCGGTACGACCGCCTGCTGGCCCACGCCCTGCTCGCCCTGGAGCTCGCGCTCTGCCTGTCGCTGTTCGGCCCGCAGCCGCTGGGGTGGCTGTGGATCGGCTCGCAGGTCGACTACCTGAGCGGCTACGTGACGGCCGGCATCGCCACCGTCATGCTCGGCTGCCTCGCCTCGCTGATGCTCACGATGGCGGGCGCAAAGCGCGTCGACCACGCCTGGAAGCTCGTCCGCCGCGCGGCGGGCCACCGCCAGGAGCAGGGGGCGCTCGAGCGCATCTTCGCCATGAGCGTCGGCGTGGCCGCGGTGGTCTTCACGTTCTGGTTCCTGGTCATCCAGGGCCCCGGGCCGACCTTCGCGCCGGGCACCCCCTGAGGCGCTGGCTCGGGGTGGGCTTTCGCGACTACTACCGCCAGTACGACGATCTCGACGAGCGTGAGCTGAACCGCGAGCGCCGCGCGCGCCGGGAGCTCGAGAAGCGCCTGGCGCTGGAGCGGCTGCCCGACCTCGACCTGTCGGGGACCGAGTGGCCGGACCTGCCCAACTCTGAGGTGGTCAACGCGGCGATCGCGCGCGCCCGCGGGCTGGTCAACCGCTACCCCGACCGACACGCCGCGCCGGTGCGCCGGCTGCTCGCCGACCGCCACGGGATCGCCCCGGAGCAGATCGCGCTCGGCAACGGCGCCGCGGAGCTGCTCCAGACCGCCACGCTCGCGCTGCTCGGTCGCGGCGACGAAATGGTGATCCCGTGGCCGTCGTACCCGCTCTACCCGCTGCTGGCCGCCCACGCCGGGGCGCGTCCGGTGATCGCCGAGCACGGGCGCCTCAGCGACGCGGTCACGGGGCGCACCCGGGTGGTGGTCGTCTGCAACCCCAACGATCCGACCGGCGAGTACATGCGCTCGCATGAGCTCGGGGCGGTGCTGGCCGGGCTGCCGGGCCACGTGACCGTGCTGCTCGACGAGGCGCTCGTGCACTTCCAGGACGAGGAGCACCTCGACGCCTGCCTGCGCCTCGTCGACGCGTTCCCGCGCCTGCTGGTGGTGCGCACCTTCTCGAAGATCTACGGGCTGTCCGGGCTGCGCGCGGGCTACGCGGTCGGCTCGGACGTCGACCTGCTCGCGGCGGTGGCGCCCGTGCTTGGGGTGAACGCGCTGACCCAGGCGGCGGTCGAGCACACGCTGCGCACCGGCGACGCCGAGATCGAGCGGCGGCGGCGGGCGGTCAGCCGCGAGCGGCTGCGGGTGACCGAGGCCCTGGCCGCCCTGGGCGCCGAAGTGACCCGCTCGCAGGCGAACTTCGTGTGGGTGCGCGCCCCCGGGCTCACCGGCGACGCGCTCGCGCAGGCGCTGCGCCGCCAGGGCGTGCTGGTGGCGCCCGGCGGGCCGCTGGGCGCGGACGACCACGTGCGCGCCGCGGTGCTGAACGAGGCGGCCACAAACCGGTTCGTACGCGCCTACGGCAACGCGGTCAGCGCATCAGGGAGCGCTTGAGCATCAGCAGGCAGGGGTCGGGTGGCCTCCGGAAGGGGCCAAGTCGACTTCTCGGCCGCTTGTGCAACACCCGCGTAAACACCGGCTGACAAGCGGCGACGGCCTGGCCTGTCGCGGGGCCGATCGGTGCCAGTCTCGGGCCATGCCTTCGAATGTGCATCGCGAACTCACCCAACCCCCGGTCCTCTCGGCGGGTCGAGGCGTTTCGGTCGCGCTGGCCTCCGAAAAAGCGCCCGCGTCTCGGTCGGGTGCCGAGGTTGGACGCGCGATGGATGCACTCGAGCGCCAACTGACGCGGCTCGCGGAAAGCGGCGAGGCTGGGTTGATCGTGGATGTCAGTGTGATCGGGAGGGCTGGGGCCGGGCGCGACTGCACCATTGCCGCGATCGCGGAGCGCCAGTACGGGGTGGTTTCGCGGGCACAGCTACTGGCTGCCGGCATCGGACCCGGTGCCATTGCCACCCGACTTGGGCACCAGCGCCTGCATCCGCTTCACCGCGGGGTCTACGCGGTGGGCCATAGGGCGCTCGCTCCGCGGGCGCGCGAGATGGCCGCCGTGCTGGCCTGCTGGCCGGGCGCACTTGTCAGCCACCAAACGGCGGCGGGCTCGTTCTGGCAGCTGGTCGAGGCGTCAACGGGCGGGATCCACGTGACCGTGTCTCGCGCCCATCGCCGCCGTCGGCCCGGGCTGCGCGCGCACTGCTCGCAACGACTGGCCCCTGAGGACCTCGCGGTCCCGTAGACGGCATCCCCGTGACGTCAGCCGCGCGAACGGTGGTCGACCTGGCGGACCACGCGCCGGACCGCTACCTCGAGCGCGCTTTCGAGGAGGCACTGACGCGCAGGGTGGCGACGACCGCCTCCATCGCCGCTGCGGTTGAACGCCTGCCCGGCCGGCGCGGCGCAACCCGACTCAAGGCGCTGCTGGAGCGCGATGCCGAGCCGGCGTTGACCCGCTCCGAAGCGGAGGAGCGACTCCTCGCCCTGATCCGGGAGGCGGCGCTCCCCCCACCCGAGGTCAACAGGCGCATCGGGCGGCACACAGTCGACTTCGTCTGGCGAGATCGACGGCTGATCGTCGAAACCGACGGCTACCGCTTCCACTCGACGCGAACGGCGTTCGAGCGCGACCGTATCCGGGACGCGGAATTGACCGCCGCGGGGTTCCGCGTGATCCGAGTCACTTGGCGCCAGCTGGAGAAGGAACCACTCGCGGTGCTCACCCGCCTGGCCCAGGCACTGGTGCCCGTGGCCTAGGCGTCTTCTGACTGCCGCAGCAGGCCCGCCGTCGTCTGCTCGAGGATGCGCCGCCAGCCCGCCGAGCGCTCGCGCTCCTCGGCGAACTTGCGCACCACGTTGCGCACGCGCGTGGCCGAGATCTCGATGCCGTGCTTCGCGCAGGTCGCCTTCAGGCTGTCGTACTCCGACGCCAGCTTGAGCGTGACCGACTCGAAGCCGTGCCGGGCGATCTCGACCCGCCTCGTGAAGTTGAGGATGTTCGTCTCGAACATCAGCTCGTCGTTCGGGTCGGGCTCGATCAGGATGATGTCCACGCCCGGGTAGCGCTCCTTCCAGTGGCTGACCGCCTCGTGCAGCCGCTGGTGGGCAAGCAGCTTGAACGCCTGGTAGCCGATCTGCGGGAACCCCATGTCTCGCACCCGGCGCACCCGGCTGCCCAGCATGGTCGGGATCACCTTCTGGAAGTCGTTCACGTACGGCACGAGCGGGTTGACCACGATCACGAACGTGGCGCCGGCCTCGACCGCGATGTCGACGTTCGTCGTGGAGCGCAGCCCGCCGTCCACGAGGTGGCGGCCCTTGATCTCGACCGGCTTGTAGACCATCGGCAGGGCGGTGGACGCCGCGACCGAGCGGGAGATCGGGACGTCGTCCCACTCCGGCCCGCCGAGCACGATGCGCTCGCACGTGTCGAGGTCCGTCGCCGTCAGGTACAGCTCGTTCTGCAGCAGGCGGAAGTCGTTCACGCGGTCGGGGTCCGAAAGGACGTTCTCGAGGTACTCCTCGATGCCGCGGCCGTCGTACAGCCCGGATGGAAGCGCCTCCGCCAGCCCGACGGCGATGTCGATCAGCGACGCCGACCGTATGTGGCCGAGGAAGTTGCGCCCCAGCCCGAGCAGGCGCAGCGGCAAGAGAGCCGCGCTCTGCGCGAACTCCAGCGCGTTGGGCCGCATCAGCGTGTCCCTGTCCACGTCCGCGAACGGCGTGGGGACCTGCTGGTTGACCACCCGCATCATCTCCTCGGGGGTCACGCCGTTGGCGGTCAGGGCGGCCAGGAACGACCCGGCGCTGGTGCCCACGTAGACGTCGAACTCGTTGACCGTGCGGTTCACGGCCAGCAGGTCGAGCGCCCGCAGGGCCCCGATCTCATACACGCCGCCGGTGAAGCCGCCCCCGCCCAGCACCAGCGCGGTGCGCGAGCGGCGCGGCCGCTTCCGGCGCGGCTTGGCCTGGGTCTTGCCTGTCTTACCGGCCGGCTTCTGGAGCTTGACGACCTCGCCCATCCGCCCACGAGTATCGCGGATGCGGCGGCCGACCGCTCCGGAAGGGCCGCTACGGTGTTGCCCTTCTCGATGCGCCGCGCGGTCCTCATCCTGCTCGCGGTCGTCCTGGTGCTGCCCGCGGAGGCGGCCCAGGCGGACCTGCAGAGCTCCCTCACCCGCTACATGCGCCTGGCCGGCAGCCAGTCGGGTGCCTACGTGGTGAACCTCAGCACCGGAGCGAAGGTGTTCGCGTGGCGCGCCGGCACGCCGCGCATCCTGGCCTCGAACGCGAAGCTGTTCACCTCCTCGGCGGCGCTGGCCCGCTTCGGCACCGACGGGACGCTGGGCACCGAGGTCCTCGGAGACGGCAACCTCGAGGACGATGGCGTCTGGCGCGGCAACCTCTACCTGCGCGGCGGTGGCGACCCCACGTTCGGCTCCAACACCTACACGCGCAAGTTCTACGGCGGCGGAGCCACGGTGGAGCAGCTCGCCAAGCTGATCGACCAGGCCGGCGTCGAACGGGTGACCGGCCGCCTCTACGGTGACGAGTCGCGCCAGGACTCGCTGCGTGGCGGGCCCGACTCCGGCTACGGGGTGTCGATCTGGGTCGGGCCGCTGAGCGCGCTCTCCTTCAACCGCGGGCTGGCCAACGAGGGCGGCAGCGCGTTCCAGACCAATCCGCCCGCCTTCGCCGCCTCGAAGCTCGACGACGCGCTCGAGGCCCGCGGCATCGCCGTGCGCGGCAAGCCGTCCGGCGGCGAGGCCCCGGCCGGCCTCGACGTCCTCGCGAGCGTCGACTCACCGCCCATGGCGCGCATCGTCAAGCTGATGAACAAGCCGTCCGACAACTTCTTCGCGGAGCTGCTGGCCAAGGACATCGCGATGCAGGTGAACGGTCGCGGGACCACGTCGGCGGGCGCTGCCCTGATTGCCGGCTTCGCGCGCCGCCTCGGCTCGGGCGCCCAGCTGGTCGACGGCTCAGGGCTGGCGCGCGGGAATCGCGCCTCGCCGTACCGGATCGTTCGCCTGCTCACGGCGATGGCGCGGCGCGACGAGTACGGCGCCCTGCTCGACTCCCTGCCGATCGCCGGCCGTGACGGCACGCTCTTCGACCGGATGCGCAGCGGCCCCGCCCGGTCGCACTGCCACGCCAAGACCGGCACGCTCTCCGACGTCAGCGCCCTGTCCGGCTACTGCGAGGCACGGTCGGGCGACGTGTACGGCTTCTCGATCCTGATGAACCGGATCAACCCGACCACCGCCCGGCGCCTGCAGGACCGCATGGCCCAGGCGCTGGCCGCGCAGCGCTAGCGGCGACGCGGCGGCGCGGCCGCGGTAGCCGGCGCCGCCTCGGGAAGCAACGCGAGCAGCCCGTCCTCGTCCAGCACCTCGGTGCCCAGGTCCTGCGCCTTGGTCAGCTTCGTGCCGGGGTCCTCCCCGGCGACCAGGTAGTCGGTCTTCTTCGACACCGAGCCGGTCACCTTGCCGCCGCCCGCCTCGATGCGAGCGGTCGCCTCCGGGCGGGTCAGGTTCGGCAGGGTGCCGGTCAGCACGAGCGTCTTGCCTGCCAACGGCCCCTCCGCCGGCGGGGGAGCGCCCTCCTCCTCCATCCGCAGCCCGTAGCCGCGCAGGCGCTCCACCAGCTCGCGCGTGCGCTCCTCGGCAAGCGTCTCGTGGACCGTGGTCGCCATGATCGGCCCCATCCCCTCCACCTCGGTCAGCTCCTCCTCCGAGGCGGCTAGCAGCGCATCGAGTGAGCGGAAGTGCCGCGCCAGGTTGCGCGCGTTGACGTAGCCGATGCCGGGGATGCCGAGCGCGTACAGCACCAGGTGGAAGGGCTGGCCCTTGGACGCCTCGATCGCCTCCACCAGGTTGCGGGCCGAGATCTCAGCGAAGCCCTCCAGCTCGGCCAGCCGCTGCGCGGTGAGGTCGTAGATGTCGGCCATGCTCTCGATCAGCCCCTCCGCCAGGAAGCGGCGCACGTTCTCCTCGCCCAGGCCGTCGATGTCCATCGCGCCGACGAAGTGCTTGACCGCCTGGAAGACCTGGCCGGGGCAGCCGGTGCGGTTCGGGCAGATGGTGAAGACGGCGCCCTCGAGCTTGACGGTGGGGGTGCCGCACGCCGGGCACTCCGCCGGCGGCTCCGGCGGCGCGCTGCGGCCCTTGCGCTTCTGCGCCTTGGCCGTCGGCGACACCACCTGGGGGATCACGTCGCCCGCGCGCATCACGATCACCTCGTCGCCCTCGCGCACGTCCTTGCGGCGCAGGTCCTCCTCGTTGTGGAGCGTCGCAAGCCGCACAGTTACGCCTGACACCTGAACGGGCTCAAGCTGCGCGAACGGCACCATGTGCCCGGTGCGGCCGACGTTCCAGGCCACGCCCTGGAGCGTCGTGGTGGCCGTGGAGGGCGGGAACTTCCAGGCGATCGCCCCGCGCGGCTCGCGGCCCACGACCCCGAGCTGCCGCTGGAGGTCGAGGTCGTCCACCTTGACCACCACGCCGTCGATCTCGAACTCGAGCCGGTCGCGGCGGTCCTCCCAGGCGCGGCAGGCCGCGACGACCTCGTCCACCGTGTCATGGCGCTCCACGTCCCGGTTGACCCTGAAGCCATGGCCGCGCAGCCACTCGAGCCACTCCCAGTGGGTGTCGAACTCGAGCCCCTCCACCGCGCCGATGCCGTAGCACCACATCGACAGCGGTCGCGAGGCGGCGAGCTGCGGGTCGAGCTGGCGGATCGATCCGGCGGCGGTGTTGCGCGGGTTGGCGTAGGTCGGCTCGCCGGCCTCGGCGCGCTGTTCGTTGAGGCGGGCGAACGCGGCCAGCGGGAGGTAGATCTCGCCGCGCACCTCGAGCAGCGGCGGCGCGTCGTCGACGCGCAGGGGAATCGCGCCGATCGTGCGCAGGTTCTGGGTCACCTCCTCGCCGATCTCGCCGTTGCCGCGGGTCGCGCCGCGCACCAGCACGCCGTTCTCGTAGACCAGCGAGATCGCAAGCCCGTCGATCTTGGGCTCCGTCACGAAGCGCACGTCCCCCATCTCGACGCCCCGGCGCGCCAGGTAGCGCTCGGAGCGCAGCACCCACGCCGCCATCTCCTCCTCGTTGCGGGCGTTGGCCAGCGACAGCATCGGCTGCAGGTGGCGCACCTGCTCGAACTTGGCGAGCGGCTCGGCACCGATGCGCTGCGTCGGCGAGTCGGGGGTGCGGAGCTGCGGGTGCTCGGCCTCGAGGTCGCGCAGCTCGTTCAGCAGCGCGTCGTAGTCGGAGTCCGATACCTCGGGGTCGTCGAGGACGTAGTAGCGGTGGTTGTGGTGCTCGAGCTGACGCCGCAGCTCGGCCGCCCTGTCCTCGGCGGTGGCGCTCACACTTCCCGCGCCGCGGGCTTCAGCAGCGCGTCGAGGTCGAAGCCGGCGAGCTCTTCCACACCGGCCTGGTCGGTGAGGTCGAAATGGAGCGGCGTAACCGCGATGCAGCGGTCGGCGATCGCGGCGAAGTCGGTGCCGTCCTCGTGCCGGTAGCCGGGCATCTCCCCGTAGATGCGGTAGCGGCGCCTGCCGTCGGCCTCCTCGGTCAGCTCCATCCGGTCGTTGTAGATGCGCTTGCCGAGCCGCGCGGACCGCACGCCGGCGATCTCGCCGACCGGGCAGTTCACGTTGAGGAGGGTGCCCTCGGGCATCGGCACGCGCTCCAGCTCCTCGACCATCCGCGCCGCGAAAGCGGCGGCTTGGGCGAAGTCCTCGCGCGCCCAGGCGCTCGCGGCGCGGAAGTCCATCTCACCGTGGTCCGCCTGCTGGGACACCGCGATGGCCGGGATGCCGAGCACGATCCCCTCGAGCGCGGCGGCCACCGTGCCGGAGTAGGTGATGTCGTCGCCCAGGTTGAAGCCGTGGTTGATGCCCGAGACGATCAGCTCGGGCTCGAAGTCGATCAGGCCGAGCGCCGCGAAGCGCACGCAGTCGACCGGCGTGCCGTCGGTCGCGAAGCCGGTGGTGCCATCGCCGAACTCGACCTCCTCGACCCAGAGCGGCTGGCGCGTGGTGATGCTGCGGGCGGTGGCGGAGCGGTTCGAGTCCGGCGCGATCACGGCCAGCTCGAGGCCCGGCACGTCGAGCAGCGCCCGCCGCATGGCATTCAAGCCGACGGCGCTGATGCCGTCGTCATTCGTGAGCAGAACTTTCACCAGGGGCGAGGTTACTCAGTAGCGCACGAACTCCAGGCAAAGCCCGTGGGGAGGTGCGGTCGCCCCCGCCTCGCTGCGCGGGCGGCCCTCCAGCAGCCGCCGGAAGCTCTCGGGGTCCGGCCCTTCCAGCATGGTCCCGACCAGCACGCGCACCATGTTGCGCATGAAGGCATCGGCCTCGATCACGAAGGCCAGCACGTCGTCGCTCTCGCGGATCCACTCGGCGCGCAGCACCCGCCGATCGAAGCGCACGTGGTCGGTTTCGGTCGGCGTGAAGGCGGTGAAGTCGTGGCGGCCGAGCAGCGCCTCCGCGTACTCGGCGAGCGCCTCCGGGTCCAGGGGGCGGGGCCACCAGAGCGCTCTGCGGCGCTCGAACGGGCTCGGCGCGGAGCGCAGCAGCAGCCGGTAGCGGTAGGTCCGGCTGGCGGCGTCGCGGCGGGCGTCGAACCCGTCGGGCGCCGGCTCGCTCTCCACCACCGCGACGTCGTCGGGCAGCAGCCCGTTCAGCGACCGCCGCAGTGCCGGCTCGCCGGCGTGGCTGGCCACCTGCCCGCGCGCGTGCACTCCGCGGTCGGTGCGCCCGGCTACGGTCAGCTCCACCTCGCGCCGCAGAGCGGTGGCGAGCGCCTCCTCGAGCACGCCCTGCACGGTGCGCCGCCCCGGCTGGCGCGCCCAGCCCGCGAAGTCCGAGCCGTCGTACTCGAGCAGCAGCCTGGCAGTCAGCGCGCTACCCGCGCTTGCGCGCGACGATCACGAGATAGTCGGTGTCGATTCGCAGGCTGCCGTCGTCCGCGGTGTTCAGGCGCCGCAGCAGCTCCAGCGTCTCACCGCGCAGCTCACCGAACTGCCCCTCCGAGAGCGTCTCCCGCGCGGCCGCGTAGCTGGGCGCGCTGTCGGCGAGCTGTGCGTCCAGCTCCTCGGGCGAGCCGGCGGTCCAGGCGAGCGTGCGCCGCTCGACCTCCACATGCGCGGCCAGATCGGCCAGGCGTTCGCGTGCCGTCGCCTCGTCGCCCCACTCCTCGGGAAGCGCCGCGCCGGGCGGCGGCGGCGTCAGCCGGCGGGCGAGGCCGAACAACTCGATGAACACGCTGTCGGCCGCCCAGGCGGTCAGGCCGACGGTGTTGCCGGGCCGCACCACCCGGAACAGCTCGCTCGCCACGACTTCCGGCTGCGGGGTGAGAAAGGCGCCGAACACCGAGCCGACGCAGTCGAAGCGAGCGTCCTCGAAGGGCAGCGCCTCGGCGTCCGCCTCCACCCACTCCACGTCGTAGCCCTCCGCGTCGGTGCGGGCGCGGCCCAGCTCGACCATCCGCGGCACGAGGTCGGAGGCCACGACGCTGGCGCCCTCGCGCGCGCAGGCGAGCGCGAAGTTGCCGTGGCCGGCCGCCACGTCGAGCACCTCCTGCCCCGCCGAGACGGCACAGGCATCGCACAGCTCGACGGCGGCCGGGGCCAGCTGACCCGACAGGACCGAGTAGTCGCCCAGCCCCCAGACATGCCGCTGTCGCTGCTTGATCGCTTCCGCGTCGGCCATCGTCTGAGAAGTCCAGCACAATGGGGCACGTGAAGGTCACGGCGAAGGCGGACTACGCGGTGCGGGCGGTGCTCGAGCTGGCCACCGTGGACGAGGGCCTGATCAAGGGCGAGCGCATCGCCCACGCCCAGGGCATCCCGCTCAAGTTCCTCGAGAACATCCTGATCGACCTGCGCCACGCCGGCATCGTGCACGCCCAGCGCGGCGCCGAAGGCGGCTACCGGCTGGCGCGCGATCCGGCCGACGTCACGCTCGGCGAGGTGATCCGCGCCGTCGAGGGCCCGCTGGCCAGCGTGCGGGGCAACCCGCCCGAGTCCGTGACCTACAACGGCGCCGCGGAGCACCTTCAGACGGTCTGGGTCGCCGTGCGCGCCAGCCTGCGCAGCGTGCTGGACGACCTCACCCTGGCCGACGTGGTCGCCGGCCGCCTGCCGCAGCGCGTGCGCAAGCTCACCGAGCAGCCGGACGCCTGGTCTAGACGCTGACCGGCTCGGCCTCGAGCCGCAGCCACACGATCTGGCCTTCGGCCAGCTCCAGCTCCTCGACCTTCGCCCGGGTGGTCTGAACCCAGGTCGACTCGCCGTCCCCGAGCGACAGCTCCACGCGCACCTCGAAGCCGAGGTGGACGATCCTGTCGATCTGGGCCTCCGAAGTGCCGCCGGCCGGCTCGGTCAGGATCTCCACGTCGTGCGGGCGGATCCAGCGCCCGGACAGCTCGCTCACGGGGCCGACGAAGCGCATGACGAACTCGTTCGCGGGCTTCTCGTAGAGGTCGCGAGGAGAGCCCACCTGCTCGATGTCCCCGTGGTTGAGCACCACGATCTGCTCGGCGACCTCCATGGCCTCCTCCTGGTCGTGAGTGACGAACACGGTCGTCACATGGACCTCGTCGTGGAGGCGGCGCAGCCAGGCGCGCAGCTCCTTGCGCACGGTTGCGTCGAGCGCGCCGAAGGGCTCGTCCAACAGCAGGACGCGGGGCTGCACCGCAAGCGCGCGGGCGAGCGCCATGCGCTGGCGCTGCCCGCCCGACAGCTGCGAGGGATAGCGGTGCGCGAAGCCGTCCAGGTGCACGAGCGCCAGCAGCTCGTTCACGCGCTCCTCGATCTCGTCCTTCGGGCGCTTGCGGATCGCCAAGCCGAACGCCACGTTCTTCGCGACCGTCATGTGCTTGAAGGCGGCGTAGTGCTGGAACACGAAGCCGACGTCGCGCCGCTGGGGCGGCTTGGCCGTGGCGTCCTCCCCGCCGATCAGCACGCGCCCGCTGTCCGGTTGCTCCAGCCCCGCGATCACCCGCAGCAGGGTGGACTTGCCGCCGCCGCTCGGGCCGAGCAGGGCGGTCAGGGAGCCGTCGCGCACGTTCAGCGACACGTCGTTGAGCGCGACGAAGTCGCCGAAGCGCTTCGACACCGACTCGACGACGATGCTCATCCCTGCGCCTCCTTGGGCTTGATCAGGTTCATCGCGAGCAGGGTTGCGAAGGCCAGCAGCGCAAGCACGACCGATGCAGCATATGCCCCTGTCTCGTCGAAGCGCTGGAAGCGGCTCTCCACGTACAGCGTCGCGGTTTCCGTGCGACCGGACAGCTTGCCCGACACCACGCTCACGGCACCGAACTCGCCGAGCGCCCGTGCGATGGTCAGCACCACGCCGTACGCGACGCCCCAGCGGATCGCCGGCAGCGTCACGCGGAAGAAGGTCTGCAGCCCGTTCGCCCCCAGGGTGGCGGCGGCCTGCTCCTGCTCCGTGCCGATCTCGCGCAGCACCGGGATCACCTCGCGCACCACGAACGGCAGGGAGACGAAGATCGTCGCCAGGATCATGCCGGGGGTGGAGAAGATGATCTGGACGCCGTGTTCGGAAAGCCACGGTCCGATCCAGCCGTCGCGCCGTCCGTAGACGAGCAGGAGAGCCAGCCCGACCACCACCGGGGAGACGGCGAAGGGCAGGTCGACCATCGCGTTCAGCAGAGCCCGCCCGCGGAAGCGCTGGCGCACGACCGCGAGCGCGCACAGCACGCCGAACACGGTGTTCAGCGGAACGGCGACGGCGACCATGATGAACGTCAGCCAGAAGGCGTGCTGGGCCTCGGGCGTGGTGACCGCGTTCCATGCGGTGCCGATGCCGTCCTGGAACGCGTTGATGAACACAAGCGCCACCGGGATGCCGAGCAGCAGCGCGAGGTAGCCGAGGGCGACGAAGCGAAGGGCGTACTTACTCTTCATGCCGCAGCGCCCGCTTCGAGAACCACCCGAAGATCAGCAGCACCACCAGAGCGGCCAGCAGCAGGACGACCGATACCGCGGCGGCGCCGATCGGGTTGTCGCTCTCTACCTGGGCGTAGATGAACACCGAGGCGGCCTGGGTCTTGAAGGGGATGTTCCCGGTGATCAGGACGAGCGAGCCGAACTCGCCGATCGCCCTCGCGAACGCGAGCCCGGCCCCGGCGATGATCGCGGGCGTCAGGTTGGGCAGCACGATGCGCCTGAACACCGTCCCCTTGCTCGCCCCGAGCGACTCGGCGGCCTGCTCCATCTCCGTGTCCAGCTCGAGCAACACCGGCTGGACCGCCCGCACCACGAACGGGAGCGTCACGAACAGCAGCGCAAGGACGATCGACGCCCTGGTGAACGCGACGTTGACCCCCACCGGGCTCTCGGGCCCGTAGAAGAGCAGCAGCGTGAGCCCCGCAACGATCGTGGGCAGCGCGAACGGCAGGTCGATCAGCGAGTTGACGATGCTCTTCCCGGGGAACTCGTCGCGCACCAGCACCCACGCGATCAGCGTGCCCAAGACCGCGTTCACCAGCACGACGATCAGGGAGGCGATCAGCGTGACCTTCAACGCCGCCACCGCCTGCTCCGTGGTGACGGCGCTCCAGAACGTGTCCGCCCCGCCGTCCACCGACTTCAGGACCACCGCCGCCAGCGGGATCAGCGCGACGATGCTCAGGTAGGACATGGCGACACCGCGGCCGAGGACGTCGCCCGAGATCGGGAACGCCCTCGACACGCGGCCCGCCGGCGTCGCGGGAGGGGGTGCGGCGGCTGCTTCGCTAACCGGAGGCAGTGGTCTTCCCCTGTGACTTGAATATCTCGGCGATCACGCCCTTCTCCGGCTCGAAGAAGGTGTCGTTCACCTTGCCCCAGCCTCCGAACTTGCCGATCTCGAACAGCTTCGCCGGAGTCGGGAACTCGTGCGCGCCTGCCACCCCTGCCACGACGGGCCTATAGCCCTTGCCCGCGAAGATCTTCTGGGCCTCGGGCGTGTACAGGAAGTCGACGAACGCCTTCGACTTCTCCGGCTCCTTGGTTTCGTTGACGACCGCGATCGGGTTCTCGATCAGGAGCGTCTCGTCCGGCACGACGTAGTCGATGTCCTCGCCCTGCTGCTGGGCGAGGATCGCCTCGTTCTCGTAGCCGACCAGGACGTCCCCCTTGCCGCTCGAGAACGTCTGGAGGGACTCGCGCGCGCTCTTGTCGAGCACCGGCACGTGATCGAACAGCTTGCTGAGGTAGTCCTTCGCCTGGTCCTCGGACTTGCCCTGCTCGAGCTGAGCGCCGTAGGCGGCCATGATGTCCCATTTGGCGCCGCCCGACGTGAACGGGTTGGGTACGAGCACCTCGACGTCGTCCTTGATCAGGTCCGCCCAGGTCTTGATGTTCTTCGGATTGCCCTTACGGACCATGAGCACCACGACCGAGTCGGTGACAAAGCCGTCGTGCTCGTTCTGGTTCCAGTTCTCGTCGACGAGGCCGGCGTCCACCAGCCGGGTCATGTCCGGCTCGAGCGAGAACTCCACGACGTCGGCGGGCAGTCCGCCCTCTACCGCGCGCGACTGCTCGCCGGAGGCGGCGTAGGACTGGTCGAAGCTCACGCCCTTCCCGGCAGTGGTCTTGTCGAAGGCCGGGATCAGCTCCTTGTAGGCCTCCTCGGGGGTCGAGTAGGCGACCAGGGTCAGCTTGGTCGAGTCACCGCCGGACGAGCCCCCCGAGCTCTCCGAGACGCCGCCACACGCGGCCAGCAGTGCCATAGCGAGCAGCGCAGCCACGGAGGCCAGCGACCTGAGTGTGCGAGTCCAGATCCGGTTCATTGTCCACCTTGTCAATGGGCTTTACGGCCGCGGACCGTACCACAAAGCCCATAAACCCGGTCGGAATTGAGGGGAGAGCCCGTTTGATCAAGCCCGCGGGACCCCATGCCGATCCACAAGTAGATAGTGCTGCGCCGCCTGCTGACTTCCACCGCCGCCGTGATCCTGCTCGCCCTCACGGCGGCACCCGCCGCGCATGCCCTGCCCGCCCGCGACATCGCCGGCGTGGCGCTGCATCCGTGGCAGCTCCAGAACCACGAAACGCGCGACCGCGTGTTTGCCGGGGTGGCGGCCACCGGAGTGCGGTGGGTGCGCGTGGACATGCCGTGGAGCTGGGTCGAGCCTCACGGGCCGACGCTGCGCAACGGGCGCGGGGACTGGGGCGGGATCGATCCGATCGTGCAGGCGGCGAACCGGCACGGCTTGCAGCTGATCCCGATCATCGGCTTCACCCCGCGCTGGGCCAGCGACTCGGGCGAGCTCTGGGCGTTCCCCTACTCGCGGCCGTTCGAGGACTTCTTCGCGGCCGCGCTGCGCCGCTACCCGCAGATCCAGGCCTGGGAGCTGTGGAACGAGCCCAACTTCGAGCGCTTCGCGAAGCCGCGTCCCGACCCCGCGGCGTTCGTGGAGTTCCTGCGCGCCGCGCGCCGCGCGCGCGACAGCGTGGGCTCGAGGGCCAAGCTCATCTCCGGCGGGCTCGCACCCGGTGGGGACATCGACATCGTCCCGTGGGTGAACGAGGTGGCGATGCGCGGCGGGCTTGGCCTGATCGACGGGCTCGGCGTGCACCCGTACAGCGTCTTGGAGCCCGACGATCCGCGCTCCTGGATGATGCAGCTGGAAGCGCTCCACGAGCGGCTGGCGGAGCTCGGCAGGCCCGACCTGCCGCTCTGGCTGACCGAGTACGGCGCCCCCACCGTGCCCGTCGCGAACGGCTACGCGCCCGCGCTCACCGAGCAGCAGCAGGCCGACCGCCTGCGGACGGCGTTCGCGCTCGCCACGCGCTACGACTGGATCGAGAACCTCACCTGGTACGAGTACCGCGACAGCTGCACCCACTTGCAGTCCGACCCGGAATGCAACTTCGGCCTGGTGCATACCGACCTGTCCCGCAAGCCGTCCCACGACGCGCTGCGCGAGGTGGTCGCCGGGGCAACCGTCAAGCTCCGCCCACAGCTGACGCTCAGCTCACGGATCCGCGAGGCGCGCGTGCCGGTGGCCCGCGCCCGCGCCAGCGCCCGGGCCGGTGCCTCGAAACGGCCTGCCTCGAAGCGCGAGGCGGCGAAGCGGCGGGCCCGCAAGCGCGCGAAGCGCCTCGCCCTGAAGCGGCGCACCGTCGGCCGGATCACCGTGACGGGCAGGCTGACGCTGCCGGGCACGGCCTGGCCGAACGCCATCATCACTGTGCTGCTGCCGAGGCGCGGCGCGCCGCCCAAGTCCGTGCCGGTCTTGGTCAAGGAGGGCTACTTCTGGGCGCGCTTCGACGGGCGCGACCTGCGCTCCGGAACGCTGGAGGCGCGGTATCCCGGTTCCGACGCCTACCAGCCCCTGAGCGCCCAGGTTCAGGTCGCAAGCTCCGCCACCAGCAGCCGGTAGCCCAGGTCCAGCTCCTCGAGCTCGAGCAGCGCGCCGTTGCGGCGTTCCCACTGGCCGCTGTCGAGGTCGGCCGCGAGCCGCTCGGTCGCCTCCTTGACCTCGTCCGGGTCGAGCAGGCGGAACACCGAGATCCCCGCCCGCACGCGTGGGTCGAGGTAGGCGCGCGGGCGGCGCCAGTATGCGTGCATGAAGCCGTCGCGGCAGTCACATGGGATCGGAACCGGCTCGATGCGGCCCCCGCCCAGCGCCGCGAGGGTTTGCTCGAGCGCGTAGCCCGGGGGCACCAGACGGGCAAAGCCGGGGAGGTAGTCGCGCACCAGCCACGAGTCCGCCAGGCTGCGCGGCTCCCAGTTGAACAAGACAACGCGGCGGCGAGCCACGCGCCGCAGCTCCGCCAGGCCGCGGGCATGGTCTTCCCAGTGGTGATCAGAGAGGATCGCCATCGCGGCGTCGAACGAGTCGTCCGCGAACGGCAGCGCTTCCGCGCCGGCGTCGACGACGGGCGCGGCGCCGGCCGGCCGCTGGGCGCGCATGACCGCCGAAGGCTCGACCGCCGTGACCTCGAGGTCCGCCGGCTCGTACGAGCCGGTGCCGGCGCCGACGTTCAGCACCGTGCGGGCGTCACCGAGCGCCGCGCGGATGCGCGCGGCCAGGCGCGGGTCCTCCTGGCGGACATCGACGTAGCCGACCCCGAGCGTGTCGTAGCGCTGGTCGGTCAGAGACCAGGAGGATGCCGCACCACGTAGCCCTGCGTCGAGCGGTGCGTGGAGGTCCAGCGCGAGCCGGTTTCGCCGATCGCGCTGGTGTCGAAGCGGCGACCGTCGACGACCATGTAGGCATGCCCTGCGTTGGCGTAGATGGTGATGTGCCGTCCGCGTCCGCGCGCGCCGTAACTCATGAACCCGGTCGAGTCGAGCGGGGAACGCAGCAGGCCAGCGCCGTGCAGGGCGTAGGAGATCGAGCCCGAGCAGTCGTACCCGACGTCCTTGAAGGTTCCGTGCCCGCCGCCATAGCGGTAGGGCTTCCTGGCGATCCGGTTCGCGGCTGCGATCAGGCGCCACACCGCCCCGCTGCCGCCGCGGCGTCCGCCTGACCCGCCGCCTCGGCGCTTGAGCGCCCGCCCGGGCCCCAGCCCGAGCGCACGGCGCGTCATCGGGCCCACCACGCCGTCGGGGGTGAGCCCGTGGCTGGTCTGGAAGCGCTTCACGGCCGCCTCCGTCTGCGGGCCGAAGACGCCGTCGGCGGGTAGCCCGAGCGCATGCTGCAGGGCGCGCACGCCCCCGACGCGTCTGTGTGTTCCCTTGCCGCGGCGCGCCGCGCGGCCGCGACCGTGCGCGCGCGGGCCCTTGCGCTTGAGCACCGGCCCGGAGCCGAGGCCGAGCGCCTGGCGCGTCTGCGGGCCGACGACGCCGTCGACTGCCAGCCCGTGCCGGCGCTGGTAGCGCTTCACCGCCCGCTTGGTCTGCGGGCCGAAGACACCGTCGGCAGGGACGCCGAGCGCCTGCTGCAGCTGGCGGACGTCGTCCTTCGACTGCGCAGCGTGGGCACGTACGCCGGTCCGCTTGGCGCTCGCCTCGGTCGCGGCAAACACGCAGATCGCGGCGAGCATCGCTGCCAGGGCGAGGCCCAGCACGGCCGCCATCCAGGCGGCCTGCATCGGCTTGGGTTGCTTGTGGGCTTGCGGCATGTGGTTGACGCCTGCGAGGTGAGCTGACGGGCTCGCGCTGTGCGCTACTCCCGGGCACCCGGCCCGGGCGATTCGCCCCCGCGGCCCGTGGGCCGCATTGGTTCCCCCGCTCGCCGGACCATGGGCCGCGGCGACTCGGCGTACGAAGGGCGTCTTTCTATCAGCCAAAAGTCCTGCACGCTGCAGGATTTCTTGCAGTAGGGTCGCGCCCTATGGAGGAGCTAACACCGGAAATCCGTCATTGGACCGCTGTCCACCCGAATTTGGGGATCGAGGTCAGCTCCTACTGGCTGCCCGGGCTGCGGGTGCTGCTCGACCCGATCGCCGTCCCGGACGAGGTCGAGGACGTCGACGAGATCGTGCTCTCCAACCGCCACCACCGGCGCGGCGCATTCGAGGCGCGAGAGCGCTTCGGGGCGGTGGTGCGCGTCCCGCGCGCCGGCTTGCACGAGTTCGCGGACGACGACCCGATCGAGCCCTACGACTTCGGCGAGCCGATCGCCGGCGGGGCGATCACGGCCCACCAGGTCACCGAGCTATGGCCGGACGACGGCGCGCTCCACATCCCCTCCCTGCGGGCGCTCGCGATCGCGGACACGGTCGTCAACGATCGCGGCGGGCTGGACTTCGTGCCCGAGCAGTACATGGGCGACCCCGAGGCCGAGCGGCGCGGCATCCGCGAAGGCGTGGCCCGGCTGGCCGGCGGGCTGGACTTCGAGCACCTGCTGCTCGCGCACGGCACGCCGCTGATAGGCGACGGCCGCGAGCGGCTGCGCGAGTTCGCCGCGGGCTAGACCAGCTCGAGAAACACCATCTCGGTGGAGTCCGAGCGGCGTGGGCCCAGCTTGAGGATGCGGGCGTAGCCGCCCTCGCGCTCCGCGTAGCGGGGGGCGATCTCCTCGAACAGCTTGTAGACGACGAACTTGTCCTGCCCGAGCCGGGCCATCGCCAGGCGGCGGGAGTGGCCGTCACCCTTCTTGGCGAGGGTGATCAGCCGCTCCAGCTCCGGCTTGACGGCCTTGGCCTTGGCCTCGGTCGTCTGGATGCGCTCGTGGTCGATCACCTCACGGCAGAGGTTCATGAACAGCGCCTTGCGGTGCGCCGGGTCGCGCGACAGCTTGCCCTTCTGCTTGCGGTGGCGCATGGCCCGAAGAGCCTACCCGGAGCGCAGCGCCAGGCCGCGCGCCTCGAGGGTTTCCTTGACCTCCTCGATCGACTTGCGACCGAAGTTCGGGATCGCCGCCAGCTCGGATTCCGACTTCTGGACCAGATCGCCGACGGTCTGGATGCCCGCGCGCTTCAGGCAGTTGTACGAGCGCACGCCCAGCTCGAGCTCCTCGATCAGGATGTCGTCCATCCCACCCGCACCGGGTGCGCCGGCGCCGTCGGAGCCGAGGCCCTCGGCCCCGGCGACCAGGGCCGCGCCCTGATCGCGCAGCGCCTCGACGCGGTCGGCGTCGGTGAAGATCGCCAGGTACTTGATGAGGATCTCGGCGGCCTCGCGCAACGCCGTCTGCGGGTCGAGCGAGCCGTCGGTTTCGATGTCGATGGTGAGCTTGTCGTAGTCGGTCTTCTGGCCGACACGGGCGGCGTCCACGGAGTAGGCCACGCGCTTGACCGGCGAGAAGATCGAGTCGATCGGGATCACGCCGATCGGCTGGTCCGGCGACTTGTTGTCCTCCGCCGGGGAGTAGCCGCGGCCGTGGCCGATCGTCAGGTACATCTCGAGCTTGGTCTTCTTCTCGAGGGTGGCGATGTGGGTCTCCGGGTTGAGGATCTCGACGCCCGAGGGCAGGTCGATGTCACCGGCGGTCACGTCGCCCGGGCCGGCGACCACCAGCGGCGCCTCGATCTCGGCCGCATCGGAATGCATGCGGCAGACGACCTCCTTGAGGTTGAGGACGATGTCGGTGACGTCCTCCTTCACGCCGTTGATCGTGGAGAACTCGTGCGCGACGCCCTCGATGCGGACGCTCGTGACGGCCGCCCCGGCAAGGGACGACAGCAGCACGCGGCGCAGCGAGTTGCCGAACGTGTAGCCAAAGCCGCGGTCAAGCGGCTCGATGGTGAAGGTTCCACGGTTGTCCTGGACCTTCTCGGCGGATATCTGCGGAGTCTGGAACTCGATCATGGGGATGCTTCCTTCGGCTGTTGGGCGCGCCCAGCCGGGTAGGGCGGGGGCGCTCGCGTTCACTACTTCGAGTAAAGCTCGACGATGAGCTGCTCCTGCACCGGCGTGGTGATCTCGGCCCGCTCTGGGAGTCGGAGCACCTTCGCCGTCAGGCCGTCGTGGTCGGCCTGGAGCCAGGCCGGCACGACGGAGGTCAGCTCTGTCGCTTCGCGGACGACGGGCTCGACCGGCGCGCTGGGCCGCATCGTGATCACGTCGTCCTCGCGCAACTGGTACGAGGGGATGTTCACGCGCCTGCCGTTGATCGCCCAGTGCCCGTGCAGGATCATCTGGCGCGCCTGGCGCCTGGAGCCGGCGAAGCCGAGGCGGACGAGCACGTTGTCGAAGCGCGACTCGAGCAGGCGCAGCAGGTTCTCGCCGGTCACGCC
>JAXDIG010000013.1:0-82948 GCA_034664125.1 Thermoleophilaceae bacterium | reverse complement strand
GTCGAGCTGCGCAAGATGGTCGACACCCGGGCCGGCTTCTGGCTCCCGGTCGCCATGGTGGCGCTAACCGTGGTCATCGTGGTCGTGCGCCTGCTCGTCGGCGGCCGGGCGGACCACACGTTCCAGTCCGTCCTCGACGCCGGGCTGCAGCCGGCGGCCGTCCTGCTGCCGGTCGTCGGCATTCTGCTCGTCACCTCGGAGTGGTCCCAGCGCACCGGGCTGATCACCTTCGCGCTGGTCCCTGTGCGCTCGCGGGTCCTCGGCGCCAAGCTCATCGCGAGCCTCGTGCTCGCCGTCGCGATGCTGGTGATGTCCGTCGCCGTCGTCGCCGCCGGGGTGCTCGTCTCGTCGCCAGGCGTCGACGGGACCTGGTCCGACGCCGCGCCGCTGATCGGCCAGTCGGCCGTCAACCTGACGGCCGGGATGGTCGTGGGCGTCGCGCTCGGCGCGATCCTGCTCGCCCCCGCGCCCGCCATCGTCCTCTTCTTCGCGCTGCCGACGTCGTTCTTGGCGGTGCTCTCGCTGCCCGTGTTCTCCGGCGTCGCCCCGTGGGTGGACTACGCGAGCGCCCTCGGCCAGATGACCGTGGAGGTCATGAGCCCCACCCAATGGGCGCACGTGGGCACGGCGCTCGCACTCTGGATGCTGCTTCCGCTCCTGATCGGCACCTGGCGGATCACCCGCCGCGAGGTGTCGGTGTAGAGGCTCTGCGGCTGCTGTGGCGTCTCAGGAGTTGTCGACAAGGAGCGCGCCTCTTGCCATGCATGCATGCGAAGGGCGCGCTCCTCTATCGCGGCCTGAAAAGATGACCCGTCCGTGAAGGTTAAGACGACCAATCGGAGCTAGATCATCGGCTTCCGCCTTGGACGACGACCGAAACCCGCGCGCCATTGCCACCAGAGTGTTGGATCCCCATGGTTGCGACACTCTCGCCCGCCCACGGGAGCGAGGAAGTGGGCCGCTATCGCTCATGGCGCCCGCCGTTATCGCTTCCGGCGCGAAACAGTAGCGCTGGCGTCGATCGGTCGCGTGCCTGCTCCGGACGAAGAGCGGCGCCTCAGGTGACGCCGCCCTGGCTTTCGCAATCGCGCGAGGGAGCAAGGTCTCAGACGGCTCCAGTGGGTGATCCCGCACTCGATACGGGCGCAGGTGCCCGGGCCCACCCCGGTCCGGATGCCAGTGCATGGGCCCGCCTTGTGCGGGGTCCACCACGGGTCCACCAGCGTGAGCACGGGCGGATCCACCCGGCGACTACGAGTTCCTGCGAAAGGGCGGCCTTGCAGGGGTTTCGCCACCTCCTGTGCCCGCCCGCGCCCGCCCTTCATACGGCGGAGCACGACTCATAATCGTGAGGTCCCTGGTTCGAATCCAGGCAGAGCTATCCCGGTTCCTGAACGGAATGACGTCTCCGGCGGTCGATGGTCCAGAGCGACATCCATCCGGCTCGGGAGCCCGGCTCGCCTCTCTCTGACGTTACCTCGCGTCCACGGCGTCCCCCACTCCCGTATCGAGGCACACTCGCTCACCGATCGCTCCGAAGGTGCGCGTCTTGAGGTACCACCCGCTCCACCGCTTCGAAGGGGGTGCAACGCGGCGCTGTCCGCATCCGTCGTGGTGCCGCCCGTGTAGGCGTCCCGTTCCCCCAGCCCGACGTGCTGCCGCCCGACATCGCGGCATTCGTCGAGCGCGTGCGAGCCCACCCCGCCGGACGCTACGCACTCGCGCTGTTCAAGAAACGCCGCCGCGAGACGGTCGCCTGAGCGACCGAGGCCCTCAGGCGTGGGGTGCCGCGGGTTCGGCTCCGGCGAGGCGCGCGCGCTCGGACAGGCGCGTCATTCCCAGCGCTTCTGCCGTCGCACGCGCGATCGCGAGCAGGTCGCCCGCCCGGGCGCGGTCACCGGCTCGACCGCGCGCCAGCAGCATCCGGGCCTGCTCGTGCTGGGTATGCGCGGACCACGGTGGGGAGCGCAGCCGCGCGTGCATCGCGAGCGCCGACGCGAAGTGGCGGTCCGACTCCGTCCAGCGCCCGGCCGTCGCCGCCAGCATGCCCAGATAGAGCTCGACCGATCCGAGGCAACTGATGCCGAGCCCGGTGACGACGTTGAGCCCGGCGTATGGTTGAAGCTGTTCGTGCAGGACGGCGGCGCGCTCGACGTCTCCGAGGTACACGCAGGCGCGCGCCCCGTAGGCGACGCCGGTCAGCCAGATGCCGTCGCGTGGCAGCCCGCGGAAATCGTTTTCGGCGAGGCGCTCGAACTCGACGCGGCATTCGGCTTCGCGGCCGGCCTCCGCGTACAGCAAGGCGAGCGCTCCGCGCCACGCCGGGACGGCGTCGTACAGCTCGGTGGCCGCAACCAACATTGGCTCCAGCTCCTCGAGCCGACCCTGCTCGTGACGAAGCGCGTACATCTGGATCACCCAGCTCTGGCTCGCGCTCTGGTCGTGCACCTGTGGGTTGAATGCGAGCGCTTGCGAGATCAGATCCTCGACCCCGTCGAAGCGCCCATCGAGCATGGCGAGCATCGCCCGGCAATGGGTCGCGTACCACCGGTGCGCCGGCTGCCGCAGCTCCACGGCCCAGCGCACGCAGGTGTCGACCGCCTCGTCGACGGCCGCGCGGTCGCCCAGCACCAGCAGGTCGTTGAGTCGCCAGCCCTGGCCGACGAGTCCCCTCTCGCGGTCACCCGAGGTCTCCGCCAGGCGCACGACCTCGTCGGCGACGGCGATCTGCCTGTCCACCGCGTCGGGGCCCCATAGAGCGGCGTGGTGGGCCGCGAGCGTGTAGAGGAGCGTGGTCGGGTCCCCGACGGCGCGCGCCATCTCGACGGCTTGGGCGCTAAGCGCCGTCCCCTGTTCGCGCTCGCTAGTCCAGTACAGCTGCATCGCACGCTGCGCAAGGACGCGCGCCCGGAGCGGGCCGTCCGGAGGCAGGATCCCGAGCGCGCGCTCGAGCAGGTCGACCATCCGCTCGTCGATCACCCCGACGGACGCCCACCAGAGGCCACCGAGCACGTCTGCGCCATAGCCCAACGCCGCCTCGGCGACCCGGTCCGCCGAGCCCAGCCGCTCGGCCAGGTCGGCCGCCTGTTCGAAGGTGGCCCTGGCGTCATTCCCCTCGCCGGCGCGCGCCTCGGCGGCGCCGCGCGCCAGCAAGAGATCGCAGCGGTGGTCGTCGGTCGCACCGTCCGCGAGCCCTAGCGCGGCGAGCGCCGCCCGATAGTGGCTCACCGCGTCCTCGTACGCGAGCTGCTCCATCGCGCGGTCGCCGGCCGCCGTCGCGTAGCGGACGGCGTCTTCGGCGTCACCCGGCACGGCGGCCGACACGAAGTGGTGGGCCAGCTCGCCTAGGTAAGGGACCGGGTCGGCGCGGTGCAGTTCCTCCAGCGCGCGACCCACCCGCCGGTGCAGGCGCACCCGTCGGGTCTGGCTCAGGGCCTCGTAGGCGGTTTCGCGCACGAGCGCGTGCGTGAACGCGAACCGGCCGGGCGCGCCGGGTTCGTCGGCGATCAGATCTGCGGCGATCGCGTCCTCGAGCGCGCCTATCAGCCTCTCCTCGTCGCCCTCCCACAGCTGCTCGAGGACGTCGAGCCCGAAGCGTCGCCCGACGACTGCCGCAATCGTCAGGACGTGGTTGGCATGCTCGCCGAGCCGGGCCAGGCGCCGCCCCACCACGTCCTTCACCCCTTCTGGAACGCCCATCGCACCGAGCGAACCGGTCGCCATTCGCTGCTCCAGCGACCCGGACTCGGCGAGGTGCCTTAGGACCTCCTCGACGAAGAACGGATTGCCCTCGGTCTCTTCGTGCACCGCTTGCACGAACCGCCGGTCCCCTGCTGACCCCGTGACGCCGGCGATCAGGTCGCCGAGCTGGTCGGGAGACAGCCCGTCGAGCACGACCCGCTCGAGCGGACGCTCCCGACGCAGCTCGGCGACTGCCTCCGCCAGCGGATGCGCCGCGTCGACCTCGGCGTGCCTGTAGGTCCCGACGACGAGCAGCGGATCGGGCGGCGAAGACCTGATTACGTGCTGGAGCAGAAGCAGCGTCGGCCGGTCGGCCCAGTGCAGGTCGTCGATGACAAGGACCGCTCCGGGCGGGCGCGTGAGCTCGGAGGCGACGGCATCGAAGAGTGCGTACCGGTCGCCGTCCGCGCCCTCGACCAGGTCAGCGAATCGCGAGACGCCGAGCGCCTCGGCGAATGGCTGATAGGGGGTGAGCGCCTCCGGATACGCGCGTCCGTAGAGGACGACGGCGCCGTCGCGGTGCGCGGCCGCCGCAAGCTCAGCCGCTAGCCGGGTCTTGCCGATCCCGGGCTCGCCGGCGATCAGCCGGAGCTCGGCGGAGCCGCCGCGTGCGCTGGACCAGGCCGCGCGCAGCCACTCCAGGGTTTCGCCCCGGCCTATGAACGGAGGATCTCGACGCATACCGAGCGCGGCGGGCAGCGGCGCCGCGCTCGGCGCCCGCCCGGCCGGCCGATCCTCGCGGCGAACCTCATCGACCAGCTCGCGGGTGGCCGCCGATGGCGCTATGTGCAGCTCGTCCGCCAGGCGTGTGCGCAGTTGCGCGAACGCGGCAAGCGCGGACGGGCGATCGCCGGCCGCGGCCAGGCGCCGGATCAGCTCGCGGTGCGCGTCCTCCGAGAGCGGGTCGTGGGAGACCTGGCGACGCGTCCAGCGAGCCGCTGCCGCCAGGTCGCCGCCCTCCTCCGCGGCGGCCGCCAGACGCGCGAACGCGGCGATCAGCCCGTTGCGGTGGGCGTCGCGGGCGCTGTAGACCCAGTCGTCGTCGAGAGCTGGCAAGAGCTCCGCGTCGCCGATCGCGACGGCCTGCTCCAGATCCCCACGGTCGACGAGCGCCGCGAACTCGACCGCGTCCACCCAGGTCTCGCCGTCGGTCGGGATGCCGATGGCGTCGCGGGTGGCCACCAGGTGCCGTGCGCCCGCCGGCCGCAGCTCCGTGCGAAGCGTCAGCAGGGCACTGCGCAGGTTTGTGCGGGCGCTCGAGTCGAGCACGTCCGGCCAGAAGTGGGCCGCGACCTCGGCGCGGCCATGCGGTCCGGGGTGCAGCGCCAGCCAGGCGAGGAGCGAACGGGCACGACGGCTCGCGGGCGGAGGGGCGGCGGTGCCGTCGATCTCGAGCGCCATCTCGCCGATCAGGCGGATGCGCAGCATGGGGCGCAATCTACTCCTGCAAACGGGGCCTTTCACCGCGTTTCACGCTGGCGCCACGGTCGCGGCACGCACGCCTGGGACGCTGGCCTCGAAGCCGTGACCGATCAAGCCCTCCCCGCCATCGACGTGCGCACATTGGCGCGCCGGGCGGCGCTGCCCGCCGCGCTGGTAGCCGGCGCCGCGCTGGTCCTCGTTCTTATGGCCGGGCCGCTGGGAGCCTTCGCCGACGCGCTCGGCCGGGCGCTGGACGCCGACCCCAGGTGGGTCGCTGCAGCCGCGGTGTTCGAGCTCCTCTCCTTCGGGGGCTACATCGCGCTGCTGTGTGTCGTAGGCGGCCGCGCGACCCCGCGACTGGGGCTGCGCGCCAGCGCGCAGGTCACGCTCGGCGGCGCGGCGGCGACGCGGCTGCTGCCAACGGCCGGCGTTGCGGGCGCGGCGCTGACGCTGTGGGCGCTGCGGCGGGCAGGCCTGGGTGCGCGCGGTGCGACGCGGACGCTCCTGGCCTTTCTCGTCGTCTTGTACTCGGTCTTCCTGGCCGCCATCGCGGGCGCCGGCGCGCTGCTCGCAGTCGGACTCGCCGGCGGCCACGGGCCGCTCGCGTTGAGCGCAGTGCCCGCTGCGGCCGCCGTGCTTGCCATGGTTGCCGGGCTGGCGCTCGCTGCGCGACGGCCGACCACCCCGGCAGTCACGATCGGCGCGGTGAGCGCCGCGCCCGGGGGCGTCCGCGGCGCTGCAGACGTTCTCGGCACTGCCGTGCGCGACGCGCGTTCGCTCGTCCGCTCAGGCGACCCGCGCCTGCTCGGCGCGCCGGCCTGGTGGGGGTTCGACGCGGCGGTCCTGTGGGCGATGCTGCAAGCCTTCGGCGCGCCTCCCCCGCTCGCGGTCGTCGTGCTGGCCTACTTCGTGGGTCAGATCGGCAACACGATGCCGATCCCAGGCGCGGTGAGTGGGGGGATCGTTGGCGTGCTGCTGGCCTATGGCGTGCAGGCGGATCTCGCGCTGGTCGCAGTGCTCGCCTACCGCTCCGTTGCGATCTGGCTGCCCGCCGCGATAGGTCTGGCGGCGCTCGGCGGGCTGCGGCGAACCGTCGCCCGCTGGACGCTGGAAGACGCGCCGTCCGCACAGACGGCCGTCGCACGGGCCGCAGGGCGCCAGCTCGACTCCCTGCCGCACCCGGCTGGGCCGGCCCGGAGCATGGCGTGACCTTCACGCGCGTTTCACGCTGGCTCCACGGTGGCCGCACGCGCTGCTGGGACGCTGGCTCGCACATGAGAACCGCGGCGGACAGAACCTGGAACGCTCGACTCGAGATGAGGGCGCCGGCCGAGGACGTGCTGGACGCCCTGACCGATCCCGAGGTCTGCCGCCGCTGGTCCCCGATCGGCTTCGAGGTCGAGGACCTCGATGGCGATCGCCTGGTTGCCGGGAGCCGCGCCCGCGTCGCGGGCCGGCTCGCCGGCGCCCGGGTGTGCTTCGACGTCGAGGTCTTCGAGGGCGGGCCCGAACGCCTGTACTTGCGGGCGTCCGGCCCGCTCGTGCTTGACGTGGACTACCGGCTCGCCCCCGTCGGCGAGCGGTCCACGGAGCTGACCGCGTCCGTGACCGTCGAGGCCGGCCGTCACCTGATCGGCCGCGTGCTGGAGCCCGCCACGCGGGCACTGCTCGCGGGCGGCGCCCTCCAGAGCGCCGTCGCGCGGATCGCCCGAACCGTCGAGTCGCCGCGGGAAGCGGCCGCCGTAGCGTCGTGACCTTGGAAACGAACAAGTGAGGAGCAGCCCATGTCCGTGATCGCACCACTACGCAGGAATGGCAACGAGCCAGCCGAGCAGGCGTCCGCGGCCGTCCGCGCGGACGCAATCACCCGTCAATACGGCGAGGGCGACGCCGCGGTGCACGCGCTCAACGGCGTTTCGCTGGAGGTTCCGCCGGGCCAGTTCACGGCTGTCATGGGCCCGTCCGGCTCCGGCAAGTCGACGCTGATGCACATCCTGGCCGGGCTCGACCGCCCGAGCTCCGGGCACGTGGCGGTCGAGGACCGCGAGATCACGACGATGGGCGACCGCGAGCTGACGCTTCTGCGTCGGCGCCACGTCGGCTTCGTGTTCCAGTTCTTCAACCTGCTGCCCGTCCTCACGGCGGAGGAGAACGTGGTGCTGCCGCTGTCGATCGCCGGGAAGAAGCCCGAGCGCGAGTGGGTCGAGACCCTGCTCGAAAAGGTCGGGTTGAGCGACCGGCGCCATCACCGCCCGGCCGAGCTGTCGGGCGGCCAGCAGCAGCGCGTGGCGGTAGCCCGCGCGCTCATCACCCGGCCCACGGTGCTCTTCGCCGACGAGCCCACCGGCAACCTCGACTCGCACACCGGCGAGGAGATTCTCGACCTGCTGCGCCAGTCGGTGGACGACTACGGCCAGACGACGGTGATGGTCACGCATGACTCGCGGGCGGCGACCACCGCCGATCGGGTCCTGTTCCTGGCCGACGGCGTCGTCGTCAACGACTTCGAGCCGCTCAGCGAGTTCGAGGTCCTGTCCGCGATGAAGGAGGTGACGGGGCGATGATCCGCACCGCAATCAAGGGCATGCTGGCGCGCAAGCTGCGCACCATCCTGACCGGCCTCGCCATCGTCCTCGGCGTTGCAATGGTCAGCGCCGCATACATCCTCACCGATACCTGGCAGGGAGCGGCCGACAAGCTGTCCACGGCCGCCTACGACAACGTCGACGCCGTCGTGACGACCCGCGCCGCGTTCGAGGTCGGCGCTGATTCGCCCGGCGGCAAGCGACCGCCGTTGCCGGCATCCGTGCTGGCCGACGTGCGAGCCCTGCCCCAGGTCGGCGTCGCCGCCGGCGACGTTTCCGACCAGGTCAGGCTCGTCGGCGCCGACGGCAAGGCGATCGGCGGCAGCGGCGGCAGCCCCTCGTTCGCCGAGGGACTGGACGCCGGCACCCCCGGCGCGGCCGGGCTCAGCCCCTTCAAGCTGAGCTCCGGACGCTTTGCGCGCGCCGACGGGGAGGTCACAATCGACGCGGGCACCGCCAAGAAGGAACATTTGGCGGTCGGCCAGAAGATCGGCGTCTCGACACACGGCGCGTCGCAGCGGTTCAGCGTCGTCGGGACGGCGACGTTCGGCTCGGTCGAGTCGCTGGGCGGCGCGACGGCCGCGATCTTCGGCCTGCACCAGGCGCAGGCGCTGACGGGCAAGCAGGGCAAGCTCGACTCCATCCTCGTGCGCGCCCGGGAGGGCGTGGCTCAGGCCGAGCTGCGGCACGCCATCGGCACCGTGCTGCCACGGGGGCTTCAGGTCGAGAGCGCCGAGAGCCAGGATCGCTTCGGCCTCGACGGGCTGAAGCAGGGGCTCGGCATCGTGCAGAAGTTCCTGGTCGCCTTCGGCATCATCGCGCTGTTCGTCGGCGGCTTCGTGATCTTCAACACGCTGGCGATCACGGTCGCCCAGCGCAGCCGGGACTTCGCCCTGCTGCGAACGATCGGCGCCTCCCGGCGTCAGGTGCTGGGCTCCGTGGTGCTCGAGACGGTCGTCACCGGGCTGGTCGCATCCGTGATCGGCATCGCGGTCGGCCTCGGGCTGACCGAGGGCCTGAGCGCCGCCTTCAAGGCGCTCGACATCGACCTGCCCGAGAGCGACATGGTGCTCGCGAACCGGACGGTGATCGTGTCGTTGCTGTTCGGCATCGGCGTGACGACCGTCGCGGGTCTCGTGCCGGCCGTCCGCGCCACGCGGGTCGAGCCGGTGGCGGCGCTCCGCGAGGGCGCCGTCCCGACGTCGCGTGGCTCGCGGCGGACCCCGATCGCAGGGGCGGTGCTCTTCGCTGCCGCCGTCGCCGGGTTGGTCTACGGCATGTTCGCGGGCGGCGTGAGCGTCGCCGGGCGGCTGGCGGCGATCGGCGTGGGCACGCTGGTCCTGTTCGTCGGCGTGGCGATGCTCTCGTCGCTGCTCGTGCCGCCGCTGGCCTCCGTCGTCGGGCGCCCCGCGGAGCGGGTCGCGCGGGTGGCTGGCCGGCTCGCGCGCGAGAACGCCATGCGCAATCCGGGCCGCACGGCCGCCACGGCGGCGGCGCTCATGATCGGCATCGCGCTGGTGACGTTCGTGGCCATCCTCGGCCAGGGACTGCGCACGTCGTTCTCCGCGTCCTGGGACGAGCAGCTCAGCACGGACTACGTGGTCACCGCCGAGGATGGCTGGACGCCGATCCCCGGCGCGACCGCCGCCGCTCTGGCGAAGACGCCCGGCGTCGCGGCCGTCACGACGGTTCGCGAGGACCAGGCCCGTGTCTACGGCGACCTCACGACCGTCAGCGGGATCGAGCCGGCGACGGTCGACACTGCCCTGCACTTCCACTGGAAGGCCGGGTCGGATGCCGCGCTGAAGGGCCTGGGCGATGACGGCGCGATCGTCACGAAGCGGTTCGCCAAGGACCACCAGCTCGCCCCCGGTGAGCGCTTCCGCATGACCTCGCCTTCAGGAAAGCGGCTCGACGTGCGTGTCGCCGGCATCGACGCCCGGCCCGAGTTCAATCCGCTCGAGCTGGCGGACGTCAGCGTCGCGCGCGCGTTGTTCGACCGGAGCTTCGAGACGCGCGACGACAGGCTCGTGTTCGTGAAGCTCGACCCCGGCGCGGGCGCCGCCACGAGCAGCAGCCTCGAGCGGGCGATCGCCCCCTACCCGGGGACCAAGCTCCGGACGAGCGCGCAGTACGAGAAGCTCAACCAGAGCTGGATCGACAGCATGGTCGGCCTGCTCTACGCGATGCTCGGGCTTTCGGTCATCGTCAGCCTGTTCGGCATCGTGAACACGCTCGCGCTCGCGGTCTTCGAGCGCACGCGCGAGCTCGGCACGCTGCGGGCCGTCGGCATGACGCGTCGGCAGGTCCGGCGGATGATGCGCCACGAGAGCATCATCGTGGCGCTGATCGGGGCCGTGCTCGGGATGAGCGTCGGCCTGCTCCTGGCAGCGCTCGTCACGCACGCCCTGTCCGGAGAGGGAGTCGAGTTCTCGATCCCGGCCACGTCGCTGGTCGCGTTCCTGATCGTCGCGGTCGTCGCCGGGGTGCTCGCGGCGATACTTCCGGCGCGGCGCGCGTCGCGGCTCAACGTCCTGCAGGCGCTGCAATACGAGTAGGCGCTCCAAAACAGCCCAACGAATCAAGCGGGGCGGCTTCTCGTTAAGCCGCGAGCTAGCCCGCGAGCGGCAGCGTCAGGCTGGAGCCGGTCCGGCCGAGGCTTAGCGTGTAGCCCGCGCCGGGGTCGTCCGGCACGGCCCAGATCGTGTTCGAGCCCTGCACGATCACGCCGACGGCGTGGCCGGCCTCGAAGAGCTGGTCCTGCGGCTTGAAGGTCACGGTCGCCCCGACCGGCTCGCCCGGAGGCAGCTCCTCGGCGCGGGCGAGCCCGTTCCGGTAGAGCAGGTTGAGGAAGCCGCGCGAGACGAGCTTGGTGGTCCCGTCCGGCGCCACGTCCACGAGCAGCGGGGCGAGCTGCGCGTGCTCGCGATCGACCTCGAGCGAGAGCTGGAGCCGAGCGGAGCCGGTCAGCCGAGTGTCCGCCGCGAGCGGCGCGCCGCGGAAGAAGAGCCAGTCTGTCTGTGCCAGGGGCATGCGCGTCGAGCGCTCCTCGGTAGAGCTCGCGAAGTCCGTGAAGGAGGCAAGGCCGGCCGGCGGCGCGGCCCCGAGCGTGCCATCCGGTCGCAGGTACAGCCGCCGCTCGCGCGTGCCGCTCGGCGGCCAGGCGTTCTCGGCGCGCAAGCCCGTGCTCCGCCGCGTGGCGGAGCGGCCCTCGGTCAGCACGGGGCGCTCGGAGTCCACCCCGTTCTTGACGCCCTTGAGCGTGCGGTCGAAGAAGCGGTCGAGCAGCGGCTGCCAGCTCTCGGCGGGCGGGTTCTGGTGACCGCCCTGGAACATGAAGAGGCGCTTGAAGATCCTGGTCGATAGGGCGCGGTAGAGCTCCACGCCCTCGTCCTGCTTCACGTTGTAGTCCTGCCAGCCGTGCGCGACGAGGGTCGCCGCCCGGATCTTGCCCGCGTCCTTGCGGTAGTCGCGCTCGAGCCAGAACCCGTCGTAGTCCGGCGTGCGGTCGTAGCCCTTCACGGTGTGATCGGCCGCCTCGCACGGGTTCGCTCGGCTGGCGAGCTTCTCCGCGTAGAGCGGGTCGCTCGGGTCGGTGGGCGGGGTGCGGTCGAGCCCGAAGTCGAAGGCCAGCGGCGTGTCGATGCCCTCGTCGGTCGGGCGCTCGGAGTTGAGGAAGTAGCGCACGCCGTAGCCGTACGCGTAGCCGTACCAGCGGCTGATGCCGCTGATCGGCACGATCGCGGCGAGCCCGGGCACGTCCGCGCCGCGCGCGGCGACCATCGTCGCGGTGGTGCCGTCGTACGAGCCGCCGATCATCGCGACCTTGCCGTTGGTCCACGGCCGGGCGGCGAGGAAGTTCACGAGGTCCACGCCGGACTGCTGCTCGCCCGCGCCGCCGTACTCCCAGCAGCCGGACGAGTTGCGCGTACCGAGCACGTCCGCCACCGCCCGCGCGTAGCCCTTCGCGAGGTAGTGCTGCCCGAGGTCGTCGTTCGCGAGGTTCGGCGTCGTCGCCTCCGAGAGCGTGTTGTACGGCGAGTAGGTGAGGATCACCGGCGCGTCCTCGTTGCCCGCGGGACGCATGACCTCCACCGCGATCTCGGCGCCGCCGACCGTCGGGACCTTGTACTTCTCGAACACCGGCTCGGCGGCGAGCGCGGCGGCGGGCAGCGCGACCACGGCCACGAGGGCGAGCACCACCACGCTCACGTACCTCCCCGGCCGCATGGCGAGGAGCTACCCCGACACGCGAGCGGCTAATCCGGAGAAGCCTCGCAAGCGGTTAGCATGGCCTCGATGGACGAGGCACGGGAGCGCCAGATCAGACTCGAGCCGGGTTCGCTGTTCGCGGGCTATCGGATCGAGGGGATGCTCGACCGTGGCGGCATGGGGGTGGTCTACAAGGCGGCCGACGTGGAGCTCGACCGCACGGTGGCGCTGAAGATCATCGCGCCCGAGCACACCCAGAACCCTGACGCGGTCACGCGCTTCAAGTCGGAGGCCAGGCTGGCGGCCGCGCTGGAGCACCCGAACATCGTCCCGATCCACCGAGGCGGGGAGCACCAGGGCGTGCTCTACCTCGCCATGCGGTTCGTGCCCGGCACCAACCTGCGCCAGGCCGTGGACCACGGTCAGCTCGACCTGGAGCGCGTCCAGCGGATCATCCACTCGGTCGCCTCGGCGCTCAACGCCGCCCACGAGCACGGGCTGGTGCACCGCGACGTCAAGCCCGCCAACATCCTGCTCAGCGGCGAGGGCGTCCACGAGCACGTCTACCTGACCGACTTCGGGCTGACCAAGCGGCTCGGCGCGGGGAGCAGCCTGACCGGCACGGGAGCCTGGGTGGGCACGCCGGACTACGTGGCGCCCGAGCAGATCCAGGCGGGGCCGGTGGACGGCCGCGCCGACATCTACGCGCTGGGCTGCGTGCTGTACGAGATGCTCACCGGCAGCGTCGCGTACCCCAGGGACAACGACATGGCGAAGCTGTTCGCGCACGTCACCGAATCGCCGCCCTCGCCCAGCCTGCGCCGCCCCGAGCTGCATCGCGCCTTCGACGAGGTAGTCGCGCGCGCGACCGCGAAGGACCCCAAGGAACGCTACGCGCGCGCGTCCGAGCTGGCCGCCGCGGTCAACCAGGCGGTCGCCGACCAGCGCTCCCAGCTCGGCCCCGACTCGCTCCAGCCGACCCTGCCGGCCGGGGCGGAAGCGCCGCCGCCGGGTCAGCAGGACGTCTTCGCCGCCGAGCCCACGCACGCGTCGCCGCTGCCGCCCACCCAACAGCCTCGGCACGACGCTCCCGATCCGGGCTACGCCGCGCCCGACACGGCGTATGCGGCGCAGCCGGCGACCTCGGCACCGCCCTACACCGCGCCGACGCAGGGCCCGCCGGGCGCCCCCCCGCCGGGCGCTCCCCCGCCGGCTGCGCCGCCGCCGGGTCCGCCCGGTCCGCGCCCGCCGCGGCGCGGCAACCCGCGCATGGTCTGGGCGCTCGCCGCGGCCGCGGTGGTCGCCATCGCCGTGGGCGCGGTCGTGTTGGCCGGCGGTGGGGGCGGCGACAACGGCGGCGGCTCGGGCAAGCCGGTGGCGGTCCCGGCCGCGACCACGCTGCCGGCCGACCTCGACTGGCAGCCGATCGCCGACCCGCGCTTCCAGCGCCAGTACGCGGCCGCCACCGCCGCCGGCGGCAAGGTGTGGGTGTTCGGCGGGATCGGCCGCACGAACGCCAGCACGACCACGAAGGTCTACGACCCCGCCACCAACCGCTGGTCCACCGGCCCCGGGCTGCCGCTGCCGCTGCACCACTTCATGGCGGTCACCTACAACGGCGAGCCCGTCGTCATGGGCGGCTTCATCCCCGGCGAGGAGCTCACCTCGGACCAGTCCAACCGTGTCTACGCGCTGCGCGACGGCGCCTGGCAGCAGCTGCCTCGGCTCAACCACGCGCGCGCCGCCGCGGGGGCCGCGGTGGTGGGGAACAAGATCGTGGTGGTGGGCGGTCAGGCGAACGGCAAGCTCGTGCCCCAGACGGAGGTGTTCGACGGCGAGCGCTGGACCGACGTGGCCGACATCCCCACCCCCCGCGAGCACCTCGGCGCGGCCTCCGACGGCCGCTACCTCTACGCCCTCGGCGGCCGCGAGCTGTCGGCCGACAAGAACTCCACGGCGCTCGAGCGCTACGACCCCGACAGCGACACCTGGACCGAGCTCGAGGGGATGCCCGAGGCGGTCGGCAGCCTCGGCGCGGCCTTCGCGGGCGGACGCCTGATCACCGTCGGCGGCGAGAGCACCACGACGGTTTCGGACGCGGTCCAGGGCTATGACGTCAAAGGCCAGCGGTGGGCGCAGCTGCCACCGCTTCCGACCGCACGCCACGGCGCAGCCGTGACCGCCGTCAAGGACTCCGTCTACGCGATCGGCGGTGCCACGGTGCCCGGCCACCTCGGCACCACCAAGGAGGCCGAGGTGCTCGACCTGTCCGGGCGCAGCAGCGCGACGCCCGTGACGACCAACGTCAAGTGGCGGGCGATCGCCGACGCTCCGTCGAAGCGCCAGTACGCCGCCGCGACCGAAGTGGGCGGCCGGGTCTGGATCTTCGGCGGCATCGGCGAAGGCGAAAAGGCCACCAACGAAACCGCCGCGTACGACCGGGCGATCAACAACTGGACCGTCGGCCCGAAGCTGCCGCGCCCCCTGCACCACTTCGCGGCCGTGACCTACCACAACGAGGCCGTCGTGATCGGCGGGTTCGTGCCGGGCGCCGAGCTGACCTCCGGGGAGTCCGACCAGGTCTACGCCCTGCGCGACGGGTCATGGGAGCGGTTGCCGCCGCTCAGCCACCCGCGCGCGGCGGCGGCGGCCGCAGTGGTCGGGGACAAGATCGTGGTGGTCGGCGGTCAGGCGAACGGCAAGCTGGTCCCGCAGACGGAGATCTTCGACGGCAAGGCCTGGACCGACGTGTCGGACATCCCGACCCCGCGCGAGCATCTCGGCGCGGCCTCGGACGGCAAGTACCTGTACGCCGTCGGCGGGCGCGAGCTCTCGGCCGACAAGAACCTCAAGACACTCGAGCGCTACGACCCCGCCAGCGACGCTTGGACCGAGCTCGCGCCGATGCCGGTCGCGGCGGGCAGCGTCGGCGTCGGCTATGTGGCGGGTCGCGTGGTCGCGGTCGGCGGCGAGAGCGCTACGAGCGCCTTGGACGCCGTCCAGGCGTACGACGTGGGCGCCAGGAAGTGGGCGCAGCTGGCCCCGCTGCCGAGCGCGCGCCACGGGGTGGCGGTCACGGTCCTGGCAGACTCGCTGTTTGCGATCGGCGGGGCCAGCGCGGCCGGGCACACGCAATCGACTCAGACGGCCGAAGTCCTCGACTTCGACTGAGCCAGCGCCCGGTCAGCCCAGTCCTGCGCGTATGCTCCGGCTCGTCACGATCCCCATCAGCCACTACTGCGAGAAGGCGCGCTGGGCGCTCGAGCGGGCGGGGATCGCGTACCGGGAGGAGCGCCACGTCCAGGGCATCCACCGGATCGCCGCGCGCAGGGCGGGCGGCGGCAAGACGGTTCCCGTGCTGGTCACGCCGGAGGGCGCGCTCGGCGAGTCCGAGGAGATCCTCCTCTGGGTCGACGGGCGCACGCCGCCGGAGCACCGGCTGTTTCCCTCTGAGCCGGCCGAGCGTGCCGAGGTCGAGCGGCTCTGCCGGCGCTTCGACGAGCGGCTCGGGCCGAGCGGCCGCCGCCTCATGTACGTGAACATGCTCGCCGAGCGCGAGCTCATGCTGCGCTTCAACAACCAGGGCGTGCCGCGATGGGAGGATCGCGCGCTGCGGGTCGGGTGGCCACTCGCCGTGCGCGTCGTGGGGCGCGCGCTCGACATCCGCCCGGGGGTGGAAGTCGAGGACGAGGCCGCGGTCTGGGAGGAGCTCGACTTCGTCGGGGAGCTGCTTGCAGACGGCCGCGAGTACCTCTGCGGCGAGCGCTTCAGCGCCGCCGACCTGACCTTCGCGGCGCTGTCAGCCTCGGTCGTCGTGCCGCCCGTGTATGGCGTCCCGCTCCCCCAGCCCGACGTCGTGCCGCCCGACATCGCGGAGTTCGTCGAGCGCGTCCGAAGCCACCCCGCCGGACGGTACGCGCTGGCGCTCTTCACCGAACGCCGGCGCGAGACGGTCGCCTGAGCGACCGGCGACCGGCGAGACGCTCTCGCGAGAGGGCGCCCCGCCGGCCGGTGGAGGAGGATCAGCCGGCTCCGCCGGTCACTTCACCCCGATGCTCGGATCGATGAACTCGTTGGTCGCGATCGTGTCCGGCTTGACGTTCGGGTCATACGAGTCGAGCTTCTGCTTCTCGTAGATCGGCAAGACGGTGTCGATCACCGTCTGCACCCGATCCATGTCGAAGTTTCCGAGCGTCGAGTCCGGCCCGTTCGAGATCAGCCCCTCCTTCAGCGTGATCGCGTGGTTCTCGTCGAGACAGCAGCTGTTGCTCGCCGGCGCCTTGTACGCCTCGTTGAGCTTCACGAGCAGCGCGTTGGTCTTGCTGGGATCGTTGGCCCAGTCGACCTGAGCCTGCTGGATCATCGGAACCAGCGCCTTCAGGCACGCTCGCTTCTCCTTGACGACGTCCGCCCTTGCCGAGATCACCTGCGGGTAGTCCTCGAGCCCGGAGTCGTGCAGAAGCAGGTAGCTCACCGGCTTCTTCCACTTGTCCAGGACCTTCTCGTAGTAGGGCACCTCGTCCGTGACGAACCCCTGCTGGACGAGGTTCCCGTTCTCGGCGACGAAGCGAGTCGGCGAGCCGTCATACGACCCGTCGATCTGGTCCCGGTTGATCCACCCCTTGCCGATCATGTACTCGACCCACGGGGCCTTCGCGTCGAAGACCAGCACGCTCGCGCCCGACTTGCCGATATCCGCGAAGTCGTGGATGTCGAGCTCCTCCGGGTTCCACATCAGCTCCTGGGGGTTCTTGTCATACGGCGTGACCACGCCGATCACCGGCTGCTTGCCCGAGAACGCGGCGGCCTCGGAGGTGTTCACGTAGCCGAGCATGATGTCGGTGTTCTGGTAGAGGATCGACACGTCGCCCTGGAAACCGATGAAGGGGCCGCCGGCACGTACCTCGAGCGTGACGCCGGTGGACCCGATCTCGTTGCTGTACACCCCCTTCTTGGAGTCGATCTCGCCGCCCTGGCCGGCGAGCTCGTACAGCGCCGAGTGGTTTCCGCTCGGGTACCAGTCGGTCTGCGCGACGATCCGATCGCCGCACGCGGACGCGAGGTCGGAGGTGCCGCCGCCACCCGAAGGTGTCTTGTCCGCGCCGCCACCGTCCCCCGAGTCGCCACCGCAAGCGGCGGCGACCAACGCGATGACCAGTACCGCCAGGATGGATAGGACTGCCCGCAATCGGATCCTCATGACCGTCTCCTCTCTCAAACGCCTTTAGGCACGGCGCTCCTCCTGCCATGCCCTAGTCGCCCGCCGCCCGACGTAGCCGACGCACCAGAAAACCGCGAGTCCGAGCAGGCAGGACCAGAACAACGCGCTGAGCAGCAGGTCAGTCCGCAGCTCTGCGCGATACACATCCAGCAGGCGCCCGATTCCGGGTGAGCCTTGACGGAAGAAGAACTCGCCGACGATCGCCCCGATGACCGCGAGGCCACCGGATACTCGAAGGCCGATGAACATGTCGGGCACGGCGTGCGGCAGCTCGAGCTTGAATAGCCGGCGCACTCGCCCCGCCCGATGCAGGGTGAAGATGTCGTGGTAGGACGCGTCGACGGTGAGCAGGCCGTGGAGCGTGTTGGTGATGATCGGGAAGAGCGCGATCAGCGTCACGACGATTACGCGAGCCGCGAAGTCGAACCCGAACCACAGTCCCACCAGCGGCACGATCGCCAGGATCGGCGTGGTCTGGATGATCACCGCGTACGGGTAGAACGACCGCTCCACCCACTTCGCCTGGCTCATCAGGATCGCGAACAGCGTCCCGAGCAGGAACGCGATCCCGAGCCCGAAGAGCGCGACCTTCGTGGTATCGCCCAGCGCGGTCAGCTGCTCCTTCAGGTTCGTCGAGTCCAGGAAGCCCTCTTTGACCACCTCGTGCGGAGGTGGAAGCAGGAACTGCTTCTGCTCCCCGAGGACCAGATAGGAGACGACGTACATGGCTCCCACGGCGACGGCGAGGACGACGAGGGGCGGAGCGACGGTGTAGACCACGTTCCGCAGGCGCGAGGCGAAGCGGGACGACGCGGGGCCGTCGCTCACCCGTATCCCTCCCGCAGGGCGTTGGAAACCTGCTCCGCGATCTGCGAGAACTCGCGCTCGAAGCGGAACTCCGGACGCCGCGGAAAGGGGACCGGGACATCGAACTGCCCGATGATCCGCCCCGGCCGCGCGCTCATCACGAGCACCCGCGAGGAGAGGAACACCGCCTCGGTGATGGAGTGGGTGATGAAGACGGCGGCGAATTGCTCCGCCGCGAACAGCCGCGTGAGCTCATCGTTGAGGCCGCTCCGGGTGATCTCGTCGAGCGCCCCGAACGGCTCGTCGAGCAGGAAGAGCTTCGGCCGCAGCGTGAGGCCGCGTGCCAGCGATACGCGCATCTTCATCCCGCCCGACAGCGCGGCCGGGTAGTGATTCTCGAAGCCGTCGAGTCCGACCAGGCGGATTGCGTCCTGCGCCAGGGACTGCCGCTCCTGCTTCGCGAGCCCGGTCAGCTCGCCCAGCAGCTCGATGTTGCGCCGGACCGTCCGCCACGGCAGCAGCGTGGGGTCCTGGAACACGTAGCCGATGTTGTCGAGCGAGCGCTCGATCGAACCGCCTGTGAGCGGGGTGAGCTGGGCCGCCAAGCGCAGCAGAGTCGACTTGCCGCAGCCCGATGGCCCGACGACCGAGACGAACTCCCCCTTGCCGACGCCGAACGACACGTCGCGCACCGCCTCCGTGCCGTCCGGAAAGGTCTTGCAGGCCTCGTGGAAGCCGAGCACCGGCTGGCGCGGCTCTGTCCCCACCGTGCTCATCGGGCCGCCCGGGTCCGGGGCGCGCTTGGCGGCGGGAAGAGCCACTGGTAGGACATGTTACCGGTGCCCGCCGAGGGGGTCAAGGATCGCGCCGGCTCCGCGCTGCGCCCGGGCCGCGGCAGCCATTTCCCTGAGCGCGTCGGCAAGCCGGGAGCGCTGTCCGCGAGCCGCGACGCGGGCCCGCTCCGCCCGCCGCTTGAGCGCCCACCGTTGCGTCTCGCTCCACCCCGGAGCGGTCGGCACGCCGTTCTCCACCACGGTCCGCCCGCCCACGAGCACCGTGACCACCTCGCGCCCGGAGGCGCCGTACACGAGCTCGTTCAGCAGCTGCGCGTGCTCCCGGCCCGCGAGGTTCTGACCGTCCACTACGACGATGTCGGCCCGGTCGCCGCGGTCGAGCGTGCAGCGCCCCAGGCCGCACGCGCGAGCGCCGCCGTGCTGGCACGCCTCCAGCACGAACGCCGCCGACGGAGCGTCGTCCAAGGATCCCGAGAGCTTGTGCACGAGCGCCGCGACCTTCATGGCAGAGAACATGTCGAGACCCTCGTTCACCACCGCGCCGTCGCTGCCCAGCGCGAGCGAAGCCCCGGACCCGCGCAGGGCGCGCAGCGGCGCCAGCCCCGTCCCGGTACGAAGGTTGCTGATCGGGTTGTGGACCACGGTCGTCCCGGAGCTCGCGATCGCCGCGATCTCCTCCTGGGTCACCCACACACAGTGGGCGACGGAGCTCCCCGGGCCCAGCACGCCCAGGCGCCGGAGACGGTCCACCGCGCCGGCTGCACCGCGAGCCGCCCGCTGTAAAGCGCTCTCGAAGAGGTGCAGGTGGAAGCCGACACCCCGCTCTCGCCCCAGCGACGCCAGCCCCGACAGCAGCTGGTCGCTCAGGCGCTCGGGAGCGCTGGGGCCCAGCAGCACGGAGATGTTGGCGTCCCTGCCATGCCAGCGGTCCAGGAAGGCGCGGGCGCGGTCCACGAGGGTCTGGTGCTCATGGAGAGGCGGGAACGGCTGCTCGGCCACGGCTTCCCGGACGCCGTCGCTCGCGTCGCCGCTCAGCGACTCCCACAGGTAGCGGTCGGCTATCACGGGCGCGACGGTCGCCCTGACCCCCGCATCCGCGTATGCCGACATCGTGGCCTCGATCGTCTCGGACCAGTTGTCGGCGCCCAGCGGAGGCCCGTGGTCGAGCAGGGCGACGGTGCCGGCGGCGGCCAGGCGGCCGGCCGTCAGCAGCGCAGCCGCGTACGCCTCCTCGCCGTCGAGCGGAGGCACCAGGTAGACGTTCTCGAGCATCCACTCCTCGAGCGCCATGTTGTCCCCGAGCGTCGGCGCCAGCGCATGTCCGGAGTGCGTGTGCGCGTCGACGAGCCCGGCCACCACGAAGCTGCCGCGGGCGTCGACCTCGCGGGCGCCCGCGGGGAGGTTGCGCCCGACATCTCGGATCCGTCCATCCTCGATCGCGAGGTCGGCCACCTCGAGTGGCCTGTCGGGGCGCACGAGCGTCCCGCCGCGCACGACGACTGCGTCGCTCACGAGTACAGCGTCGTGCTCAGCGGCACGTCTCGGGCCGAGAGGCCGGCACGCTCGACGATCGCCGCGGCCCGCGCGCGCGCCTCGATGCGGAGCTCGACTTCGTCGACTCGCGCGACGCGCCCCTCCGCGAACACCGGCCGCCCGTCGACCCACGTCTCGGCAACGCTCGCGGAGCTCGCCGACCAGACCAGCGCGTTGAGCGGATCGTCATAGGGCACCCACTCGAAGTGATCCATGTCGAACAGCACGAAGTCGGCCTTCTTGCCGGGCTCGAGCGATCCGATCTCGTCGTCCCAGCCCAGCGCCCGGGCGCCGTCGATGGTGGCCATTCGGAACGCCTGGGCCGCGCCGACGTAGCGAGGATCCCGGCGAGCGTCCTTGAACAGCCCGGCCACCACGTACATCTGCCGCATCAAGTTGAGGTTCCCGCTCGCCGACACGCCGTCCGTGCCGACGCCCACAGTCACGCCCGCCTCGAGCATCTCGGGGTACTTCCCGATGCAGGTCGCCCCCTTTGCGATCTTCAGCGATGTTCCTGGGCAGAATGCCACGCTCGTGCCGTGCTGCGCCATCAGCTCGATCTCGATGTTCCGCACCGCCACGGCGTGTGCGATCACGAGGTTGCCGCCGAGGCCGCCGTTCGCCTCGACGCGCTCCACCGGCCACTGGCCGTAGCGACGCTCGGAGATCTCTGACTCCTCGAGGTTCGAGGCGAGGTGGTAGGTCGTCCCCACGCCGAGCCGCTCGGCGAGGGCGCGCGCGCCGACGTGGAGCTCCAGCGAGCAGGGCTCCTTCCCCTCGATGTTCACCCAGCAGCGGATCCGCCCGTCCGCGTACCCATGCCAGTCGCGGACGCACTGCTCGAGCACCTCGAGGGCCACCTCGTGATTCGGGAAGAAGTGATGGTCGATCATCTCCTCCGACCAGCCGCGCGGGATCAGCTCAGGCTTGCGATCGGCCGCGTGACGGCCGACGATGCCGCGGATCCCCGTGGCCTCCGCCGCGCGCGCGGTAATGCCTGGATCGTTCTGCGCGCCCATGTCGAGAAAGCACGTCGTGCCGCAGCGCAGCATCTCCGCGGTGCCGAGCAGGACGCTGACCTCCTCGTCCGCCGCCCCGACGTGCGCATAGAACGGCTTGCCCCAGTGGAAGACCCAGGTGCGCGTGTCGATCGTGTCGGGGAACACCGCACGCGACAGCGTCTCGGAGAGGTGGACGTGCGTGTCGACGAAGCCCGGCGTGACGCCCCGGTCGGGATGCTCCGCGACCACGTCCGCGCTCTGGGGCGGATGGCTCTCGAGCACGTCGGCGGTCGGGCCGATCGCGAGGATCCGGTCACCCTCGAGGACGAGCGCGGCGTCGTCGATGCGCGTCTCCCGGTCATCGCTGGTGAGGGCCCAGGCGAGATGGGTGAGGTACGTGCGGTTGGTTGTCATACCAGTGCGACCGTAATCACGAGTCTCGAACGCTGGCAACCGCCGCCACGACGGCCTCGAGGTGGGCCGCCATCGCCGCGTCGGCTGCGCCGGGGTCCTGCGCTGCGATCGCCTCGACTACCCGCGCGTGCTCGCGCGCGCTGTCCCCGCCCCGTCCGGTGGCCGAGAAGGCGGCGGTCCGTGAGCCCTCCACCGCGTGGGCCAGCTCGTCGACGAGCCGGAGGAGGAGCGCCGACCCGGACGCCGCCGCAACCATGTGATGGAACTCCACGTCGAGGGCGACGACGCGTTCCGTGTCGGCGTCCGCTGCCGCGGCCGCCAGCTCACGAACGTTGTTGCGCAGCGCGCCGACGGTCGCCTGGTCCGCGCTGGCGGCGGCCCTGGCCGCCGCCAGCCGCTCGATCGCCGCGCGGACGGAGAGCAGCTCGACCACCTCGTCGCGGTGGGCCGCCAGCCAGTCGGCCCAGCCGGCCCGCACGGCCGCCGCCGGCGTCGAGGCCACGACCGCGCGGCGCCCAGGCCTCACGACGACCGCTCCGCTCGCCTCCATCAGCCTCAGCGCCTCCCGAATGACGGTCCGGCTTACGCCGAACTGCGCCGCCAGCTCGTCCTGAGTGGGGAGCGGCTCGGAGCGCGGGAGCCGTCCGTCCCGGATCGCCGCGAGCAGCTCTTGGCGCACCCGCTCGGGCATCGTCGTCTGTTCGAGCACGCCGAACAGATTGCGGTCGCCCGCAGCGTTCTGCGTGTCGTGTGTCACCCCGATTGACATACGATGGTAGGAGCATATACCTTCTGATCACCTGATGGTCTTACCAGTGACGGAATGCGGATAAACGCCTACCTGACGGTCGACAGCGGCGCCGGCGGCCCCGTCCTGCGGTGCCACTGCGGGCACGTGTTGGGTCCCGCGGATCGCCCGTACAAGGAGCTCTCCCTGGAGGCGCGGCTCCCTGTGGCGGCCCTGGGCCCGCACGTCGATCCCGACGGGCTCGGCGGCGACCGCTTCGAGGTGCGCGAGTACTACTGCCCGGGCTGCCTGGTGCTCTTCGAGTCGGAGGTCGCCCGTCCGGACGACGCCCTCCTGGTGGACGTCGAACTCACCCTGGACGAGGCGGCCGAGCGTGGTTGAGCTCATACCGAGCGAGACGGCGCTCCTCATCGTGGATGCCCAGAACGCCTTCTGCCACCCGGACGGCACGCTCGGACGCAGCGGCGTGGACGTCGCGCCGCTGGCCGCCGTCGTCCCAGGCATCGCCAGGCTCGTGCGGCTGTGCGAGGCGCACGGCATCCCCACGATCTACACCCTGCACACCAACCACCTCGTGGACGAGGGACGCAACCGCCACCGGATCGCTCCCCACACGGCGAAGCGGGCCACCGTCGCGTGCCAGCCCGGGAGCTGGGACGCCGAGTTCGTCGACGAGCTGGGCGCGCTTGTCACCCCGAGCTCGCACGTCATCGAGAAGCACCGCTGGAGCGCCTTCTACGGCACCCGGCTCGACCCGCTGCTGAACATCCTCGGGACGAGGCTCCTGATCGTCTGCGGCACCACGACGAACGCCTGCATCGACAGCACGGTCCGGGACGCGTACATGCGCGACTACGACGTCGTCGTCCCGCGCGACTGCGTCGCCGGCGTGCGGCAGGACTGGCACGACGCCGCGCTCGGCGTATTGGCGCACTATGCGGGCGAGGTGGTGGCCCTGAGCGAAGTGGCCGCGCAGCTCGCTCCCGAGGGCGCCCGGGCGTGAGCATCGCCGCCGGGCAGGCCCTCGACCTGCGTCTCGACCCCGTGGACTTCGAGATCCTGCGTCACCGCCTCTGGGCCATCAACGACGAGGCCAGCGCGACGATCCGGCTCGTGTCGGGCTCGCCGGTCGCCACCGAGGCCAACGACATGAACACCGCGCTCATGGACGCGTCAGGGGAGGTGTGCGTCGTCGGGTGCTACTCGCTCGCGAAGGCGACCACCATGTCCGCGGTCGTCAAGGACATCCTGCGCGAGTACGCCGAGAACCCCGGCATCCGCGAGGGGGACGCGTTCATCTGCAACGACCCGTACGTGGGCGCGCAGCACCAGAACGACACGGCGCTCGTGATGCCCGTGTTCGAGGACGGGGAGCTGATCGCCTGGACCGGCGCGGAGCTGCACCTGGTCGACGTGGGTGGTCCCGTCGCGGGGCAGGTGCAGATCGGCGCCCGCGACATTTTCGGCGAGGCGCCGCTCGTCCCGCCAGTCAAGATCCTCGAGGGCGACCGGGTCCGCCGCGACATCGAGCGCGAGTACCTGCGCCGGTCCCGCCTGCCCGAGGCGATGGGCCTCGACCTACGCGCGAAGATCGCGGCCACCACCGTGGCCCGGCGGCGCATCCAGGAGCTTGCCGGCGAGTACGGGCGCTCGACGGTGGTCGACGCGATGGCCGACATGATGGATTACGTCGAGGCCCGCTTCCGGGCGCGGCTCGCCGAGCTGCCCGACGGCACGTGGCGCCACCGGGCGTACATGGAGTGGGACGGCAAGATCTACGCGATCCAGGTCGCGATGCGCAAGGTCGGCGACCAGTTGAGCTTCGACTTCCGGGGCACGTCGCGCCAGGCGCCCGCCGGGGTCAACGCCACGCTCGACGCGCTGGCGGCGATCGCGCGCGGCAACGTCTGCACGCTCCTGTGCTGGGACATCCCCTGGTGCCCGTCCGCGGTGGGGCGCGCCGTTCAGATCGCCACAGAGCCCGGCACGCTCGTGCACGCCGAGTGGCCCGCCGGAGTGTCGAAGTCGACGACCACCACGCTCTGGGTGCTCGGGAAGAGCATGACGGTGCTGGTGGGGAAGATGCTGCTCTGCAGCGAGCTCCACGCCGACCGGGCCATGGCCTCGTGGCAGGGAGGGCTGCTGCTGGAGGAGATCTTCGGGCGAGACGACGCCGGCCGAGCATTCGGCGGCACCCAGCTGGACGCGATGGCGGGCGGCGGCGGCGCCGGGACGACACGCGACGGCGTCGACACGGGCGGCTACATCGGGTCGGTGCGCATCAGCATCGCGAACGTGGAGACCACCGAGCTGCAGTACCCGGTGCTCTACCTGTGGCGGCGCGAGCAGGCCGACTCGGGCGGCGCCGGGACGCACCGCGGCGGCAACGGCATCACCTATGCCTACGTGCCGCACCGGACGCCCGGCATCGAAACCAAGATCGTCCACGGCATCGGGGTCGAGCAGCCGCTGTCCAGCGGGATCTCCGGCGGCAGGCCCTCGACTACCAACATCGCCCGGCTCCACCGGGACGCCGACGTGGCGGCGGCGTTCGCCGACGGCCGCATTCCCGACAGCGCTGCGTCGATCGGCGGGAGGCCCGAGCCGCTCGGCTATCTGATGCGAACGAGCCAGGGCGCCCAGGACGCGTACGTCTGCGTCTCGTGCGGCGGCGGCGGCCTCGGCGACCCGCTCCTGCGCGACCCCGAGGACGTCCGCCTGGACGTGGTGCGCCGAGCCGTCACGACCGGCTGGGCGGAGGCGGCCTACGGGGTGGTGCTGCGGGAGCTCGAGGGCGAGTGGACCGTCGACGCGTCCGCCACCAGCGAGCGGCGCGAGGCGGCGCGCCAGGCGCGCCGAGACGCCGCGCAAGCCACGGACGCCCGGCCGTGACCGCAGAGCCGTCCTACGTCGTCGCGGTCGACTCCGGCGGCACGTTCTCCGACTGCGTCGTGATCGACCGCGACGGCGCGACCAGCACCGGCAAGGCGGCCTCCACGCCGCCGGACTTCTCGCGCGGCGTGCTCGACGCGGTCGCGTCGGCGGCCGAAGGGCTCGGGCTGTCCACCTCCGAGCTGCTCGGGCGCTCGCTCCTGTTCTCCCACGGCACCACGGTGGCGACCAACGCGCTACTGACGCGCACGGGCACGCCCACCGGCCTCCTGACCACGCGTGGCCACGAGGACGCGATCCTGATCGGCCGGACCTTCCAGAAGGTGGCCGGCCTGACGGAGGCCGAGATGACCCAGGTGAGCCGGCTCGCGAAGCCACCGCCGATCATCCCGCGGGAGCTGATCGCCGGCGTGGACGAGCGCGTCGACTCGACCGGAGCAGTGGTGGTGCAGCTGAACGAGGAGAGCCTCGAGCAGGCGGTCGCCTCGCTGCTGGACCGGGGCGCGAGGTCGCTCGCCGTGTCGCTGTTGTGGTCGTTCCTCAATCCGGTCCACGAGCGCGCGATCCGCAACTGGCTCGAGCGCCACCATCCCGGCCTGCCGGTGAGCCTCTCGTCCGAGCTGGCGCCTGTGATCCGCGAGTACGAGCGCGGCATCACGGTGGCGATCAACGGCTACCTCGTCGGCCAGACGGGTGAGTACCTGGAGCGGCTCGTCGGTCGCCTGGACGACGCGGGGCACCGCCGGCAGGCGGTCGTCATGCAGTCCTCGGGCGGCGTGATGCCGATCGAGAGGGCGCGCACGCACGCCGTCTCGCTGCTGACCTCCGGTCCGGCGGGCGGGGTGATGGCGGCGAAGGCGCTGGCGGAGCGCCTCGGCGATCGCGACGTCATCACCACGGACGTGGGCGGCACGAGCTTCGACGTCGGCCTCATCGTCGACGGCGAGCCGCAGTTCGTGGAGTCGCCGATCTTCGCGCAGTTCCAGCTCGTCACGCCGATGATCGACGTGGCGACCATCGGCGCGGGCGGGGGCAGCGTGGCGTGGATTGAGTCTCAGACGGGACTGCTGCGGGTGGGGCCGCGCTCGGCGGGCGCGGACCCGGGCCCCGCCTGCTACGGACGGGGCGGCACCGAGCCGACCGTCACCGACGCCGACGTCGTGCTCGGCCGCCTGAACCCGAGCTATTTCCTGGGCGGCCGCCAGCAGCTCGACACAGACGCGTCGCTGGCGGCCATGGAGTCGATCGCCGAGCCGCTGCGGCTGTCGGCCCGGGAGGCCGCCCTCGCCGTGGCGCGCATCGCGGACTCGCACATGACCGACCTGATCCGCCGCGTCAGCGTCGAGCGCGGCTACGACCCGCGGCGCTTCGTGATCTACGCGTTCGGGGGCGCGGGGCCGCCGCACGCCGGCTCGTACGGCGCGGGCCTGGGCGCCCGCCGCGTGGTGATCCCCGCGCTGGCCTCCGAGTTCTCGGCCTTCGGGATCGGCGCCTCGGACCTGTTGGTGGTCTCCGAGGCGTCCCATCCATGCCGGGCGCCGTTCGACACCGCCCAGCTCGAGCAGATACTGGACGGGCTGGAGCAGCGCGCCCACGCCGAGCTGTCGGCCAGCGGCGTGCCGAGCGCGGACATGACGTTCCGGCGCTTCGCCCGCCTGCGCTACGGCGGCCAGGTGCACGAGCTCCGGGTGCCGGTCCCGCGGCTGAACGGGTCGGACGAGCCGCTGCTGGCGGAGTTCCACCGCCTCTACGAGGCGAAGTACGGGCGTGGCGCGGCCTACCGCGAAGCCGGAGTCCAGGCGCTCACCTTCATCGTTCACGGCTACGGCCGCCTGCACCACCCCGCATTGGAGGCGCAGGCCAGCGCGGGTCCGCAGCCGGCCGCGGACGCGATCGTCGAGCGCCGCCAGGTCGTGTTCGCCGAGGGACCGCTCGACACCCCGGTGTATCGCAGCGAGCGCCTACGGGCCGGCAACCGGCTGCACGGCCCGGCCGTAATCGAGGCGCCGACGACCACGGTGGTCGTCTTCCCGCGACAGCTCGCGGAGGTGGACGAGCTCGGCAGTGTGATCCTCACAATGGGCGCGAGCTGAGGTCGCCGCGCGTCCTTGACAAAGTCAGGCCGTGGCGGGAAACTGGTAAGTGGTCTTACCAGTTTCCAGTCAGTCGGCGCGGCGCGAAGAGCTCCAGGCAAGCAACGACGCAAGGGGAGACATCGAACCGATGCCGGTCGTGACGATTCAGATGTGGGAAGGGCGCACCACCGACCAGAAACGCGCCCTGGTACGGGCCGTCACCGACGCGATGGTCGAGCACGCGGGCGCCAAGTCCGACGCGCTCCACGTGATCATCCAGGAGTACCCGCTCGAGAACTGGGCCCTGGGCGGCGCGCTCGGGATCGACCGGGACGGCGCATGACCCCGGCCGTCCACCGCCTCGCCCACCTCCTGCTTCAGACCACCGACCTCGACGCCGCCGAGCGCTTCTACGTGGACCTGCTCGGCCTGCGCGTCCGCAAGCGCGAGCGCTTCCGCGACGGCCGGCCGCTGATCGTGACCGAGCAGGGGCTCGGCCTCACAGACGGGCGCCTCCCGGGGGACGGCGCCAACGTGGACCACATCGCCTTCGAGGCCACCGGCCTGCGGGAGATCGTGGAGAGAGCACGCGCGGCCGGCGTGGAGGTGCTCCGCGGGCCGCTCGCCAACCCCTACGGCTTCGCGGTCTACCTGGCCGATCCGGACGGCAACGAGATCGAGCTGATCGCGCCGGTGGAGGAGCAAGAGGGCTCGTGACGGTCGCCGCCCTCGACGAGATCCTGCACAAGGCCCGCCGGGCCATGGAAGAGCACGAGCTGGACGCGCTCGTGCCGATGTCACCGGAGAACCTGGCCTACGCCTCGGGCGCCGCCCCACCCTCGCAGCGGACGGTCCGGTCGCGGCTCGCGGGAGCGATCATCCCGGCGACGGGCGACACCGAAGTGGTGACCGTCAAGCTGGAGGCGCCGCTCGTGCGCACTCAGTCGCGCCTCGACCGCGTGACGGCGTACGAGGAGTTCGTGGACGACCCGGTGGACGTCATCGCGGCCTCCCTGCGCGAGCGTGGCCTGAGCGAGGGCCGCATCGGCGTGGAGGCCACATATCTGTCCGTGGCTGACCATGCGACGCTGCGCGCGGCGCTCCCCGGAGCGGAGCTGCGTCCGGTCGACGCGCTCTGGAGCCGCCTCAGGATGCTCAAGACGACCGGCGAGATCGACCGCATCCGCCGGATCGGCGAAGCCGCTCAGCGGATCACCGAGGAATGCCTCGCGCTCGTCGGGCCGGGCACCGCGGAGCGGGAGCTCGGCAACCTCATCGCCGAGCGCTACGCGGCCGCCGGCGGCGACGAGCTGACGATGCTCGTCGTGGCGTCCGGCGAGCGCTCCGCCCATCCGAACGCGCCGCCGACCGACCGCCTGCTCAAGCGCGGCGACATCTTGCGCACCGACGTCATCGGAACCGCGGCGCACTACTGCTCCGACGTGGCACGCACCGCGGTCGTCGGCGAGCCCACTCCCGGGCAGCAGCGGGTCTACGACCTGCTGCGGACCGTGCACGAGCGCTGCATTGCCGCCCTGCGGCCGGGCGCCATGACCTCCGACGTCTACCGGATCTACCGCGAAGCTATGGATGCGGCGGGTCTGCCCGCCTACCACTTCGTCGGCCATGGCCTCGGCGTGACGCTGCACGAGGATCCCTTCTTGAACAGCCTCCACTCGATGCCGCTTGAGGAGGGCATGGTCCTCTGCATCGAGCCGCTCACGTTCGTGGAGGGCAGCTACGGCATGCAGATCGAGGACGAGCTGCTGATCACCGCGGACGGGTGCGAGCCGTTCACGGTGGCGGGCGACATACTCAGGACCGGGACCTGACGATGAGGATCGCGGGCTGCGAGGTCTTTCTGGTCGCCCTTCCCTCGCGGCGCGACCACGCGTGGGCCAGCAAGATGCACACCCCGATCGGCCACCACGCGATCGTGCGCCTCGACAGCGACGAGGGGGTCAGCGGGTGGGGCGAGGCTCCGGCAATCGCGACCTGGGGCGGCGCGGGGATGCGCCAGTACGGCGAGACGCCGCAGACGGTCCGCCACCTCGTGCTCGACTATCTCCTGCCCGCGATCGAGGGGCTCGACCCAGCGCAGATCGGCGTCATCCACGGTCGTATGGACCGCGTGGTCAAGGGCAACCCGTACGCCAAGGCGGCACTCGACATCGCCTGCCACGACCTGGCCGGCCGCGCGCTCGGCGTGCCCGTGTCCACGCTGTTGGGCGGCCGGCGGCGGCAGGGGATCGAGCTCGCGCACTCGCTCGGGATCATGCCGGTCGACCGCGCGGTCGCGGAGGCGGAGCAGGCGGTCGCGGAGGGGGCCCGGACGATCAAGTGCAAGACCGGCCTCGACCCGGACCGCGATGTCGCGCTGGTCCGCGAGCTGCGGGAGCGGCTGGGGGCCGAGGTCAAGATCCGGGTCGACGGGAACGAGGGCTACGCGACGGTGGCGGAGGCGGTAGCGGTGACCCGGGCGCAGGAGGAGCACGACATCCTCCTCTGCGAGCAGCCCGTCGCCGGCGCCGGCCCGCTGGCCGAGGTGGCGCGGCGCATAGACGCTCCGGTCATGGCCGACGAGTCCGCGTGGACGTCGCTGGACATCCTCGAGCTGCACGAGCTCGGCGCGGCCCAGTGCTTCTCGTGCTACGTCACGAAGCCCGGCGGCCTCTGGCGCGCCCGCCAGCAGGCCGAGCTGGCGGCAACGCTCGGCATCTACTGCGACATCGGCGGCTCGATCGAGATGGGAATCGGCAACGCGGCCAACCTCCAGCTCGGCGTCTCCCTAGAGCGGGCGATCCTCCCGAGCGTGTGCCCGGTCACCAAGCCGGCCGGGGCCGCCGGCCCCGAGGTGGCAGGGATCTACTACCTCGACGACCTGGTCACGGAGCCGTTCCGGTTCGTCGACGGCGAGGTGCTCGCGCCGGAGGGGCCGGGGCTCGGCATCGAGGTCGACGAGGAGAAGGTTCGCCACTACGCGAACGCGACCGCGGTCGCGCCGGCGCCGTGACCACGGTAGCCGTGCTCGGCGCCGGGGCGGGCGGCTCGGCGGCGGCGGTCGAGCTGACCCAGGCGGGCCACCGGGTGCGGCTCTGGAACCGCACCGCGGCGACGCTCGAGCCGTTCCGCGCGGCGGGAGGCGTCGCCCACGAGGGCGTCCTCGGGGACGGCCTCGTTCCCGTGCCGCTCCAGCCCGATCTGGCCCGGGCGCTCGACGGCGCCGACGTCGCGCTCGTGTGCCTGCCGGCGATAGCCCACGGCGCGCTGGCGGAGGCGCTCGCCGCGGCCGGTGAGCTCCCGCCCGTGGTGCTGAATCCCGGTCACACCGGCGGTGCGCTCCACGTCGAGGCCGTCCTCACCGGCGGGGGCGTTTCACCGCCGCCGCTCGCCGAGCTGTCCACGCTGACCTACGTCGCCCGCAAGCCCGACGGGCATCGCGTGCTGGTCACCGGCAGGGCTGGGCGGGTGCGCGGAGCCTGCCTGCCCGGCGGCGAGGCGGCGCTCGCCCTCGCGCAGGAGCTCTACCCGGCGGTGATGCCCCAGCGCGATGTCCTCGCCACCGGCCTGGCGAACGTCAACCTGGTGCTGCACCCGCCGGCGGCGGTGCTGGCCGCGGCCTGGGTCGAGGCGACCTTCGGCGACTTCCGTTTCTACGCCGACGCCACCACGCCGGCCGTGGCCCGGACGATCGAGGCACTCGACGCCGAGCGGCTGGCGGTGGCCGCCGCCTTCGGGCATGCCCTCGACCCCCTGCTGGCGGAGATGGCGGCGATCGGAACGGTGAGCGGCCCGGACGCGGCGAGCGGCGATCTGCGCGCGGCCATCGCGAACGGGGAAGCGAACCGGCGCATCCGGGCGCCGCACTCGCTCCAGCACCGCTACTACACCGAGGACTTCCGCTACGGCCTCCTACCGCTCGTCGAGCTGGCGGGGGTAGCGGGCGTACAGGTACCGCTGGCCCGGGCGCTGCTGCAAGTGGCCGACACGTTCTGCGGCGGTGTGGTGGCCGGCGGTCTGACGCTCGAGCGGCTCGGGATCGCCGCCCTGGACCGCGACGGCCTGCTCGCACGGGTCGGTGCCGGAGTTCCTGGCGCGCTATGAGCTGGAGCGACCTGCACATCGCCGTGGTCGGGGGCGACGAGCGCGAGCAGGAGATCGCCCGCCTCGCCGCCCTCGAGGCGGGCCGTGTGACGGCCTACGGCTTTCCGTGGCCGGAGGGAGGCGTGGACGGCGTGGTCCGCGCCGCCACGCCGGCGGAAGCCGTGCGCGGGGCCTCGTACGCGCTGTTCCCGATTCCCGGCATCGCGGCGGACGGCAGCCTGTTCGCCCCGGCGGCTACCGAACCGATCGTCCCGGACGCCGCGCTGCTGAGCGAGCTCGCCGCGGGCGCGACCGTGATCCTCGGCGCCGCCGACGAGCGCCTGCGCGGCGCGGCCGCCGCGGCGAAAGTGGACCTCGTGGAGTACGAGCACGATCGTGAGCTGATGATGCTGCGGGCCCCCGCCATCGTCGAGGGCGCCCTCGAGCTCGCGATCGCCCACACCGACGTGACGATCCACGCGGCCCAGGTCGCCGTCGTCGGTCACGGCAATATCGGGGCGCTGCTGGCGCGGACGCTGCGAGCGCTCGGCGCGCGCGTGATCGTCGCCGCCCGCAATCCGGCTCAGCGCGCCGCGGCCTCCGCGAGCGGCGCCGCGGTCGCTCAGCTCGACGACCTGCCCGGCCTGGCGCCGCGGCTCTCCATGGTCTTCTCGACGGTGCCGGCGCCGGTCGTGGGCTCGGAGGTCCTCCGGGCGCTGCCCCCGGGATCGCTTGTCATGGACCTCGCCGCCCCGCCCGGCGGCGTCGACCTGCAGGCCGCGCGCGCCCTGGGGCATACCGCTCTCTGGACGCGGGGCCTCGGACGCCGAGCGCCGGTGACGGTGGGTGCCAGCCAGTGGTCGGGCATTCGCCGGCGCATCGAGTTGATCGAGGCCGGGAGCGATCTGGCCGGTCTGGGATGATCTGAGGCCAGTGTCGACCCCCCGATCGGGACCCGGGTTCCCGCGATTGAAGCTTCTGTCGCGCTCCGTGCAGGTGCGTGACGAGCTTGAGGGCGCCATCGGCCGTGGCGACTACGAGCCGGGCGACAGGCTCCCATCCGAGCGGCAGCTCTCTGAGATGTTCGGCGTCAGCCGCGTCAGCGTGCGCGAGGCGATCCGCTCGCTGGAGGCCCTCGGGCTGGTCGAGGTACGGCAGGGCCGCGCCACCCTGGTCGTCGATGCGTCCGAGCGCAGCCAGAGCTATCTCGCCCGCTGGCTCGAGCTGCACCGCGACGAAGTCCTCGAGCTGCTCTTCGTACGCGGCGCGCTCGACGAGCTGGCCGCGGCTTCGGCGGCCGCGAGCCGCGACTCGGACGCGCTGGCGCGAGTAAAGGAGGCGCACGCGGCGTTCGCCACCCTGGCCGGCTCACCCGACGCGACCCTGGACGACCTGACGACCCTGGACACCGCTTTCCACTCCGCGATCGCCGAGGCCAGCGGCGTTCAGCTCCTCACCGACCTGCTGCGGGAGCTGCACCTGCAGCTCGCCGACTCACGCCGCGTCGGATTCCAGGCTCGAGGTCGCCCTAAACGCTCGGCTCGCGAGCACGCCGCCATCCTCGAGGCCATCGAGCGCCACGACGAAACCCAGGCGCGGCGCGCCGCAGCGCGGCATATCGCGACGGTGCGCGCACTCCTGCAAAGCCAGCCGGCCAACGGCGCCGACTGAGGTCAGCGGCCCGGCGGCAGCTCCCCGAGGGTCACGTCGACCGTCTCCGTGCGGCCGTCCTGGTGCTGCACCTTGACCTGGATGCGATCGCCCGGCTTGTGGTTGGCCAGCGCGACGGCGATGTCGTCGGCGCTCGCGACACGTCCGCCGTCGACCTCGAGGACGAGGTCGCCCGGCTTCAGCCCCGCGGCGGCGGCCGGCCCGCCGCGCTGGATCCCCACGATCAGCACCCCGACGCCCGCGACCGAACGGAGTTCTACGCCCAGGTAGGCGCGTCCGGTGTCCACCACGCGGCCCTTGTCGGCGAGCTGCGAGGCGAGGCTCTTCGCCGTGTTGCTGGAGATCGCAAACCCGACACCATCGGCTCTGCCCAGCCCCGGGTCCACCGCCGCCAGCGTCGGGATGCCCACGACCGCGCCGGTCAGGTCCACGAGCGCGCCGCCGCTGTTACCCGGGTTGATCGGGGCGCTCGTCTGGACCGCCGAAGGCAAGGCCACGCCGTTGCCCTCGCCCACCGTGCGGCTCACGGCGCTCACGATGCCGTCCGTCACGCTGCCCTGAAGCCCGAGCGGGCTCCCGACCGCGAGGACGGCCTGACCGACTACGAGCTTGGACGAGTCGGCGAAGCGCGCGGGCTCGAGGTCGGCCCCTTCGACGCGCACGACCGCGATGTCTCCGGCGGGGAACGCCCCGCGCAGCGTGGCCTGGTGGCTCTTGCCGTCGGACGTGACGACGGCGAAGGTCCGCCCGCCGGCGACGACGTGTGCGTTGGTCACGATGTCGCCGGCGCCGTCGAGCACGACGCCGGAGCCCAGCCCGTTCTCATGCCGTACCTGCACGACCGACGGCAGCGCCCGCTGAGCCGCGGCCTCGTAGGCACTGGAGGGATCCGCCGGGGACGCCTTCGCGGCGACGTTCGATCCGTCACCGCCGCCCGAGCTGGCGAGCACGGCGGCGAGCGCCGCCGCGAGCGCGACGAGCGCGCCGAACAGCAGCAGGAGCAAACGGTCCCGGCTCAAGGCCATCTGTGGCAGACAGGTAGGCCGCCCGCGCCGTCCCACAAGGGCCGAGGGTGTCGAGGCAGAGCGCTCGCTTGACAGGTCACCGCCGTCCGCCATAGGCTCGTCCGCCCCTCGCTCGAGGGCACCGCCGCACGGAGAATCGAGGGGGACTGGCAGCATGAGCAAACACGACGTGGTGGTCATGGGCGCAGGGCTGGCCGGCCTGTCGGCGGCACGCGACCTGGCTCGCGAGGGAGTCGACGTCGTCGTCCTGGAGGCCCGCAACCGCCCGGGCGGCCGCGTCGAGCAGACCCAGCTCGCGGACGGCCGGCTCGTGCAGCTCGGCGGCGAGGTCGTCGGGCCGTTCCAGGAGGCCTACTGCGAGCTGGTCGACGAGCTCGGCCTCACGCTGGTGCCGTCCTTCCCACAGCTGCCGGGGGAGGACACGTCGGTCATGACCGACGGCCACTTCATCGGCGACCACTTCGCCTGGATGAGCGACGCCGACCGGGCCAGCTACGACGCCGCCAGCGAGGCCTTCGGCAAGCTGGCAGCCAGCGTGGATCCGGAGGACCCCTGGTCGCACCCCGACGCGGACCGGCTCGACCGCCTCTCCGTGGGCCAGTGGCTGCGCGACGTCGGCGCAACCCCGAACGCGGTACGGGCGCGCGACGTCTCGATGCTTGCCCTGTCGGCTGAGTCGGTGGAGCGCACCTCCCTGTTATCCGACCTGCGCAAGGAGGCCGCGGCGGGCGCGAACGGGTTCTACGACTACGAGGTGTGGGAGTGCAAGCGGGTGGCCGAGGGATCGGCCACGGTGGCGCTCCGCATGGCGGAGGAGCTCGGCCACCGCGTGCGCTACGGCGCTCCGGTCACGAGCGTGAGGGTGTCGGGGCAGGGCTCTGAGGTGACCACCTCGACCGGCGAGCATTTCCACTGTGACGCGGTCGTCTGCGCCATACCGGTGGGCCCGCTCCGCCGGATTGCGATCGACGGGGTTTCCTGGGACCGGCTCGCGTCGCTCGACCGCCAGCGGCACGCCCTCGCGGCCAAGGTGTGCTTCGCCTACGAGAGCTCGTGGTGGGAGGAGCAGGGCCAGAACGGCACGATGTACTTCGAGAAGGGCGTGATGGGAGGCACCTGGCCGCAGCGCGAGGGCATCCTCTCCGCGCTGGTGCCGCCGGAGCGCCTGGCGGCCTTCCTCGCCACGTCGCCGGCCCAGATCGAGCAGGACATGCTGGCCGAGATGGTCGAGGCGATGGGCGAGCGCGCCGCCAATCCGCTTGCCGTGTTCTTCCGCCGCTGGGGAGTGGACCCCTGGACCGAGGGCTACATCACCAGCTGGCGCCCCGGAGACGTCATGGCCGTCGGGCCGCTCCACGGCACCCACGAGCCGCCGTTCTACGTCTGCGGCTCGGACCAGTGGGTGTGCGGCTACATGGAGGGCGCTGTGCGAACGGGACGAGGTGCCGCCCGGGCGGCCCTCACGCGCGGCTGATCGGTTGCCGCCGGCCCGGCGCTCTGATCGAATAGCGCGGCACCCGGCCGAAGGACAGCCCCATGTCAGTAATCGTGACCGTGAGCATCAGCGGCGACCCGGAGCGGCTCGAGGCCTATGCCGCCGAGCACCCCGACGCCATGCGGGCGGTCGTGGATCTCGCGCGCGGGCACGGGCTGATCGCCCACCGCTTCTACGGATCTGATCCGGACCGGTTCATGGCCATCGACGAGTGGCCCGACCAGCAGAGCTTCCAGACCTTCTTCCAAGAGGCCGCGGACGACATCCAGGCGATCATGGGGGCGGCGGGCGTCACCTCCGAGCCCGAGGTCACGTTCTGGCGCAAGCTGGAAACCCGCGACGACGCGGGCTGGGACGCGAGCTAGGAGATCAGCTCGGCCAGCAGGACGGCGGTGCCGAACACCGCCGCGACCGCGGCGATCGCGCCGACCAGCCGCGGCGACGGGCCGCCGTGGACACCGGTTTCGTGCACCACCGCGTGGCCCTTGCCGCGCGCGATCAGCCACCGGTTGACCGGCACCGCGACAACGCCGGCGATCACGAGGCTCACCGCCAGCGAGCCCCAGAAGAGCAGGTCGCCCAGCTCGGCGTCGAGGGCGCCCGGGATGGTGAGCACGATCGCGTTGTCGACGATCTCCATGACAGCGATCGACACCGTGTCGGAGGCCAGCGCGATCGGGATGACGGCCGCCAAGGCGAAGCCGGCGCGCAGCAGCGGCAGGCTCGTGAGCGAGTAGCCGAACACGAAGGCCAGCGCGACCGCCAGCGCCACCGTGCCCCAGTCCGAGAAGCCGAGCGCGGTGCCGATCGCCATGCCGGCGACCTCGCCGATCGCGCAGCCGGTCAGGCAGTGGAGGGTCGCGGAGATGGCGACCCGCGTGAGCTCGCCACCCGAGGTGGGCATCTCGTGGTGGTGATGGTGTTCGGCGTGCGCAGCTTCCATGCGGTTGGACCGTAGCATACCCCCTAGGGGTACCTTGGGTAAGCTTGCGAGATGAAGCCTTCACGCCCGATGCCCGCCGTGGGCATGCCGGTCCGCGTCCGGCATTTCGGCTCCTCGGAGCCCGGCGTGATCGAGGCCGTGCTCGAGGACGGGCGCGTGATCGTGGTGGACGGCCGCCGCTTCCGGCTGCACCCGTCCACGGCCAAGTTCGTCGCCGAGGGCGAGCCCTACTACGGCACGCGCGTGCAGCTGTCGCCCTAGAGCCTGTCCGGCGGCCTCAGGCGGCGTGAAGCGCCGGCGCGGGAACGGCGGAGGGCGCCGGTGCGGCGGCGGGAGCCGCGGTGTGGGCCATCGGCTGGGCGGCAGCCTTGGCGAGCGCCGTCGCGCGGGCGCGGCTGAGCTCCTCGTGCAGCTGGCCGGCGGGGAGACGGCCGGCGATGAAGGAGGCCAGCGCACGCTGCTCGCCCTGGCTCAGAATCGTCGCCGCTGTAGATGCCTTGCCCACCGCCAGACCTGTTCTCGGCGCTCCGGACGGGTCCTTCCGCATGCACGGGAGCGCCCAGGTCCTGGGCCCGATGCCCGATGCCGGACGGTGCTTCACAAAGTAAAGTAAAGGCGGATGCAAACGTTCTGGAGACTGCTCGGCTTCCTGCGCCCCTACAGGCGCGCGGTGATCGTCTCCTTCGCGCTCGCGGCCGTCGCGATGGGCACGGCGGTGCTGATCCCTTACCTCGTCGGTCGCACCGTCGACGAGATCCGCGGGGACGGCGCGCACCTCTGGCCGCTCGCCATCGTCGTGGTCGCCGCCGGTGTCCTGCGGCTCGCGTTCAGCGTGTCGCGCCGGATCGTCGCGGGCCAGGTGTCGCTGGGCGTCGAGTACGACCTGCGGAACCGCATGTACCACCACCTGCACTCGCTCGAGCTCAGCTTCTTCGACACCCAGCAGACGGGACAGCTGATGTCGCGCGCGACGGTCGACCTCCAGGCGGTGCGCTTCTTCCTCGGCTACGGCCTGATCTTCATCCTGCAGTCGGCCCTCACGATCGTGATCGCCGCCGGCGTGATGCTCGCGCTCGACCCCCGGCTGGCCGCGATCTCGCTCGCGCCGATGCCGTTCGTCATCTGGATCTCCTTCCGCTACGGGCGCCGCAACCGCCCGGCGAGCCAGGAAGTGCAGCAGCGCATCGCCGAGCTGACCGCCGAGGCCGAGGAGAACATAGGCGGCGTACGGGTGGTCAAGGCGTTCGCCCAGGAGGACCGGCAGCTGCGGCGCTTCGACCGCGCCACCAAGCGCGTCTTCGAGCAGTCGATGGTGTCAACGCGCCTTCGCGCCTTCTACTCGCCGTTCATCGGCTTCCTGCCCCAGCTCGGCCTGGCGGCGCTGTTGTTCATCGGCGGCAAGCAGGTGATCGACGGCCAGCTCTCCGAGGGCGACTTCGTCGCGTTCTACGGCTACGTGCTGATGCTCACCTCCCCCGTGCGCATGCTCGGCATGGCGCTCGGGATGGCCCAGCGCGCCGTGGCGAGCGGCGAGCGGGTCTTCGAGCTGCTCGACCGCGCACCGCGCCTGACCGCCGTGCCGGGCGCGCCGCCGCTGCCCGCCGGCGGCGGCCGGGTGGAGCTGCGCAACGTGACCTTCGCCTACGAGGGCCACGAGCCGGTGCTGCACGAGATCGACCTCGAGGTCGAGCCCGGGCGCACCGTCGCGCTCGTGGGGCCCACCGGCTCGGGCAAGACCTCGCTGATCATGCTGATCCCGCGCCTCTACGACGTCGACGAGGGCGCCGTACTGGTCGACGGCGCCGACGTGCGCAGCGTCGACCCGGCCTCGCTGCGACGCGAGGTGGCCGTCGTGTCCGACGACGCGTTCCTGTTCTCCGCGTCCCTGCGCGACAACATCGCCTACGCGCGCCCGGAGGCGAATGACGACGCGGTCGTGCAGGCCGCGGTGCGAGCCGGCCTCGCGGAGCTGCTCGAGGACCTGCCCGACGGGCTGGACACGCTCGTCGGCGAGCGCGGCCTGACGCTCTCGGGCGGCCAGCGCCAGCGCGTGGCGATCGCCCGCGCGCTGCTGGCCGAGCCGCGCATCCTGATCCTCGACGACGCCACGTCGAGTGTGGACGCGACCACCGAGAGCCAGATCAAGTCGGCGCTCGCAGAGGTGATGGAGGGTCGCACCACGTTCGTGATCGCCCACCGCTTGTCCACGATCGCGCTGGCCGACGAGGTCGTCGTGCTCGAGGACGGCCGGGTGGCCGCGCGGGGCACCCACGAGGAGCTGCTCGAGGATTCGACGCTCTACCGCGAGATCGCCGAGAAGGGCCTCCCCGACCAGGTGTTCCTCACGCGCGAGGACCCCGAGCGCGAGGTGGCAGGGCTGTGAGGGGCCGCCGGCTGCGCCACCTCGTGAGCCTGCTGGGGCCCTACCGCGGGCGCGTGCTCTTGATGCTCGCCGCGCTATGGGTCGCCACCGGTGCCGCGCTCGTTCCGCCGTACCTCGCCGGCGTGGCCATCGACCACGGCATCGGGGACCGCGACACCGGGGTCCTGACGATGGTGCTGATCGTCTTCATCGGAGCGGCGCTGATCAACTGGGGCGCCACCTACCTGCAGACGTACCTGATCAACTGGGTCGGCCAGCGCGCGCTCCAGGACCTGCGCGTCCAACTGTTCCAGCATCTGCAGCGGCTCTCGATCGGCTTCTACTCGCGCAACAAGACGGGGGTGCTGATCTCGCGCATCACCAACGACGTGCAGGCCCTCGACCAGCTCGTCACCGAGGGGATCCAGACGCTCTTCTCCTCCACGCTCACGCTGATCGGCACCGCGGTGATCCTCGTGCTGCTCGACCCGGGCCTTGCGCTGGTCACGTTCCTGACCTTCCCTGTGCTGTTTGCCGGGAGCATCGCCTTCCGGCTGGTTTCGAGCGGCGCCTACCGGCTCACCCGCGAGAAGATCGCGGCGGTCACCGCCTACCTGCAGGAGACGCTCTCGGGCGTGCGCGTGGTGCGCGCCTTCGGCCAGGAGCAGCGCCACCGCACCCGCTTCGCGGAGCTGAACGACGAGCACCGGCAAGTGAACATGAAGACCGTCTACCTCAACGCCGCCTACTTCCCGTCGGTGGAGCTGCTCTCCGCCGTCGCGACCGCGGCCATCCTGATCTACGGCGGCACCCAGGTGCTCGACGGCGACAGCGCCGTGACGATCGGCGTGCTGGCCTCGTTCGTCTTCTACCTGCAGAGCTTCTTCGACCCGATCCAGTCGCTCTCGCAGCTCTACACCACCTACCAGGCCGGCATGGCGGCGCTCGACAAGATCTTCGAGCTGCTCGACGAGGAGCCCGACCTCAAGGACAAGCCCGACGCGATCGAGCTGCCGCGCGTGCGCGGGGAGATCGAGTTCGACGACGTCAGCTTCTCCTACGACGGCGAGGCGCCGGCGCTCTGCGAGGTGGACCTGGTGGTGCCGCCCGGGCAGACGGTCGCGCTCGTGGGCGCCACCGGCGCGGGCAAGTCGACGCTGGCCAAGCTGGTCGCGCGCTTCTACGACCCCGACCACGGCCGCGTGCTGGTCGACGGCCACGATCTGCGTGACGTGACCGAGCGCTCGCTGCGCTCGCAGCTCGGCATCGTGCCGCAGGAGGGCTTCCTGTTCTCGGGCACGATTCGGGACAACATCGCGTTCGGGCGCCAGGACGCCACCGATGACGACGTGCGTGCCGCGGCGGTGGCGGTCGGAGCGCACGAGTTCATCGAGCGGCTGCCGGACGGCTACGACTCCGAGGTGGGCGAGCGCGGCGGGCAGCTGTCGGCCGGCCAGCGCCAGCTGGTCGCCTTCGCGCGCGCGGCCGCGGCCGACCCGCGCATCCTGATCCTCGACGAAGCGACCTCGAACGTGGACGTTCGTACGGAGACGCAGATCGAGCATGGCCTGCGGCGCCTGCTGGCGGGCCGCACGGCGCTGGTGATCGCCCACCGGCTATCGACCATTCGTGGAGCTGGGCGCATTGTTGTGCTGGATCGGGCCCGAATTGTCGAGCAGGGCACACATGAAGAGCTGCTCGAGGCAGACGGGGCCTACGCGCGCCTGTACCGCGACTGGGCGAGCCAGTCGGCGGCCTGAGCTCGCACTACTCGTCGCCGTCGTATTCATGCTGCTTCCGGCGCCGGCGCTGGCGGCCGTGACCCTGGACCAGTTCACCGTCACGCCCTCGACGACGCAGGCGGGCTCGCACCCCGACGTGACGATCTTCCAGCGAGTGTCGTACTCGTCGGCTGACGACGACACCAAGGACACGTTCGTGCGGCTGGCGCCGGGGCTGCTCGGCAACCCGCAGAGCGCGTCGCTGTGCTCCAGCGCGCAGCTGCGCTCCGACGCCGGCTGCCCGGAGAGCGCGAAGGTCGGCACCGTGCATGTGACCGCCACCGTCCACCTGGTCCCGCCGCTGGGGTCGCTCACCGATCAGCCGATCGACGGGACCGTCTACAACCTGCGGCCGGTCGGCTCCGAGCCGGCCCGGCTGGGCCTCAAGCTGCAGCCGATCGCGTTGCCGCCTCCGCTCCCGCAGGAGGCGCCCCCGGTGTTCCTCGAGTCGCCCGTGTACCTGCGCCCCGGCGCGGACGGGATCGGGCTCGAGTCCGTGTTCGCCGACCAGCCGCGCGAGCAGTCCGGGCTCAACATCCAGATCACGAGCGTGCAGCTGACGTTCCTCGGCAAGACGAGCCGAGGCACCTTCATGCGGATGCCGACATCGTGCGGACCGGCGACCTCGCTCGCGCGGGTCAACTCCTACGACGCTCCCACGATCTTCTCCGAGAAGACGTCCGCGTTCACGCCGGTCGGCTGCGACGCGCTCGGCTTCTCGCCGACCGCCTCCGGCTCGCTGGGCTCGCCGAGCGCGACGCGCAAGGGCAGCTTCCCGCCGGTGTCGACCACGCTCGAGTTCGATCCGGAGGACGCGGCGCTGAAGACGGCCGAGGTGACTCTGCCGCCGTCGGTGCAATCGAACATCACCGTGTTGTCGCGCGCCTGCCCGCGCGCCCAGGCCGACGCGAACGACTGCCCGGCGAGCTCGCGCGTCGGGACGGCGATCATCGAGTCTCCGCTACAGGACCAGCCCGTCTCCGGTCCCGTCTACCTGGCGTTCAACAGCAGCGCCGCGCTGCCAGGGCTGATCGTCAAGCTGCCACCGCCGGTCGACCTGCGCATCGACGGCTTCATCGACCTGGCCCCATCGGGGCTGCGCAACACGTTCCCATCGAACCCGGACCTTCCGCTGCGCAGCTTCACGCTCCAGTTCGTGGGCGGGCCGGCGGGTCCGCTGCAGCTGGCGCAGGACCTCTGCAACCCGAGGACGAGCACCGACATCGACGTGAAGCTCACGGCCCACTCCGGCAAGACTCGACACTTCAAGCAGGAGCTGGCGACGCCCGGGTGCGACCCGCTGGTCAGCGTCAACATCACGAAGCGGCGCGGCGGGTTCACGCTCGTCGCCGTCCTGAAGGCGGCACGCCGGGGGCCGGACATGACCCGGGGGCGCGTGTCACTGCCGAAGCAGCTGCGCCGTGGCCGCGGCACGCCGCGCGTCCTGGTCGACGGCAAGAGGGTGAAGCCGGGACACCCGCGCAAGGCGATCAGTCCGCGGCTCCGTGGCGGAGCCCGCCGCGTCAAGATCGTCTGGCGAGGGCTCAAGCCGGTGAAGGGCAAGCAGCTGCCCCGCGCCGTGGTGGTGCCGGTCACGGTGACCGACACGCGCGGCAAGCGCACGACCCTGAGCGTCCGGGTCCGCCGCGGCTAGCGCCCGATCGGCGCAGAATCGAGCCTCTATGCTTGCCACCGATTGGGGAGTCGTCTAATGGCAAGACGCCAGCCTCTGGAGCTGGTTATCGGGGTTCGAGTCCCTGCTCCCCAGTAGCGACCGGCGGGGACTAGAGCGAGCGGAGGTCGGTGCTCTCGTCGGCCAGCGCCGCCGGGTCCGCTTTCCCTTGCTCCGTGATGAAGCGGCGGGCGTGCTCCAGGTCGTCTGACCGTCCCACCGAGAGGGCCGCGACCACGTGGCCCTTCTCCTCGTGCACGAAGAACGCCGTGAACTCGGCGTTCTCCAGCGAGCCGCGCAGGACCACCTCACCCGAGCCGGGGCCGACGTACTCGAATGACGCCCAGTCCGCCAGGTCGGAGAAGAAGTAGGGCACCACGTCGTGCTCGACACCGCGGCCGAGCATGTTCAGCGCCGCGGTCTTGCCGTGGTTGAAGGCCACGTCCCAGTGCTCGAGCCGCAGGCGCGCGTTGTGGATGGGACTCTCGTACTCGCAGATGTCGCCGGCGGCGTAGATGCCCGAAACCGAGGACTCGAGCTGGGCGCTGCACTTCACGCCGCCCGTCTCCCCCAGCTCGAGTCCGGCGGAGCGCGCCAGCATCACGTCCGGCATCACCCCGACCCCCGCCACCACCAGGTCGCAGTCGAGCTCGAGGCCGTTCTTGGTCACGACCTTGCCCACCCTGCCGTCGGCACCCTCGAAGCGCTCGAGCTCGTCGCCGCCGTGCACCTCCACCCCGTGCTCCTCGAGCACGTTCTGGAAGAAGCGCCCGATGTCGCGCCCGAACTGGCGCTCCAGGGTGACCTCCTCCTGCATCACGATCGAGCACTTCACCCCGTACGCCGCCGTGAGCGACGCGGCCACCTCACACCCGATGTAGCTGCCGCCGATCAGCACGGCGTGCCGCGCGCCCTCGGCGTCGGCACGGATCGCGTCCGCGTTGCCGAAGGCGCGCAGGTAGTGGATCCCCTCGAGCTCGACGCCGTCGACGCGCAGCCGGCGCACGTTCGCCCCGGTGGCGATCAGCGCCGTGTCGAACGCGATCTCCTCCTTCGTCGATAGCGTGGCCACGCGCTCGCCGGTGTCGAGCTTCATCACGCTCGTGCGCGTCATCAGCTCGATCCGCTGCTCGTCCCACCACTCGGCGGGGCGGAACAGCGCGTCCTCGCGCGACTCCTTGCCCTGGAGATAGCCCTTCGACAGCGGCGGCCGGTTGTAGGGCGGATCGAACTCCCGGCCCACCAGGAGCACCGAGCCGTCGGCGCCCTCCTCGCGCAGCCAGCGCGCGCAGTTGGCGCAGGCAAGGCCGCCGCCGATCAGCAGATGGTCGACCCTGCGCCGGCTCACCGGCGGCTAGGCTGGCGCGCCCGAGCGGTCGGAGAAACGCTCGGTGACACTCGTCTCGAGCCCGACGTCGAGCACGAGCAGCACCTCGTCGCCGGCCTGGATGACCGAGTCGCCGTTCGGCACGAAGCCGCCGCCGTCGCGCAGGATCGAGATCACCAGCGAGCCGTCCGGAAGCCCGAGCTCCTTGACCTTCTGCCCAGCGGCCTCGGAGCCCACGGCGACTTCGAGCTCGATGATCTCCAGCCGCTCCTCGGGCAGGTCCAGCAGGTGCACCAGGCCGTACTTCGGCACCTCGTGCTCGATCAGCCGCAGGATCAGGTCGGTGGCGGAGATCGCGGGCTTCACGCCCAGCAATTCGAAGTGCTGCAGGTTGCGCGGGTTGTTGCAGCGCGCCACCACCCGCGTGACGCCGTACTTCTCGCGCGCCACCTGCGAGATCAGGATGTTGTCCTCGTCGTCGCCGGTCACGGCTACGACCAGGTCGGCGCGCTCGATGCCCGCGCGCTCGAGCACCCACAGCTCGGAGCCGTCGCCGTACTGGGCGCTGTGCTCGAGCTCCTGCTCGACCACAGCGAAGCGGACCGGATCGGACTCGATCACGGTGATCTCGTGCCGCTTGGCGATCAGCTCACGCGCCAGGTTCCAGCCGACCTTGCCGGCCCCCACGATCACGACGTACATCAGGCCGTGGCTCCCCGACCCGAGCAGCGCTGGGTAACGCTGCGGAGCTTCGCTGGAGCGGCGGCCTGCACTTAGCCGGACACTCCCTCGAAGCGGATCTGGCCGCGCACGGCCGCCTCCAGCAGCTCGATCGCCGTCTGGGTGGGGCAGACGGTCTGCAAGCCCTGCTCCGCGTACCAGCGCGCGCGAGCCGGGTCGAGCACGCGCACGACCACCCGCTCCACGTTGAAGCGCCGCTTGGCGATCTGAGCGATCACCAGGTTGGTGTTGTCGCCGTCCGTGGACGCCACGAAGGCGTCGGCCTGGTCGATGCCCGCGGCGAGCAGCGCCTCGATCTCGAGCGCCGTGCCCTCGGTGAAGCGCCCGCCGCGCTCCTCCCAGCCCTCCGACTGGCCGCGTTCGAGCAGCGCGATCGCCTCGGCGTCCTCGTCGAGGACAGAGACTTCGTGCCCCTCGGCCAGCATCGAGTTGGCGATCGCGCTGCCCACGCGCCCGCATCCAACTATCAGGACGAACATTGGGTGCCCACTCTAAGGCAGAACGCCCTCGCGAGTGCCTTCCTCGCCCGCGGGCGGCGCCGTCAGGATCACCTTGCAGGGGGCTTTCTCGATCACGTAGCGCGTGGTTTCCCCCACGAAGCGATCGCGCGAGCGGCCGCGTCCCCCGAGGATCGCGCCGCCGCGCACGCGCGAGGGCTCCTCGGCCGCGAGCACGATCGCCTCGACTCCGCGCCTGCGCGCCTCGGCCACGATCGCCTGGCCGGCCGTGCGTCCGCGCACCATGGCCGTGGCGACCTCCACGCCCTCGTACTCCTCCCCGACCTCCTTCGCTCGCGCCAGCACGCGCTTGGCCTCCTTGACGCGCTCGTCGGGCACGCGCGCATCGATCGGCAGCGACATCGGGATCTCGAACACGTACAGCGCCTCTACGACGGCGCCGCCCTCGGCCTCGTCGGGGTGCTCGGCGGCGAGCCGGCCGGCGGTCCCGATGATCTCGTCGTCGAGCGGCTCCCCGAATACGGGCACGAGGATGCTGCCGTACTCGATCGGCGCCCCCTCCTGGAGCGCCGCGGCCGGGATCGTGAAGCGCTTTGTGAGCGCCTTGCCCTGCGCGGAGCGGTAGACGACGTACATCACGATCCCAGCGAGCATCCAGGCGCCGCCGATGATGCGCGCACCCTCATGCAGGATGATCACGCTGATCCAGGCGAGGATCGAGAACAGCGCCCCCAGAACCGCCGGCAGCGGAACGGACCCGCGACCCACCTTCACCGAGAGCGGCACGCGGAAGGCGCTCGGGCGAGTGCCCTCGCGGTAGCGCAGCACGATGACCGACAGGTGGGCGATGGCGAACGTGACCATCGCGCCGAACGCGAATATGCCGGCCAGGAAGCCGAGGTCGTGCGGCACCGCGAGCACGAAGGCGATCACCGCGGCCGAGATGATCGTGATGTAGGGCGTCCCGCGCCGCTCGTGCAGGCGGCCCACGGCGCTGGGGATCTGGCGGTTGGTGGCCAGCGAGTAGGCGAGCCGGGCGATCCCGAGCATCTGGCCGTTCATCGCCACGATCAGCATCGCCGCGCCGGTGGCGCCGACGGCGATGCGCGCGGCGTCCTTCAGCCACCCGGGATGGAACTGCGAAGCCACGCCCACCACGGGCGCCTGCACGAACTGCCCGCCGAGCGGCGTCTCACCGCCGACCACGGGCAGCGTCATCAGCGCCGCGGTCGACACGCACACGAACAGCACCAGCGCCGTCACGGAGGTGAGCCCGACCACGCGGCGCAGCCCTCTGCGTCCTACGCGCACCTCACCTGCGAGCCCGGAGGCAGCTTCCACCCCGATCAGCGCCACCCCCGCAACCACCGTGGCGAACAGCAGCTTGTCCCACGCGGGGGCAGCGCCCAGGTCGACGGAGTCGGTGATGGCCGAGGGGTCCCAGTTCTGGGCCAGCGCGATCCCGGACACCACCAGCAGCAGCACGATGCTCAGCAGGGAGAGGCGCAGCACCATGCCGAGCCGCTCGGCCCCCAGGCCGCGCACGTTCTGCACGGCCACGTAGGCGAGCGCCAGGCCGGCGATCACCACCTCGACCACGCCTTGGTCGAGGTCGGTCCAGAAGACGGCGAGGTAGTCCGAGATCGTCACGGCGCCGATCGCCATGACGATCAGGTAGTCGAGCAGGATCGCCCAGCCCGCCACGAAGCTCCAGAGCTCGTCGAAGGCATAGCGCGCGAAGGTGGAGGCGCCGCCGCGCTCTGGGTGCAGCGAGCTGCCCTCGACGTAGGTGGCCATCGTGACCACGAAGAACAGGCCCGAGGCGAAGAAGGCGACCGGCGTGAGCCCAAGCGCGTCGTCGGCGACGACGCCGAGCACCATGAACAGGCCGGAGACGACCGAGCTGAGCAGGATCGCGAACAGCGCCGGCTCGCCGAGCCCGCGAGCGATCCTGGCGCCCGCCCGGCCGGCGCGCTCGGAGCCGCGCCGGAACTGCGAGCGTGCGCGGTCGGCCGCCGCTCGGCGGCTGGCCGACTCGCCGGTCGCGGAGTTGCGCCGCCCGGGGCGGCGCTCCTGGCTCACCGCTCGCCGCCGCGTGCCAGCCAGAGGCGCGCCGCACCGATCAGCGCCAGCATCGTCCCGAGCACGACCCCTAGGGCGAGCGGGCCGCCGCCGCGCGCGATCGTGGACGCCACCATCGCCACGCCGACCAGCAGCAGGGCGGCACTCAGCAGGCGCGTGGAGGCGTGATAGGCCCGTTGCACGCGCGGAATCATGGCATCCGGGGGGGCGGCGGGCTCACACCCGGGACCCCCATTTTGCAAGGAGTTACGACCCGCCGTCCCGCCGCCCGTCCACCCCGCGCGACGACTCGATGATCACCCGACAGGGCCGCTCCGTCAGGATGGTTTCCAGGGTCTTGCCGAACAGCGACATCCCGGCGCGCCGCGGGGGCATCTCCATGACCAGCGCGCGGGCGCGGATCTCGCGGGCCTCCTCCACGATCCGGCGCCCCGCGCCGCCGGGGCGCACCTTCTCCCAGTGGCCGGTGACCCGCCGTCCGCCGCGCACGCGCGCCGAGTCGATCAGCGACGCCGCGCGCGCCTCGTCTTCCGGGAGCGGGGCGTCGATCGGCGAGTTCGGTGGCACGGTGATCGTTACGAGCACGTGGATGCCGCGGCGGCGCCGGGCCGCCAGCCGCACCGCCGTCGACACCGCCTCGGCCGAGAAGTTGCCGTCCTCGAAGGCAACGAGCACGGACTCGTACTCCACCTCGTGCTCGACGGCGGGCTTGGGCGTGACGATCTTGACGGTTTCCGTCAGCGACAGCCCCTGGCGGCGCCGGTAGACGACGTAGACCGCGACCCCCAGCGCCAGCCAGAGCAGGCCCGAAACCAGCACGCGCAGGTCGAGCGCGGTCGCCACGATCAGCGCCGAGCCGGTGCCGAAGGCCCCGAACACCGCCAGCGCCGGCACCTCGCTGCCGCGGATGCGCAGCGTCCCCGGACTTCGCCAGGGACGCTCGACGTCGGCGTTGCTCACGCGCAGCTTGATCAGCGCGAGGTGCGCCATCGTGAACGAGAGCATCGCCCCGAAGGCGTAGATCACGCCGAGGAAGTCGGCCTTGCCCGGCACGATTGCGAGGCACGCGACCGCCCCGAACAGGACGATGCCCACGTAGGGCGTGCGGAACTTGGGGTGCAGCACCCGTAGGACCTCCGGCAGCTGGCGGTGCTGGCCCATCGAGTACGTGAGCCGCGACACGCCGATCAAGCCGGCGTTCGTGGCGATGAACAGGATCGTCGCGGCCAGGATGCCGACGTAGATCTCAGCCGGGTGCTGCAGGGCGCCCAGGTCCATGTTCTCGACCACGCCGAGCACGGGGTCGTCCGCGTAACCGCCCTGCTCCTTGGGCAGCGCGAGCTGGGTCTGGCCGTTCACCACGGGCATCGCCGAGAGCGCGATCGCCGGCAGGAACGAGTAGATCACAGCGACGGCGAGCACGACCAGGCCGATCCCGCGCGGGATCGTCTTGCCGAAGTCGCGCGCCTCCTCGGCCATGTTCGAGACCGTCTCGATGCCCGTGTAGGCGACCATCGCGACGGGGATCGCGATCAGGAAGTCGCCCACGGTCGGCGTCGTCCCCAACTCGACCTGGTCGACCAGCAGGTGCGGATCGAGCACGAGGAAGATCCCGACCACCACCAGCCCCACCTGGGTGAGGAAGTCGGCGACCGCGAAGCCCACGTTCACGCCGGCCGACTCCTTCACGCCCACGATGTTCACGGCGCCCAGGACGACCACCACGATGATGCCGCCGACGATGTCGGCGGGGGACTCGCCGAGCGGGCCCCAGAAGACGCCGAGGTAGTGCGGCACGAAGAACGCCGAGATGGCGATCGTGATTATGTAGGTGAGCATCTGGCCCCAGGCGGCGAAGAAGGACCAGAACTCGTTGAAGGCGCGCCGGGCGAACGAGGACGAGCCGCCCGCCTCGGGGTACATGGTGGTCGCCTCGGCGTAGGTGGCCGCCGTGGCGGCGAAGATCAGGCCGGCGATGACGAACACCACCGGCGTCATGCCGGCGGCGTAGATCGCCACCAAGCCGAGCGCGTAGTAGATCGACGAACCGACGTTTCCGTAGGCCGTCGCGAACAGCGAGCCCGTGCCCAGGACCCGCTCGAGCCCCTGATTCTTCGGCCGATATTCAGCCATGCCGAGCGGCGAGCCTACTCCGGCCGGCGGCTCCCCGAAGAGGACACACGCCGGCCGAGAGACTCCTGGCTATACGAGGAACGGGATGATCAGCAGGGCCACGATGTTCGCCACCTTGATCATCGGGTTGATCGCCGGGCCGGCGGTGTCCTTGTAGGGGTCGCCAACGGTGTCGCCCGTGACCGACGCGGCGTGCGCCTCGGACCCCTTGCCGCCGTACTCGCCGTCCTCGATCAGCTTCTTGGCGTTGTCCCAGGCGCCGCCGCCGGCGGTCATCGACACCGCCATGAAGAAGCCGACCACGATCACGCCGATCAGCAGTCCGCCGAGCGCCTGCACCGAGAGCAGGCCGACGACCACCGGGACCAGGATCGGGATCAGCGCCGGCAGGATCATCTCCCGCTGGGCGGACGCGGTGACGATGTCGACAGCCCGCGCGTAGTCGGGCTTCTCGGTGTAGTCCATGATGCCCGGCTTCTCCTTGAACTGACGGCGCACCTCCTCCACCACGCCGCCACCCGCACGGCCCACCGCCTCGATCGCCAGGGCGGCGAACAGGTAGACCATCATGCCGCCGATCAGCAAGCCGATCAGGACCTCCGGCTGGGAGATGTCGAACGAGGGCAGGGACTTGCCCGCCGCGGCGGCCTCCTCCCGCAGCTCCTCCACGAAGGCGGCGAACAGCACCAGCGCGGCGAGCACCGCGGAGCCGATCGCGTAACCCTTGGTGACCGCCTTGGTGGTGTTGCCGACCGCGTCGAGCGGGTCGGTCACGTTGCGCACCTCTTCGGGCAGGTCCGCCATCTCCGCGATGCCGCCGGCGTTGTCGGTGATCGGCCCGAACGCGTCCAGGGCGACGATCAGCCCCGTGAGCGAGAGCTGCGCCATCACGGCGACGCCGATGCCGTAGATGCCGGCGAGCTCGTTGGCGACCAGGATGCCGAGCGCCAGCAGGATCGCCGGGGCGGCCGTTGACTGGAAGCCCTGGGCGAGCCCCTGGATGATGTTCGTGGCGTGCCCCGTCTGGGAGGCGCGCGCGGTGGTGCGCACCGGGCGGAAGCGGGTCGACGTGTAGTAGTCGGTGATCACGAACAGCCCCGCGGTGATGCCGATGCCGATCAGCGTGCACAGGTATAGCTCGATCCCGCTCGGCGCCGATGAGGCGCCGCCGCGCAGCAGTGCCGAGACGCCCCCCTTGAAGGTCAGGTCGTCCATCATCGTCAGCGTGATCGGCAGGAAGGCGATCGCCGCCAGGCCGCCGGAGACGATCAGGCCCTGGTACAGCGCGCGCTCCACGTTGCCGGCCGCGCTGCGGACGGCGAACGTGCCGATGATCGAGGCGATCAGCGACACGCCTCCGATCACCAGCGGGTACACCGCGACGGTGCCGATCTCCTGGAAGATCAGCACGCCGAGCAGCATCACGGCGACCGCGGTGACCGCGTAGGTCTCGAACAGGTCGGCGGCCATGCCGGCGCAGTCGCCGACGTTGTCGCCCACGTTGTCCGCGATCACGGCGGGGTTGCGCGGGTCGTCCTCGGGGATCCCGGCCTCGATCTTGCCGACGAGGTCGGCCCCCACGTCGGCCGCCTTGGTGAAGATGCCGCCGCCCAGGCGGGCGAAGACCGAGATCAGCGAGCCGCCGAAGCCGAGGCCCACGAGGGCGTCGATCGCGTCGCGCTCGTCCGTGCCGGCGAGGACCAGGATCCCGTAGTAGCCGGCCACGCCCAGCAGCGCCAGGCCGGCCACCAGCAGGCCGGTCACCGCGCCGCCCTTGAACGCCACTTCGAGTGCTCGCGACACGCCCGAGCGGGCCGACTCGGCCACGCGCGCGTTGGCCCGCACCGACACGTTCATGCCGATGAAGCCCGCGGCGCCGGAGAACGTCCCGCCGATCAGGAAGCCGATCGCCGTCAGGATGCCTTCGCGATCCTGGGCTTCGAGCGCCACGCCGAGCACGATCGCCAGCACCACGGCGACGCCGGCGATGATCGTGTACTGGCGACGCAGATAGGCGCTGGCGCCCTGCTGGACGGCCAGCGAGATGGCCTGCATCTCCTCGTTGCCGGGCGAGAGCGAAAGCAGCCAGCGCGAGGTCAGCACGCCGTACAGGACGGCGGCGCCGGCGCAGACGAGCGCGATGATCACGCCCCAGTCAGTCAGGAATTCCAAGGGGTATGTCCTCCGTAGAAATGAGTCAGTGGGCGGTCATGCGCGGGGCGCTGGAGGCCGGCACCTGGGGTACCTCCGACACCGCCCGGAAAAGAGCGGGCCGCAGTTTATCGGACGATGGCGCTGCGCAACGCGGTGGCGCACGCGTCCTCCGGCTGAGGGCCGATCCGGGGCACCGCACGAAACAGCAGCGCCCGCAGCCGATCCAGGTTCTCGGCTAAGACCGCGAAGGCGGCATCGGCGGATACCGGCTCCACGTCCGGCATTCCCTCCAGGCCGACGTCGTAGTCGGTCACGAGCGAGATGTTGGCGTAGCAGAGCTCCAGCTCGCGGGCGAGCCAGCACTCGGGGCACTGGGTCATGTTCACCACGTCGAAGCCGCTGGCCGCGTACCACCTGGACTCGGAGCGGGTGGAGAAGCGCGGGCCCTGGATTACGACCACGGTCCCGCCCCTGACCACCGGGATGCCGAGCTCCTCGGCGCTGGCAGCCAGGATCTCGCTCAGATCGGCGCAGTACGGGTCGGCAGCCGACACGTGGGTCGTCTGCGGTCCGTCGTAGAACGTGCTCTCGCGCCCCTGCGTGCGGTCCACGAACTGGTCGCAGATCACGAAGGTGCCGGGCGTCAGCTCCGGCTTGAGCGAGCCGCAAGCCGACGGGCCGATGATGCGCCGGACCCCCACCTCCCTCATGGCCCACACGTTGGCGCGGTAGTTGACGCGATGCGGTGGGAGCGCGTGCTCGTCGCCGTGGCGCGGCATGAACGCGACCTCGGCGCCCTCGACGCGGCCCACCCGCACCGGCGCCGAGGGGGGCCCGTACGGGGTGGCGACCGGCACCTCCTCGACTTCGTCGAGGAAGCGATAGAAGCCCGAGCCGCCGAAGATTCCGATCACGAACCGGGCGGCGTCCAGATCTTGGCGCGCGCCTTGGCGCGCTCTTCGGCGCCGGAAGGGTCCGGCCCGGCCGGGTCCGGCCCGGCCGGGTCCGCAGGGCTTCCGTGCTCCTTCACATACAGCATCTGCACCTGGGCGAGCGCGTCCCTGATCGGACCGACCGCGTCCTCGGGGCAGAGCGGAAGCAACTCGCGGGCGGCGTCGATCGCCTCCTTGGCCTTCGCCGGGTTGCGGTGTTGCTTCTCGGTCAACCGGATGCCCGCCAGGTTGATCAGCGAAGCCGTGGTGCTCACCAGCACGTCGGCCACGTCGGGCAGCTGCTGCTCGGGCTCGCTCACGCGCTCACCTCCTCGGCCGCATAGGTCCGTTGCGTCTCCGCCACCTCGGCCGCGAACACCTCCTCCATCGACGCTCCCTGCGCAAGCGCGCGCCGCTGGCGCTGGGCGCCGTTCTCCTCGGGCAGGGCCGGCTCGATGCCCAGCAGCGCTCGCGCCGGAGCGGTCCACTCGAGCAGCCGCTCGGCGACCGCCGCGGCCGGATACTCCTCACGGCGCCGCAGGTCGATCAGCTTGCCGTCGAGCCCGTAGCGGATAGCCCGCCAGAAGTTCTCCTCGATGAAGCGATGCGGGTGATCCTCGTGGGGCACGCCCTCGTCCTCGTCGAGCGCCGCCTGGGCGATGCAGGCCGTGATCAGCCCCTCCAGGCTGGTGGAGTCCGCGGCGCTCGTCTGGGCGTCGCAGATGCGCAGCTCGACCGTCCCGAACGAGTGGTGCGGCCGCACGCTCCACCAGATCTGCGTCTGCTCGACGATCGAGTTGCTGGCGATCAGGAAGTCCACGTAGTCCGTGTACCCCGGCCAGCCGCCGAACGAGTCAGGGATGCCGCAGCGCGGGAAGCTCTTGGTGAAGATCTGCGACCGCACGGAGTGCAGGCCGGAGTTGCACCCGTCGAGGAACGGCGAGTTGGCCGACAGCGCGAGCAGCTCGGGCAGCACCGGCCGCAGCCGGTCGCACACCCTCACGGCGCGGTTCGCTCCGCGCACGCCCACGTGGACGTGGAGCGAGAACGTGTTGTTGCGCCACGCCACGTACTGGAGGCCCTCGGCGACGAGCCGGTAGTGCTCCGTCTCGATGATCTGCTGGTCCTGCCACGGGCTCCACGGGTGGGTGCCGGTCGCTGCCAGCAGCGCCCCGCGCTCGGCGGCGAGGCGGAACAGCCGAACGCGCGCCTCGCGCTGGCGCTCGATCGCGTCGGCGAACGTCTCCCCCTTCCCGGAGCGGATCTCGACCTCCGACTTGATCAGCTCGCCCGCGATCGAATCGACGAGCACCGGATCCGCATCGGCCGCCCGCTTCAGCTCCTCGAAGCGGTGATCCAGCGACAGAGTGTGCGGGTCGAGGATGGCGAACTCCTCCTCGATCCCGACCGTGAAGTCCGTTGAGGCCTCAAACGCCTCATGGACGCGGGCCATGTCAAGCATTAGGTGAGGTAGAAGTAGAGCGCGTAGAGCAGGTCGACAGCGGGACTCGAGGTGTGGACCGTCACCTCGGGCGGCACCTGGAGCAGGGCCTCGGAGTAGTTGAAGATGATCTTGACGCCCGCCTGGACGAGGTCGTCGGCGACCTCCTGGGCGGCACCGGTGGGCACGGCGAGCACGCCCACCACCACGTCCTCCTCGCGGATCACCCTCTCCAGATCGTCGTAGGGGCGGACGGTCAGGCTCTCGTTGAGGCGCTGCCCGACCTTCGCCTGGTCCTTGTCGAACAGCGCGACGACCCGAAAGCCGTGGTCGGCGAAGATGTCCGAGCCCGCGATCGCCTGGCCCAGGTTGCCGGCGCCGAACAGCGCGATGTTGTGCTTCCCGGTGGTGCGCAGAATCTTGCGGATCTGAGAGACGAGCGAGTCGACGTTGTAGCCGACGCCACGCTTGCCGAACTTCCCGAAGCCGGACAGGTCGCGGCGGATCTGCGTGGAGTTGACGTGCGTGTAGTCCGCAAGCTCCTGCGAGGAGATCGTCTCGCGGCCCATCTTCTTCGCCTGGGTGAGGACCTGGAGGTACCGCGACAGGCGCGCCGCGACGCCGAGTGACAAGCGCTCGCCCCCGCCGTCCTGCACCTCGGTCCCGCCCGTCACGGGTTCCCGCAAGCTCACGAGGTCACTCTATCGAGCCGCCGTTCGAGGACACCCTCGTCGACGAACAGCTCGAAGACCGTCTCGCCGTCCAGCTCGAGGACGGGGATGCGCTCGCCGTAGCGGGCGTGCAGCGCCGGGTCGCGCGTGATGTCGACCTGCTCGAGCGCGACCTCGCGGCCGGCGGTCGCGCGCTCCACCGCGGCGCGAGCGTCGTCACAGAGATGGCAGCCCGGCTTGCCGTACAGGGTCAGGGTTGGCACAAATGGCACTCTAGGGCCCGTGGACCACGTCGAGCTGATCGTCTTCGCGCTGCTCGTGGCCGGCGCCGGCCTGGCGGTGCTGGCGCGCGTACTGAACGTGCCGTACCCGATCACCCTCGTGCTCGGCGGCGCCGGGATCGGCTTCATCCCCGGAATGCCCGAGGTGTCGCTGGACCCCGACCTCGTGCTGCTGATCTTTCTGCCGCCGCTGCTGTACGGAGCGGCGTTCTTCACCTCGCTGCGCGACCTGCGCCGCGACGCGCGCCCGATCGCGCTGCTGTCGATCGGCGTGGTCGCGGTCACGATGGCCGCCGTTGCGGTGATCGCGCACCACGTGATCGGGCTGGGCTGGGCCGAGTCCTTCGTGCTCGGCGCGATCGTCTCCCCCACGGACGCCGTGGCCCCCGCCGAGATAATGCGACGGATCGGCGCGCCGCGGCGACTGCTGACCGTAGTGGAGGGCGAGAACCTCACCAACGACTGGACCGCGCTGGTGCTCTACCGCGTCGCGGTGGCCGCCCTGGTGAGCGGCAGCTTCTCGCTATGGGAGGCGGGCCTGAAGTTCGTGTGGAGCGGCGTGGGCGGCCTGCTGATCGGGCTCGTCGCCGGCCTGGTGATCCGGGAGGTGCGCCGCCGCATCGACGACCCGCCGACCGAGATCACGATCTCGCTCCTGTCCGCCTACGCGGCCTACCTGCCCGCCGAGGAGCTGGGCGTCTCGGGCGTGATCGCGGCCGTGACCGTCGGGGTCTACATGGGCTGGCACACGCCCGAGCTGACCACGCCGGTCATGCGCCTGCAGGGGGTGGCGATCTGGGAGGTGCTCACGTTCCTGCTGAACGCCATGCTGTTCCTGCTGGTCGGCTTCCAGATGCCGAACGTGATCGACAACATCTCCGGCCACTCGGCCGGCGAGCTGATCGCCTGGGGGCTGCTCGTCAGCTTCGTCGTGATCGCCGTGCGCCTGGTCTGGGGGTTCACCATGGTCTACGTGATCCGGGCGCTCGACCGACGTCCGAGTCAGCGCGCGCGGCGGGCAGGCTGGCGCCAGCGCATGGTGGTGGGCTGGGCCGGCATGCGCGGGTCCGTGTCGCTGGCGGCGGCGCTCGCGCTGCCGCTCAAGACCGAGAGCGGCGCGCCGTTCGCCGATCGTGGCCTGATCATCTTCCTCGCGTTCGCGGTGATCCTCACGACGCTGGTGGGCCAGGGACTGACGCTGGGGCCGCTGATCCGGCGGCTGGGCGTCGAGGACGACGGCGCCGAGGCCCGCGAGGAGGTGGCCGCCCGCATCCGGCTCGCCGAGGCGGCGATATCGCGCACCGAGGAGCTGGACGGGCAGGAGTGGGTGCGCCCCGACACGCTCGAGCGGGTGCGCGGGCTGTTCGACTACCGCCGGCGGCGCTTCGGAGCGCAGGAGGACGGCGACGGCGACGAGTACGAGGAGCGCAGCGGCAACTACATCCGCCTGATGTACGAGCTGTTCGACGCCCAGCGCGAGGCGCTGATCCGGCTGCGCAACAGCGGCGAGATCTCGGACGAGGTGCGGCGGAGGGTCGAGCGCGAGCTGGATTTGGAGGAGTCGCGGCTGCAGTGATGGCAGCCGGGGGCTCGCGCCCCGGACCCCCGTGAAGATTGGCCTCGGGCGGCGCTACGGCAGCCGGGCGGCGGCGTCCATGCTCAGGTACTCCGGGTACTCCAGCGGCTCCAGGAAGCGGGCCGCTCCGGCGATCATCGCGGCGTTGTCGGTGCAGAGCTCCGTGGCGGGCACCCACACGGGCACGCCCAGGTTCTGGACCGCCGCGCGCAGCTCCGAGTTGGCCGCCACGCCGCCGCCGATGGCCAGGCGCTCCAGGCCCTCCCGCTCCAGCGCCGTCCGCGTGCGCGCCGTGAGCGCCTCCACGATCGCCCGCTGGTAGGAGGCCGCCAGGTCCGCCCGATCGGCGTCCGGCTCGTCGCGCAGGCGGTAGAGCAGCGCCGTCTTGAGCCCCGAGAAGCTGAAGTCGAGCTCTCCGGGCGCGCTGCGCGGAAACGCGAACGCCTCGGGGTCGCCCTGGCGCGCCAGGCGGTCGAGCTCGGGGCCGCCCGGGTAGCCGAGGCCGAGCAGGCGCGCGCCCTTGTCGAAGGCCTCGCCGGCCGCGTCGTCGAGCGTCTGGCCGAGCACGGTGTACGACGCTGGGTCGTCCACGCGCGCGAGGAAGGTATGGCCGCCGCTGGCGACCAGGCAGAGATACGGGGCCTCGATCGGCTCCGGCCCGAGCGTGCTGGCGGTGACGTGGCCGTGCAGGTGGTCGACACCGACCAGCGGCAGCCGCCGCGTGGCGGCCAGCGCCTTCGCCGACGACAGTCCCACCAGCAGCGCGCCGATCAGCCCCGGGCCCTGCGTGACCGCGACCGTCTGCACGTCATCGAGGCCCGCCCCCGCGCCCTCCAGCGCGTCGGCCACCACCGCGTCGACCAACTCCAGGTGACGCCGCGACGCGATCTCCGGAACGACGCCGCCGTAGCGGGCGTGCAGCAGGCCCTGCGAGGCGATCACGTTGGAGCGGATCTCGCCGCCCAACGTGACCACAGCCGCGCACGTGTCGTCGCAGCTCGTTTCGACGGCGAGGATCAAGCGGTGGCCCGCTCGGGCACCGTGCGCCACATGATCAGGGCGTCCTCGCGGTTGTCGTGGTAGTAGGCGCGCCGGCGCCCCGCCGGCCGGAAGCCGAAGCTCTCGTAGAGGCGGATCGCCGGGTCGTTGGAGGTGCGCACCTCCAGCGTGTACTGCTCGTTCGGCCTGTCGGCGAGCTCGAACAGCCGCTCCATCAGCATGCTGGCGATCCCCTGGCGAAGCAGGCGGTCGTCCACGGCCACATTCATCACGTGCCAGACGGTGTCGTAGCGCGAGCAGACCACGTAGCCGACCACCCGCTCGTCGATCGTCGCGGCCAGGCAGATCCCCGATGGCTTGGACAGCTCGAGCACGAACATGGCGAGCGACCACGGCGTGGGAAACGCGCGCCGCTCGATCGCGATCACCTGGGGCAGGTCGGCGTAGGTGAGGCGGCGGATCTGAAGGTCGTGGTTCACGGCGTCTTTGCGTCCGGTGCTCTGAGGTAGTCGGGGAGGACTGCTTCGGGCGCCTCGCCCGGCACCGCCTGCGCCAGCCGGCAGACGTGCAGAGCCCGCACCACATGGGAGCGCGACTCGTCCGCATCGACGCCGATCCCGGCCGCCTCGAGCACCCTCCGAAATCGTATCGACCCGTCCCCCGCCGCCCTCACGCTGAAACCGGCTTCCCGCACGCGCGCTACGACGTCCTCGGGCGCCGCGACGAACGGCGGCCAGAGCAACTCCCCGCCGGCCCCGTGGAGGGCCCCGAACACCTCGCCGCGGCGGGCGTCGATGAGTGGGAGCAGCGTATCTTCGCCCGCGCCCTCGTCCCTCATCCCGGCAGCCAGAGCCGCCAGCGACGACACGGGCCTCAGGCGCAGCCCGCCGGCGCTTGCCAGCGCGCGTGCCGTCGCGATCCCGATGCGCAGGCCGGTGAACATCCCCGGTCCCACCCCCACCGCGATCGCCTCCAGGTCGCGGAAGTCGAGGCCGGCGCGCTCCATCACCTCGGCGACCGCGGGCATCAGCTCCCGGGCGTGGCCAGGGCCCGCGCTCAGCCGCGCCGGCTCGGGCACGACCTCGAAGCTCTGGCCGTCGTCGCGCAGCACGCAGGCGGTGCTCGCCGGGGTCGAGGTGTCAATGCCGAGGAGGGTCACGCAATCGTGATCCGCCGGCGGTCGCCGCCCATGTGCTCCAGCAGCACGCGCGCCGCCACCCGCTCGATCCGGGGCTCGGCCACCGCGGGCCACTCGACGAAGGCCACGCGCTCGGGAGTCAGGTAGTCGTCGAGCAGCGCCGGGTCCTCGCCCGCGAGCGAGCCGAGCCGGTAGAGGTCCAGGTGGGCGACCTCCGGCGAGCCGCCCAGCACGTGACCGACCGTGAACGTCGGGCTCGTCACGGGGCCCTCCACCCCCAGCGCGCGGCAGGCGCCGCGCACGAACGTCGTCTTCCCGCTGCCGAGCTCGCCGCTGACCAGCACCACGTCGCCGGGCTTGAGGAGGCCGGCCAGCTCCGCCCCGGCGGCCTCGGTGTCCTGCGCCGATGCGGACTGGAGCGAGGTCAGTCGAAGAGGTTGATCTGCGGCGGCTCGGGGGCCGGCTCCGCCGCGACGGCCGCCACGGCGCCGATCGGAACCGGCGGCGGCTCCTCCAGCAGCTCGGGTAGGCGCCGGAAGTCCTGACGCAGCTCCTCCAGCGTCTTGGTGCTGCGCAGCGCGGCCGCCGGGTGGTAGATCGGGAACACCCGCACCGCGCGGCCGCCCAGCTCGTGCACCTGCGGCCGCCCGTGGACGCCCGTGATGCCGCGCTGGGACCGGGTCAGCAGCTTGGTGGCGAAGTTGCCGAGCGTGCAGATGACGCGCGGCTCGATCAGCTCCACCTGCCTGTGCAGGTACGGCTTGCAGGCGTCGATCTCGCCCTGCTCGGGGTCACGGTTGCCCGGCGGGCGGCTCTTGAGGACGTTGGTGATGAAGACGTCCGCCCGCTCCAGGCCGACCTCGCCCAGCAGCTGGTCGAGCAGCTTGCCTGCCCTTCCCACGAACGGCAGGCCCTGGAGGTCCTCCTGCTGACCGGGGGCCTCCCCCACGAACATCAGGTCGGCGTCGGCGTTGCCCGCGCCGAACACGACCTTGGTGCGTCCCTGGTGCAGCGGGCAGCGCGTGCAAGCCGCCGCCTCCCGGTATAGCTCGACGAGGGCCTCGCGACGCTCCTCTGCGCTGCGTGCCTGCACGGAGCTAAGCCTAGGGCCCGATGGCGACGGTATCCTTGTTGGGGTCGGCCGCTACCCAAGGTGGAGTGGACCGGCGAATAGATGCACTCGATCACCAACAGCCTCAGCGACGTACGCGTGGGCGTTGTCGGGCCCGGCCGGCTCGGGACCGCGCTGGCCGGCGCGCTGCGCGAGGCCGGCGTCGCCGTCGACGGCCCAGCCGGGCGCGGCCAGGTGCCACGCGGCTGCGACGCGATCGTGCTGTGCGTGCCCGACGCGGAGATCCAGGCGGCGGCCGCCACCGTGGCTGGAGCGGCGCCCCTGGTCGGACACACCAGCGGCGCGACGCCGCTGAGCGCCCTCGCGCCCGCGGGGGCGGCCGCCTTCGGCCTGCACCCGCTGCAGACCTTCGCGCCGGAGTCGAGCGGGCTGGGCGCCTTTGCGGGCGCGGGCTGTGCGATCGCAGGGTCCACGGCCGAGGCGCTCGCCTTCGCCGCCGATCTCGCGCGCACGCTCGGCATGACGCCGTTCGAGATCGACGACGAGGGCCGCGCCGCGTACCACGCCGCCGCTTCGATGGCCTCCAACTTCATGGTGACGCTGCAGGCGGCCGCCGAGCGGATCGCCGCCGGCGCCGGACTCGAGCCGGACGAGGCGCGCAGGTTGCTCGTACCGCTGCTGCGGCGCACCGTCGACAACCTCGCCGAGGTCGGCCCGGAGCGGGCGCTGACCGGGCCCGTGGCGCGCGGCGACGAGGCCACCGTCGCCGCTCAGCGGCACGCCGTGGCCGAAGCGGCCCCCGAGCTGCTCGACCTCTTCGACGAGCTCGTGCTCCACACGCGAGCGCTGGCCGGGGCGGCGGCCCGGGCATGAGGACGGTCCGCTCCGTCTCCGAGCTGCGCGAGGCGCTCGCCCCCGAGCGTCGCGCCGAGCACAGCATCGGCCTGGTGCCGACCATGGGCTACCTGCACGACGGGCACATCGCGCTGCTGCGCCGCGCGCGCGAGCAGTGCGACGCGGTGGTGATGTCGCTGTTCGTCAACCCCGCCCAGTTCGGCCCGGGTGAGGATCTGGAGGCGTACCCGCGCGACGAGGCGCGCGACGCGGAGCTGGCCCGGGCCGAGGGCGTGGACGTGCTGTTCGCCCCGCCCGCCGACGAGGTCTACCCACCCGGCTTCGCCACCAGCGTGACCGTCGCGGGGCTCACCGACGTGCTAGACGGGGCGCCCGAGCAACGGGGTTCCGGGCACTTCGCCGGGGTGGCGACGGTCGTGACGAAGCTGCTCAACATGGCCGCCCCCGACGTCGCCTACTTCGGGCAGAAGGACGCCCAGCAGGCGCTCGTGATCCGCAAGCTGGTGCGCGACCTCGACATTCCGGTCCGCATCGAGGTCTGCCCCACCGTGCGCGACGCGGACGGACTGGCACTCTCGTCCCGCAACGCGTATCTCACGCCCGCCGAACGCGACCGCGCGCTCGGCCTGAGCCGCGCCCTGCGCGCGGCCGAGGCCGAGGTTGCCGCCGGCCACCTCGACGCCGCGGCGGTGCTGTCCGCCGCCCGCGCCCAGCTCGATGCCCACGGCATCGACCCCGAGTACCTGGAGCTGCGCTCCGCCGCCGACCTCTCGCCGGCGGCGCGCGTGAACGGCTCGACCCTGCTTGCCGTCGCGGCCCGCGTGGGCCGCGCCCGACTCATCGACAACACGATCCTCGGAGGCACGAAATGAGCACTCGTCCCACTCAGCGACCGGCGACCACCCTGACCAAGCTCGCCGAGAAGAAGGCACTCGGCGAGCCGATCGCGATGGTCACCGCCTACGACTTCCCGAGTGCCCAGGTGGCCGAGGAGGCCGGCGTGGACATCGTCCTGGTGGGCGACTCCGGCGCGATGACCGTCCTGGGCTACCCCTCCACGGTCCCCGTGACCCTGGAGGAGCTGCTCATGCTGGCGTCCGCCGTGCGCCGCGGGCTGTCGACGCCGCTGCTGGTCGGCGACATGCCGTTCGGCTCCTACGAGGTTTCCAACGAGCAGGCGATCGCCAATGCCCAGCGCTTCGTCAAGGAGGCAGGCTGTGACGCCGTCAAGCTGGAGCGCGGCGGCAGCTCGGTCGAGCGCGCGCGGGCCATCATCGGGGCGGGCATCCCGGTGATGGGTCACGTGGGCCTTACGCCGCAATCGGCCACCGCGCTCGGCGGCTACCGCTCGCAGGGCCGCACGGCCGAGCGCGGCCTGCACGTGATGCACGACGCGGTCGGGCTCCAGGAAGCGGGGTGCTTCTCGATCGTCTTCGAGGCGATCCCCGCCGCGCTCACCGAGGTGATCATGCCGCGCATGCAGATTCCCGTGATCGGCATCGGCGCCGGCCCGGCCACCGACGGCCAGGTGCTCGTCTTCCACGACCTGCTCGGCATCTACGACGGCCACGCGGCGCGCTTCGTGAAGCGCTACGCCGACGTGCGGGCGGAGATGATCAAGGGCGTCACGGCGTTCGTGGAGGACGTGCGCACGCGGCGCTACCCGGAGCCCGAGCACGGCTACACGATGGCGCCCGACGAGATCGACCGCCTCCACGAGCTGATGAGCGAGAGCACGGGAGAGCCCTTCACGGGCGGCTTCACGCTCTGAGCGGCTTTTGCAGGGGCTCGCGCCGTAGCACCGAACCCTCCCGGTAGTCCGCGGGTTAGGGCGATCAGCCCCACCCCTGCACGAAGGAGAGGTTCCGAACATGGGTCGCATCCGTCGTCTTCTGCCGTCCCCGGCCATGGTCGTCGCGGTCACCGCCCTGGTGATGTCGCTCGGCGGCTCCGCCTACGCGCTGGTCATCACCGGCAAGAGCATCAAGAACGGGACGGTGACGAACAAGGACATCCGCAACCATTCCCTCAGCGGCAGCGACGTGCGCCCCGACGGCCTCGGTGGCGGAGCGATCAAGGAGTCCAGCCTCGGCCCGGTGCCGACCGCGTTCCTCGCCGGCGGCGGCACCCGCTTCGCCGTGGTGAACGCGGGCGGCCAGGCGGTGCGCGGCCGCGACGTCAGCTCCGCGGCACGTACCTCAGAGGGTCGCTATCAGGTGATCTTCAGCGGCGACGTGCGCAGCTGCGGCTACTTCGCCACGGTGGGCGACGAGAGTGCGTCGGTGCCACCGCAGAACAGCCAGATCAGCGTGGGGTCGCTCGGCTCGAACGTCAACGGCGTATCGGTCCGGACCGAGAACGGGACCAACGGCACGGAGCTCGACCGCCCGTTCCACCTGATCGTCATGTGCTGACCCGGTCCGAGTAGTCGATCGGCCGCAACACCTGCGCGGGGATCCCCGCCGCCACCGAGAAGGCGGGGATGTCCCGCGTGACGACGCTGTTGGCGCCGATCACGCTGCGCTCGCCGATGGTCACACCGCTGGTCACGACCACGTTGGCGCCGCACCAGACGTTGTCCTCCACGCGCGTGGGGCCCTTGCTGGTGAACCCCTGCCACGGGACGGGCCGCTCCGGGTCGTCGAAGCGGTGGGCGCCGTCGGTCACGAAGCAGCCGTTGGCGAACATGCAGTGGTCGCCGATCTCCACCAGCTCCACCGCGGCGACCATCACGGCGATGTTGAGGAACGTGCCGGAGCCGATCCGGATACGCGCGTCGCCCGGGGCGGTGAGCCAGACGTGGGGCTCCAGCAGCGTGTTCTCCCCCACGTCGAGCCGCCCCTCGCGGAACGCCTCCAGGACGTTGCCGTGCACGGGCCAGCGCGCGAACGCGCGGCGGCGCGCGAACTCGCCGTGGATGCGCGCGCGGTTCCATGGCAGCGCGTTGCGCTCGTACCAGCGCCATTTCTGCCACCAGAGGCGTGCATTGGTCACGCGCGACAGCATCTCAGGGTTCACGGCCAAATAGCCGATGAAGGACCAATGGACCCGCTCTCCGACCTACCGGGGACCGAAGAGTTCGCCCAGCTGCTCGCCCGCGAGGAGCTGCGCCGCGGCCGTACGAACGAGTCGCTCGCGGTAGCCGTGGTCGACCTCGATGGCCTCGGCGCCGTGAACAAGATCCACGGGGCGACCGTGGGCACGCACCTGCTGCGCACCTGCGCCGAGGTGCTGCACCAAACCTTGCGCGGCGTCGACGAGGTGGCGCGCACCGGCCCCGACGAGTTCTCCGTCCTGCTGCACGCGACCGACGCCGAGAAGGCGGCCGTCTGGGAGGAGCGCTTCGAGGACATGCTCGACGCCTGCGGGCGCAACCTGCCGGCCGCGCCGGTCACCTGCTCGATCGGGATCGCCGACAGCGCAGAGGCGCCCACGCTGATGGAGGTCGCCGTCCGAGCCCGCCGCCGGATGGAGGTCATCCAGACCGTGCGCAAGCTGCGCCGCGCTCGCGAAACCGGCTCCTCCTAGCGGCCTCCGGGTTGACCGCGGCCTCTCCCTGGACCAACTCCCTGGTCCATACCTTCGCCGCGGCCGGCACGATCACGCTCGAGTGCGAGGGGAACGCGACCCAGCTCGTCGCTCAGTTCAGGAAGATCCAGGCCCTGCAGGTCCGCGAGATCAGCAGCGTGGGCGCGGCCGGGCCGTAGCCCGCTCGAGCCTCAGGCGGCGGCTGCGACCTTCGGTCGCGGCCGCCGCTGGCGCTTCTTGGGCGGCTCCACGACCTGGGCCAGGAAGCTGCCGGTGTGCGAGCCCGCGGCGGCGGCCACCTGCTCGGGCGTGCCCTGGGCCACCAGCTGGCCGCCCTCCTCGCCTCCCTCGGGACCCAGGTCGATGATCCGATCAGCGGTCTTGATCACGTCCAGGTTGTGCTCGATCACCACGACGGTGTTGCCCTGGTCCACCAGCCGGCCGAGCATCTCCAGCAGGCGCTGGACGTCGGCGAAGTGCAGCCCGGTGGTGGGCTCGTCGAGGATGTAGAGCGTGCGGCCGGTGGCCACCTTGCTCAGCTCCGACGCCAGCTTCACCCGCTGCGCCTCGCCGCCCGACAGCGTGGTGGCCGCCTGGCCGAGCCGGATGTAGTCGAGCCCGACGTCGTGCAGCGCCTGCAGGCGCCGCTTGATCTTGGGGATGTGCTCGAAGAACCCGACCGCCTCCTCGACGGTCATGTCGAGCACGTCGGCGATCGTCTTGCCCTTGAAGCGCACCTCGAGCGTCTCGCGGTTGTAGCGCTTGCCGTGGCACTGCTCGCACGGCACGTAGACGTCGGGCAGGAAGTGCATCTCGATCTTGATCTGGCCGTCGCCGCGGCAGACCTCGCAGCGCCCGCCCTTCACGTTGAACGAGAAGCGCCCCGGCTTGTAGCCACGCGCCCGAGCCTCCTGCGTGCGCGAGTAGAGGTCGCGGATGTGGTCGAACAGCCCGATGTAGGTGGCCGGGTTGGAGCGCGGCGTGCGGCCGATCGGCGACTGGTCGATGTTGATGATCTTGTCGATCGCGTCGAGGCCGCTGATGCGCCGGTGGGCGCCCGGTCGCTGCTTCGTCCTGTGCAGGCGGTTGGCCACGGCCTTGAACAGCACCTCGTTCACGAGCGTGGACTTTCCGGAGCCCGACACGCCGGTGACCGCGCAGAACACGCCCAGGGGCACCTTCACGTCGATGCCGCGCAGGTTGTGCTGCGAGGCGCCCTCGATCTGGATGTAGCCGTCCGGCCTGCGCCGCTTCTTCGGCGTGGGGATCTCGCGTGTCCCGGACAGGAACTCGCCGGTGAGCGAGCCTTCGGTGCGCATGACGCGCTCCGGCGTGCCCTGGGCCACCAGCTCGCCGCCGTGCTCGCCGGCGCCCGGGCCGAGGTCGATCAGGTGGTCGGCCGCGCGCATCGTGCCCTCGTCGTGCTCGACCACGATCACGGTGTTGCCCAGGTCGCGCAGGCGCTCCAGGGTCGCGATCAGCCGCTCGTTGTCGCGCTGGTGCAGCCCGATCGAGGGCTCGTCGAGGATGTAGAGGACACCGACCAGCGACGACCCGATCTGCGTGGCCAACCTGATCCGCTGGGCCTCGCCGCCGGACAGCGTGGCGGCGGCGCGCTCGAGCGACAGGTAGCCGACGCCCACGTTGTCGAGGAAGCGCAGGCGTTCGTCGATCTCGCGCAGGATCAGCCGGGCGATCTGCCGCTCGGTGTCAGAGAGCTCGAGCTGCTCCAGCCACTCGATCGCGCGCTGCGCCGACATGCGCGTGAACTCGTGCACGCCGAGCCCACCGACCTTGACGGCGAGCGACTCGGGCCGCAGCCGGGCCCCGTGGCACTCGGGGCAGGGCCGCAGCGTCATGTACTCCTCGATCTTCTCGCGCGACCAGTCCGAGTCGGTTTCGCGGTAGCGGCGCTCGAGATTGCGCACGATCCCCTCGAAGGTGGTCATGTAGGAGCGTCGCCGCCCGTAGCGGTTGCGGTAGGAGACGTAGATCTTCTCGCCGTTGGTGCCGTACAGGAAGCAGTGGCGCACGTCCTCCGGGAGGTCCTCCCAGGGGGTGTCCATGTCCACTTCCCACTTGTCCGCGATCGCCTGCGTCATCTGCTCGTAGTAGTTCGACGCGCTGGTGGACCAGGGCAGGATCGCGCCCTGGTTGAGCGACAGCGACGGGTCCGGCACGATCAGCTCGGGATCGATCTCCATCTGCGAGCCGAGCCCGGTGCAGCGCGAGCAGGCGCCGTGCGGCGAGTTGAAGGAGAACATGCGCGGCTCCAGCTCGGGCATGGAGGTGCCGCAGTGGAGGCACATGAAGCGGTCGCTGTAGGTGGTGACCTCAGCACTGTCGACGTGCTCCACGTCGACGAGCCCCTCGGCGCGCGCCACCGCCGTCTCGATCGAGTCGGCCAGCCGCTTGCGCAGGTCGGTCCGCATCACGAGGCGGTCGATCACGACCGCGATGTCGTGCTTGTACTTCTTGTCGAGGGCGATGTCCTCCTCGAGCCGGCGCAGCTCGCCGTCCACCTTGACGCGCGTGAAGCCCTGCTCGCGCAGCTCCTCGAAGAGCTTGCCGTACTCGCCCTTGCGGCCGCGCACGATCGGCGCCAGGATCATGAACTTCGTGCCCTCGGGCAGCATCATCACCTGGTCGATGATCTGCTCCGCGGACTGCGCCTCGATCGGGCGGCCGCAGTTGTAGCAATGCGGATGGCCGACCCGGGCCCAGAGCAGGCGCAGGTAGTCGTAGATCTCGGTGACCGTGCCGACGGTCGACCGCGGGTTGCGGCTGGTGGTCTTCTGGTCGATCGAGATCGCGGGCGAGAGGCCCTCGATCGAGTCGACGTCGGGCTTGTCCATCTGGCCCAGGAACTGGCGCGCGTAGGCGGACAGCGACTCGACGTAGCGGCGCTGGCCCTCCGCGTAGATGGTGTCGAAGGCAAGGCTCGACTTGCCGGAGCCGGACAGCCCGGTGATCACGACCAGGGCGTTGCGGGGCAGCCTCAGATGGAGGTCCTTGAGGTTGTGCTCCCGCGCGCCCGAGACGACGATTTCGCCACTCTGGATCAAGGAATAACGAGTGTAGAGCCGCGGTCGGCCCGAACAGGTGTTCGGACCCCGCTAGTTGCGGACTTCGGTCAGCGCCCGGCGCGCGCGTAGACCTCGTCGAGCAGCGCCTCGGGGTCGTCGAGCTCGAAGTTGTCGCGCAGGTAGCCGGCGGTTTCCTCGCGCGGGTGGCCGTCGAGGGCCATCTTCAGGGCGAGCAGGCGAGCGCCCTCGGGGGCCGCGGGCGCCTCCACCTCCGGCGCGCGGGCGGCCACGGCCTCGACCTCCGCGATCAGCTCGTCGTCCACGTCCGGCTCGACCCGGGTCGCGGGATCCTCCAGGGCGGCGGGCACGTCCACAACGGCTCCCGCACCGGCGGCCGCCTCGCGCAGCCGCTCGACGTCCTCCTTCAGCGCCGCCAGCGCTTCGCGCACGCTGCCGGCCAATTCGTCGAGGCGGCGCTCCAGCTCCTCCCCCCGCTCGGCAAGACGGGCAGCTGCCTCACCGACCGCCTTCGCGTCCCGCTCCGCCTCGGCGCGGATCTGCTCCGCCGCCTGGACAAGCGCCTTGACCTGTTCCGCCGCCGACTGCCCCTTCTCCGCCATCGGGGCGAAGGCTAGTGCCCAGTGGCGAGAGGCGCCGCCGGGCGCGAGAGGCGCCGCTGTGGGCGAGCCCCGGAACTCCCCACGGCCAGCCAGACATCAGCGTGGGGCCGGGGGCGCGAGCCCCCGAACTCTCCACGGCCAGCCAGACATCACCGGGGGGCCGGGGGCGCGAGCCCCCGAACTCTCCACAGCCAGCCAGACATCAGCGGGGGCCGGGGGCGCGAGCCCCCGAACTCTCCACGGCCAGCCAGACATCAGCGGGGGGCCGGGGGCGCGAGCCCCCGGATCTACTTCACGCGGAAGGCGCCCCGCATGAACGGGTGGATCCGGCAGAAGTAGGTGTAGGTGCCCGCCTTGAGGTTGGTGGGCGTCCTCCACTCGGTCGAGCCCGCGGCGGGGATCCGCGTGCCGAGGGTGTTCGACTCGAACTGCACGGGTCCGTCGGCGATCGGATAGGCGATGCCGGTCTTGCGGTTACAGGGGGCCTTGCAGGAGGTGATCGAGTGGTACAGCCGGTCGGTGTCGCCCTCGAGGTTGCGGAAGGTGGCCGACTGGCCCTTGGGGATCACCGGCGGGCGCCCGTTCTGGCCGGAGAGGCTCAGGTCGCCGAGCGCGTACTTGAAGTCGACGATGTCGACCTGGCCGCCACCGATCTGGTGCCCGTCGGGCAGCTTGCGGGGGTCGGGCAGGCCGGTCGCCCCGCCGCCGTGGCTGTCGTTCTCCGCGAGGTGGCCGTGGGTCGGCTTGCCGGAATAGTCCACACGGCGCTTAAAGGGGTCGTTCCCCCGACCGCTGTCAGCCATGTAGGCGACCATGATCCCCATCGACTCCCACCACGCGCCGCGCTTGGTGTTGTAGGTCGCGTTGGTCCAGAGGGTGTCGCCCTTGCGCACCTTGACCATCCAGTCAGACCGGGTACCGGTCATCGCCACGTCCCAGGACACGGCGCCGGCGGGCTCGAAGTATTTGGCGTCAGAGCGGAACAGGTGGGCGTTGCTGCCGTAGCCGTTCGGCGCGCTCTCCTTGCAGCGCTTGCGCGCCTTGGCGCTGCTCTTCGTTGCGCAGGCGGGCTTTGCGAGCCGCGCGCCGTTGCGGCGCACCCACAGGTCCGTATGCAGTCCGCCGGGGTGCAGGTGCCCCGCCGTCGACACCAGCACGCCGTCGCGGTCGACGGTCCACTCGTTCTGCTTGCGGCCGCCGGCGTAAGCCGCGGGCTGGTCGTTGGGGTACGTGTAGACGCCCTTCTCGCCGGCGCCCTTCTGCACGTTGAAGACCGGGTAGATCTGCCCGTTGCGCACGTCCATCCAGATCGGTCGCACGGGCTCGATGCCGCGCGCCGCGGCCGAGGTCTTCGGGATGAAGTCGATCTCGAGGAGCATGTAGACCTTGGTCGGCACGGGCGTCAGGTTGTGGATCATGTGGTTGAGCAACCACTTGTCGCTGGCCTTGTACTCGTACCCGTAGCCCTTCGGGAAGGTCATGATCGTCTTCTCCTCGCCGGCGGCGAAGAAGCGCTCGGGCAGGCCGGGCGCGGTGGCATCCTTGCGGCTCATGTTGAGCCAGACGCCGTGGTGCAGGTGGATGACGTCGACGCGCGGGACCTTCCCGTTCAGGTAGGTCAGGTCGGGGCGGATGCGGGTGATCCACCCGTCCACCTTGGGCTTCTGGTCCATCCCGGCGTAGCCGATGTCGTTCTGGCCCGGAATGATGTTGAAGGGGCCGACCTTGTAGGTCAGGCGCTGCGCGCCGTTCGGCGCGGCGGACACCTTGACGAGAGAAGCCTTGGCCTTCTGACCGGCCATAGCGCTGGGAGCCACGAGCGCCAGCAGCGCGAGGCACGATGCGAGCGCGCCAACCGCCGCCCTGCGAGAAAACGACACCACGGCCGACAGCTTACCTATTTGCGCGGTAGGTGCAAATAGGAACCGTCAGGAGCAGCGCTTCGGCGAGCTCTTGCCCGGAGCCAGGCACCGGCTGACGCGCGCGGGGGCCTTGCCCGCGCGGATCGTGTACCGGGTGTAGTCGCCGATCGTGTTCGGCTTGCTCACAAGGATCTCCAGCCGGATGCCCGCGCGCAGGAAGCGCTCGAAGGTCTTGAAGCGGACGGAGCTCCCTTTCACCACCTTGCGCCTGCGGGCGACGGGACAGCCCCTCCCGCGGCACTTGACCGTGACCAGCGCCCGGCGCGGCGCACGCACGCGCAGATTCATGATCCGCGCCCCATTGTGCAGGATCTGTCCGTTGAGGAAGATCACCGGCGATGGCCTGAGGAATCCGGCTGGCGCCACCGGCGCGGCATGGACCGTGACGGTGCGCTCGCGGACAGCCGCGCCGCCGTCGGCGTCCTCGGCGCGCAGACGCACCGTCTTGGCCCCGGGCATGGCGAACGTGTACACGACCGAATCCCCGCGCGCATCGTCGAACTGGCCGTCCCCGTCGAGGTCCCACGTCTGCGAGCGCAGGTCGCCCTCGGGGTCCACTGCGGTCGACACGAACTCGACCGATTGGCCCACCTCAGGACTACTCGGGCCGAAGGCGAAGTTTGCGATCGGCGGCTTGTTCGCCGGCGGTCCGGCGACAGGCGGGTTCTGGACGACGACCTGCCGGCTCGAGGTGCTCTTGGCGTCATGCGCGTCGGTGACCGTCAGCGTGACCGTCTTCGTCCCGGGAGTAGCGTAGGGGTGTGACGGAGTGCGCCGCGCGTCGGTGACCCCGTCGCCAAAGTTCCAGGCGTACTGCTCGATCGAGCCGTCTGGATCGTCAGATTCGGACGCGAAGCGCACGTCCTGGCCGGTGGTCGCTGTCGTGGGCGCCCAGCTGAACGCGGCGACGGGCGGGGCGTTGACGTTGAGCACCTTGATGACCGACGTGCTTTCTGCCGGATCGTCGGCGTTGGTGACCGTCATCGTCACGAATTTCAGGCCAGCCGACTGGAAGAGGTAGCTGGGGGTCAGACCTGTGGCGGTGCCCCCGGCTTCGCCGAAGTTCCAGGTGACCGCTCCAGGAAGCGTCCCCTCGACGCCGTCCCAGTTGCTCACGGCGCCCGTGAAGTTCACGGTCTGGCCGACGCTGGGTCGGCTAGGCGGCTGCGTCCAGACCATGCTGAAGTCGGCCGTGGGCGCGGCCAGCGCCGGGGATGCGGCGAGCGCGATCGGCGTCATGAACGCGATCAGCGCGAGGATGCTGCGGCGGGCGGTCTGAGACAAACGGGGCGGGAGTCCAAAGGGTTATGTGCACCTGGAGGTCTACCAGAGCAGGGCCTCTCGTGCCTCCACCCCGGCTCAGGCGCTCGCTTCGGCCTCTGCCAGCTCCCGCCTCAGGGACTTGATCTCGTCGCGCAGCTTGGCCGCGTACTCGAAGCGCAGATCGTCGGCCGCCGCGAGCATCTCCTCCTCGAGCTCGACGATCGTGCGGCGCAGCTCCTCCGCCGTCATGCCCTCGGTGTCCTGCCTGCGCCGGCCGCGGCCGGCGGGGACCTTCGACTCCATCATGAGGAAGTCGCTGATGTCCGAGATCCCCTTCTGGATCGTCGCCGGAGTGATGCCGTGCTCCTCGTTGTAGGCGACCTGGATGGCGCGGCGGCGGTCGGTTTCCTCGATCGCCCTGCGCATCGCCGCCGTCTCCTTGTCGGCGTACATGATCACCTTGCCGCGGATGTTCCGGGCCGCGCGGCCGATCGTCTGGATCAGCGAGGTCTCGCCGCGGAGGAAGCCCTCCTTGTCGGCATCGAGGATCGCCACCAGCGACACCTCAGGCAGGTCGAGCCCCTCGCGCAGGAGGTTGACGCCGACCAGGATGTCGTACTCGCCCAGCCGCAGCTCGCGGATGATCTGGATGCGCTCAAGCGTGTCGATCTCGGAGTGCAGGTAGCGCACCCTGAAGCCGTATTCGAGCAGGTAGTCGGTCAGGTCTTCCGCCATCTTCTTCGTCAGCGTCGTGACCAGCGTGCGCTCCTCGACCTCGACCCGCTGGCGGATCTCCTCCATCAGGTCGTCGATCTGGTTCCTCGTCTCGCGCACGTCGACCTCGGGGTCGACCACGCCCGTCGGACGCACGATCTGCTCGACGATCTGGGAGGAGTGGTTGCGCTCGAAGTCGCTCGGCGTGGCCGACACGAACACCATCTGCGGGGTCCGCTGGAGGAACTCGTCGAAGGTCTGCGGCCGGTTGTCGAGAGCGCTCGGCAGGCGGAACCCGTAGTCCACGAGCGTCTGCTTGCGCGAGCGGTCGCCCTCGTACATGCCGCCGATCTGCGGCACGGTCTGGTGGGACTCGTCGATGAAGCAGACGAAGTCCTCCGGGAAGAAGTCCAGCAGGCAGTAGGGGCGCTCGCCGGGCGCGCGGCCGTCGAGGATGCGCGAGTAGTTCTCGATGCCGTTGCAGAAGCCGAGCTCGCGCATCATCTCCATGTCGAACTGCGTGCGCTGGCGCAGGCGATGCGACTCGAGCAGCTTGCCCTGCTCCTCCAGCTCCTTGGTGCGCTGCTCGAGCTCGTCGCGGATCTCGCCCACGGCCCGGTCGATCGTCGGCTGGTCCGTGGCGTAGTGGGTGGCCGGCCAGACCGCCGCGTACTGGAGGTCCTTGATCAGCTCGCCGGTGAGCGGGTCGAACTCCTGGACGGTTTCGATCTCGTCGCCGAAGAAGACCGCGCGGTAGGCGGTTTCGGCGTACGCGGGGAACACCTCGAGCGTCTCGCCTCGCACGCGGAAGCTGCCGCGGGCCAGCGCGGTGTCGTTGCGCGAGTACTGGATGTCCACGAGCTTGCGCAGCACGCCATCGCGGTCGACCATCTCCCCCGGCTTGAGCATCAGCATCAGGCGGTCGTACTTCTCGGGCGAGCCGAGGCCGAAGATGCAGGACACGCTGGCCACGACGATCGTGTCGCGCCTGCCGAACAGCGACGCGGTGGCGGCGTGGCGCAGGCGCTCGATCTCCTGGTTGATCGAGGAGTCCTTCTCGATGTAGAGGTCTGAGCTCGGGACGTACGCCTCGGGCTGGTAGTAGTCGTAGTAGGAGACGAAGTACTCGACCGCGTTGTCAGGGAAGAACTCGCGGAACTCGTTGCAGAGCTGGGCGGCGAGCGTCTTGTTGTGAGCGATCACGAGCGCCGGGCGCTGGACCTGCTCGATCGTGAAGGCCATCGTCGCCGTCTTGCCCGCGCCCGTGACGCCGAGCAGGGTCTGGAAGCGGTCGCCGCGGTTTATCCCGCTGGCGAGCTTCGTGAGCGCCTGCACCTGGTCGGCGACCGGCGTGTAGGCGGGGTTGACCTTGAACTTGGGCACCCTGTCGAGACTAGCGCCGCCGGAGGATCTCCCGGACCTGCTCGGCCAACTCCCGCCCCAGGTCGGGCCAGGTGACTCGCAGCGACTGGATGCCATCTGCCGCGAGGGCCCGGTCGCGCCGGCGATCCTCGTGGAACGCGCGGCGGGTGTGGTGCGTCTCTGCCCCGTCGAACTCGAGCGCCAGTTTCGCTTTCGGCCAGTAGACGTCCAGCTCGTAGCCGGCGACCGAAACGTTGAACTGCGGCTGGGGAAGGTTGTGTTTCTTGCAGAGCGCTTTCAAGCGCCGCTCCGCCTTGCTGCGCAGGAAGTGAGGCTCAGGTTGGTAGGCGGTAAGGACCCGGCGGAGGCGGTGCCTTCCTGTACGGCCGGGAACCCTGCCTGCTCGAGCTTCGTGAGGTCGAAGACGCGCAGCACCTCCGCCTGGTGCACCACCTTGGTCAGCTGCCGTTCGTTGAGGACGTCGGCGAGGTCCACGAGGGTGCGGGCGACGCTCGTGGTGGGGATGCCGTCGGCGAGGGTGCGGTCGTCGGGGTGGAGCGACCGGGAGCGGTGGACGGTGATGCCCCTTCGCGACTTCCGCTGGCCCGGAGCGGTCACGTCAATGCGCGCCGGGCTCGAGCTGAGCAGCCCATGCTTGGCCCCGGCGCAGCGGTGGCTGAGAAGCGCGCCAGAGCCGCACGCGTAAACAGCGGCAATGAAGTGCGCGTTCCGCGTCAGCGCCCGGTGGCCGACGGCGTACACGCCTCGATGGAGCGCGAACAGCCGCTTGCGCCTCACGCGCCCCTCCACCGCCGCCCTCGTCAGCCCGAGCTCCAACAGCTGCGCGAGCGACACCACCCCGTGCTGCCGGCTCGCCAGCCTTGCGATCGCCTCGTCCCACGAGTGATGGGGAGCTTTCCAGTCATATTGTCCGGAAAGCTCTCCCACACGCCGAGGGTCCCAGCGCCTGTGTGACCTGTGGGTTACGTGCGTAACGTTTGGGCTCGTGGCGGTTGTGATCGCATCGGCGCTGGACAAGGACGTGGCGGGAGCCCCGCTGTTCCGCGGCGTGTCCTTCAAGCTGGAGCGCGGCGACCGCATGACCCTCGCGGGGCGCAACGGGGCCGGCAAGACCACCCTGCTGCGCATGCTCGGCGGCCAGACCGCGGTCGACGGCGGTGAGCTCGTGTTCGAGAAGGGCACGCGCATCGCTCTTCACGATCAGCGGCCGCCGCGAGAGAAGGGCCTGACCCTCAGGAACTACGTGCTCGCCGGGTGCTCTGACCTAGTCGAGCTCGAGGCGCGGCTGCGGGCGGTCGAGGGCGCGATGGCGGAGAACCCGACGGATGCGGATCTCCTCCGAAGCTATTCCGTTGCCCAGACCCGCCTGGAGCACGCGGGCGGCTGGAACTGGCGGGCCCGGGCCCTGACCCCCCTTCACGGCCTCGGCTTCTCCGACGAGCAGCTCGACCGCGACCTGAGCACCTTCTCCGGCGGCGAGCTGACGCGCGCCTCGCTGGCGCGGGCGCTGGCGGGCGACCCCGACCTGCTGCTGCTCGACGAGCCCACCAACCACCTGGACATCGCCTCCCTGGAGTGGCTCGAGGGCTACCTCGTGGGCCTCGACGCCGCCGTCATCCTGGTTGCGCACGACCGCTGGTTCCTGGAGGCGGTCGGCACTTCGGTGCTGGAGCTGGAGGCCGGCCGGGCCCGGTTCTTCGATGGTCCCTGGCACGCCTGGCGGCGCGAGCTGGCCGCTAGGGAGATCGCGCTCGGCAAGGCGATCGAGAAGCAGCAGCGTGAGATCGCCCGCATGGAGCGCTTCGTCGAGCGCTTCCGCTACAAGGCGACCAAGGCGCGCCAGGCCCAGTCGCGCGTGAAGCAGCTCGACAAGATCGAACGGATCGAGCGCGACCCGCTCGACACGCGCTCGCTCGGCTTCAGCTTCGGCTCCGCCGAGCGCACCGGGCGCGTCGTGCTCGAGCTCGAGGAGGGGCGCCTCGAGGTGCCCGGGCGCACCCTGCTGGACGATGGGCAGCTCTGGCTGGAGCGCGGCGAGCACGTGTCGCTGGTAGGCCCCAACGGCATCGGCAAGACGACTCTGATCGAGGCACTGGCGGACCGCCGCCCGCTGGACGGCGGCCGGCTCAAGACGGGGCACAACGTCAAGCTCGGCTACCTCTCCCAGCACACCCAGGAGCTCGGCTCGACCGGCACGGCACTGGAGGCGGCGCAGCGCGCGACCGGCCTGACGCCCGGCAAGGCGCGCGCGCTGCTCGGCCGCTTCCTGTTCTCGGGCGAGGAGGCGGAGAAGCCGCTCGACGGCCTGTCGGGCGGCGAGCGGCGCCGGCTCTCGCTGGCGATCCTGGTCGCCTCCGAGGCGAACGTGCTGATCCTCGACGAGCCCACCAACCACTTGGACCTGGACGCCCGTGAGGCCCTGGAGGATTCGCTAAGGGCGTTCGACGGGGCTTTATTGCTGGTTTCACACGACCGTGCGCTGCTCGATGCCGTCGGGACCAGAACTGTCGCCTTCGAGGACGGTCGTCTGCGCAGCTACGAGGGCGGCTGGGCGGAATACGCCCGCGTGCGCGAGGAGCGGCGCGAGGCCGCGTCGCAGGTCGCGTCCGCCGCCCGGCAGGAGCGGCGCGCGGGCAAGCCGTCGGGCAACGGGCGCGCCGCGCGCGGCGGGCCTTCGAAGAACGCCGTGCGCCGGGTCGCGGAGCTGGAGAGCGAGGTCGAGCGGGCCGAGGCCGCGCTGGCCCGGCTCGAGGACGAGCTGGCGGACCCGGCGATGTGGGGCAGCCCAACGCGGCGCGAGCGCGCCACGAAGCGCCACGAGAAGGCCAAGCGGGCGGTCGAGCAGGCGTACGCGGCGTGGGAGGAAGCGACGCGCTAGCAGGGGCGCGAGCCCCCAGACTCAATCCAGCAGGCTGGGCTCGCCCCGCGAGATGCGGTACGAGAAGCGCTTGTCCGGCAGCGCCTTGCGTGAGGCGGTCTTGACCGTGTCGACCCGGCGCAGCTTGCAGCTGAAGTCCTTCTGCGTCGCCTCGACGAGGCCATAGCCGTGGTGGTCGAACTCCGCGTCGACGGCCCACGGGTTGGTCGACTTGAGCAGGTCGATGATCGACTCGGGCGTGTTCGGGTGGTACGGGTCGGCGCCCGGCAGGATGCCGCCACCGCCCTCCCCCAGACCCGGCGATGAGATCGAGCCGCCGACGAACTCGGTGGCCACCGGCTTCTTGTCGTTCTTGTCCACCCGGACGTCGCCGGCGACGAAGGTGTGGATGTCGCCGGTCACGAACACGACGTCCTCGATCTTCTTGCGGCGCAGGTGCTGGAGCAGCTCGTGCCGCTCGCGCGGGTAGCCCTGCCAGGAGTCGAAGCCGATGTAGTTGCCGCCCGGATAGATCGTCGGCATGACCATCACCTGGTTGGCCATCACCTTCCAGGCCGCCGACGAGCTGGACAGCCGCTTCTTCACGAAGTTCATCTGGCGCCGGCCGAGGAAGTTGCGCGGCGCGTTGATGTCGGCGCAGGCGGGCCCGACCTGGACGTCGCCGCAGGGCTGGTCGGCCCGGTACTGGCGCTGGTCGAGCAGGACCAGGTCGACCGTCTTCCCAAAGCGCATGCCGCGGTAGATGCGGTTGTTGCCCGGGCCCTTGGCGCCGTAGGTGGGCATGCTGTCGAAGAAGGCTCGGTAGGCGGCGTCGCGGCGCGCGATCGAGTAGCGCGCCTCGGGCGGCAGGCCGCCGTCGGGGAAGTCGCCGCCCGCGTAGTTGTCCTCGACCTCGTGGTCGTCCCAGATCGAGATCATCGGGAAGCGGGCGTGCATGCGACGCAGCGCCGGGTCGGTGCGGTAGAGCGCGTACTTGGCGCGATACTGCTCGAGCGTCTCCGAGAAGCCGATCGGGTCGGTGCGCACCCCGCCGAGCCCGTCGTTGGCGGAGTAGTACGTCTCGGCGTAGATGTAGTCGCCCAGGTTGACCACGAAGTCGACGTCCTCGGTGGCCAGCAGCGCCTGGGCGTTGAAGTGCCCGAAGGTGTAGTCCTGGCACGAGAAGAAAGCGAAGCGCACCGGCTGGCGCGAATCGGGCGGCAGCGCCGTGCGGAAGCGGCCGATCGGGCTCTCGGAGCCGCGCGTGGTGAACCGGTAGAAGTACTCCTCGTAGGGACGCAGGTTGACCACGCGCGACTTGACGGAGTGGCTCAACAGCGGCGAGGTACGGATCAGGCCGCGCGCCACGACGTTGTGGAAGCCGCGGTCGCGCGCCACCTCGAGCTCGACCGTGCCCCTGCCCTCCACGTCGCTGAGCCGCGTCCAGACCGTGGCGCCGTCCGGTGTGGGATCGCCCGACAGGACTCCCTCGGCGAAGCGCCCGCCGCGCAGGCTCGGCCGCTTGCGCGGGCGTGCGGCGAAGGCATTGGGACCGGTCAGGGCCGCGGCGGCGGCGAAGCCTCCGGCGCCGGCCAGGAAGCCACGACGAGAGTGTGCGAGTCCCTCGGGCAAGGCCCGGCCAGCCTATACGCGATTCGCGGCGCGCGCCAGGGGCCTTGCCCGATGACCCGGTCAGCCTCCGATCACGACCAGCGCCAGCCACGCGAGCATCGGCACCACGCCCACGATCACGGCCCCGTAGATCAGCAGCTGGCGGTAGAAGGCGTCCTGGTCGACCTCCCTGGCATTGGCCAGGACGAGCGCGCCGTTGGTCGAGTAGGGGCTCACGTCGACCATCGTCGACGACACGGCAAGCGCCGCCACCGTGCCGAGCACCCCGACCTCGCCCTGTAACAGGAACGGCACGGAGAGCGGGATGAACGCCCCCAGGACGCCCACCGAGGAGGCGAAGGCCGACACGATGGCGCCGACGTAGCAGAGCAGCAGCGCGGCGATCAGTGGCGCCCCTACGTCGGCGACGTTCTCGCCCACCCAGTCGATCGTGCCCATCTCCTCCAGCACCCCGACGTACGTGAGCACGCCGCAGATCAGGAGCACGACGGGCCACTTGATCTCTTCGATCGCCTTCTTCTGGAGCTTCGGCGATGCGAGCGTCAGCACGACCGCGACGCTGATGGCCACCAGGCCGACGTCGACGTCGAAGATCAGCGTGATCGCCACGAGGGCCACGAGGCCGGCGATGGTCAGCATCTGATGCGGCGTCAGCTTCTCGAGCGGGGGCTTGACCCGCGGCGGGAGGCCCCGGGTATCGGCCTCGGGCGAGCCGCCGATGAGCGGCGGCATGCGGCGCCCGCCGATCGAGGGTCCAGCCGTCGCGACCGCGGCGCTCTCGCCGCGCAGCAGCCGCAGACCGCCGAAGAGGACGAACACGGCGGCGGCCACCACGGTGTTGAAGACGAGGCTGGCGAGGAAGATGGCGATCTCGCTCTGGGCCAGGTTCGCCTCCGCCAGCGCGTCGTTGACGATCGTGCCGTACACGCTGATCGGCGAGAAACCGCCCGCCTGGGCGCCGTGCACGACCATCACGCCCATCAGCAGCGGGTTGATCCCGAACTGCACGGCGAAGCCGAGCGCTATCGGCGCGACGATCGCCACCGCAGCCGGGCTCACGGCGCCGATCGCGGTGAGCACCCCCGCGATGGCGAACATGACCCAGGGGATCGCGCCGACGCGCCCGCCGACCCCCCGCATGGCCAGGTTCACGAGCCACCCGACCGTGCCGTTCAGCTGAGCGATCCCGAACAGGTAGGTGATGCCGACGAGGACCACGAAGATGCCGCCCGGGAACACGGCGAAGATGTCGTCCGCGGTCATGTCGGCGGCGAGCGTGCCCACCAGGAATGCCGCCGCGAAGGCGAGCAGCCCCATGTTCACCGACATGGCGATCGCGACGACGAAGATCGCCGCGAGCACGAGGATGGATACGACCTCAGCCGACATGCTGTCCCCTCTCGCTCAACTGCCTCGCCAGACCGGCTCACGCCGACCCTTGAAGGCCTCGACTCCCTCAGCGAAGTCCCGTGAGCGCATCCCGTCGCGGCGCAGCGCCGCCAGCCGTTCGCGCTCGGCGACCGCCAGCGGCGGACGCGCCGCACGCAGCGCGCGGAGGATGTGGACGTTGCCGCGCTCGGCCAGCGGCGCGAGCCTCGCGCATCGCAGCGCGGCGCGGACCGCCGCGGATTCCAGGTCGGCCGCCTCCACCAGCGAGTTGACCACCCCCAGCGCGTGCGCGCGCTCGGCCGAGAGCGGCGATGCGAGCAGGAACAGCTCGGCCACCACCGCGGCGGGCATCCCTTCGAGCAAGCGGGCCAGCCCTTCCTCGGTGTAGACGAGGCCGAGCTTGCCGGCCGGCGCTGCCAGCTCGGCGGAGGGGACGGCGATGCGTAGGTCGCAGGCGAGCGCCAGCTCGAGGCCGCCGCCGATCGCGGGGCCGTTCAGCGCCGCCAGCACGGGGACCGGATGGGCGGCGATGGCCTCGAGCGCCGCCACGCGCGCCGGGGCGATCAGCCGATCGGCCTCCTCGGGATCGAGCGGGTCGCCGATCGCGTCGAGGGCATACCCGGAGGAGAACACCTCGCCCTGGCCGGTGACGATCACGCAGTCCGCGTCGAGGCGCTCGAGCTCCGCGCCGAGCTGCCCGAGCAGGTCGGGCGACAGCGCTCCGCGGCGCCCGGGGTCGTTCAGCACCAGCCGCGCGACCCGCGGCGCCGGCCATTCGACGAGCACGAACTCCGGTCCGGCGTCCCGGGCGACCGGCTGCGCCATCGCTCAGACCTCGAGCTCCTTCTTCATGACCTTGCCCATCGCGTTGCGCGGCAGGCTGTCCACGAACCGCACCTCGCGCGGGCGCTTGTGGGGAGCGAGCTGGCCGGCCACGTGGTCGATCAGCTCCTCGGCCGGGGGCGAGGAGGCTCCTTCGGGAGACACCACAAAAGCCACGATCCGCTCGCCCAGGTCGGAGTCGGGTGCCGCCACCACAGCGGCCTCCTCGACGCCCGGATGACCGAGCAGCACAGTCTCGATCTCGCCCGCGCCCACCTTGTAACCGCCGGTCTTGATCAGGTCGGTGGAGCGGCGGCCGACGATGCGCAGGTAGCCGTCGGGCGCGCGGGCGGCCATGTCGCCGGTGAAGAACCACCCGTCCCGCACCGCCTCGGACGTGGCCTCGGGCCGGTTCAGGTAGCCGGTGAACAGGTTGGGCCCGCGCACGGCCACCTCGCCGATGGTGTCGTCGTCGGACTCCTCGATGTCCGAGCCGTCGTCGCCGACGAGGCGCAACTCGATGCCCTGCAGCGGCTCACCCACGTAGCCGGGACGGCGCTCGCCGTCGGCCCGCACGGCCGTGTTCATGAGCGTTTCCGTGAGGCCGTAGCGCTCGACGATCCGCTGGCCGGTCAGCTCCTCGATGCGGTCGAAGTCGGGGGCCGGCAGCGGGGCGGAGCCGGACACCAGGAGGCGCGGGCGGGCGAGCGCCGCGGCGAGGCGCTGGTCCTCGCCGGCCTGCTCGGCGAGCCGGTGGTACATCGTCGGAACGCCGAAGACCATCGTCGCGCCGTCCTCAAGCGCGCCGGCGAGTGCGGCGGGCTCGAAGCGGCCGAGGTGGTGGAGCTCGCCGCCGCGGCGCAGCGGGCCGAGCAGGCCGAGCACGAGGCCGTGTACGTGGAACAGCGGGAGCGCGTGCGTGAGCCGGTCGGAGTCGGTCCACTCCCAGGCCTCGGCCAGGGCATCGAGGTTGCTCGCCACCGAGCGGCGCGGCAGGACCGCGCCCTTGGGCATGCCGGTGGTCCCCGAGGTGTAGACGATCAGCGCCGGGTGCTCGTCATCCAGCTCGTCCACCGGCAACTCCCCGCGCGCATCGGGGTCGACCGTGGCGAGGCTAGGGCGCCGCTCGAGGACGGAGAGCGCGTCCTCCGGCGCTCCGAACAGGAGCTCCGGGGCGCTGTCGCCGAGGACGTGGCGCAGCTCGGCCTCGCCGAGCTTGGGGTTGACCGGGACCACGGTCGCGCCGGTGGCGAGCGCGCCGACGATCGCGATGCAGGTTTCAAGGGTGGAGTCCGCCCAGACACCGACGCGCCGCGCCCCGCCGACCTGAGCCGCCGCAGCGCCGGCGGCCTGGCGCAGATCGCGGTAGCAGAGCGCGCCTCCGGCGATCCGGAGCGCGGGTTCGCCGTTGCGCTCGTGGAGCGGACGGAGCAGCGGCTCGGCGTAGTCCATCTCCCTCCCTCAATGGTTGAGTGGCTAGACCACTTAGCAATTTATCCAGTCCGCCGCTATGCCAAACTTGGCCAATGGCCCGCGGAGCCGAGGACCGCGAGTCGGGACGTGCAGCGGAGTCAGACAACGTCCGCCACGCGCTCCGGCCCGTGCGGCGGAGCCGCCTCTACGAAGAGGTGGTCGAGCGCCTGCGGGAGCTGATCGACGTCCAAGGCCTGCGTCCCGGCGACCGCCTGATGTCGGAGCGCGACCTCGCGGACCGGCTCGGCGTCAGCCGCACCTCGGTGCGCCAGGCGCTGACCGCCCTCGAGGTCACAGGGCTCGTCGACATCCGCCACGGCGGCGGGGTCTTCCTGGCCCGCGCACTGGACGACGTGCTGCCGTCGCTCGCCAACGAGCTGGCCAGCACCTACGAGGAGCTCCCGGCCGTCATCGAGGTGCGCGAGGCGATCGAAACGCAGACCGCGCGCCTGGCGGCGCGCCGCCGTAGCGCCGGCGACCTGCGCGCCATGCACGCGGCGCTGGAGGAGATGGAGGCCGCGATCGAGTCAGCCGGTGACCCGGCGGACGCCGACGCCGACTTCCACACCGCGATCGTGCGCGCCGCCCGCAACCAGCTGCTGGCGCGCCTGTGGGACGACCTCGCCGACCCGATCGACCAGACCAGGCGCGCCTCGCTGGCGCGGCCGGGCCGGCCCCCGGGGAGCCTCGCCGCCCACCGCCTGATCTTGGCCGCGATCGAGGCGGGCGACGAGGACGCCGCCGCCCAGCGCATGCGCGAGCACCTCTCCGTGGTCGGCGACCTCGGGTTCCTCACGAGCCTGCGCTGAGCCGCTAGAGGCCCAGTTCGCTGCCGTAGTGGTCGCGGTACTGCCCGCGCCGCTCCAGCACGTTCTTCACGTAGGCGCGCGTCTCGGGGAACGGGATGTGGCGGGCGCTGTCGAACCGGTCCGGCCCGCCGGCGCGCTCGACCCACCTGTCGACGTTGGTCTGGCCGGCGTTGTAGGCAGCGACCGCGAGCGTCTCGTTGCCCTCGTAGTGGTCGATCAGGTAGCGCAGGTACCAGGCGCCGTAGGCGATGTTGATCTGCGGCGTGGCGAGGTCAGCCTGCTGGAAGCGGATGCCGCCGGAGCGCCGCGCGATGAAGGCGGCGGTTTCGGGCGTGATCTGCATCAGCCCGCGCGCGCCCGCGTGCGAGGTCTGGTCGCGGAAGCGCGACTCCTCGTAGATCACTGCCGCGATCAGCGCCGGATCGAGGCCCTTGTCCCTGGCCTGCTGGCGGATGATGTCGTCGTGCTTGAGCGGGAGCGTGATCTCGCGGACCGCCTGCTCCCCCAGTCCCGATACGAGCGCCGCGCACAGCACGCCGAGCGCCGCCACCACGGCAACGGCCGCGAGCCGCCGGCGCCGGACTCGGGCGCGCGGGCGGCGACGGACTCTGCTGGCGGCGTGTGAGTTCACGGGACCGGTTCGAGTTTCGCAAGTAGCTGGGACAGCGTCTTCCTCAACTCGTCGAGCGTGCCGTCGTTGCGCACCTCGAAGTCCGCACGCTGCGCCTTTTCCGCCTGCGAAAGCTGCCGTCCGGTCCGCTCGGAGACCGCCGCGTGCCCACGGGCGCCCGCGCGCTGCTCGCGCACCGCCTCGTCCGCGACCACGGCGATCGTGGCGTCGAACGCCGCCTCCATACCCGATTCGAACAGCAGCGGGACCTCGACCACGGCCGCCGGCGGCGCCGGATCGAGCGCCTCGACCTCCTGCTTCCACTCCGTCACGCGCCGGCCCACGCGCGGCCACAGCTCGCCCTCGAGCCACACGCGAGCCTCGTCGTCGCCGAATACCCGCTCGGCTATCAGCGAACGGTCGAGCTGGCCCTCGGGCGCCACATCGGGGCCGAGGCGCTTCGTGACGATGTCGCGCAGCTCGTCGCCCGAGAGCAGCTCATGAACCACTTCGTCGGTCGACAGCGTGGCGGCGCCCAGGCGCTCGAGCGCCGCGAGCGCCGT
>JAXDIG010000019.1:0-8476 GCA_034664125.1 Thermoleophilaceae bacterium | reverse complement strand
CGGCAGCTGCGGCGAGCGTCGGCCGCATTTGCCATCCCTGCGCGTCTCAAAGCGGCCCGCCCCGCGGCCGGAGCGCAGGGCGGGGCGGATCCGAGCGCGTATCCCATCGAAAGCCGACCCACCTGCCTCGGAGCCGGGGGGTTGGGTGGGTTGTGCATCCCAGCCCTTCCCCGCCGCTGTTTGCGCTTCGCGGCGAGACAGACCAACGGCCACAAACAGCCGCCGTTCATCTCACCGAGAGGCGGCGAAGGGCCCGGCTCAGTACGCGACTGACGCGCTTGGCTAGCATCTCGGCGAGCCCGCCGATGTCTGCCGTCGCTGCCTCTGCTGTCTCCGCCGCGGCGCCCGCGCCGGTCGATCGGTCCCGCCTGCGGGTGATCTTCGCGGGGCTGATGCTGGTCCTGCTGCTGGCGGCGCTGGATCAGACGATCGTGGCCACCGCGCTGCCGACGATCGTCGGAGATCTCGGCGGACTGAATCGCCTGGCATGGGTGACGAGCGCGTTCCTGCTTGCGCAGACGGCAGTCACGCCGGTGTACGGGAAGCTGGGCGACCTCTACGGCCGCAAGCGGGTTCTCCAGAGCGCCGTGATCCTGTTCCTGATCGGGTCGGCGCTGTGCGGCCTGGCCAACGGGATGACCGAGTTGATCGCCTTCCGCGCGGTGCAGGGCTTTGGCGCGGGCGGGCTGATCGTGCTGACGCAGGCCGTCATCGGCGACGTCGTCTCGCCCCGGGAACGCGGCAAGTACCAGGGCTTCTTCGGCGCCGTGTTCGGCGTGGCCAGCGTCGCCGGGCCTCTGCTCGGCGGCGTGATCGTCCAGACGTTCTCCTGGCGCTGGATCTTCTACGTCAACCTGCCTCTCGGGCTTGCGGCGCTGATTGTCCTTGCCGCGACGCTGCCGACCGCCCAAGGGCGCGAGCGGCCGGTGATCGACTATCTCGGCGTCGGGCTCTTCGCGGGAGGATTGAGCGCGATCGTGCTGGTCACGAGCCTGGGCGGAACAACCTGGGCATGGGACTCGTCGCAGGTGATCCTCGTCGCGGCGCTCGGGGTGATGCTGCTCGCCCTCTTCCTGGCGGTCGAGCGCCGGGCGCGCGAGCCGGTGCTCCCGCCGGCTCTGCTGCGTGACCGCGTCTTCGCCGTCGCCGGCGCGCTGTCGCTGATCGTCGGCTTCGCCCTGTTCGGGTCGGTCACCTTCCTACCGCTGTACTTCCAGACGGTCGACGGGGCGACCCCCACCGAGGCGGGCCTGCGACTGGTCCCGATGATGGGCGGAGTGCTGGTGATGTCGATCCTCTCTGGTCAGCTCATCTCGCGCACCGGGCGCTACCGCGCGTTTCCGATTGCCGGCACGGCGGTGACGGCGATCGGGCTGCTGCTGCTCTCCCGCCTAGACGTGGGCACGAGCGCGGCGGCGTCGGCGGTCTACCTCCTGGTGCTCGGGCTCGGGCTGGGGTCCGTGATGCAGGTGCTCGTGCTGGCCGTCCAGAACGCCGTCGACTACGAGGTGCTCGGAGCGGCGACCTCGGGGGTGACGTTGTTTCGCGGGATCGGCGGGTCCCTGGGGGCGGCGGCGTTCGGGGCGATCTTCACCTCGCGTCTGAGCTCCGAGCTGCAGGGCGTGCTGACCGGCCCGCTCGCCGCCGAGGTGTCGGCCGGCGCAAGGCCCAGCAGCGCCCAGCTTGCCCGCTTGCCGGCGGCTGCTCGCTCGGCTTACGAGCACGCGTACGTGCACGCGCTTCGGCCGGTGTTCGTAGTGGCCGCCGGCGTGGCGTTGCTCGGCTTCGCGATCAGCTGGCTGCTGCAGGAGCGTCCGCTCCGGGAGACCGCCGCGACCAGCACAGGCCTGGACGACAGCCTGGCCGCGCCGAGATCGCCCGACTCCCTCGCCGAGATCGAGCGGTCGCTCAGCCGCGCAACCACGTTCGACCAACGTCAGCAGTTCCGCGAGCGCCTGGCCGCGCGCGCCGGGATCGATCTCAGCCCGGGGGCAACCTGGGCGCTTGTCCGCATCGACTGGCACGGGTTCGCCGGCGCCCGCGCGCTGGCCGAGCACGACGGGGTCACACCTGAACGCATCGCAGCCGTCGTCGACGAGCTGCGCCGGCGTGGCCTCGTCGCCGGTGAGGAGCTCGGCCCCACCCTCACGTCCGCCGGCCACAGCCTCGCGGGCCGCGCCCTGGCGGCTCGGCGCGAGCTCCTCATGGAGGCGCTCGCAGACCAAAGCGCCGACCGTGACCCCGCGGTGAACGCCCTCCTGCGCCGGCTTGCGCGGGAGCTCACGGGCGACCGGCCGTAGGCCACGCGCACTCCCGGCGAACCAGCGCGAGGCGCACCCGACACCTCTACGCTGCGGCCGATGCGACCGTTGCTGATCATCTCCGCCGTCCTGCTGGCTGCCGCGCTCCCGGCGGCCGCGCTGGCGAGCCGCGCCCCCAGCCGCGACGAGCGGGCCCAGCTCCGCCAAGCCGTCAAGAGCTCCGAGCTGGTCCCGCGCGCCGTGCGCAGAGGGCACTTCGAGCTCTCGAAGCCGCGGATCTCCACGGAGGGCCCATGGGCGCGGGCCGCGATCGTGCCGACGGGCGCCTACAGCGACCCCTTCGACCCCAGCCGCGGGCTCTTCAAGCACGGCCGCAAGGGGTGGCGGCTGGTCACGGTGGGCACCTCCGGGATCGGCTGCTCGAAGCCACGCCTGCCGCGCGCGGTGCGCAAGGACCTGAAGCTGCGCTGCCCCTGAGCCGGCGGCTCGCCCCATCCGCAAATAGGTCACTTTTCGTGACACGCTGGTTTCACTTCGTGCGGCCAAGCGCGAGGCTTCGGAACCCGTGAGCGAGCGGCGTACTAGGCGAGAGGACCATTCCCTCCCCACCGGGATGGGCGCGCCATGAGCTGGGTGGCGAGGCGGTTGAAGCCGTATCTCGGGCTTGAGGTGGTCGCGCACGGAATCCTCGATTCGGCGGAAGCGGGCCACCCCGCTGGAACGGCGTACGTGATCATCAGCGCCGAGTCTGCCCTCGACCGTGACAAAGCCCGCAAGATGCTCGAGTCGCTCTCCGGGTTGACCGATCTGGCGTGGGACTATGGCTGGGTCGGCCGTGCTCAGCCCGGGGGGAGGCAGGTGACGGAGTTGAAGCTGTTCCCCGGCGAGCCCGTTCCGGCTCAGCCATCCTCGTCCGAGGCGATCTAAGCCTTTGGTCGGGTCTTGCGGGGCGCAGCGTCATCACTGCGCCCCGGGCGCTTGCGTGCGCCCTTTCCGGGCCTCGACTTCGGTGGCGACGCCGCTGCTGCATCGGGCAGGTCAATCCTCTCGTCGAGGTCCGGGCTTCGCGGTTCGCCGTGTCCGGGAGCAACAACGTCACGCTGTCGCGCCAGCCGTTCGAAATTGCGTGGGTTGCCGTCGGCCAGGTGTTCCACCAACTCGTCGTACTGCTTTTGGAGCAGCTTGCTCTTGGTCGGATCCCAGTCCTCGAGATACACGATCCTCTTCACCCCTGCTTGATACGCCTCTTTCAAACACGCGAAGCATGGCTTGCTGGTGGTGTAGAGCCAGGACCCCTCCGTGTGATTGCCGAACTTCGCCGCTGAGAGCAGCGCATTGGCCTCTGCATGAACGCACAAGCACAAGTCCAGCTGTTTGGGGCCGGATGCAACCTCGGGCTCGGTGACGTGCTCTAGCTCACCGCGGGCGTGGAGCTCCCGCTGGCGACAGCGCTCACATCCACCGTCCCGGCAGTTGGCGAAGCCCGAGGGTGTTCCGTTGAATCCCGTCGAGACGATGCGGTTCTCTAGGACAAGGACAGCGCCTACGAGCGCGCCCCAGCAGTTGGCGCGGGTCTTCACCGTCAGGGCGACGTCCATGTAGTAGTGATCCCACTGCACCTGCTTGATGCGAGGCAGATATGAGGCACCCACGCTGGCCGGCACGCTCGGACTGGATAAGGCCTTGGCCCCGGCCTTGGATCGAGCCATGAACATCTCCTCGTCCTACCGATTGCGCAACGGAAATTGTGCAGTGGTCTGTGCAGAGGCAACGACGGCCGCGCCCGGCGGCCCTCGTTTAAAGACCCTGGGCCCGGGAGCTCAGCTGTCCAAAGGCAGATGGCTGCTTTCGTGCTTATGCGCTCGATTCGACGCCGCGTGTCGTTACGCTTGGCGCACACCGCGTCTTGCGGTGATCGAGCGCCTGTCGCGCTGCGCTTACTCGGCGCCGAGGACGATCGAGACGACGATCGCCGCAATCGCCAGTAGCGTCCCTCCCCAGAGGGCGATCTCCTTGCCGTGCTCCTTGCCGGCCAGGACGCGCACGCCCACGAGGGTCAGCCCGGCGCCGCCGATCACGGACCCGGCGATCGCCCACTCGTCCGTGACGGCGAGCAGCGACAGGACGAGCGCGGCGGCGACGCCGGCGGCGACGAAAAGCCCACCTACGCTGATCCTGCGACTACGCCGCTTCCGCTCGTCGGCGGCCTTCATCTGGTCCTCGATCGCCTTGATGCGGTCGTCGGCGGCATCGCGGGTCTGCTCGGCGCTCTCGATGCGCTCCGTGAGCGCCTTCTTCTCGTCCTCCCACTCCGCGCGCTGGCGCTCGAAATTCGCCTTGGCGTCCCCGACCTCTCGGCCCTGCTTGCGCTCGGCCTCCTCAAGGTCGCGCGTTCTGGCGATTTCGGCCTCTGCGACGCGCCCCTCCGCCGCGGCGAGCTCCTTTTCGATCTGGGCTACCCGCCGCTCGCTCGCGGCGACGGCCTCCTGCCACTCGCGCCCGGCGGTGCTGTAGGCGCTGCGCACGGCCTCCTCAACCTTGTCGTCGTCTTCGGACTCGACCGCCTGCTCGATCTCCGAGACTTTGGCGGTGTCGGTCAGGATGGCGATGGCCAGCTCAGCCGAGGCGTCCTCGAAGTGGTCCATGCGGCCGATGACCTCTTGGACGACGGCCGGATCAACGGCCTGCCGGTAGCCGACGAAGGGCGAGGTGAGGAGGTCCACGACGGTGCGGTCGAAGTCAACGGTGCGGGGCGTAAGCGCCCGGATGATCTGGACCAATGCCGACGGCGAGATGCAGAACGGAAGCTCAGGCACCGGGTCGCCGTTGTCGGGCACGCGCTGCGCGAAGCGCGGCAGCTTCGTGTCATAGGTCAGGAACCAGAAGCGCGCGTTCGATACGTTCACCTTGCCGTCCCCACGGAGGCGTTCGATCAGGAGCCGACACTTCGCGTCGTGCTCGAGCACAACGGGCTCGCGCAGGTATGGGAAGCGCTCGGCATTCACGAGCGAGGCGTAGAGCTTGACACGCTCCTCCTGCCGCTCGACCGTCTTGCAGCCGTGGTCGATCTCCTTGATCGCGTAGCGCTCGAGTTCCCGCTGGAAGTGGTCGAGTCGATCGAAAACGTCCTTCGGCTGCGTCTTGTTGTCGTTGTAGGCCTGCCAGACGAGTCGGTTGAAGCCCTTTTCGCCGGCGACGCGCAACATGGTTCTGGCGAGCTCGGGCCGAATGAAGCGGCTCTGCTGCTCGATGTCGCGGCGGGAGCGTGCGATGCTCGTGTGAAGTTCCGACATCGTCCACGGCGTCACCGCGAACTCAAAGCCCAGCTCGCGGCTCAGCTGAAGGAGTCGGCGTGACGAGTAGACCTCTTCGGGCGGCGCGGCGCCGAGAATCGCATAGAGGAAGTTCGTATCCAGGTAGATCCGATGCCCCTTCATCTGCTCCTGGACGAGGTGCTTGGCCTCGGGGTCGATCGTCAGGACGCTCATGTAGAAGCTTGTGTTGAGCAGCCCCGCAAGGAAGCTGCGCTGGTCGGGCGTCGGGCAGCGGATGAAGAGCGGCAGCGTGTCCCGCCTCAGCCGCTGCATGTCGCGATTGCGCTCGGGCAGCGACTCGAAGCCGCGCGCATCGACGTCCTCGAAGAAGCGCCGCGCGCGCTCCTGCTCCGGGTAGAGCATCAGGGCGGCCTCGGCCCCGTGGCGGACTATGATCAGGCGGAGCCACTGGCGAAGGTCCTCGCGCAGAACGTCCATGTCGTCGTCGGACACGCCTGGCTTCTCCTTGCGCACGGCGAGTTCCCACTCGCGGAAGGCGCGCTCCTCGGTCTTCTCCCACTCGCATGCCCTCGCCTCGAGGTCGGCGCGGGCGGCGTTGGCTAGTCCGAAGCCCTTCCCCTCGCGCTCCATCAGCTGGTCCTCGACCAGGTCCTCGATCACCGGGCGAAGCTCCTCGACCTCGACCTCCAGCTCCCAGAGGTCGGCGAACGCCGACCGGCAATCGAAGATCGAGTCCATCTCGCCGTCGTTGATCGCCGTCGCCGCAAGCACGAGATCGCGCAGGACGGCGCGTAGGTCGAGGCCGCCAAGCTCGAACGGACGGTACTGCGCAAGACGGCGAACGTTCGGAACAGTGGCGACAGTCACGGCTGCGAATTCCTGCGGGCGCCCACAGGGACGGCCTGAACGTCACGTACCGAAACGCCTGCCGCACTCTCTTCAGGTGCGACCTGGCCCCAAATTAGCTGGCGCCCGGTGAAAAGTCGGCAAAGCGGTACGGCCGCACGCATCTAGTCAACATCCCCCATCAGCCGCAGCCCGTGTTGTTCCCGCAGCTCGAGCACGTGTAGCACGAGCCGGTGCGCTGCATCATGCCTCCGCACTGGCCGCATGCCGGGCCCAGGTCGAGGCCGGACAGCTTGGCCGGGATCGCCGGCGGCTCGTCCGTCAGCGCGGACGCCGCGGGCTTGGGCTCGGTCGACGCCCTTCCCGCGGGCCGCGCGGGCGACCCGTTGCCGCCGTTCGTCCCGTTGGTCGGCTCCGCCTCGGGCGGCCCCGCGGTGTCGCCGCGCATCAGCGCCTCCTGCGACGCCTTGCGCGCCCTCACCTCGGGCGTGAGGATGCCGAGCTCCTCGTGCAGGTCGGCGTCGCCGTAGCGGGCCGCCAGCCAGCGCATGATGTAGTCCGGCATCGACTTGGCGAACGGGATCTCCGGGTTGCCGGTGTACCCCTCCGGCTCGAAGCGCACGAAGGCGAACTTGCGCACCAGCGTCTCGAGCGGCACGCCGTACTGGAGCCCGATCGAGATCGCCGTGGCGAACGCGTTCATCATGCCCTTGATCGTCGAGCCTTCCTTGCCGACGTCGGTCAGGAAGATCTCGCCCAGCGTGCCGTCGTCGTACTCGCCGGCCGTGAGGTAGCCCTCGTGGCCGCCCACGGAGAACTTGTGCGTGAGCGACTGGCGCTCGCGCGGCATGCGCCGGCGCACCGGGCGCGGCGGCTCCTCCGCCTCGACCACGGCCTCCTTCTTGTCGCCCGCGTCCGTCCTGAGCGCCTGCGCCGTCTTCGACCCGTCGCGGTAGATCGCCAGCGCCTTCAGCCCGAGCTTCCAGCCCTCGCTGTACACGCCCGCGATGTCCTCGATCGACACGGACTCCGGCAGGTTGACCGTCTTCGAGATCGCCCCGGACAGGAACGGCTGCGCCGCCGCCATCATCTTGATGTGGCCCATCGGCGAGATGGCCCGCTCGCCGACTGCCACGTCGAACACCGACAGGTGCTCGTCGCGCAGCCCGGGCGCTCCGACGATCGTCGCGTTCGCGGCCAGGTGCGCCTCGATCGCCTTGACCTGCTCTTCGGCGTAGCCGAGCGTCTGGAGCGCCAGCGGCACCGTGCGGTTGACGATCGTCATCTGCCCGCCGCCGACCAGCTCCTTGAACTTGATCAGCGAGAAGTCGGGCTCGACGCCGGTCGTGTCGCAGTCCATCAGGAACGAGATCGTGCCCGTCGGTGCCAGCACCGTCGCCTGCGCGTTGCGGTAGCCGTTGCGCTCGCCGATCTCGACCGCCTCGTCCCACACGCGCCGGGCGGCCGTCAGCAGCTCGGTGTCCGAGCACATCTCGCCCTCGATCTCGTACGCCGCGTCGCGGTGCATGCGCATGACGCCGTTGTGCGCCTCGCTGTTCTCCGCGTAGCGCTCGTACGGCCCCATCGCCGCGGCGATGCGCGCGCTGCCCAGGTACGCCCGGCCGGTCATCAGCGCGGTGATCGCCGCCGCCGTGCCGCGACCCGCGTCGGAGTCGTAGGGCATGCCGTTGGACATCAGGAACGCGCCGAGGTTGGCGTAGCCCAGGCCGAGCTGGCGGAACGCGCGGGCGTTCTCGCCGATCTCCTTGGTCGGGTAGCTCGACGGGCCGACGACGATCTCCTGGGCGAGGAAGACGACGTCCACCGCGTGGGAGAACCACTCCGTGTCGAAGGATCCGTCGGGCCGGCGGAACTTCATGAGGTTCAGCGAAGCGAGGTTGCAGGCCGAGTTGTCGACGTGCATGTATTCCGAGCACGGGTTGGACGCGTTGATGCGCCCCGAGTTCGGCGACGTGTGCCACTGGTTGATCGTCGTGTCGTACTGGACGCCCGGATCGGCGCAGCGCCATGCGGCCTCCGCGATCTCGCGCATCAGCTCGCGCGCCTGCATCGGCTCGCCGATCGGCTCGCCGG
>JAXDIG010000014.1:0-85094 GCA_034664125.1 Thermoleophilaceae bacterium | reverse complement strand
CGGAGTCGACTCGCGAGCAGTGGGCGGAGTCGCTCGAGATCATCGCGCGCGCGTGGCAGGACGACCCGTTCGAGTACGACGGCCGGTTCTGGAAGATCCCCCCGCGCTCCCTGGTGCCGATGCCGCTTCAGAAGCCGCACCCCCCGATATCGGTGATCGCCACGGGCAAGGACACGCCGGTCATCGCGGCCAAGAAGGGCCTCGGGATGATCAGCTGGGACAACTACCTCGGCTGGGACTACGCCGAGACCCAGGTGAGCCTGTACAGGGAGACGATCGGATCGGCCGAGCCGGTTGCGGCGTTCGTGCACGACTACGTGGGGTTCTACGTCGCGACCGCCTTCTGCGCCGAGACGCGCGAGGAGGCGGAGGACGTGGCACGGCAGCTGACGTTCGACTACGTCAAGGCCGCCGTGGAGCTGTACCGCCGCATGCCGGAGAACCTTCCCGGCTACAAGTACATGCGCGAGATGACCGACGAGCTCGAGAGCCACGGCGAGGACATGGAGTACCTCAAGGCGCACACGCCCTCGGTGATGGTCGGTACGCCCGAGGACTTCCTCGGCTGGCTGCGCCGGCTCGAGGAGTTCGGCGTCGACGAGGCCGTCCTGCGCATCGACGGCTTCGGGCACGATCACAACATGCGCTCGATCCGCCTGCTCGGGGAGGCCGTCGTCCCGGAGCTCGAACGCGCCACGGCGTCGGCCTGACGGCGCGTCCATGAGCGCGGGCGGCTGGGACCGCCTGGCCGCCGAGCGGAATGCGGCCGTCGGTGACAGAGTTCATCGCGACCAGGATTCCGGCGCGCTGCGTCGCCAAAGCGGACGAGGCGGCTGCTCTACAGCCTTCCTCGGATCCGGAGAGGCGAGCCGCGTAACCGGCGCGCTCGTCTGGAGGATGGAGGCCGAAGCGCGATGTGAGCCGACGGCAGGGAGGCACTGAGCTTGGCCTGGGCGCTTCTCTTCCTGGCCGGCGTCGCCGAGATCGGGTTCGCCTTCTGCATGAAGCTGGCGAAGGGCTTCACCGAGTGGCGGCCGAGCCTCGGCGTGCTGGTCTTCGGCAGCACGAGCCTCGCGCTGCTCACGCTGGCCGTGAAGGAGCTGCCGATCGGCACCTCCTACGCGATCTGGACGGGAGTGGGGGCCACCGGCACCGCGGTCGTTGGGATGGTCGCTCTCGGCGAGTCCGCGGACGCGACGAAGTTCGTCTTCATGGCGATCGCGATCGGCGGCGTCATCGGTTTGAGCCTCTCACACTGACCTCGCGTCGTATGATACGGTCGCTTTCGAGCTGAAAGCTCCGATTTACGATCGATTTCGCCCCCTACACGCCGAGACGCGGCGGCAAAGGACGGTCCCGATGGTGAGGCTTCTCGTTTTCTTCACGGAGCCGCCGGATCCGGCGGAGTTCAAGCGCTGGTACTACGAGACGCACCTTCCGCTGGTGCGCAAGATCCCGGACCTCAAGGGCCCGTACGTGAGCGATGGCCCGGTGGACGTCGACGGCGACGAGAAGAAGGTGCATTTCGTGGTCGAGCTCGAGTACGAGTCGCGCGAGGCGCTCGCGGAGTCCGCGGCCTCGCCGGAGTTCGCGGCCGGGAGCAAGGACCTCGAGGAGAACGCCGGCGGCCTGTACTCCTTCACGACGTACGACGTCAAGGAGGCCTGACCGGATGCGGATCGGGCTGATCTCGGACGGGAACCTGCGCAACGCCGCGACTCCGGCCGAGAAGATCCACCAGATCCTCGACGAGGCCGCGCTCGCCGAAGAGCACGGCTATCACTGCTGGGGCACCTCCGAGACGCACTTCAGCGGTCCCTACACATCGATCACGGCGCCGGACGCCATCTACGGCGCCGTGGCCGAGCGCACCAGCCGGATCCAGATCCGCTGGATGGCGATGGTGATCACCTACGTCCATCCGGTGCAGGTCGCCGAGCGGCTGATGACCCTGGACGCCGTGACGAACGGCCGCGCCGGGCTCTGCACCGCGCGCGGGAACAACATCAACACCGTCAAGACGTTCAACGTCGACTTCGAGCACTCGCGACCGATGTGGGAAGAGTCGATGCGGATCATCGGCCAGGCGCTCCAGCACGAGCGGATCGACTACGACGGCACGTACTGGCAGCTCGACGACATCCCGATCCTGCCGCGGCCGGTGCAGGATCCGCCGCCCGAGCTGCTCGTGGTGAGCTCCGGCACGGAGACGCACGAACTGGCGGCGAAGCTCGGCATCGGCGTGATCAGCTCCGACAACTACCTGGGCTGGGACGCCCTCGACGTGCGCATCGCGGCTTACCGCGACAACTTCGCGTCGGCGGAGCCCGTCTCGAGCAGGCCGACGGAGGTCTTCAGCTACTACGTCGCCTCGGCGCACTGCGCCGAGACCCGAGCGCGCGCCCTGAACGAGATCTCCACGCGCGCGTTCGAGTTCGTGGACTTCCTCCTCGACGACCTGTACGCGCCGCTTCGCAAGAAGCCGAGCTACGAGTACATGGAGCAGATCGAGGCGGTGCACGAATACCGCCGCGACCTCGACAAGCTCATGACGATCGGCCCTTCGATCGTCGCCGGCGACCCCGACGACGTGACGGCAACGCTCAAGAAGCTCGAGGAGCGCGGCGTGGACGAGGTGATCCTCTCGATCGACGGCATCAGCCACGAGAAGCACATGAAGGCAATCGACCTGATCGGGAAGCACGTGCTGCCCGAGTTCCACCGCGCCACCGTGGAGGTGCCCGGATGACAGAGCCGCAGTTCTTCCCCGATCCTCGGGGCCGCAAGTACTCCGACGTCGTCGTCGTCGGGAATCTCGCATTCATCTCCGGCCAGGCCGGGCTCGACGAGAACGACCAGGTCGTCGGCGTCGGCGACTTCGAGGCGCAGATGCGGCAGACCTACAAGAACATCGAGGCAGCGCTCGACAAGGTGGGCGCGAGCTGGAAGGACGTGGTGAAGACCACCACGCACTTCAAGCGGATCGTGGACGACTATCCGGTCTTCTCGCGCGTGCGCGGGGAGCTGCTCGAGGAGCCGTATCCGGCGACGATCGGAGTGCAGAGCGAGCTGTTCCTGCCCGAGCTGCTCTTCGAGATGGACGCGATCGCGGTGGTGCAATAACCGCAGTGTTCCGCTCGGATGAGGCGAGGAGCGTTGTGCCACTGCATGTCAAGTGCGGCGGTGGCATACGGAGCTTCAGTGAGTGGCCTCCCGCGCGCGCTGGCGGCGCGCGAACGAGGGTCTGGCGCGGAGTGGCACAAGAAGGGTAAGCAGGCAAAGACCTGCCACCAGGAAGTACGGAACCGCATCCGAGAAGTGCCCCGCGAGTGGGGCACCGCCCGCCGCCCCGAGCATGTGGCCGGTCGCCCAAGCGACATTGGCGAGCGAGAACGTCATCGCGAACGGGAGGTTGGCGCCGTCCGCGGCATCCGACAAGAACGCCATCGCGGGTGCCCAACACATACCTAGCGCAGCGAAGGCCAGCACGACGCACGCGGCCGCAGGCAGTGCTGCTCGGGGCAACGGCAATAGGAGTGCGATCACGACGGCTGTGGCAAGTCCGGCTCGCAGCGGCACAGCCCTTCCACGCCGGTCGGAGAGTCGTCCCGCCGCAGGACTGACAACGGCTTCGACAAGGGCCGCTATGACGAACACCGCACCGATAAGCGGGCCGCTCGTACCGAAGCCTGCGAGGCGCAGCGGTTCCAGCACTTCGATCACCCCGGCGAAGACGGCAGGCAACATGAATAGCCAGAAGCCGGTTAGGACGGTCCGCGTCCGGATGGCTGCGACGAGCAGGGCCATCGTTAGATGCGCATTCGATGCATGCGCGGGTAGCTGCACGGCGCCAAGCGCGAGCGCCCCAGCGAGAACGGCGATCGCAGTGAAGACGATCTGCGGACCAATCGCGCTGGCGACGCCGCCGATCGCGGGCCCAAAGAGGATTCCGACTATCCCAACGCCGAGCGCCGCCCCGATCACCTCACCGAGTCGGTCTCGCGGACTTTCCGCGGCCAGCCACGCCATGCCCGCCGCCCAGAGGCCGGCGCCGGCGACACCTTGCAAGAAGCGCGCGATGTCGAGGACTGGCGATCGTTCGGCAAAAGCGAAGGACACGCTCGCGGCCGCAAACAGAACGAGACTCGCCAAAAGCATCTGCTTCGGGCCGCGCCGAACGACTATCCAACCGCTTGGCAGGGAGGCGAGCAAAGTGCCCGCGGGATACGCGGCGAGCAAGATGCCGGCCTCGGCCTTCGATAGGTCGTACTCCTGGGAGTAGTGCGGGAGAAGCGGAGCGACAGCCGCGAACAAGGAGGTCTCGAGCGCGAGGACACCGGCGAGCAGCGGGAACAGGCGGCGCACCCTGACGATCCTATGGATGACTGCCACAGCGACCGTGCGGGCGCGTGAGAGGAGCCTCGACTAGCCACTGCCATCACACCGAGGACGCGGCAGCCGCCGCCTTGCGAGCGGCGTGAGCCTCAGCGGTCGGCTCGGGCACTGGCGTCTAGGCCTCGGAAACCTCGTGTGCCGCCGCCGTAACGCGGGTCCGCTGACGGCCGCGGGCCCCACCACCCTAGTGCCGCCGTGGCTGACGGCGGCACGACACAGGACGCGGTGCGCAGTGAATGCGACGCTGCTCGTGTACGGGCTTCGGAAGGGCAGCATCCGCCAGGTGCGGTTCAAGCACTTCGATCACGTGCGCCGCACCCTCACCGTGTTCGCCAAGGGCGGCACGGTCCGCGCTCTTCCGCTGCCCGACCCCGCGTTCTGGAACGACCTTGAGCGGCTGATCCTCGACACAGGCGCCGAGCCGTCCCATTTCGTGATGCCCGGTCGCCGCGGCAACCGCCCCGGCACCCGTCTGGTCCCCGACACCCAGATCAGCAACCACGCGCTACACGACTGGTGGTACCGCTGCCTCGCCAATGCGGGGGGTGGTGGCGGAGGGAACCACGAAGGGCGAGCGGATGCGTAAGGCCCGCCATACGGCTGGGCAGCACTTACTCGACGCGACGGGGAACTTGAAGGCGGTCCAGAAGCTGCTCGGACACAAGTCGCTGTTGACCACGGCGGATGTGCACTTGGACTGGGACGTGGAGCAGCTCGCGGGGTCGCTCGCCAAGATGCTGGAGCGAGAAGGCGAGTGAATCGTTCCCGCTACACGCTCCGCGACCCCGCTGCGCAGAGCGGGAGGTACCGCCACGGGGATTCGAAGTGTCCCCGGGGGCACGCGCTAGAGCCGAATCGCGCTGCTAGAGCGGACTCGCCAACCGCTCTCGACCGCCCTCGACCGCATCTGTGAGGGGTCCACTGTGGCGCCGTTGTGGCGCGGATGCCGCCCGGGCGAGGTAGGCGTCGAGCAGGCCGGCCGCCTCGGACTCGTTGCCGGGCATCAGGTGCCCGTAGCGGTCGAACGTGATCGACACGCTCGCGTGGCCCATGCGCCTGCACGTCCCCACGGGTGATCTCGGAAAGCCGCCGGCCGCCGAGCCCCGGCAGGATGCGCAGGCGCAGGCAACGCTCGTAGCCGCGGATCGCGCTCGGCTTGTAGCGCTCGCCCTTGCGCGAGCGGATCGACCCGTCGCGGGCCCCGGCGAGCCAGGTGTCGGCGGCCTCGCGCAGGGTTAGCTTGGACGGCGCGCGCATCGTGCCCTGCGCGAGCGCCACCTGCGCCTCGCGCCGCCGGCCTTGGCGCCTGCGAGCGTGTCGAACGTCTTGAAGATGCGCTCGCGTGGCGGTTGTCCCAGACGTTCGCCTGATAGGTCGCCCGGCAGTCGCAGCGGCCGTCGCCTCGTGAGGCGCACGCCTTCGCGTGGCGGATGCGGATGCCCTCGGGAGTCTTACGCTGTGCTTGCATCGGAACCTCGTTTCCGGTGCCGGGCCGGGGGCGTGTCAGCGCCGCCCGGCCATCTACATGACCAGGCCAGCCTAAGCCCGCGGCGGGTGGTGGGCAACATCAATCGAGCGCGTGCGTGGCGCTCTCGTCGAGCCAGCGCTGCAGCTCTGTGACCGGCACGAGCCGCAGCTTGCCACGACGCACGAGCCGGACGTGCGGCTGGACGTGGCGCTCGAAGCTGTCGAGCGACATGCCGAGCGCCGCGAAGCCCACGGCGGGGCACGTGCTCCTCGACCGGCGAACGTTCGAGAGCGCGTGGACCCGCTTCGATGGATCGACGCTCACCCTGAGCATCCGCCACGCCGGGCTCGTTATGGACATCGCCGTCTGGATCTAGGCTCATCCGATCGGACGATGGCGGCGCCCGCCTGCCGCTGGCCACGCTGCCGCCATGAGCGAGGACCGCGAGGACGCCGTGGCGCTCGGGCTCGTGCTCGAGGGCGACATGATCGACCGCAACGACCTGGCGCGCGAGCCTCGACTGGCCGGACTGGAAGATCGCGGACGCGATCTCGCGCCTGCGCCGCGCGGGGCTCGTGCAGGCAGGACCGCGACCTCGTGACGCACGGGGGCGGCCAGGCGTGGGCTCGATCTGGGCGTCATCTAGTCGCGTAAGGCCCCCCGTCCGAGCGACGTGAGCGCCCACCAATCGTCGAGGTCGGTTGGATTGGCGTCTGGGTTGCCGGACGGCTCCCGAGTCCGAGAGACCATTCCACGCGCCTCTAGGTCGACAAGGATCCGCTCCAGCGTCCCTCGGTCACCCCCAAGCTCAGGCATTTCGCTGAGAAAGATCCAAGTCGGTTCAGCAGCGTTTGCCATGAACTCCAAGACTCGCTGCTCAAGATCAGTGAACCGCATTGCAGTTCTCGCCTCTTCCCGTCGGGCCGAATCAACTAGTTGTACAACGCGAACCCAGGTTTCGGAGGTCCTCCCGGAGCCTCGTTCTTGCGCAGCGCGCTGGGGCGGCGTAGATGGAGAGCGCACCCAAAAACCGACCCTCACCCTGGCCGACGGCGCGACTGCAGATAGGTGACGACGCCGAGCATGGCGACGAACAGGGCGCCCGCCACGAGGGCACTCAACCAGTTCCGCAGCGTCCACAGCTCGTCATCGATCCACCCGAAGACGAGGCCCCATAGGACCGTGACTGCCAGGCCTCCAAGCAGCACTCGCCTACCTGAGATGCGGTCGCTACCGCCCGCCATTGGCCCGTAGTCTGCCGCGCTCGATCTCCTTGTGGCACTCGAAGCACAGCGCCTGCCCGTTCGTGGCCGCGTCGTTCGACCCGCCCTCGCTCAGGGCGATGACGTGGTGGGCCTCGACTCGATCATCCGACCCGCAGCGCTCGCAGCGCCCGCCCGTCTTCGCCAGCGTGAGCTCGCGGAAGCTGCCCGCGCCCGGGCCGGTCCAGCGCCCGGGCGAGTCGCGCTTGGGCATGTGGCGGGGGCAGTAGCTCCCATGGGCCAGCGCGCCGCACGTGAGGCAGGGGCGCTTGGGCACTGTGGCGCACAGTGTGGCGCGGGCGTCCCCTGAACGGCGAAAGCCCCGCTCTAGCAGGGCTTTCTCGAGTACCGCCACGGGGATTCGAACCCCGGTTTCCGCCGTGAGAGGGCGGCGTCCTAGTCCCCTAGACGATGGCGGCCCGTCGGTCGGCGATTGTAGCGAGGGGGTGCTCGTGCGCCACGGCTAGCCTCCCGCCGATCGGACCGCGCCTGTACAAGCCGAGTAACGCCGTGGCGCTGCTGCTCGCCGCGCTCCTGGCCTCCGGCTGCGGCGCCGGCGCCGGGGCCGGCGGGCCGGGCGGCCTGACGCTGAGCGTCACCCGCGACTTCGGTCATAGGAAGGTGGACTCCGCGCGCCTCGCGAAGGTGCCCGACGGCGCCACGGCGTTGAGCCTGCTGCGCTCCGAGTCCGACGTCCGCGCCCCCGGCCCGGGCTGGAGCTTCTTCGTCAACGGCGTACGGCCCGACACCGCCCCGGGTCAATACGACCTGTCGCCGGGCGACCGCGTGCAGTGGGACCACCGTCGCCGCGGCGCGGGGGTCCTCGTGCGCGCCGTCGTCGGCGCCTTCCCGGAGCCGTTCCGTCACGGCCTCCAAGGCGAGCGGCGGCCGGTGCGCGTGGAGTGCGACGACGCCGAGTCCGCGCCGTGCCTCGACGCCAAGCAGAAGCTCGAGAGCGTGGACGTCCCGGTGTCCGGATCCTCACTCGGGGCTCCCGGCACCGAGCACGTCACGCGTCTCGTGGTCGCCCGCTGGCCGCGGGCGCGCATCGTGCGGGGCGGCTTCACACTCGAGCGCGGGCCCGAGCGCAGCGGTGTGTTCGCACGCTTCTCGGCGGACGGCGCGACGCTCTACCTGCTCGACGAGAACGGCCACGTGGCCCGGACGGTTCACCCCGGCGACGGCACCGCGCTGGTGGCGGCGCTGCGCCCGCGCGCCGACGAGCTCCTCTGGCTGGTCACGGCGCTCGACGAGCGTGGCCTCGCCGCGGGCGTACGCGCGCTGCGCGAGGACCGGCTGCGCAACGCCTATGCCGTCGCAGTCACGGGTCGCACCGTCGAGAAACTGCCGCTCTGAGTCGCCTGGCATAGTCAATGGGGTGACCGATCCGTTCGACGGCGCACTCGAGCGCGTGGAGGAGCTGCGGGAGTTCTACGACGCGGCGATGGAGCGCGCGGTGAGCAAGGACATCGGCTACCTGGACGAGCTGTGCCGGCGGCTGATCGCCGCGGCGCCGATGCTGTTCGTCGCCACCTACTCCGAGCAGGGCCAGTGCGACGTGAGCCCGCGCGGCGGGCCGCCCGGGTTCGTCACGGTGCTCGGCGACCGGCACCTCGCGATCCCCGATGCCACTGGTAACCGCCGGCTGGACACGCTCGAGAACGTCGTGGCCAGCGGCCGGGCCGGGGTGATCTTCGTGATCCCCGGGCGCGACACCACGCTGCGCGTGAACGGGCGCGCCCGAGTGACCGCCCGGCCCGAGCTGCTCGATCGCCTGACGCCGGTGGGCAAGGCTCCCCGCACCGCCATCGTGATCGAAGCCGAAGAGGTCTACGCGCACTGCCCCAAGGCCTTCGTGCGCTCGAAGCTGTGGGATCCCGCCAGCTGGCCCGACCCCGCCGGCCTGCCGACGCCGGCCGAGGTGAGCGTGGCCCACCAGCGTGACCCGGACTGGAGCGTCGAGCAGGAGGAGCGCCGCCAGGCGGACGCGCTGCTGCACCGCCTGGACTGACTCCGCAACCCCGGCCCGCCGCCGGTGTTGTGCAGGTCGAATGTTGAACCTCGTGGCCCTGCTGGCAGCCGTGGCGGTCGTCCCGGGCGGCGCCGCGCAGGCGCAACCGGCTCCGTGCCCGGCCCAGGCCAGCTTCGCCTGGCAGGGGAGCTCGGTGCTCAGGCAGGTGACGGTCCAGGTCCCCGGCAGCGCCGCATACCCGGGCAGCGTGCTGCGGCCGCAGGGTTCGCGGCGCAAGCTGGGCCGGCGACCGGGTGTCGTGCTCATGCACGGCGCCGGCGGCACCCAGTGCGGACTCCTATGGGCGGCGCGGTACCTCGCCGGCCACGGCTACGTCACTTTGGTCCTGACCCACGACGGCGATCTCCTCGGGCACGAGCAGGCGGTGCGCACGGGCGTCCGCTGGCTGCGCTCCCGGGCGAACCCGTTCAGGGACCTGACGCTGCCCGACCGCATCGGCCTCGCCGGGCACTCCCAGGGGTCGAACGCTTCGATGCTGGCCCAGGACGAGCCCGGCGTGCGCGCTCTCGTGGCGCTCGACTCGCTCAAGCGCTACGCCAACGGCGACCTGGCCGCGGCGGTCGGGTGCGTCGTGCCGCCGCGCAACCCGATCGTCGCGCGCGTCCCCGCGTTCGGCTTTGCCATGGACCGGCCCTGCTACCGCCGGCCGACGGTGACCGGCCCCGAGCTGAAGAAGACCGGTCACCGCGTCTGGAAGGCCGCCGGCCAGCCGACGGTGACCCTGGTCATGCGCGGCTTCCAGCACGACGACTTCACCGCGCGGGGCAACGAGGCCCAGCTGCGCGACGTCGGCTACTTCCTGCTTGCCTGGTTCGACCGCTACCTGCGCCACGACCGGTCGGCCACCGAGCGCATCCTGGCGCGCCGCGTGAACGGTGTGCGCACACGGCAGCTGCTCAGCACCACCTTCCACTCGGCGGCGTTCCTGCCCGGTCGGATCGACTGCGAGGACTACGCGAGCTGCCTGGCGCCGCGCCGCTAGATTCGGCGGCATGGCGGACTTCGCCGACTTCGACGCCCGCGGCTACCGGACGGTGGACGTTCGCAGCGGCTACGGCGAGTGGGTCGCCACCTACGAGCAGACCGTCGAGGACGCCATGGACATCGAGCTGCTGGAGGCGCTCGAGCACGTGTCGTGGTCGGGGGAGGCCGCCGACCTCGGCTGCGGCACAGGTCGCACCGGCGCCTGGCTGCGCCAGCGGGGCGTCGCGACGATCGACGGCGTCGACCTCACTCCCGAGATGCTCGAGGTGGCGCGCGCGAGCGGCGTCTACCGCCGCCTGGTAGAGGTCGACGTGGCGTCCACCGGGCTCGGCTCAGCGGCCTACGACCTCGTCGTCACGTCACTGGTGGACGAGCACCTGGCCGATCTGCGGCCGCTCTACTCCGAGGCCTTCCGGCTCGCGAAGCCGGGCGCCACATACGTGCTGGTGGGCTTCCACCCGCACTTCATCATGGCCGCCGGGATGCCGACCCACTTCGACAACGCGGCGGGCGAACCGGTGGCGATCGAGACGCACGTCCACCTGCTCAGCGAGCACACCGCCGCCGCCCTCGGGGCGGGCTGGCAGCTCGCGGAGCTCAAGGAGCGCGTAATCGACGACGCCTGGCTCGAGCTCAAGCCGAAGTGGGAGCGGCTGCGCGGCCAGCCGCTGGCATTCGCCGCGGTCTGGCGCAAGCCGCGCTAGCGGCCGGGGAGCTGGCGCGCGATCGCCCGGTCCATCAGCCGGTCGGGCATGACCTTCGCCAGCGGGCCGCGGATCTTCGCGTCGGTGCCGACCAGGTAGCGGGTGCGCGGGCGCTTTGCCGTCAGCGCCTTGCCGATCACCTCTGCCACCTCGCGCGGCTGGATGCCTGTCTTCTCGGCGATCTTCACGGTTTCGCGGCGCAACGCCTCGATCATGGGCCCGTAGAGGCGCTTGGCCTCGGGCGGCATGTCCTGCTCGATCTCGTCGGCGAGCTCGTTGCCCTTGCGCCAGATCGGCGTCCGCACCCCGCCCGGCTCGATCACGATCACGTCGACGCCCTGACCGTGCAGCTCGCGGCGCAGCGAGTCGCTGATCGCCTCGAGCGCGAACTTCGACGCGTTGTAGGCGGCCACCAGCGGCAGCGCGACCCGTCCGCCGATCGAGCTGACGTTGACGATGCGCCCGCCCCCGGCGCGCAGCGACGGCAGGAACTGCTGGGTCACGGCCACCTGTCCGACGAGGTTGATCTCGAGCTGGTTGCGCAGCTGGTCGAGCGGCAGGAACTCGAGCGGCCCGGCCACCGCGATGCCGGCGTTGTTGACGAGGCCCGTGAGCGGAGCGTCGCCCAGCTCCGCGCGGGCGGCTGCGATCGAGCCGGAGTCGGTCACGTCGAGCTTGACCGCGCGCAGGCCGCGCGAGCGCAGGCGCTCGGCGTCCTCCTCCTTGCGCACGGCGCCGACGGAGTCGAAGCCGAGCTCCTTGAGATGGAGCGCCGTCGCCTCGCCGATGCCCGTGGAGGCGCCGGTCACGAGCACGGTTCCGGTAGCCATTCGAACCGACCCTATCCGCTAGCGTCGCGGGCGTGGAGCTGGAAGACGCCATTCGCACGCGACGCACCCACAAGGCCTACGGAGCCGAGCCGGTGCCGCGCGAGACGCTCGCGGAGTTGTTCGAGCTGGCGCGCTGGGCGCCGAACCACAACCTCACCAACCCCTGGCGCTTCCGGGTGCTCGGCCCCGAGTCGCTTGCGGCGCTGAAGGAGGCGGCCGGTCCCGAGGCCGCCGCCAAGCTCGACCGTGCGCCCACGCTGGTCGTGGCGAGCCAGGTGCGCTCCGACGACGGGGTCCAGGACGAGGAGGACCTCTGCGCCGTGGCGGCCGCGATCTCCTACGTCCTGCTCGCCGCGCACGCGCGCGGGCTGGCCGGGTACTGGCGCACGCCGGACGTGCTGCGCTCGCCCGAGGGGCGGGCGGCCGTGGGCGTGCCCGCTACGGAACGCGTCCTCGGCCTGATCCACCTGGGGCCGCCGCGCCAGGACAAGGAGCCACCCGGCCGCCTCCCACCCGGCGAATACGTAACGTTCCTGCCGTGATCCCGCGCGCCGACGCGCTCGCCTCACTCGAACGGGACTCGTTCGACCTGGTCGTGGTCGGGGGCGGCATCACCGGCGCCGGCGTCGCGCTCGACGCCGCCTCGCGCGGGTACAGCGTGGCGCTGCTCGAACGCACCGACTTCGCCGCCGGCACGTCCAGCCGCTCGTCGAAGCTCATCCACGGCGGATTGCGCTACCTCCAGAACTTCGACCTCGGGCTGGTGCGCGAGGCCCTGCTCGAGCGCTCGCTGCTGGTCAAGCTGGCGCCCCACCTGGTCAAGCCGCTGCCGATGCTGGTCCCCAGCTTCGACGGCAAGCGGCCCGACCGCCTCACCGGCGTCGGGCTGAACATGTACGACGTCATGGCCTGGCGGCGCGGGCGCGAGGACAGCGAGGAGTGGAGCCCGGCGCGCCACCGGACCATCGACGGGGCCGAGGCGGTCGAGCTGGCCCCGGCGCTCGCCGAGCGTGACCCGACCGCGGCCTATCTCTTCTACGACTGCCAGACCGACGACGTGCGCATGGTCCTGAGCGTGCTGGGGGAGGCCGAGCGCTTCGGCGCCGTGATCGCGAACCGCTGCGACGTGAGCGGGCTGGTGGAGCGCGACGGGCGAGCGGTCGGCGTGCTCGCGCGCGACACCGAGACAGGCGCGGAGTTCGAGGTCGGCGCCACCAACGTGATCAACGCCACCGGGGTGTGGGCCGACCAGCTGCGCCCCGACGAGCTCTACCGCCACGAGGAGATGCCGCGCATCCGCCCCAGCCGGGGCACGCACGTGACCATGTCGCGTGAGGACCTGGCGGTGGAGGTCGGTGTGATCGTGCCGGCCGGCGGCGGCCGCACCGTGTTCGTGCTGCCGTGGCTGGGCCGCACGCTCGTGGGCACCACCGACAACGACTACGAGGGATCGCTCGAACACGTGCCGGCCTCCGCCGAGGACATCGCCTACCTGCTCGAGGCCGTGAACACGTACTTCGCCACGGATATCGCCCCGGCCGACCTGACCGGTGCCTACGCGGGCGTGCGGCCGCTGATCTCGACCGGCGACCCGAAGAAGTCGGTGGACATCTCGCGGCGGGCCGAGCTGTACGAGACGAGCTCCGGGCTCGTCACGATCACCGGCGGCAAGTTCACGACCTGGCGGCGCATGGCCAAGTCGGCCGTCGATCGGATCGTGGAGCGCGAGGGCCGCGAGGCGCCCTGCCGCACGCACGAGATCCCGATCGGCCAGCCCGAGGACCCCGCCGCGCTGCCCGAGGTGCCGGGCGTGGACGAGGGCAGCCGGGCCCACCTGGCCGGCCGCTACGGCCACGCCGCCCGCGACGTGCTGCGGCTCGCGGCGGCCGCCCCGCAGCTGGCGACGCGCATCAGCCCGGACCTTCCCGACATCACCGCTGAGGCAGCCTTCGCGGCCGGTCACGAGCAGGCGCACTCGCTTGCCGACGTGCTGCTGCGCCGCACCCGCCTGGGGTTGCTGGACGCGCGCGCGCTGGCCGCGCCCGACTCCGACGGCGCCCGGCGCGCAGCCCGGGCCATGGCCGGCGAGCTGAGCTGGAACGACGCTCGCGTGGAGCAGGAGCTGCGCGACTGGGCTGAGGTGGCGCGGCTCGAGGCGATCGTGCCGGAGGGGGTCCCGGTGCCGGCCGGCGAGCCCAAGCAGGAGGCGCGCCTCGGCGCCGGGGCGGCGCCGGAGGAGGCCGCTTGAGCGAGCCGCTGCTGATGGGCATCGTCAACGCGACGCCGGACTCGTTCTCCGATCCCCAGGGCGAGAAGCCCCTCGAGGCGCTCGTCGAGCGCGCGCACCAGCTCTCCGATGAGGGCGCCGCGATCATCGACGTGGGGGGCGAGTCGGGGCGCACCGATCGCGAGCCGGTGCCGGTCGAGGAAGAGCGGGCGCGCGTCGTGCCGCTGATCGAGCGGCTGGCGGCGGACGGGTTGAAGGTGTCGGTGGACACCTGGCGCGCGCCCGTCGCCCGGGCGGCGCTGGCCGCCGGCGCCTCGATGGTCAACGACGTAAGCGGGCTCAGCGACGTGGAGGTCGCCGACGCCTGTGCCGAGGCGGGCGCCGAGCTCGTGATCACCCATACGCGCGTGCCGCCCAAGGTGAAGGCGTTCCCCGAGTACGCCGACGTCGTGGCCGACGTCATCGACCTGCTGCGCGAGCGCGCGGCCGTCGCGGTCGACCGCGGGGTGCACGAGCAGCGGATCGTGTTCGACCCGGGCATCGACATCGCGAAGACGCCGGCTCAGTCGGTTGAGGTGCTGCGCCGCCTGCCGGAGCTCGCCGAGCTGGGCCGCCCGCTGCTGGTGGCCGTGTCGCGCAAGGACTTCGTCGGGGCTCTTACGGGCCGCACGCCGGCCGCCCGCGATGCCGGCACGCTGGCGGCCGTGGGGGTGGCCGCCGACGGCGGGGCGCGCATCCTGCGCGTGCACGACGTGGCCGCGGCGCTCGACTACCTGGCGGTCCGCGCGGCGCTGGCCAACGGCGCCGGCAGCGACCTGCAGCTTGACGCCGACCTGCGCCGGGAGGCCGTGTGAGCTCAGACCAGGCGGGCGAGCGCTTCACGATCGCGCAGCTGTCGGACCCGCACTGCGGCTCGCCGCACTTCGTCCCGAGCCTGCTCGATCGCGCGATCATGGAGATCAACGAGCTGCGGCCCGACCTCGTGATCGTCTCCGGCGATCTCACCAGCGACGGCCTGCGCGGCGAGTACCAGCTCGCGCGCGAGTACCTGGACCAGATCGCGTGCGAGCGCATGATCGTGATCCCGGGCAACCACGACTCGCGCAACGTCGGCTACGTGCACTTCGAGGAGCTGTTCGGCGAGCGCCGGTCGGAGCTGCACTCGGGCGGGATCTCGATCGTGGCCGTCGACTCCACGGAGCCGGACCTCGATCACGGGGTGATCGGGCGCGGGCGCTACCAGTGGATCGAGGAGCGCTTCGGAGCCAACGAGGCCTTCCTGCGCATCTTCGTGCTGCATCATCACCTGCTGCCGGTGCCGGGCACCGGCCGCGAGCGCAACATCGTGCACGACGCCGGCGACACGCTCGAGTGCCTGCAGCGGGCTGGCGTCAACCTGGTGCTGTCCGGGCACAAGCACGTGCCCTACGCCTGGCGGCTCGAGAACCTGTTCGTGGTGAACGCCGGCACGGTGTCGACCACCCGCCTGCGCGGCAAGACGAAGCCGTGTTACAACGTGATCGAGGCGAGCCCGGAGTGGGTCACGGTGTTCCGCAAGTACCCCTTCCACGAGCAGGACGCGATCATCTCGTTCGACCCGCGCACGTACGAGTACGAGAAGGACCAGTCGTTGCTGGGCGAGACGGCACACGGCTAGTGCTGACCCGCCTGCAAACCTTCGTCTGCCCGCGTCCTCGGGCCTCGGCGTGCCGAGCACGCCTTCGACCCTGCGTCCTTGGCAGTCTCGGTTTTCGGCGGCTCAGCACTAGCCGGGGCTAGCACCCGAGTGGCGGTCATCGCGCTCATCGACGGCGAGCACCATCCGCAGGGGGTGCGTGACGTGCTGGACCGACTCGACCTCGCGGGCGTGATCTTCTGCGGCGGCGAGGAGAAGCTTCCGCCCGGGTCGCTCGACGACGTCTACGGGCGCCCGGTTCAGACCGGCCCCGAGGAGGCGCTGCGGCGCCTCGCGCCCGGTGCCGAGGCCGTGGTGGACCTCGCCGACGAGCCGGTACTGCCGCCGAGCGAGAAGCTACGCCTCGCCGCCCTCGCGCTGCACCTCGGCCTGCGCTACGAGGCAGCGGGCGTCCGCCTCGATCCGCCGCGCTACGAGCCGGTCGCCTTCGACGGGCTCAAGCTGGCCGTGATCGGCACCGGGAAGCGCACCGGCAAGACCGCGGTGGCCGGGCACTGGGCCAGGCTGCTGCGCGAGCGGGGAGTCGATCCGGTGCTCGTCTGCATGGGGCGCGGCGGGCCGCCCGAGCCGCGTGTGGCCGCCGCCGACATCGGGCTGTCCGACCTGCTCGAGATCGCGGCCACGGGCGCCCACGCCGCCTCGGACTACCTCGAGGACGCCGTCCTCGCGGGGGTCCGCACGGTGGGCTGCCGGCGCGTTGGCGGCGGGCTCGCGGGTGCGCCGTGGGAGTCGAACGTGCCGGCTGGGGCGCAGCTGGCGGCGTCGCTCCCGGGCGCCGAGGCGCTCCTGTTCGAGGGCTCCGGGTCCTGCATCCCTCCGGTCGAGGTGGACCGCACCGTCTGCGTGATCGGCCCGCGCGAGCCGCAGCCGCTCGCCGAGTACGCACTGCTGCGGGCGCAGCTGCTGCTGGCCCACGAGGACGCCGCGGCTCCGCCGGAGGCGGTGCGCTTCACGCTGCTGGCCGAGCCGGCCGAGCCGCTGCCCGACGGCGCGCGGGTGGCCCTGTTCACGACAGGCGGGTCCGGCTGCGAGGGCGTCGAGCCGGTGGTGACCTCCACCAACCTGGCCCGGCGCGCGGCGCTGGCCGCCGACCTCGAGAGCGCAGCCGCCGCCGGCTGCGACGTCTACCTGACCGAGCTCAAGGCGGCCGCGATCGACACGGTCGCCCGCCACGCCCTCGAGCGCGACGCGCGCGTGGTGTTCGTGCGCAACCGGCCGGTGGGCGTGGACGACGCGCTGATGGAGCTGGCCGGTGCCTGAAGAGGATCGCCGCGAGACGATCGTCGTCCACAAGGGCCACGGCCTGCCCTACTCCAAGGGTCTGATGGCCCAGGCGCTGTCGGCGACCGCGCTCTCACAGGAGCGCTCGTTCGAGCTGGCCCGGCTGATCGAGGCGAGGCTGGCCGAGCGGGGGGAGGCCCAGATCGACGTCGAGGCCCTGCACGCGCTGGTGGACGAGGTGCTGCTCGCGGAGGAGGGGGAAACCGCCGCCGGCCGCTACCGCCGCTGGCGTCGTCTGGACCGCCTCGACCGTCCGCTGGTGGTGCTGATCGGCGGCACCACCGGGGTCGGGAAGTCGACGCTCGCGGCAATGCTGGGCGCCCGGCTGGGCGTGAATCGCGTGATCGCGACCGACGTCATCCGCCAGGTCCTGCGGGCGTTCTTTACGCACGATGCCATGCCGGCCGTCCACGGCTCCGCGTTCGAGGTGGGCGGCATCTCCGGCTACCGCGACCAGGCCGAGCGCGTCGGCACCGGCATCGCCGCGATCGTCGAGCGCGCCGCTGCGGAGGGCAAGCCGGTGGTGGTCGAGGGCGTGCACGTGGTGCCCGGCGGCGTGCACCCGCGCGTGCGCGAGCGCTGCGTGCTGGTCGAGGCGCTCGTGGTCGTGGACGACCCGGACCTGCACCGCGGGCACTTCTCGCTGCGCCCCGGATCGCGGCCCGCTGAGCGCTACCTCGCCCACTTCGAGGAGATCCGGCGGCTGCAGGACCACCTCTGGGAACGCGCCCGCTCCGAGGAGGTGGCGATCATCGACAACACCAACGCGGACGGCACGCTCGCGCGGTTGATGGAGCTCGTCCTGGACGCGGTGCGCGAGGACAGCTGACAGCCGAGCGGCCGCCGCGCTCGCTAGGGTCCCGGCCCTATGACGGTCCTCCAGCGCAAAGAGCTCGAATCCAGCCCGCTCGCCGACCTGCACGCGATCGCGTCCGAGCTCGGCTTGGAAGGCTTTCGCAGCAAGCGCAAGGGTGACCTGATCGGCGCCATCCTGGACGCGCAGGGCGGGGAGGAGCCCGAGGAGCCCGCGGATCAGGGGTCGCCCGCCGAGGAGGAGGAGCCGGCCGCCCCCGCGGAGGAGGCCGAGCCGGACGAGGTGCCCTCCGACGAGGTGCTCGAGGGCCCTTCCGGCGACGAAGCTCCCGCCGAGGAGGTGCCCGGCGAGCGCGAGCTGGACGTCGTCGAGGAGGAGCCGGAGGTGGCGGACGAAGTCTCCGACGAGGAGATCCTCACCGGCGGCCTGGACATTCTCACCAACGGCTCGGGGTTCCTGCGCCTCGACCCGACCGGTCAGTCGCGCGACGACGTGTACGTGTCGCCCGCCCAGATCCGGCGCTGCGAGCTGCGCTCCGGCGACGAGGTCAGCGGGCCGGTGCGGCCGCCGCGGCGCAACGAGCGTCACCCGTCCCTGGTCCGCGTGGAGAGCGTGAACGGGGCCGACGCGGAGCCGCCCGAGCAGCGGCCGTGGTTCGGCGAGCTCACCCCGGTCTTCCCGAAGGAGCGCCTGGGGGAGCTCGGCGGCGTGCCCTATGGAAAGGGCTCGCGCGTGGGAATCGTGGGGCCGCCCGGCGCCGGTGCGACCAATTTGCTGCGCCAGGCGGTCAAGGAGCTGGCGGAGAGCTACCCGGATGTGGGCGTGCAGATCGCGCTCGCCGGGGTGCGGCCGGAGGAGGTGGGCGAGTGGCGCGAGCTGGGCCCGCCCGTCGTCGGCGGCAGCTTCGAGCGCTCTGCCGAGGCGCAGGCTCAGGCGGCCGAGCTGGCCATCGAGCGCGCCAAGCGCCAGGTCGAGCGCGGCGGGCACGCCGCCGTTGTGGTGGACGGCCTCCATTCGCTTCCGCCAGCCACGCGCCGGCGGATCTTTGGCGCGGGTCGCGCCACCGAGGAAGGCGGCACGCTCACGATCCTCGCCGACGCAGGGGAGGACCGGGAGGTGCTGCGCTGGGCCACCTCATGGATCGTGCTGGGCTCAGACGTGGAGAGCGGGAGCCTCCACGGCGAAGACCTGAAGTAGTCGCCGATCTCGAGCGGCCTAGCGGCGGTAGCCGACCGCGCGCCAGCTCGGCTCTGGTGAGAGCTCGATCAGCTCGAAGTTGCGGTCCGGCTGGGCGTACCCGAAGGAGTGTGTGCTGTCGTCGAACACGACCTCGAGCTCGCCCTCCATCACACGCTGGTCGAGCCAGGCGCCGCGGAACACGAGGCGCCGGATCCAGTGGACGAGCGAGCGCTCGGAGGGGCCGTTGAGGTCCCCCCAGCGGTAGTTGATGTGCTCGCCCAGGTCCGACTGCGGGTCGGGCACCTCGCCGTTGACGGCCAGGTCCACGAGGTCCTCGCGCTCCTGGTCGCCGAGCGGGCCGTCCACGAATCCGAGCTTCGCGGCCGCCTGCTCCACGCGCTCGGTGAAGTCACGCTCATTGAACGTGAAGCGGAGCTCGCCGTACTCAAGCACGTAGTCGGAGCCGGACTCGTAGTTGCCGCGTTTTGCTGTATCCATGTTCCACTTCGCGGGCGGGGCCCGGCGCGTCGTCATCCTACGGCCGATTCCTTCCGCTACGAGAGGTCTGCAACCCGATTTGCAGTCCCTCGCCCGGAGCGCGGCTCTCGGGGTGGGACGGGGCGGCTCGCCGTCCGCATGTGTTGAGGCTTGTTCACTACTGATTTCCTCTTGACTTTGCGCGTCCGATCGGTGAGGCTCGCCCTGCCATCCGATTCGAAGGAGGGCTGGTGACCACCGACGTCGCACGGGTCGCCGACCACCGCCGGCAGAGCCAGCATGGTCGTCGTTGACGCCCACGTCGGAGGCGTGCCGATCGAGGAGACGGTGCTCGGTCTTCTGCCCTTCGGATGGGCCCTGATCGCTGGCGTGCACGTCGCCATGCGACGCCTCCGCCAGGCCATGCCGTCGAAGGCCGGGCGAACCCGGAAGGAGCAGCCATGACGAACGGCGCGTACGTCCGCAGGGACATCTGGGCGCTCGAGCAGCAAGCCGACGACCCGCCGTGGGACACGTATACCCTCGCCTACGCGCGGGCCATCGGCGCGATGCGAAACCGCGACCCGGATGACCCCACCAGCTGGAGCTACCAGGCCGCCATGCACGGCACCTACAGGGAGCCCGCGGATCCCCTCTGGAACGGCTGCCAGCACGGCTCGTGGTTCTTCCTTCCCTGGCACCGCATCTACATCTGGTACTTCGAGCAGATCGTGCGAAGCGTGGTGATCGAGAGCGGAGGCCCTGACGACTGGGCGCTGCCGTACTGGAACTACACCGACGGACCGCCCGGCAGTGCGGCCCTTCCGCCCGGGTTCAGCGCCAAGACGCTGCCGGAGGGCGGCCCGAACCCGCTGTTCGTTCCGGACGGGAACCGCGCCCCGGCCGTGAACGCGGGCGGCGCGCTGCCCGGCATCGGGACGAGCACAGCCCAGGCGCTGCTGTCCACGTCGTTCTCACCCGGATTCGGCGGCCTTCCGAGGGGACCCGTGCACTTCGCGAACCCCCACGGCCTGCTCGAGTCCCAGCCTCACGACAACATCCACGTCCTGGTCGGCGGCGACCTGACGCGGACGGGCTGCAACGAGGGATGGATGACCGATCCCAACTGCGCTGCCGTTGACCCGATCTTCTACCTGCATCACTCGAACATCGACCGCGTGTGGGCCAAGTGGCTGGCACAGGGGGACGGCCGCGCCAACCCGGCGCTCGCCGAATGGGTGAACCAGTCGTTCTCCTTCTTTGACGCGACCGGGCAGGAGCAGAGCAAGACCTGTGGCGATGTCGCGGATCTCGCGACCCTCGACTACGTGTACGACGACATGGTTGTGGCGCCTCCGCCGCCGCCGCCTCCGCCTCCGGTCGAGGCGGTCCTCCCTGTCGACGCCGGCGACGGGCAGCTCCCGCAGCGCCCCGGGGACGGGCCCGAGATCGCCGCCGGAGGCGCCGCCTCGCTCGGCACGGAGCCGGTGAGCGTGCCCCTGGAGAAACCAGCGGATGCCGGTTCAATCCTCGAGGCGGCCGCTGACCCGGAAACCCCGCGCGTCTACCTCCACCTGGAGGACGTCGAGAGCGACGGCGCTCCGGGGATCATCTGGGAGGTGCGACTGGATCCCGACGGAAGCGGCGGCGAGCCCGACGAGGCGGTCGGCGCGGTGTCCTTCTTCGGCCGCGGCCACGCTCACGGGGGCGACGCCGCCGAGCAGGGTCCGGGCGTGAAGGGAGAGCAATTCATCTTCGACATCACCGACGCGGTCGTCAGGCTCGCGGAGGCGGGGCGGTGGGACGAGGACAAGATCACCGTCTCGTTCCACCCGGCCTCGCCCGAGGGCTACAGCTCGGAGAGCACCCCGACGGTGCGGGTCGGCCGGGTGTACGTGACGCACGGCTGAGCGGCGGGGGCGCGGTTCGCGCTTGACCGGGGTGAGGTTGCGCCCTGCGAGCACTTCACCCCGCGTGACCGGCTCCGCGCCCGCCGAAACCCGCTCCGTGCTCGTCGTCGAGGACGACCAGGTCACGCGCGCGTTCCTGGTCGACAACCTGACGGCCGACGGCTTCCCGGCGGCCGGGGCGAGCGGGGCGGGGGAGGGGCTGCGGGCGATCGAGGTGCGCCAGCCTTGCTTGGTGGTGCTGGACCTCGGGCTCGAGGACGGCAGCGGCCTGACGCTGCTGGACCGTGTGCGGGGGGCCGACGGACTCGCCTCGCGCATCGATCCCGACCTGCCGGTGATCGTGCTGAGCGGCCGCGCCGGGGACGCGGACCGAGTGCGCAGCTTCGCGCGCGGGGCTGACGACCATGTGACGAAGCCCTTCCTCTACGCCGAGCTGCTCGGCCCAATTTCATAAGTGGCCGCCCGAGCGTTTTCATAAGTCCTGGCGAACCGCCTGATCCGGACTTACTTTCGGGGCATGAGCAAGGCAGCTCCACTTGCCGTCTTCTTGGCTGTCGAGAAGGACGATCCCGAGTTCCAGCAGCTGATCGAGACTGAGGCCGACTACTCCGTCAAGCTCTGGGACGGTGCTTGGCTCTTCCTAACTGACATCAGCGAGACGAGTTTGAGTTGGTGGGCGGAAGAGCTGAAGGCACGTAGCGCCGACCCAGATCGCCAGTTCCTGATGACCCCCTACGACGACATCTTTGCCCACGGCGTATTGGGGTCAGATGCTCTCGCCTGGCTCTGGGAAATGGGCTATGGCCCAGACCTGCCCGACCGTTCGGGCGAGGTGCCGCCGGACGAACGCTAAGCCGCGACTGCTTCGCCCGGCGGTTCGAGCGCCTGCTTGCGCGCTCGTTCGAGCGTGAGCGAGTGAATGGCGGCGAATGCGATGGCGAACTCAGTCTCGGCTTGGGCCTTGCCGCGCATCCAGCACCTGTCACGCAAGAGTCCGAAGCGACTTGAGAGCGTCGAGTGGAAGGACTCGCCCCACGAGAAGCGGTCCCGGCCATATTTGCTGGCTAGCGGGTCGTTGAAGGTCAAGGGGTTGCCGAAGTATCGGTCGCCTTCGTCGCCGGGCAGGACGCGGACGAAGCGGTTGATCTGAGCACGGGTTGCATTCTGCGCCCGCTTCCATTTGCCGGCGTTGATGCGAACGGAGCCGCAGTTCGAGCAGCGCCCGACCGAAGCGATTGAGAGCCGGCCGTTCGTGACGCCGATCTGGCGTTCAACGTGGCCGTCGCCGCAACGGCAGCTCAACTCGCCGTGGCCGTTGGCGAACCAGTTGGCGTAGGCAGGCTTAAGTGGGTCATGGAGCGGGAAGCGCTGCTCGTCTAGCTTGGCGACGTTATTGATGCTGCTTTCCTTGCGGCCGTGGCTGGCGCGATGGACGTTCGGGACGATGCGTAGCTCTTGAAGCTGGCGCCGGATGTTGTTCGAGTCAAAGCCGCCATCCGCTGACAAGACAGCCAGCCGGGCCGGATCGCGGCGGGGCAGCACGTTCTTCGCGTAGTCCTGCATCGCCCGGCCAGCCGCAGTCTTCTCGTTCTCGTTGAGGTGGCTGATGTCCCAGGCGAGCGGGGTGCCGTGCTCGGTCCAGATGGCAACCATCTGGAAGCCGCGTCCGCTCTTCGGACTATCGCCCCCGACATAGCCAGCCTCCGGTGCGGTGACCTTGTCGGGATTGAGAATGGGACCGGTGCGCGGGTTATTCGGGCCGGGCGGCTCGTCCGGTTTGGCCAGCGCGCGGATCGGCGGCGTGTGGTGGATCTCGATCTTGGAGCCGTCCATGCCCAGGATGGCGGCGTCGTCCTCGAAGCCAGGCAGTTCGGTCACACGCAGCCGCAAGCGTCGTTCCAGCTCCTTCATTAGCTCGGCGCGCTCCGCGTCATCGAAGTGCTGGCGCAGGTAACGACTGATGGTCGCCTGGGACGGCAACTCGTCACCGAAGCCAAGAAGCATTCGCCCGGCGCGGTCGAACGTCAGCCGCTCGCGCGTGCGCTTGATCGTCCCGAGGCCGGAGACGCGCCTATAGATGAGCAGGCTTTCAAGCTGGCGGGCCTTCCAGCGAACCGGCCGGGCCTTCTGGCCGGCGTTGCGTTCGTCAATCGCGTCAAGCGTTGGGCCAAGGACTGCCTCGAACTCCGGCGCTTGAAGAATGAGCCGAACCACGTCAGCGGCAGTCAGCCCTTGCAGCTCTTCACGCTGCTTGCCCCAGCTCAGAGTCGCCTCGGCAGCCGGCCGGGGCAAGGCGCCCCAACGCAACCGCTGCTTGCGAGCGGCTTCCGGGGTCTGAGAGCTGTCGGCCGTGGGGGCCATAGCTCAAACAGAGGGCGCTGGTCGTATGAAACCGGGATCACATGTATGGGCGTCCATGTGAGACGATGCAGGAATGCCAAGGTGGATGGGAGCGTTCTTCACGGCTCAGGCGCTCCGCTTGGATGCGGCGCTAGCCAGCGCGCCCGATGAAGATGAAATCCGCGACGCGGCCGAGAAGGTCAAGGCGTTCGCTGACCCGACCAGGTTGCGGCTAGCGGTCATCGTTCGCGCCGCTGACGAGATTTGCGTGACCGATCTCGGCACGATCTCCGGCGTCGAACAGACGGTTATCTCGCACCACCTGACCACCTTGCGGCGCCTGCGACTGGCCCAGCCAAGACGCGAGGGCAAGCTAGCCCTGTATTCGCTGACAGACGAAGGCCGGCGCCTACTCGACGCCGTCTTCCCGAGTTGAGGGCAGGGCCGAGCCGTGCGGCGTGTCATCGCTCAGCCCTTGCTGCGATCGCTTCCGGGCTGTAGCCAAAGTGCAACAACGCCCCCTCCCAGGTCTTCCACCGCTTGCGGTAAACGTTGGGTGAGGGGACGTGGAGCGAGTCGTCACCTTGGGCGCGCGCGAGCTGGACTTGCCGTTCCCTCCACCAGTCGTATTGGGCGACTTGGGGAATGTGGCCAAGATCATTGACGCAGCGGGCCAGCGTCTCGGCGAGGGTCTGTTCCGAGTAGCGCCAGATCTTGCCGAGTCGCCTCCTGGCAAAGCGTGCGTCGATCAGGCGGGTCGTCGTTGCCTCGCCTAGTTGCACCGCTTCCTTGGCCATCCGCCAGCTCTGGAAATGACGCACGATCTGGGAGAGCGGCGCTAGCTCTTCGCCGTCGTCAGCCAGCACGAGCCGCACTCGGCGGTAGTCCTCGGCGGCGAAGTCGTCACGGCCGAGAGAGTCACGCACGCGCACGAGCGAGCGGATCAGATAAGCGGCTTCCGACTCTTCACCGGCCTGATGGATCAACCAGCATTCGTGCATCCGCCGTAGGGCGACTTCGCGTTCTGCCGGCGCCAGCGTCTCGAAGAGCACGACTAGGCCATCGACAGCGGAAGTCAGCGGTCCGTCGAGAGCCGGGGCGTGGTCGCTTGTTGTCGGCGCTGCTTTACTCATAGTCTAAGTCAACATGAGTAGCGCAAAATCCGGCAAAGGCAAGTAAACGCTCGTCCAGGGCCAAAAGCTCAAGGCGACCGAAGACTGAGAGACGATGCCCACCGTGTCTGCCCGCTCGCCCCTGCACGCCGGCCTCGGCCGAGCCGTCCGTGAGTTGCGCGAACAGCAACGACTGAGCCAGCAAGACCTAGCCGAGCGCGCTGGCCTGCACGTGACCTACCTATCGGGGGTCGAACACGGCAAGCGCAACCCGACCTGGGCCGTCATCCTCGACATCGCCGCCGCGCTCGAAGTGCCGCCGTCGAAACTGGTCAAGCTCGCCGAACGACAGGCGAACTAGTCAATCGGTGGCTGGTTAGGGCCAGCCGCTGCAAGGGCGTCCCTGGCTGCTGTTGCTTCAGCCACGGCCTTATCGCCTTCCGACTGGGCCGTCTTCAGTTGGGCCTCGGCGCGTCTGATCTCGTCTGGCACGACATCCTCGCCTGCCGCCACGCGACGCACTTGTTGGCTCAGGCGTTGTTCAAACTCATGAGCCTTCTTGACATCGGATACCTCAATCGTGCGCGCCCAGTCCCCATCCTCAAGCAAGATATAAGCCGTATTCCAATCGACGCTATCTACCTTCGCCTTCAGCGTCGCGGTGACAGGCACAGCGTCCTTCGAGCTGAAGACGAGCATGCCGGGAAAGAGCTGGAGGTCATCGCCCCACCCGAATACAGGACAGCGGGCGATGCGGCGGTCGCGTCGAGCAGCTTCGACCTCTTTCTTAGCTTTGCGAACTGATCGCCACCGGTTCCAAATGGCCCGCTTGATTGCGAGGGTGGCTTCCTCGACCCGAGCGTTGAACTCTGCTTCCTCTGGGGATTGCTTCTTCTTCTTGAACAGCACTAGCAAGCTGTAGCAACGGGGCTGCGATGTTGCCGGAAGTTCGCTTCAGGTTCGCTCTGCCGTTATGCCGGGCGCGGGGCTACCTTTCACCCATGAGCAAATCAACTCGTAACACCGGCAAGCCTTGGACGCCCGCCGACAAGAAGCAGCTCAAAGACCTGGCCAAGGGCAACACGCCAACCCGCGTCATCGGTCTGAAGATCGGCCGCACCGAAAGCGCCGTCCAGTCTCAAGCCGCTCGGCAAAAGGTGTCCCTGAAGCCGGTTAATCAGTCGCCGAACAAGGGCCGCAAGAAGTCAAGGTAGAAGCACCCCTCGGAGCAATCCGGGCGAGCGGTGGCCAAGCCCTACGGAGACGAGGTCGTCACCGTCGCCGTTCAGGTCGCGGGCCTGCGCGCCGCGATTGAACGCTTGGAAGCCGCATCAGCCCGCAAGGACGATCCCCAGGGCACCTACCTGCCGTTGTTTGAAGCGCTGAATTGGGCCGCCGCGATCGACTACCGCATCGGCGTCATCTGGCGTCCAGACGGCAAGAAGCTCGCCGAGAAGTCGCGAGAGAAGGTTACGAACGGGGCCGTCATCGCCGCGATTGATTGGGCGCGCAACCTCGTGCATCACCAGTGGGCCGACGCGCTCCGGCTCGACCCCAGCGGCCACGGGCTTTATCCCAGCAAAGATCTCTTCCCGAGTCCGGACCTCTACCCACGTGCCGACCACGCTTGGGTCTGGAAGGATCTCGATGAGCTGCCGAAGCGTCGCAGGCGCAGCAAAAAGAAGCGTCAGGAGGATGAGGCCGAGGCAGCGGGTTACGTCGAGCACCTGCAAGGGCGCTCGGCGGCAGAGACGTTGCGGGTGCTGCTGGCCGACTTCGAGTTCGTAGCTGAACTACTTGAACCGCCGCGCCCCGATCGGCCGGCGGGCGCGGCTGAGTCGGACTAGCGCTTCTTCTTCCCGACGCCGACCAAGAGGTCGCTTGCACTCATCCCGAGTGCTTCTGCGATACGCACGATCGTCAGTAACCGGGGTTCGCGGACGGCTCGTTCTAGGCGGCTGATTTCGCCTGATGTGATCCCGCTTCTCTGCCCGAGCGCCTCTTGGCTGAGGTTTTGGCTCTGACGCTCCGCACGGACTCGGGCGCCGAAGTCGCGCAGCGGTTTGGGTGCTTCTGCCACTAGGCCAGAAGGCTGAGCACTACTGGCCCAATACTCCATATGACTTTGGCCTAGTGGTATCGGCCTAGGTCTAAGCGCAGGGAGGTGCTACATGTTTACGCCGTGCTGAGCAATCACAACAAGACACGGTCCGAACCACCCCACGAGCTGAGCCGCCGAACCTGGCTCGCCGCCATCCTCGTCTGCGGCACCTGCTTGCTGCTAGCCGGTTGCGGCGGCGATGACGGGGGAGGGAGACCAGCTGACGAGCAAGCCACCGCGCAGACGAACGAAGTCATCGAGTGCGTCACTCAGGCCAGTCAAGAGAGCGACGACAACATCGCCGATGAGCGGTTGCACGAGGTTGCCGGGGCACGCTCACTCGAAGACCTGCGGCCGGCGCCGACCGGCTATCGCGCTTTTGCCCAAAGCGAAGCAGTCGATCCGCCGTTGCTTGAGCTGTATGTCTTCGCCGATGCCGACCAGGCCCGCCGGGCGCTAAGCCTCATTCCCGATAGGGAGCTGCCGCGCACCAGTAGCGACATCGAGGCGAATTCGGTGGGGGCGACGGGCAACGTCATTTATCGCTTTGTCGCGGGGCACGGTCCCGAGCGCGTAACCGACCAAGACGCAATCCGCTGTCTAGGGAGATTGCCCGAGCCGAAGCAGCCGCCGTTGCCGGGTGAGATCGCTGAGCAAGGCGAGCGCCTAATCGCGGCTGGCTTCACGGCGGGCAAGCCGCTGACCCTGCCGCCGGCCCAGCTCGAAGCCGATCAACGACCACCGCTGGTCAGCGTGCCCTTCACGCGCGGCGACAACGAGCTGGTCTTGGCCTACTTCGGCAATGCCGCCGACTGGCAGGCAAGCCAGGACGCGATGAAGCGGACCAACCGCGAGCTGCAAGGAACCAACAGCTATGCCGCCTGTGGTGGGCACCGCATCTATCTGTCTCTCACTGGCCGAGACATACGCGCCAGCGACATTGAGACAGCAGAGGGCCGTCTGGGCGACTGCAAGATCGAAAGTCCCTAGCCCAAATGAAGAACGACCTCGCTGAACGCGAGCTAGGCGAGGAAGACGACGCCGGTGTCTTGCTGGCCGTCTTGCTTGAGCACTACCCCGCGCACTTGACCGTCCAGGAGTTGATGCGCGAGTTGGATTGGTCGCACGAGTTCCGGGCCGAAGATGCCTTGGCTCGGCTCTTGCGCGCCGGACTCATTCATCGCCACGACCAGTTCGCGTTTGCTGCCCGTCCCGCGATCCGTGCTCAGCAGTTGGGGGTCTGACCGGTGCTAGGCCGCTTCGTCCATCGCTTCGAGGAAAGCGTCTTCTTCGCGCTGGCCCGCGATCTCGGCGGCGACGATCTCACGGGCTTCCTTGAACGACGACGCCAGGACGAGGCGGCGCGCCGCCAGTCCGCTGAAGTCGCCGATAGCGCGAGCGCGCATATGCGTCTCGACCAGCAACGCCAGCTTGGCCCGGCGTCGAGCGCGCTTGCCTTGGCCAGCCTTCTCAGCGAAGAAACCGATGCGTCTGAAAGCGCTGTCATAAGCGGCGTAAAGGCGAAGGGCATAGATGGCGGGCAACACGCCGATGGTCAGCCAGACAGGGAGAAAGACCAAGCGTCCGACGTGCGGCCAATCGACGCTGCCGAAACCCGTTGCCAACTCGACCAGGACGAAGGCGATGAGGACGAGGCCGATGGCAGCGAGCAGACCGTTAGCCAGCTTGGCGACGGCCGCGAATTGCTCATCGCTCTCAGCTACAGCGGCGACGAGAGTGATAAAGAGCAGTGAAGTAAAGAAAAAGAATTCAATGGGTAAAGCGAACACGTAGAGATTGACGAAGCCTTCAATGAAGACAGTGACAGCGACTGCCTGGGTGAAGGTGCGACGAATGAAGTGGCTCTGCTCGGCGACTCGGTTTGTGTTGGCCCATAAGACCAGCCCGGCGGTCAGGAACCAGATGACGGTGTCGTTGAAGACATCGTCCTTCCAGATGCCGACTTGGGCCGCCATCCAGACGAGCACTGCAACGTAGGCGACGAGTGCGGCAATCGAGACGAGCAGGACGGGATGACGGAAGGCGACGACCACCCTCCACAGCGCCTGGCGCGTCCCCGAGTTCACCAAGACAAAGACGAGGCCGATCCCAAGCCAGATCAGGACGACTAGTTCGCGGTTATTCAGCGCCAGCTCCACCGCACTTGAACCTACTCAGCTCGCCTGACGGCTGGGGAGTAATCCTGCTTGGCCGTCTAAACAACGGCGAGGGCGTGGCTACGGACGGCCGCACGAGCGGCGAAGGCCAGCGCTTGTTGGCGATTGACGAGGCCGACGCCGGCAAGGCGATTGACAGCATCTTCGGCGCGGTAGGTCTGCCAGTGCAGCTCACGGCCAAGCTCATCGATGGTCAAGGGAGCTGGGTGCAGTTCGAGCAACAGGCCGAGGGCCACGCGGTCATCGAAATCGACGGCTTCGGCGGCGGTCGCAAAGAAGGTGTCGTCCATAGCGAGCAGCCTGGCACCGACGCCGACTGCGCCCATCGTCCGATCGGACGATCGCGGGGATCGGTTGGTCGTGGCTACTGAGGCTTGGCACGTCACCCGAACGCTGCGAGCGATGGAGTCGTTGGCTGCCGAGCCGCAGTCAGCAACCGAGCTAGCCACGTCCATCGGCATTCACCCGCGCACGGCGCGACGGGTCTTACGCCGACTGGCTGACGAGGGCTACGTGACCCTCGTGCCCGGTCGTCGGCGTCGCTGGCGCCCGACCTTGCGTGTCGTGGCATTGGCTGGCCTAGTTATTGCGCGCGACGAGCTGGCCAATATCGCCTTGCCTCATATCGCGGCGCTCCATAGCGATGTCGGCGAAACCTGCCACCTCTGCTCGCCGAGCTATCTGAGCGCACTTTGTCTCGTCCATGTCGGTTACGAAGGCCCGAATGGTCACGGGCCGCAGCTACGCGAGTTGGTGCCAGCGCACGCGACGGCGAGTGGCAAGGCTTTGCTGGCTTGGCGCGACGGCTGGCGCGAGGCAGTCTTAGAGCAGCCGTTGAAGCCCTACACCGAACGGACCCTGACCGGCCCGAACTATTTACGCCGTGAGCTGGCACGAACGGAAGCGCGCGGCTGGGCCTTCGAGGACCGTGAGTATCAGCCCGACGCGCGAGCGATCGCCGTGCCGGTCATCTCGCGCTCCGCCGAGGCTGTCGCTGCCGTCGCGGTTGTCGCTCCGCTTTCCCGGTTGCCAACGGAATGGTCGGGCGAGCTGGCGGAAATGGTCGGACGAACGGCCCAGGCGATCGCCGCCGAGCTAAGCCACTAGGGGAATGGCGGCGCACTTGTCGTGCCCGGCCTACTTATTGAGGGTGAATGAGACTGCCGCGTTCGAGCCGTGTGATCACCCGTCGTCGCACGCTGGCCACGAGCACACGAATATCCGTGTCGAAGGCGAAGAGAGCGTGCGACTGAGCGCGGCCTGGCTTGGCCCACGCTCACGGGCGCGAGGTATCCGTGTCAGCGGCTATTGCCCCGACTGTCCGGGCGAGCACTTCCATACCGAGAGCCGTAACGAGGCCGGCGAGCTGACTGTGGGCGGTGTCGAAACCGTCCGACCTGCCGGGGCCAAAGAGCGAGCCAAAGCCCTGCCGGCTTAGTGCCCGGCGCAAACGCTGGCGTGCGCTTCTTCCAGGTCGTCAAGGATCAGTTCGGCTTCTTGTTTGGCAGTCGGTCCCGAGGCGAAGAAGCTTTGCTTGAAGTCCCGGCAGCGCAGGCAGGTTGTCTCGACCTCGAAGCGCTCGGCCCGTTCGTTCCAGTCGAAGCGGCGGCGAAAGGCAGATGGGCCTGGTCGAGAACCAAACCGCCGCCGCCCAAGGTATTTCTTCCAGTAGCCGCTCACGCCGAGTAGCCGTATTCGGTCGTTACGACTCGGGCCGGCTGACCGTCTTGTTGATGCGCTCGAACAGCTGCGCGGCTCGCTCGATCGTCTTGTCATTCAGCTTCGGTAGCAGCTTGGCCTGTTCGCGGAGGAAGTAGGCCGCCGGCCGGTAATGGCTGAACTTACCGAGGCCGTTGTCCGCGAAGACACGCTCGACGCGCTTGGCAATACGCGGGTCGCCATTGGCTAGGGCCGCGACCGTCAGCTTGGTCGGGAGCTGGTCGCCGTAGGCGCCATTGACGAGCTGGACGTAGAAGCCCGACTCGAACAGGTCTTCGATGTCGGCGTCCTTGGCTCCGGTGATCTCGCCGATCTGGATCAAGCTGTGCTTGCCGAGGTGGCCGTTCTCGCGCAGGTTCGTGATGCGCTGCTCGTCCTTGGACGAGACATCGATGACGACGCTGGTGTTGAGCTGGTGGCCGCCGAGCAAGGTGACGAAGGTGGCGATCTTGTCGATGCCGCCGACCGGCACGATGACCCAGCGCTCGTCCAGCCCTTCCTTGCCCGCTTCTCTGACCGCCTCGCTGAGCAATTGCAAATAGATGTAGTCGGCCGGGCCTTCGACCAAGAGGTTGTCGGGCGCGACGAACAGGGTTTGGGCGAGGTCGTAGCCGAGCGCTGCTTGGAGCGGAAAGACCGTCTCCGAACTGGAGCGGAAGACCTCGGCCGAAACCTTGGTGCCGACGTTGTCGAGATCTTCGACAGTGCGCACGCGATCGAGCCGGCCTGGCTCGACCATGAACGGTGAGTGGGTCGTGTAGATGACTTGGTATTGGGGCGCGAGTCGTTCATCGATGAACCTGAGGAAGTCTTCCTGGGCTGAGGCGTGCAGGTTCAAGCCCGGCTCATCGAGCAAGAGAACGAGATCGCTGGTCTTGTCGCGTTCCAGCTCGGAGAAGTAGGCCAGGAACGAGAAGAACCAGACGAAGCCGCGCGAGCGCTGGTCGAAGGCGACGGTGACGCGATGGCGGTCGTTACGGATGCGGACGTGGAGGTTCGTGCCCTCATTCAGCGGTGGCAGGGCTTCGGGATCAGGTCCGGTCAGGTCGAACTCGACGGCAAGCTGATCATTCTGCGACCAGAAGTTGAACAGCTCGTCGGAGATCTCGTTCGAGGCTGCTTCGAGGTCGGCCTTGAGGCGTTCGTAGTTCGCTTCCGACTCGAACTCCTCTAGCTGCGCGCCAACGAACTTGATGAGGGCGAGGAAGGTTCGGTCGGCATCGTTGAGATCGCCGGCGTCTCGCTTTGCCTTGAGGTGCGGGACGGAGATACGGCCTTCCATGATCGAGTAGTCATCGAAGTAGAAGAACTTCGGGACGTGCCTGTGAAGCGAATTGATGAAATAGCGATCCGGGTCGGCCTTCCACTTGTCGATGCGCGCGGCCAGCTCGCCCGCTTGCGGCGGATCCGGGCCGACCTCGTCCAAGGCTGCGCGCAGCTCGCGGACGGTCTTGTGAGCGGCGAGGGCCTTGGCCGTCTCTTCTGGAAGTTGCGCGCCCGCCACTAGGTTCGCCACGACCTTGGCTTGGTCGATTTGGAAGTCCCACAGCGAACGGTTCGCGTAGTTTTTGGTGATCGTGACCGTCGGCGTCTTGACAGCGCCGCTGAGCGAACCAGGCAGTTCGTTGTAGTCCTTGTCCTCTAGCTTGAAGACGGCGCTGACGACCGGGGCTGGGCTTTCCTCGTGCTCGCGCTTGTAGCGGTTGAGCCGCTTGCGCGGATATTCGATCGTCATGTCGAACTCGTCCGGCTGGTCGGCGGCCGGGTTGAGCTTGTTCAGGGCCTGCAGGAAGGCAGTCTTGCCTGACTCGTTCTTACCGACCAGGCAGGTGATGTCGCCGACATCGACCCAACCCGAGTCGTCAATGCTCTTGTAGTTCATGACCTTGGCCTTGAGCAGGCGCATTCCCAACCTTCCTTGCTTGATGAGTTACTTCAGCGGCCCGGCGAGTTAGGCGACGGCTGAGCCGCGTGCCAGCTTAGGCACCTCAGCGCAAGAATGCTTTGAGGGCGTCATCTGGACAAATGATGTTGTGCCAAGCCGAAGCTCCACTCAGCTGTGCGACGAAGAGCCGGTCGTCGTCATCGACGTAATCGGCCACGTCGTCGCGGACATCGACGTGAGTCAGATCCGTGCTGACAATGAACGTCGAATAGAGCACCTTGACGTTGGTGTAGCGGTCTTCGATGTGCTCGATTAGCCGCCGGTAATCAGCCGAAGACTCATCGCTCCCAATCAAGTCGTAGGCGATGAGAAAGAAACTCATGAGCCGACGAAACTTAGAGCTGACCTCAGACGGAATGGCGGCGACCTTGCGGTTTCGAGCGCGCCGGACGGACATCTAGCCTGAGCCTGTGCCCAGGACCGAAGCCGACGACTGGTTCGCGCGATACCTACTCGATCAGGGCAACGTGCCCGGTGAGCACGAGCCGGATCTGAGCGACCGAGGCATCACGAGCCGGCCCGACTTCCTTCCGCACAACACGGCCGGAGAGCAGATCGCCTGCGAGGTAAAGCAGTTCAGCCCGAACTCCAAGCTCGGTCGGCGCCTGCGGCAAGGACGGCCGATCTCGGCCGGCGACAAGGAGGTCTTCGGGCCGATCCGCAACCAGGTCGCCGAGGCGGCCGCGACGCTGAAGCCGTTGGCAGCTGAGGGTTTGCCGTTGGTAGCCGTCCTGGCCAATCCCGAGGGCGCTCCGGTTGATCTGTCTGTCGATCACGTCGTGGAAGCGCTTTACGGGACGGCGGCCTACACCTTGGCCATCGACCCGACGACCGGCGGCGCGATCGGCGACGGCCAGTGGATCTTGGGCCGCGACGGCAAGCTGACCAACGACCACCAGTATCTGAGTGCGGTGGCGCTGATGCGAGTCCGCGCCCATCGCCAGGACAAGCAAGACGAGATTTCCCAGCGGTTGCGCGAGGCCGATGATTGGGGTGACCTGAGCCGTCCCGAGCAAGCCGGGCGCATCGCGGACGCCTTCGCCTGTGCCTTCGAGCAGGGGGAGCTGCCGGAGGGAGAATACTTCTGGGTTGATGTGATCGACACGATCAGCGAGACGGCAGTGCCGCTGCCGGAGAGCTGGTTCGACGGTCCGAACGACAACCGCTGGCGAATGAGCGATGAGGGCCAGTTCGAGATGGTGCGAGGCGAGGGCCGCTTCGTCTGAACTGCGCTAGCCCAGACGGCAGGCCAGAGCTGGGCGATACCGAACCTGTAGTGCGTGCGCCCGAGGACGGCCCACGAACGAGAGATCAATGATCTCAAGCGTCGCATCCTCGATCTGGCCGAGCGCGATCGCATCGCAATTCATCAAGCGCTGCAAGAGTCGCTTGCAGCGACGCAGCCGCCGACAGTCGCTGACCAGCAGAACGAGCGCCGAGCGCAAGCCAGTCGTGTGATGGACCGAGTAGCCGAGCACCTTCGGCTTGATGACGACGGCAAACGCGAGCTGACGATGGGCCAGTTTGATGCCGTCGATCCTGATGTGCGCGAGAGCTGGCGGGCGGCGAGGGTCGCCGGAGCATTCGGTAAGTCCTGGCCAGCAGCCAAGACGGTCTGGCTCGGTCATTCCCTTGGAGTCAATCTCCACCAGCGCCAGCTACGTCGCCAGGCAGCTCGGCGGGATCAGCTGTTTCAGGATCACATTCTTGGCTTGCGTCGATGGCTTGACGAGGAACCGGAAACGCCCGAGCTGGAACGCTACGACGCCTGGGCCGAGCAGCAGAACGCCAGCCGGGAGCCGGGCGCGCGCCCGCTCGTCAAGGCGAGCACGATCGTCCGTCGCCGTTCTTGGAACGAAGCCCTGCGCCTGGCGCGACACGAAGACATTGAGGAGCAGGAGGCCAAACCGGACGAGGAAGCACGGAGAACCGAAGCGGAAGCACCGAGAACCGAAGCGGAAGCACAAGAACACACTGACGAGCCGTTACCGAGTCCGAAGGAACACGACCGGCAGACCGATCCTCAATTGCTTTCTCGGCGCATCTTCTACGCGCGCAAGGCCAGGGATCTAAGGCGCTCGGAGCTGAGCATCAAGGCGAGCTTGGCTGACGGCGCTCTTTACCGACTGGAAACGGGTATCGCGGCCGAGCCGTATTTCTGGACGATGGCAAGGCTGGCGATAGCGCTCGAAGTGCCGCTGGACCACTTCATCACGCCGGATGGGCGCACAGGATTGCCGCCGGCCCGAGGTGGTCCCCGGGGGCGCAAAAAGCGCGAGAACCGTGGTTAGCGATCTTGGCGTGGAGAAGCCCTGAAACGGCATACCTAAGCCAAACCTGAGGCGCTTCTATGGATAAGAGCCGGCGCTGACAGCAAGAACGGCGCGAATTCTCTGGATTGTCAGATGACACTAGAGAAAAAGTGCTCATTTGCAGGGCAAAGACTTATGAAATTGGGCCGTGCTGGCGCGCGTGCGCGCGGTGCTGCGCCGCGCGGAGGGGCGGCGTACGCGCGGGGTGGTGCGGGTGGGTGAGCTCACTTTGGATCCCTCCACGCGCGCCGTGCGGCTGGCCGGCCGGCGCATCGAGCTGGCGGCGAAGGAGTTCGCGCTGCTGCAGGCGCTGGCGGAGCAGCCCACGCGCGTGTATGGAAAGCAGGAGCTACTGCGCGACGTCTGGGGTTACCTCTCACCCGGCAACACCCGGACGCTGGATGCGCACGCCTGCCGGCTGCGCAAGAAGCTGCGCCCGTCGGGGCGACCCTGGGTCGTGAACGTGCGCGGGGTGGGCTACAAGCTGACGGAGGCGCTGTGAGCTGGTGGAGCGTGGCGGCGGTGGCGCTGTGCTGGGCCGGGTGGTCCTTGGCGCTGGCGGCCGGGTGGACGCTGCACCGGCGGCTCGCCCGCGTTGCCGACGCCGAGCACGAGCTGCGCGGAGCGGCCACGGCGATCGCGCTGGCGGGGGAGCGGGAGCTCAGCCCTCTGCTGCGCCTGGAGCTGGACCGCATGACGGTCGCGCTGGCGGATCTCGCGGAGGCCCGCGGCGCGCGGCCGGCACCGCCGTCGGAGCTCGAGGCCGGCCGGCTCGCGCAGGTGCTCGCCAACGTGATCGCGAACGCGGCGGAGCACGGGGTGGGGCCGGTGGAGGTGAGCAGCCTGCCGCCGGCGGGTGGCTTGCTGCGCCTGGAGATCCGCAACCGGCGGCTCGCGCCGGCGGGCGGCCACGCGAAAGCGTCGGGGCGCGGGCGAGGCCTCGTCATCGCCAAGCGTGCCGCGCGCGAGCTGGGCGGGCGGGTGAGCGTGGAGAGCGAAGGCGATTTCACGCGCACGGTCGTGGAGCTGCCGGCCGAGACGCCGCTGGACGCTTCGCGGGATGACCGGCGCCGCGCGGCATGACGCCCACGCGGCGGCGCGGGCTTCTCCTGCTCTGCTTTGCCCTCGTCTGCGGCGGCCTGGCGGCTTCGCAGGTACGCGAGCGCGAGCGCCGGACCGAGGCGGCGGTGGGACCGCTCGTCGAGACGGTTGTCGCCAAGAGGGAGCTCGCCGGCGACCACCGTCTGAGCCCCGCCGACCTGGAAGTCAGACGAGTACCGGCGCGGTACCTGCCGCCGGACGCGCTGGGCGCGCCCGGCGAGCTCGTCGGGGTCAGGGTCGCCGTTCCCGTCGCGGCAGGCGCCTACGTCACCGCGGGGATGATCGGTGGGGCCGACCCGCGCGGCGAGGCCGGACCGCTGCGCCCAGGCGAGCGTGCTCTGGAGCTGGCCGTGGCGGGGGGCGGGGCGCTCGCGGGGGCTCAGGGCGGCACGCGTGTGGATGTGCTGGTGTCGGTCCAGCGGGAGCAGGGAGGCGGCCACACCTTCGTGGCGCTGGAGGACGTGCAGCTGCTGGCCTTGCGCCCCACCAGTGGTGAGCAGACCGCCGCCGCGAGCGCCGAGGGTCCGACGGAGGCCACGAGCCTCGCCACCCTGCGCGTGACCGCCCGGCAAGCCGTCTACCTGGCCGCCGCGGCCAACTTCGCGCACGAGGTCCGCCTCCTGGTCCGCCCGACCGGGGACCGCAAGCGCATCGGCACCTCGGCCGTGGACGAAAGCGGGTTCTAGCGGGGGTGGGCCTCCGTCTGCACCAGATGCGCGACGTTGGGGTCAGGGTCATGTCACAAACTTCGGGCGGCTGGAAGATAGGAGGTAGTGGAGGAGCTAGCGCGACTCTCGGATGACGAGCTGCTGGCCCTGGCGGCGGAGGAGCCCGAGGCGTTTGGTGTGTTCTATGAGCGCCACGCCCGCGTCGTGCTGGGCTTTCTGGCGCGGGCCTGCCGCGACACCGAGCAGGCGCTCGACCTGACGGCCGAGGTGTTCGCCGCCGCTCTGGCGGCAAGCGGACGGTACCGGTCCGGCGAGGCCCCGGCGGGCGCATGGCTGATGGGCATCGCGCGCAACAAGCTCGCCGCCACGCGCCGCCGCAACGCCGTCGAGGACAAGGCGCGGCGGCGCCTGGGGATGGCCCGGCTGGCGTTTGCAGACGAGGCGCTGGAGCGGGTGGAGGAGCTGCTCGACGCCGAGCCCTCCGCGTACGTCAACGGGATGGGGGAGCTGTCGGCTGCAGAGCGGGAGGCCGTGACGGCCCGCGTGATCGAGGAGCGCGACTACACGGAGATCGCCGAGGCCACCGGGAGCACCGAAGCTGCCGTCAGGCAGCGGGTCAGCCGGGGGCTGGCGAAGCTCGCCCGGCTCAGGAGGAGGGGACGATGACCGACACGGCTCACCTGACCGCGGACGATCCGCTCGCCGCGATCCGTCTCCAGCTCGTCGCCGCGGCTCGCGGTCGCATCGTGCGCCGCCGGCGTCGCCGGCGGGCGGCCCTGGTGGTGGCCCTGGCGCTGCTGCTGGTGGCCGCGGGAGCGGCCGCGAGCGAGCTGACCGGCTTCAGCACCGGCGTGCCGGCGGTCGACAGGCTGCTCGCCGTCGAAAGCGGAGATGGCGGCCGAGGCCTCGACCTGCGCCCCGGGACCGGCGGCGCCAGCGACCCGCTGCCGGCACCCGGCCTCACCGGCGGCGAGGGCGGCATGGCACTTGCCTACCTCAGCCGGGCGCGGCGTGTGTGCACCGCGGCCGCCGAGGACATCGGTGACAGGGGCGTCCGCGGCAGCTTCGGCGGGTGCTACGAGCCCGCGGACCTCACTCGGCGGCTCGAGCGGCGCGGCGTGGTACTGACCGGCATGTCGGGCAGCCCCGAAGACAGGACCTACTCGGGCCACGCGGCTGGCGATGTGGTCGCCGTCCGCCTGCTCCTTCCGGGCGGGCCCGTCGAGGCCGAGCTGACCAAGCCGTGGACGCCCCGGGCGCCGGGCGGCGAGCCGCAGCGGTTCTTCGTCGGGGTCGACGAGCGCGACGTCGACGTCGGCGGCGACGGCGTCCAGGACGACGAGATGGCACTGATCAGCCCACGCCCGCCGCGGCTGGAGCTGGAGTACGCCGACGGCCAGGTGCGCAAGGTCAAGCCCGGGCCCTAGCCGCCCCGTTCCAGCACCTCGACCGACCCGTCCGGCAGCCCCAGCAGCGCGCGCTCCGCCATCCCGATGAACAGGCCGTGCTCCACCACGCCGGGGACCTGCTTCACGTCGCGGCCGAGCGCCTCCAGGTCCGCCGAGTCGGCCGGCAGGGCGCAGTCCAGGATCAGGTGGCCCTCGTCGGTCACGTACGCCTCGCCGTCCTCGTGCAGCCGCTGCTCCGCGTCCGGGAGCAGCCCGCCGAGCCGGCGGCGCGTGTCGCGCCAGCCGAAGCGCACCACCTCCACGGGGAGCCTGAAATCCGCGCCCAGCCGGGCCACCCGCTTCGACGCCTCCGCAACCACCACGAACCGGCGCGCCGCCGAGATCACGATCTTCTCCCGCAGCAGCGCCCCGCCGCCGCCCTTGATCAGGCGCAGCTGGCCGTCCACCTCGTCCGCGCCGTCGAGGGCGAGGTCGAGCCCCAGCGTCCCATCGAGCTCGACCACCTCGATCCCCGCCTCACGGGCCAGCTCGTCGGTGCGCGACGACGCCACCGCCGCCCGTACCGGCTGCCCTCGCTCGCCCAGGAGCTCCACCACCTTCCACACCGCCCGCCCGGACCCGAGCCCGATCGTCATGCCCGGCTCGACCAGCTCGACCGCCGCCGCGGCCGCGGCGGCCCGGGCCACGCCCGACGGGTCGCTCACTCGACGAGCTCGGCGTTCAGCTCGATCGTCTCAACCGCCGCCAGCGCCTTCGACACCGGGCAGTTCTGCTTCGCGCCCTCGGCGATGCGCTGGAACTCGTCGTCGTCGAGGCCCGGCACGCGAGCGCGCGTGTCCAGCTCGATGCGCTTGATCGCAAAGCCGCCCTCGACCTTGTCGATGTGAACGGTGGCCGTGGTCTCCACGCTCTCCGGCTCGTGGCCAGCCCGCCCGAGGTCGCCCGAGAGCGCCATCGAGAAGCACCCGGCGTGAGCGGCGGCGATCAGCTCCTCGGGGTTCGTGCCGTCGCCCTCCTCGAAGCGCGACTGGAACGAGTACGCGCCCTCGTAGGCGCCGCTCGCCATACGCATCGTTCCCTGGCCCTCCTGGAGCGAGCCTTCCCAGCGTGCGTCGGCCGTGCGCTTCGGCATCTCTCAACCTCCCGATCGTGGTGTGCAGCCCGGGCAAAGCTACCCCGCTCTGCGCGCAGACGATCGTTCGACGGTGCTCTAAACTTGCTTACGATCCGTAAGTATGGAGAACAACATGGAAAACCTGCTGTTGATCCCGGTAGACGACTCGGTCGTCTTCCCCAACATGTCCGTGACCCTTGCCATCGACGTCGGCGACGCCGAGCGCGTCGTGCTGGTCCCGCGCAAGGGCGACGAGTTCGCCAGCGTGGGCACCATCGCCAACGTGGTCGAGCAGGTCCGCCTGCCCGGCGGCGGTCGCGCGGTCGCCCTCGAGGGCGTGCACCGCGGCCGTATCGGCGCGGCGAGCACCGACCCCAGCGGCGCCCTGCGCGTGGAGGTCGAGCCGCACCCCGACGACGTGCCCGTCGACGGGCGCACCCGCAACCTGGAGCGCGAGTACCGCGCCGTGGTCGAGGAGATCCTCGACATGCGCGGCGACGACGGCCGAGTGGCCGCGTTCGTGCGCTCCATCACCGAGCCGGGCGCGCTGGCCGACACCTCCGGCTACTCACCGGACCTGACCTACGAGCAGAAGATCGAAGTGCTGGAGACGCTCGACGTGGCCGAGCGGCTCGAGCTGTCCCTGAGGCTCCAGCGCGAGCGGCTGGCCGAGCTGCAGGTGCGCACGCGCATCCGCGAGGACGTCCAGTCGGGCGCCGAGAAGCAGCAGCGCGAGTACTTCCTGCGCAAGCAGATGGACTCGATCCGCAAGGAGCTGGGCGACGACGACGCCTCGGTCGTGGAGGAGTACCGCACCAAGATCGAGGAAGCCGGCATGCCCGACGACGTGCGCGAGCAGGCCGAGCGCGAGCTGGGCCGCCTCGAGCGCATGGGCGAGCAGGGCGGCGAGGCCTCGATGATCCGGTCCTACCTGGACTGGCTGATCGCCGTGCCGTGGTCCGGGCGCTCCGACGAGCGGCTCGACCCCGTGCACGCGCGTGAGGTGCTCGACGCCGACCACGCCGGCCTGGAGGACGTGAAGGACCGCATCGTGGAGTACATCGCGGTGCGCAAGCTGCGCCTGGAGCGCGGCATCGAGGAGGACAAGCGCTCCGGCGCCATCCTCACGCTGATCGGGCCGCCCGGCACCGGCAAGACCTCGATCGGCGAGTCGATCGCGCGTGCCACCGGGCGCGAGTTCGTCCGCATGTCGCTCGGCGGCGTGCGCGACGAGGCCGAGATCCGCGGCCACCGCCGTACCTACATCGGCGCGCTGCCGGGCCGGCTTGTCCGTGCCCTGCGCGACGCCGGGACGATGAACCCGGTGATCATGCTCGACGAGGTCGACAAGGTCGGCGCCGACTGGCGCGGCGACCCCAGCTCGGCGCTGCTCGAGGTGCTCGACCCGGCGCAGAACCACGCCTTCCGCGACCACTACCTGGACGTGGAGCTGGATCTGTCGCAGGTGGTGTTCATCGCCACGGCCAACGTGGCGGAGACGATCCCGGCGCCGCTGCTGGACCGGATGGAGATCATCCGCTTCGACGGCTACACGACCGAGGAGAAGGTCGCGATCGCGCGTGGCTACCTCTGGCCGCGTCAGCGTGAGCGCAACGGCCTGCGCGAGGACGAGGTGTCGATCGACGACGCCGTCGTGCGCCAGGTCGTCACCGAGTACACCCGCGAGGCGGGCGTGCGAAACCTCGAGCGCGAGCTGGGCACGCTGCTGCGCAAGACGGCGACGAAGCTGGCCTCGAGCCAGGTGGAGCCGCCGGTCGCGATCGCCGAGCCGGAGCTGCGCGACGCCCTCGGGCGCCAGCGCTTCTTCCAGGAGGCGGCCGAGCGCACCGCCGTGCCGGGCGTGGCGACCGGGCTGTCGGTCACCGGAGCCGGTGGCGACGTGCTGTTCATCGAGGCCACCTCGATGAAGGGCAAGGACGGCCTCGTGCTCACCGGTCAGCTGGGCGACGTCATGAAGGAGTCCGCGCGCATCGCGCTCTCCTACGTGCGCGGCCACGCCGGCAAGCTCGCCATCGACGACGACCGCTTCGACGAGCGCGAGTTCCACGTGCACGTCCCGGCGGGGGCGATCCCGAAGGACGGCCCGAGCGCGGGCATCACGATGACGACCGCACTCGCGTCGCTGCTGTCCGGGCGTCCCGTGCGCCACACCGTCGGCATGACCGGCGAGGTGACGCTGCAGGGACGGGTGCTCCCGATCGGCGGGCTCAAGCAGAAAGTGCTCGCGGCCCACGCGGCCGGGCTCACCGACGTGATCCTGCCGGAGCGCAACCGCGGCGACCTCGACGAGGTGCCGGAGGACGTCCGCAACGCGATGACGTTCCACCCGGTGATGACCGTCGACGAGGTGCTCGACCTGGCGCTCGAGCCGCAGCCGTCCGTGCTGGCCGCCTAGAGCGGCCGGCACGGCGGCCGCGCCGTCGGCGCGGCCAGCCACACTTCCCGGTGTGAACCGCCTGGGGATATCCGCCGCGTGCGCCGTCGCCGTGCTCGTCGCCGGCTGCGGCGGGGATGACGCGGCCCAGCCGAGCGCGTCCGGGGGCGACCCCGCCGCCAGCCTCACGGTCATCGTGCGGCCGGACGGGGCGGACGGCGCCGCGCGGCGGCGGACGATCGAATGCGAGCAGCTCGGCCCGAAGGCGCCGGAGCCCGCGTGCCGGCGGCTTGGCGGGCTGACGGCGGAGCAGCTGGCGCCCGTGCCGGCGGCAACGGCCTGCACCCAGATCTACGGCGGCCCCGGCGTGGCGCGCGTCAGCGGCGAGCTGCGCGGCCGGCGCGTGGACGCCCGCTTCGAGCTGAGCAACGGCTGTGAGATCGAGCGCTGGGACCGCAACCGCGTGCTACTCGGCGACGCGCCCTAGCCGGGCGTTGCCGTGGCGCCGCCGTGGCGCGCGGCCGGGCGGCTGCGACGGCGGTTCGCGATCGGGCGCCGGCGGGATCGGCAGCGTCACCGGCGAGCCGGGCTGCAGCACGAAGGAATCGCCGTGGTGGCTCACCTCGAGCTGGCTTCCGGAGTGGATCTCGTACGACGCGCGCTCGTGCTCCACCTCCACCACCAGCCGGCAGCCGCGCACGCAGAGCCGGAAGGCCAGGCGGGCGACGTCGTTCGGCAGCCGCGGCGCGAAGGACAGCCGGCCGTCGTGGTCGCGCATGCCGCCGAGCCCGGCGACGCAGGCGATCCACGAGCCCGCCAGCGAGGCGATGTGCACCCCGTCGCGCGTGTTTCTGTTGAGGTCGTCGAGATCCACCAGGGCGGCCTCGGCCAGGTAGTCGTAGGCCAGCTCGACATAGCCGACCTCGGCGGCCATGACCGCCTCGGTGCACGCCGCCAGTGACGAGTCGCGCACCGTGCGCCGCTCGTAGTAGTCGAAGTTGCGCAGCTTGTGCTCGTCCGTGAAGGCGTCGCCGCGCAGGTGCATGGCCAGCACCAGGTCCGGCTGCTTGACCACCTGCTTGCGGTACAGCTGGAAGTAGGGGAAGTAGAGAAGCAGCGGGTAGCGGTCGCCGGTGGCCTCGAAGTCCCACTCCTCGTGGCGCGTGAACTCGTCCGACTGCGCGTGCACGCCCAGCCGCTCGTCGTAGGGGATCCTGACCTCGCGCGCCGCGTACACCCAGGCGGCCACCTCGACGTCGTCGACCTCGAGCTCGCCCGCGCGCTCGGGATGCCGGCCCACCGCCTCGGCGGCCCCGAGCAGGTTCCGCTGGGCCATCAGGTTCGTGTAGATGTTGTTGTCGGCGATCGCGCTGTACTCGTCCGGGCCCGTCACGCCGTCGATGCGGAAGCCGCCACCCGGGTCGTGGTGGCCGAGCGAGTGCCACAGGCGGGCGGTTTCCACGAGCAGCTCCAGGCCGGCCTCGCGCTCGAAGTCCATGTCCCCGGTGACCTGCACGTAGCGGATCACGGCGTCCGCCACGTCGGCCGACACGTGGAATGCCGCGGTGCCCGCCGGCCAGTAGGCCGAGCACTCCTCGCCCGCGATCGTGCGCCACGGCAGCGCCGCCCCGCGCAGGTTCAGCGTCTGGGCGCGCTCGCGCGCGAGCGGGAGGATGGAGTGACGCCAGTGCAGCGCCGCCGCCGCCGCGCGCGGCACCGAGTACGTCAGCAGCGGCAGCACGAACGTCTCGGTGTCCCAGAAGGAGTGGCCGTCGTAGCCGGGCCCGGTGAGCCCCTTGGCCGGGATCGCGCGCCGCTCGGCGCGGGCGCCGGCCTGCATCGTGTGGAACAGGCCGAAGCGCACGGCCTGCTGGATCTCCAGGTCGCCGTCGAGCTCCACGTCGGCGCTCGTCCAGAAGTCGTCGAGCGCCTTGCGCTGGCCGGCGAGCAGCTCGTCCCAGCCCGCGTGGCGGGCCTCCACCAGCGCCGCCTCGACCTGGTCGCGCACGGCCGGCAGCGACCGCTGGGCCGACCAGCCGTAGGCGAGGAACTTCACCAGCCGCAGCGTCGAGCCCGGCTCCAGGTCGGTCACGACGGTCACGCGCCCCAGGTCGTCCTCTGCCTCGGAGTGCGTGGCGGTGCCGTCCGGGCCCTCCACGACGTGGTCCATCGCCGCTCCGACCAGCAGTCCGCTCACGCGCGTGCGGTGCACCAGCGTCACGCGCTCCCCGAGCGCGCCGGTGAACTGGTTGACCAGCGGCGCGCGCAGCGCGGCGGCCGCTCGCGGGTCGGCGGACGGCGCCTCGGGCTGCGCCTCGTTGGCGACCAGCTCCGACTGCACGACGATGCGCGCCGGCTCGTCCAGCGCCTCGACCTCCCAGAGGATGGCCGCCACGCTGCGCTGGACAAGCGACACCAGGCGCACGGAGCGCACCCGCACCGCCTGGCCGTCGGGCGAGCGCCACTCGGCCTCGCGCTCGAGCGTGCCGGCGCGCATGTCGAGCACGCGCCGGTGCGAGAGCAGCTCGCCGTAGCGGATGTCGAACGGCTCGTCGTCGACCAGCAGCCGGATCAGCTTGCCGTTGGTCACGTTGACGACCGTCTGGCCGTCCTCGGGGAAGCCGTAGCCGGCCTCGGCGTAGGGGAGCGGCCGCGTCTCGTACACGCCGTTCAGGTAGGTCCCCGGCAGGCCGTGCGGCTCGCCCTCGTCGAAGGTTCCGCGCAGGCCGATGTGGCCGTTGGAGAGAGCGAACACCGATTCGCGCTGGGCCAGCAGATCCAGGTCGAGCTCGCTCTCGCGGATCTCCCACGGGTGGAGCTCGTCCGAGGGGCGCCGCACGCTCACGGGCGGTCGAGCAGCTCCGACAGGTCCGACACGACGATGTCCGCGCCGTGCGCCAGCAGCTCGGCCGCATGGCCGACGCGGTCGACCCCCACGACGAAGCCGAAGTTGCCGGCTCGGCCGGCCTCCACGCCGGCGATGGCGTCCTCGAACACGGCCGCCTGTGCCGGCTCCGCGTCGAGCGCGCGCGCCCCGGCCAGGAACGTGTCCGGCGCGGGCTTGCCCTTCAGGCCGTCGCGCTCGATGACCACGCCGTCGACGATCGCTTCGAAGAGGTCCTCGATGCCGGTCGCGCGCAGCACTTCGCGAGTGTTGGCGCTGGACGACACCACCGCTCGCCGCAACCCGGCATCGCGCACCGCCTTGACGTATCGGACCGAGCCCTCGTAGACCTGCACGCCCTGCTCTCGTATCAGGCGCTGGACCATGTCGTTCTTGCGGTTGCCCAGGCCCGCGACCGTCTCGCGGTTCGACGGGTCGTCGGGCGAGCCCTCCGGCAGCTCGATCCCGCGAGCGACGAGGAACGACCGCACACCGTCCCGGCGCGGCTTGCCGTCCACGTACTGCTCGTAGTCGTCCTGGGTGAACTCTCGGAACGGCTCGGGGCGGGAGCGCAGGAACTCGTCGAACATCTGCTTCCAGGCGGCCGCGTGCACCTTCGCGGTCTGGGTCAGCACGCCGTCGAGATCGAACAGGCAGGCGCGGATCCCTTCCGGCAGGCCGAGCATCAGATGCTCTGGGTGAGCCCGCCGTCCACCCTGAGCGCCACGCCGGTGATGTAGCTCGCGCGGGCCGAGCAGAGGAAGGCACCAGCAGCCGCGATCTCCTCGACCGTGCCGAGCCGCCCCATCGGCACCTGCTCGCGGGCGGCTTGTTCTGCCGCTTCCGCCGACCCATGGATCTCGGCCAGGCGGTCGGTGGCGATGCGGCCCGGCAGCAGCGTGTTGAGCGTGATGCCGTCGCCGGCCAGGCGCCGGGAGAGCAGCTTGAAGGTCGCCAGCAGCGCGCTGCGGTGGGCGGTCGAGAGCAGCAGCGCGGGGATCGGCTCGCGCACCGCGGTCGAGGACACGCTCAGGATGCGACCGAAGCGGCGCGAGCGCATGCCGATGACCGCGTGCTCGATCAGCGCCATCGGCGCCAGCACGAGCTTGCGGTAGGCGTCCTCCCACTGCTCGCGGCTGAACTCGAGCGGCTCGCCCCCCGGAGGGCCGCCGGTGTTGGTCACCAGCACGGCCAGCGGGCCGAGATCCGCCTCCACGCTGTCGATCAGCCCGGGTGCCGCGTCGAGGTCGGCGGAATCGTGCACGTAGGGGCGCGCGCCGATCTCGGCGGCGGCCTCCTCGATGCGCTCACGGGAGCGCGAGCTGATCGCCACGGAGGCTCCCTCGGCGGCCAGGGCCTGCGCGATCCCGAGGCCAATCCCGCGTGATGCGCCGGTTACGAGCGCGACTCTGCCTTCGAGGCCTAGATCCATCGGTCCCTGAGGGTAGTCTGCGCGCGTGCATTTCCGCCCGCTCGCACGCGCCGCACCGTTCGTGTTGGGCGCCGTCGCGGCGGGGGTGTGGCTGCACCGCCGCCATGCCGAGCGCCCGGCGCTGCGTGAGGTATCCGGCGAGCTGCCGCCGCCGGTCCCGCCGGCCCGCTTCCGGCGCCCCGTCAAGGCGCGCTTCGCGCGCGCCGCCGCCCGCCGGCCGATCGACATCGTCACGATCGTCGACGACCTGCTCGGCGCGGCGCGCTAGCTCGGGCTGTACCCCCGAAGGGGGACCCGCTGAGGCACTCGGCGCGCCGATCTGCTTGGATACTCCAATCGTCAATTGAATTGCCGAGCCCCCGTCGTCCCGACGGCGGGGGGCGGGGGAACCACCAGCGGCCATAGTGGCCGCCGGGGCGAATCGCAGGCCGCCCATTGCGTAGCGCCACTTTCCGGCGCGAGCCCGTCAGCTCACCCCGTAGGCATCGGAAAGGGACCGAAGACGTTGCAAGCGACCGTCGATGCCGTGCGCCGTCCGCTGTTCGCGGGCATGCTCGTCGTGCTCGCGCTGCTGTGCGCGCCCGCCGGCGCCTCGGCGGGCGGAGGCGGGGCCGTGGCCCCGACGTCGGGCGACGACAAGGCGGCGCACGAGGGCAAGGACAAGCAGGCCGCCGCCGGCAAGGGCTCGCCCGCGCCGGCCGCCGTCGTGGTCAAGCGCGGTGACCGGGGCGCGGCCGTGCGCAAGGTCCAGTTGGCGCTCTCGATCGCCGTCGACGGTGTGTTCGGCGCTCAGACGGAGCAGGCGGTCAAGCGCTACCAGACGCGCAAGGGCCTGACGGCCGACGGCATCGTCGGCCCGCAGACCCGCGACGCGCTCGGCCTCGAGCCGTTCGCGAGCGGGTCCGTGCGGCGCGAGTCGAGCGGCGTACGGCTGCCGCGGGTGCTGCGCCTGATCGCCGAGTGCGAGTCCGGCGGCAACCCGCGCGCCGTCTCCCCGGGCGGGCAGTACCGCGGCAAGTACCAGTTCAGCGTCGACACCTGGCGCAACCTGGGCGGCGAGGGCGATCCCGCCGACGCGCCCGAGGGCGAGCAGGACCGGGTCGCGCTCAAGCTGTTCCGCCGCGCCGGTACCGCGCCCTGGCCCAACTGCCCCTAGTCAGCGCGCTGCCGGCACGGAGCCGACTCTACTTTCGACAGAATGCGGGGCCGATGGCGACCCTTCGTGACGAGCTCGACGACTGGCTGCGCATCCCGTCAGTCTCGACCGGGGGCGGGGACGCCGCCGCGCTCGCGCGCGCCTGCGAGTGGGTTTGCGAGCGCATCGAGGCGGCCGGGGGGAGCGCCGGGGCGGTGACCGTCAACGGCGGCCACCCGATGGCCGTCGGCGAGCTGCGTGCCGCCCGACCCGGTGCTCCGACGGTGCTCTCCTACGGCCACTACGACGTGCAGGCGGCCGGGCCGCTCGAGCTCTGGGACAGCCCGCCGTTCGAGCCGACCGAGCGCGACGGGCGGCTCTACGCGCGCGGCGCCGCGGACGACAAGGGCAACTTCCTGCCGCTGCTGCACGTGGCCTGCGAGCTCGCCCGTGCCGGCCAGCTGCCCGTGAACGTGCGCTTCCTGGTCGAGGGGGAGGAGGAGGTGGGCAGCCGCTCGGTGCTCGAGCGGCTGCAGACCGGCGAGGACGACGCGGACTGCGCGATCGTCTTCGACTCCCTGATGGTCGACGAGCGCACCCCCGCGATCACCCTCGGCACGCGCGGCCTCGCGCAGGCGAGCGTCGAGGTCCGGACGGCTCAGCGCGACCTGCACTCCGGCCTCTACGGCGGCGCGGTGCTGAACGCGGCGCACGTGCTGATGGCGATGCTGGCCGAAGTCGCGCCGGACGCCCACGGGCGCGTGCGCCCGGAGCTGAGCGTCGGTGTGGCGCCGGTCGCTCCCGAGGAGCGCGCGTCATGGGAGCGGCTGCCCCCGGGCGGCCGCGCCATCGCCGAGGTCGGCGGCGTCGAGGTGGCGCCCGGGGCGGGCGACGAGTACTACGAGCGCACCGGCGCCGCCACGGCGGTCGACGTGAACATGATCGAGGTGGGCGAGCCGCGCACGATCGTGCCGTCGGTCGCCCGCGGGCACGTGAGCGTGCGCCTGGCGCCGGGCCAGAACGCCGCGCAGATCGGCGCGGAGCTGGAGCGGCTGCTGCGCGCCGCGGCGCCGCCGGGCGCCGAGGTGAAGATCGGCCTGGAGGTGGCAGACCCGGCGCTCTTCGACCCGAGCCATCCGGCGCTGCGCTTGGCCGGCGGCGCGCTCGAGCGCGCCTGCGGCACGGCCCCGGCGCTGGTCCGGATCGGCGGCACGCTGCCGCTCCTGGCGGTGCTGGCCGAGCGCGGCATCACCTCGATCGTCAGCGGCTTCGCCCTTCCCGACGACGCCTTCCACGCGCCCAACGAGAGCTACCGGCTGGAGAGCCTGCGCCTGGGCGAGGCGGCGGCGCGGGAGCTGTACGCGGAGCTGGCCGAGCTGCCGGCTCGCTGACTCGCCGCCGCCTCCGCGGCGAGTGATAGGGACGTTTCCGGTCATATTGTCCGGAAACGTCTCCCACACTCGGTCGGGCCGCCGGGGTTGCCCGCGGTTGGCGGCGGTCAGCGCAGCCGCAGCCGGTGGATCTGCACGCGCGGGCTGCGCGAGCTCGTCGTGGTGCGTACGTGCCAGCGTCCCGCGCCGGCGCGCTCGAGGAACTCTTCAGCGGGGCGGCGGCCCGGGTCGGCGATCAGCACTCGTCCCTTGCGGTCCACCAGGCGCGGCAGCAGCTCGAGCAGTTGCTCGACGTTGCGCGGCTCGTAGAGCACGTCGGAGGCGATCACGTAGCGCCAGGGCGCCCGCTCGAGCAGCGCGGCCGGCTCCCCCCAGGCCGCCTGCGCCGTCTCCACGGTCACGTCGTTGAGCGCCGCGTTGGCCGCGGTCGCCCGCACGGCGTCCGGCGACCAGTCCGTGGCCAGCACGCGCCCGCCCGCGAGCGCGGCGGCGATGCTCGGGAGCCCCAGCCCGCAGCCCAGCTCGACCACGCCGGCGCCGCACAGCGAGCGGCGGGCGATGTCATCGGCCAGCGCCACGGCGCTCGACCACAGCTCGGCCCAGTAGGGGAGGAACTCCTCGTGCTCGAAGCCCTCCTCTGAGAGCAGCGCCTCGGCGTCGCGCGGCCGGGTCAGCGCGATCTCGCCGACCGGGAGCGCGATCCGCTCCTCGATCGAGTCGATCACCTTGTCCGCCCGGCCTCCTCGGCGGCCCGCTCGGCCGCCTCGAGCTGGCGCTCGATCAGATCGAGGCCCGAGCTCCAGAAGCCGGGGTCGGACAGGTCGACTCCCACGATCTGCCCCAGCTCCTGCGGCGGCCGCGAGCCGCCCGCGCGCAGCAGCTCCAGGTAGGCGGGCACGAAGTCCTCGCCCTCCTCCTCGTAGCGGCGGTAGACCGACAGCGCCAGCAGGTTCCCGTAGGCATAGGCGTACACGTACCCGGGCGTGTCGACGAAGTGGGGGATGTAGGACCACCAGATCCCGTAGTCGTCGTGCAGGTCGACGGCGTCGCCGAGCAGGTCCCCCTGGGTGGCGAGCCACAGCTCGGCGAACCGCTCGGGCGCCAGCTCGCCGGACTCGCGCCGCGCCGTGTGCACGGCGTGCTCGAAGCGGTTCATGGCCACCTGGCGGAACACCGCCCCCACGGCGCCGTCGAGCGACCCGGCCAGCAGCGACAGCCGCGCCGCCGCGTCCGGGGCGCGCTCCAGCAGGCGCTCGAGCACGATCGTCTCGCCGAAGATCGAGGCGGTTTCCGCGAGCGTGAGCGGGGTGGTGAACTGGAAGATGCCCTGCGGCCGGGCCAGCGCCGCGTGCACGCCGTGGCCGAGCTCGTGCGCCAGCGTGAGCACGTCGTAGGGGCGCGCGGTGTAGTTGAGCATCACGTACGGGTGCCGCGAGGGCACGGTGTACGAGCAGAAGGCGCCGCCGCGCTTGCCGGGTCGCGGCGGCGCGTCGATGTACCCGTCGGCGAAGAAGCCCGCGGCCGCCTCGCCGAGCTCGGGCGAGAAGGTCGAGTAGCAGTCCAGCACGATCGCGCGCGCCTCGTCGTACGGGATCTGCTCGTCGGTGTCGGTGAGCGGGGCCATGCGATCCCAGTAGGCGAGCCGGTCGAGTCCCAGCAGCCCGGCCTTGAGGCGGTACCAGCGGCGGGCCAGCTCGTAGCGGCCGGCGACCGCCTCGATCAGGGCCTCGACGGACTCGTCGCTGGCCTCGTTCGCGAGGTTGCGCGAGGCGAGCCAGTGCGGGTAGTCGCGCAGGCGGTCCTTGGTCGCCTTGTCGGCCAGCAGCGTGTTGAACAGGTACGCGCGTGTGCGCACGCCGGGACGCAGCGCCTCCGTGGTCGCCACCGCCGCCTGCTCGCGCAGCTCCCGGTCGGGGTGCTGGAGGCGGCTGAGCGCGACCTCCAGCGAGGCCGGCTCGCCGATGTCGGGCAGCGCGACCTGGACGGACGAGATCTGCTCGGTGAACAGCCTCCGGAAGGCGGACGAGCCGGTCACGTCCAGCTCCGTCATCACTCGCTCCTCGGGCTCGGTGAGCTGGTGCGGCCGGTAGCGGCGCAGGTTGCGCAGGTGGTGGCGGCAGAACTCGAGCCCATCGGCGGCCAGCAGCTCGTCCGCGCGCTCGTCGGGCAGCTGGTTCCACTCGAGCTCGAAGAAGAGCAGCTGCGTCTCGATCGCCGCCCCGAGCTCGCGCGCCCGCTGGATCAGGGCGCCGCGGGCCGGGTCGGTCGTGTCGAGCGTGAAGCTGAGCATCGCGTACGAGCCGGCGCGGCCGCCCAGGTCGTAGATCGCCGCCAGCTCGTGCATGGCGTCGGCCAGGCCTGCGGCGTCCAGCTGCGCGACCTCGCCGCGGTGGCGCTCGGCGAAGACGGCCGCACGGTCGCGTGCCTCGTTGAGCAGCTCCTCGACCCCCGCGGGGCCCCTGGCCTCCACGAGCGGCTCGAGGTCCCAGGCGGCGTTCTCGAGCGCGGGATCGACGGTGGTGCTCACACCCGCGAGACTAGAGAAGCGAATGGCGCTTTCGCCCACGCCCCTCGAGGACGCGCCGCCCGGCCTGGCCGCGGGCCGGCGGGTGCTGCTCAAGCGCGAGGATGCCCACGAGCTGGGCTCCTTCAAGTGGCGCGGGGCGCTGCCGTCGCTGGAGCGCTACCGCGACGCCGGGGCGACGGCGGTCGTCACCGCCTCCACCGGCAACCACGGGGCGGCCACGGCGTGGGCAGCCCAGCGGACCGGGCTGCGGGCGGTGGTGTACGTGCCGGACCAGGCCAGCCAATCGAAGCTCGACCTGCTCGAGCGGCTCGGCGCCGAGCTGCGCCACGCCGGCGCCGACGTGGACGAGGCCAAGGACGCGGCCCGCGCCCACGCCGAGCGCGACGGGCTGCCCTTCTTCGAGGACGGCGCCGAGCCGGCGCAGTTCGACGGCTACGCCGCCATCGGCCGGGAGATCGTCGAGCAGCTGGGCGAGCGTCCGGCGCTCACGGTCGTGCCGGTCGGCAACGGCGCGCTGCTGATCGGGGTCGCGCGCGGGCTCGACGGCGACGGGGCGCTGGGCGTGGTGTCCAAGGAGGCGCCGGTGATGGCCCTCAGCGTGGAGGCCGGGCGCCCGGTCGAGTGCGGCTCGTCGGCCACGTTCGCCGACGGCCTGGCCGTGCGAGTGGCGGTGCCGCTGGCGGTGGACGAGCTGGTGAGGCTTGGCACGCCGTTCGTTTCCGTCAGCGAGCGCTCGATCGCGAGCGCGCTGGGCGCCTTCGCGGCGTGCGGCATCCGGGTGGAGGGCTCGGCCGCGGCCGCGCTGGCGGGGCTCGAGGCGGTCGAGCCGGCGGACGGGCCGGTGGTGCTGGTGGTGACGGGGCACAACATCGACGACGACCTGTACAAGCGCGCCGTCGAGGACCCGGACAGCTTCCCGGGCTAGCGCGCGGCGGTCTTGCGCTTGCCCCCGCCGCGCTTGCCCTTGGCGCCGCCGTTGCCCTTGCCGTCGCCTGACCCCATGCGCGCGAGCGTCTCCTCCAGGGCCTCCATCAGGTCGGGCGCGGGCTTCGGCTGCTTCGGCTCGGCCGGCGCCTTGACCGTCTCGCCCTTCTGCTTGGCCTTGATCACTCGCATCAGCCGCTCGCGGTAGCAGTCCGTGTAGCGCTCGGGGTCCCAGTCGACCGCCAGCGCCTCGATCACCGCCACGGCCTGGTCGACCTTCTTCTTGGCGGGCTTGCGGCCGCCGGGAGCTATGCCGTCGGTCGGTCGGACCTCGTCACCGAAAAGCAGCGTGGTGAGCGACAGCAGGCCGTCGCGCGGGCGCACGAGCGCCAGGTACTCCTTGGTCCGCATCACGAAGCGCCCGAGCGCCGCCCGGTCGGTGGACTCCATCACCTCAACCAGCAGCTGGTAGGCGCGCAGCGTGCCCTCGCTGTCGCCGAAGGGCAGCAGGAACCACGGGTGATCGAAGTAGATCGGGTCCACCTGGCTCATGTCGACGAACGCCTCGATGTCGATCGTCCGCGTCTTGCGCGGCTGGACCGAGGCGAGCTCGATGTCGGTCAGGATCACCTGCTTCCCGTCGAGGTCGAACCCCCGCGCGACCTCCTCCCACTCCACCTCCTCGTCCTCCTTCGAGCAGAAGCGGCGCTGCTCGATCGGGGCGGCGTCCTTTCCGTGGAGCTGGCGGAAGTGCAGGTCGAGGTCGCGCGCCGCGCTCGTCAGGCTGACCGGGACGTTGACGAGGCCGAACGAGAGCGAGCCGTTCCAGAGCGTGCGCGGCATGCTCAGGACGCCTTTCCGAGGCTGGCCTGCAGGGCGGCCGTCAGGTCGGGCGTCTCCTCCTCGGGCTCGGGCTCGCCGGGGGCGACGTCCTCACCCTTCGCCTTGCGCTTGATCAGCTCCAGCACGGCCTCGCGGTAGGTGTCCTCGTACTCGGCCGGGTCGAACTTGCGGTGCAGCGACTTCACGAGCTGGCCGGCCATCTCGACCTCGCGCTTGCCCGGCCGCCTGCCCGGCGTCGGCACCTCCAGGTCGTCCGCGCGGACGACCTCGTCGTGGAAGCGCATCGTGTGCAGCGCCAGCACGCCGTCGAGCGCGCGGACGGCGGCGAGGTACTCGCGGTCGTGGAAGGTGAAGCGGCCGATGCCCACGCGGCTGGTGCGCTCCAGCGCGGCCATGAACAGGCGGTACGCCTCGGCGTCGTCGCGGCAGCCCACGTAGTAGGTCTTCTCGAGGTAGATCGGGTCGATCTCGCCCTCGGGCACGAAGTCCTCGATCTCGATCACCTTGCCGCGCGCGCCCGCCGCCGCCTTGACCTCGTCCTTCTCGAGCACCACGTACTCCTCGGGCGACACCTCGTAGCCCTTCACCACCTCCTTGAAGGGCACCTCCTTGCCCTCCTTGGAGCAGATGCGCCGGTGCTCGATGCGGGCGCCGTCGCTCACGTGCACCTCGTGGAAGTGGACGGTCTTGGACTCAGTCGCCGAGTAGAGCTTCACCGGCACGTGCGCCAGGCCGAAGCTGATCGTGCCGTTCCAGATCGACTTGGGCATGCGACTCCGCTACCCGTCCGGGCGACGGCCTACTCAGCCGTACTTGGAGCGACCGGCGCCGAAGCGGGTGGTCGCCGGGATCGGGTCCAGGTCGTCGACGTGGCCTGGGGTTGCCTCCACCCGCTCGATCCAGCCCTGCACGGACGGGTACTCGGCGAGGTCGAGGCCGGCGTCGCCGGCCACGTGGACGTAGCCGTATATCGCGATGTCGGCGACCGAGTAGCGCTCCCCGACGAGGAAGCGGCGCTCCCGCAGGTGATCCTCGAGGACGCTCAGCGCTGCCGCGCCGGCGGCGCGGCCACGCTGGGCGCCTCCGCTGTCAGGCGCCAGCACGGCGGCCGCGAGGCGCACCCGCAGCCCGCCGATGCTCGGCACGATCTCCGCCTGCTCGTAGAACAGCCAGCGCAGCACCTGAGCGCGCTCGACAGGGTCGTCCGGCAACAGCTCGGTGCCCTCCGCGAGGTACACGAGGATCGCGTTCGACTCGAGCAGCGGCATGCCGGCGTCGGTTTCGAGCACCGGCACGGTCCTGGTCGGGTTCAGCGCCGCGAACTCGTCGGTGAGCGTGCCGCCGTCGAAGATGTCGACGTGAACGCGCTCGTAGTCGACACCGAGCTGGGCCAGGAGCAGCCGCACCTTGTAGCAGTTGCCGGAAGCCGGATAGTCGTGCAGGCGCATCAGCTCGCCGCGTAGCTCTCGCTGCCCATGATGTGAAGCGAGACGTAGGGCTCGTCGCCGACCACCCAGCTGTCGTGGCCGGGCGGCACGTAGAAGAACTCGCCCGGACGCATGACGCGCTCGGTGCCGTCCTCCATCTGCACCGCCGCTTGACCGGACAGCACGAGCCCGACGTGCTCGACGCGGCAGAGGCTCTCCCCGGTGGCCGCTCCGACGTGCTCCGACCAGCGCCAGCCGGGCTCGTAGGTGGCGCGGCCGAGCGTCATCGGGCCCACCTCGTAGACCTCGAAGCGGCCCTTCTCGAAGGTGCGCGTCTCGCTGGGCTCGTCGAAGGGGAGGAGGGTCAGGTCCACGGCTAGCCGTTGCGCACGAGCTGCAGCGCGTACTCGGGCCACCAGTGGCCGGCCGGCGGCGCCCCGGCGCGGCACGAGCCGTCGCTGGCGCCGGGCTGCTTGACCCACAGGTAGGCATCCACCTTGGGCTGGCGCGTCTTGGTCGTGGGGCTGCGCCCGACGGCACGCCCGGGCGGGTTGCACCACTTCGGGCCGCCGGGGTCGTCCTGGAGGCTCGGCCCGTTGCCGTTGCGGCTGGTGTCGATCACGAAGTGGGCGCCGCCCAGCCGGCGCGACAGGGCGCGCCCGTACTTGATCACCGTGCCCGTGCGGAAGAAGTTGCTCACGTTCAGCGCGAAGCCGTCGGCGGCCTTGATGCCGGCGGCGCGTAGGGGACCCACCAGCTGGTCGACCGGGCGCACCCAGCCGGGGTTGCCGGCGTCGATGTAGACGGCGACGTTTGGGAGCGCGGCAAACGTCCTCACGGCGTCCGCGAGCAGGGCGTAGCGCTCGGCCTTGGAGGCGGCGGTCAGGCAGCTCTCGGTCACCGCCTGCGGGATCGCGTCGGGCTCCAGGATCACGGTGGCGCGGCGCGAGCCGATCCCGCGGGCGAAGCCGCGTACCCAGGCGCGGTATGCCTGCGGCGAGCCCGATCCGCCCGCCGAGTAGCTGCCGCAGTCGCGACCGGGCACGTGGTAGGCGACCAGCAGGGCGGTGCGCCTTGCGTCGGCGGCCTTCTTGGTCGCCTCACGCACCCGTGAGGTCACCTCAGCGACGTCCGCGAACCACACCGCGGTCGGGCGCCTCGCGAGCCGCGCCATCGCGGCCGCGTCGGCGGCCCGGCCCTGGGAGCGCCAGCGCGCCGCCTGCAGCGCGGCCGGGCCCTGGGGATCCACGTAGAGCGCGCGTCCGGTCAGCGGGTTGGAGCTGCTCGTCGCAGGCTCGGACTGCTTCGCGGGCTCCCGCGCCGGGGCGTTCTGCTCGTCCGACGAGCAGGACAAGAGGCCCATCAGGATGGGAACCAGCGCGACCGCTCGAAGCGCTCCGCGGCGACCTGCACGTACCGCCGACACCGGATCGAGCATAGACAGGGCGTCCGGCGAGGGCGCCAACCGCGGCGACACACGGTCGAACGCGCCCGGCCAATGTGGCTTGAGCGCTTGACGCCTGGAGTGGACCGTTGTACCAAAGAGAGAGCGCACTTTTTGCTCGGCGCCGCCGAACCCACCTCGTCGCGCGCGGCGAGGGCGCCAAATACCTAGACCTGGCTCCGTACCGACCCCGTAGGAAACGGGGTCGGCTGACCGCTGATCGCACCCGATTCATCCTCACCCTTGTCTGCCACCAAATACGATTACGAACGCCACAGCCGGCTAGCCGGGCCTCTCACCGAGCCGCCCGCGGACGGGCCGTACCGCGTGCAGTTCCGCCGGCTCGAGGGCTCGCAGCCCGTTCGCAGCACCCTGCTGGTGCTGATCGCGCTGCTGTTCGTGGGTGGGTTCCTGGTCTGGCTGATGCTGCCCGGCCACTGGCCGCGCATGGGGGGCGACCTGGCGGTGGACATCGCCTCGATCATCGTCACGGCGACCACGGGGATCATCGGCTGGTTCGCGTTCCTGAACGTCGCGACGCTGTGCCGCGCGACGGTGCTCGCCCGCGACCCGGTGCCCGTGCGCCCGGAGGAGGGCCAACGCGTCGCCTTCCTGACGACGATCGTCCCGCAGGCGGAGTCGCTCGAGCTGGTGCGGCCGACCCTCGAGGCGGCGCGCAAGATCCGCCACAGCGGCCAGCTGGACGTCTGGCTGCTGGACGAGGGCGACGACCCTGAGGTGAAGCGCATGTGCGCGGAGCTGGGTGTGAACCACTTCAGTCGCCGTGGCGTGGAGCGCTGGAACCAGCCGACCGGCAACAACCGGGCCAAGAGCAAGCACGGCAACTACAACGCGTGGCTCGACCAGCACGGCGGCGACTACGACTTCATGCTCGGCGTCGACCCCGACCACGTGCCGATGGCCAACTTCGCCGAGCGCTTCCTCGGTTACTTCCGCGACCCGGACGTGGCGTTCGTGGTCGGCCCGCAGGTGTACGGCAACTACCAGGGCTTCATCGTGCGCGCGGCCGAGTCGCAGCAGTTCCTCTTCCACTCGCTGCTCCAGCGAGCGGGCAACTGCTCCCGCACGCCCATGCTCGTGGGGACGAACAACGCGTTCCGCCTGGATGCCCTGCGCCAGATCGGCGGTTTCCAGGACTCGATCACCGAGGACATGGCGACGAGCCTGGTCGTCCACACCACCCGCAACCCGGAAACCAACAAGCGCTGGACGTCCGTCTACACGCCCGACGTGGTTTCCGTCGGCGAGGGGCCGGCGTCGTTCACCGACTACTTCACCCAGCAGGACCGCTGGTCGCGGGGCACCGACGAGGTGCTGGCGGGGCGCTTCTGGCGCAGCGCACACCGGCTCGGCCCGAGGGCGCTCGTCCACTACCTGCTGCTCACGTGCTACTACCCGACCGCGGCGGTCGCGTGGATCCTGGGGTCGGTCAACGCGGTCCTCTACTTCGCGCTGGGCGCGGGCGGGGTGATCGTGCCGGCGCAGCTGTGGCTGATGCTGTACGTCGACGCCGCCGCTCTACAGGTGGGCCTCTACTTCTTCAACCGCAGGCACAACGTCAGCCCGCACGAGAAGAAGGGCTCCGCGGGCCTGTCCGGGATGCTGATCTCGGCTCTGTCGGCGCCGATCTACGCGGCCTCGCTGGCGGCCGTGGCGATGCGGCGCTCGCGCGGCTTCGTGACCACGCCCAAGGGCGACGCGAGCACGCGCGACACGATCATCACGTTTCGCAAGCACCTGCTCTGGGCGCTCGTGTTCGGTGTCCCGCTGGTGCTCTCCTTCGTGCTCGGCCACCACCACTTCTCGATGCGCGCGTGGTCGTTCGCGTCCCTGGTCGTCTGCCTGCTGCCGGTGGCCATCTGGCGCGTCGAGCTCGTGCGCGAGCGGCGCGCCCAGCGTGCCGCCGAGCCGAAGCCCGCTCCGGCCCGGCGCGAGCACCTGCGGCCCGTGCCGGATCTGCCGCCCGAGCACGAGCCCGTGCCCCTGCCCGTTCCGCACGAGCCCCTCGAGCCCGCCGCCGAGGCGCCGGTGCCGGTGCCGCACCCGCACCCGGCCCGGTCCTGGCCAACCGAGCGCGAGCGGCGCAAGCGCCATCAGGTCGTGCGGTTCGAGCGGCGCGAGCCCTCCCGCCGGCGGCCGGCCGAGCCGCCGCACGAGCCGCAGCCTGTCCGGGAGTTGAAGCCGGGGCGCCGCAAGAACCACGTGATCGTCCGGTTCGAGGCCCCGCAAGCGCACGGCCCGCACCCTGAGCCGGATGCTGCCTCGTGGCAGCTATTCGACCAGGTCGAGGCGTGAGTGCGCGCGCCAAGCAGCGTCTCGTCAAAGCGCTGCTGACCTTCCTGGTCGCGGGAGGGCTGATCGCCATCAACGGGCCCACGCTCGTGAAGGCGGGCAAGAACGCCCTGCACGACTACAAGGTCAACAGCCAGGGCTACAAGGAGCGCGCCGGACACTGGTCGATGCTCCCTGTGCCCGAGCACTTGCGCGTCAACGCGATCCACGCCGCGCTGCTGCGCACCGGCAAGGTGATGATCGTCGCCGGCTCCGGCAACAACCGCAAGCAGTTCGACGCCGGCAAGTTCAAGACGATCCTCTGGGATCCGGAAACCGACGAGTTCAAGCGGATCCACACGCCCAGTGACATGTTCTGCGCCGGGCACACCTTCCTGCCGGACGGCAAGCTCCTGATCGCCGGCGGCACCCGGCGCTACGAGAAGCTCAAGCAGGACATCAACCACGCCGCGGGCGTGATGACGATCAAGGACGAGTCGCCGGACGGCGGCGTGGTGACCCTCGAGAAGGGCACCGAGTTCCTCTCGCCGGACGGGCTGGCCTTCCGGTCCACGAAGAAGGTCGCCGTCAAGCCGGCCGTGAAGGAGATCGCGGCCAACGGGAAGGCGACCGTCACGGCAAGCTCGACCGAGGTCTGGGTGGAGGCCGTGGACAAGGGCGCGGCCCCGGTGGTCGACCGGTCGACGCAGTTCACGATCAGCGGCACTCATCGCGATCCCGACGAGCTCTACGGCTTCTCCACCTCGCTGACGCGCGCCAAGCAGGACTACTGGGGCGACGACAAGTCGTACCTCTTCGATCCCGCTACCGAGAAGTACGAGCGCGTGGACAACATGACGCTGGCGCGCTGGTATCCGACGCTCGTAGGCCTCAAGGACGGGCGCGTGCTGTCGGTGTCCGGCCTCGACCAGTTCGGCCGCATCATCGAGGGCGACAACGAGATCTTCGACCCGGAGACGAAGCAGTGGGAGGCGCAGCCGCAGCTGCAGCGCACCTTCCCGACCTATCCGTCGCTGTTCCTGATGGCCAGCGGCAAGCTCTTCTACACGGGCAGCAACGCGGGCTACGGCTCGGACACCGTGGGCCGGCACCCGGGCATCTGGGACCTGAGCGACAACTCCTTCGAGAAGGTGCCGGGACTGCGCGAGCCGAGGCAGACCGAGACGAGCGGCAGCGTGCTGCTGCCGCCGGCGCAGGACCAGCGCTTCATGATCGCCGGGGGCGGCGGCATCGGCGACTCTGAGAAGTCGACCGCGCGCACCGACGTGATCGACCTGCGCGCGGACCATCCGCACTTCGAGCCCGGCCCCGATCTCGAGCAGCCGGTGCGCTACCCGAACATGGTGATCACCCCCGACGACAAGGTGGTGATCACGGGCGGGTCGACCGGCTACCGCGGCAGTGGCAACAGCGACCAGCTGCTCTGCCACATCTATGACCCGAAGTCGGGCGACCTCACGCGCATGGCGGATCCGACGGTGGGGCGCAACTACCACTCCGAGGCACTGCTGCTGCCCGACGGGCGCCTGATCACGCTCGGCAGCGACTCGCTCTACGCCGACGCCAACAACAAGGCGCCGGGCAAGTTCGAGCAGCGCATCGAGATCTACTCGCCGCCCTACGTGTTCCACGGCGACCGTCCGCAGATCGCCAGCGGGCCGGTGCAGGTCGAGCGTGGCGGCACGGTGTGGTTCGGCAGCCCGAACGCCCACGCGATCCGCACGGCGCGGCTGGTGCGCCCGAGCGCGGTCACGCACGTGACGGACGTCGACCAGCGCTCGATCAAGCTCGAGATCGGCCGCAACGGGGACGGCATCGACGTCACGATCCCCGAGAGTGCAGGACTTGTGCCGTCCGGCTGGTACATGCTGTTCGTGACCGACGACAGCGGGGCCCCCTCGAAGGCGCACTGGGTGCACGTGCGATGAAGACGCTGTTTGCCGTCGTCGGAGGCTTGCTCGGGGCGGCCGCGCCGGCGAGCGCGGCCACGTTCTTCGAGACGCCCTCGCACAACATCGGCTGCGTGATCTCCCAGGCCGGTGCGCGCTGCGACATTCGCGCTCACTCCTGGAACCCGCCGCCAAAGCCCGCGTCGTGCCCGGTGGACTGGGGGCAGGGCCTGACCGTGGAGCGCCGCGGCGTCGCCCGCTTCGTATGCGCCGGCGACACCGTGTTCGGTGGCAAGCGGGTGCTCGGCTACCGCAAGTCAATCCGGCGCGGCCGCTTTGAGTGCACGAGCCGCCGCAACGGCATGCGCTGCGTGAACGTGCGCAACCAGCACGGCTTCAAGCTGGCACGGCGCTTCGCTCGCTGGTTCTAGGGCAGCCGGCTCCGGCCAGCCGGCCTGGCCCGGCTTCACGCACCCCGCTCGCCGCGAGTCCTCGCTCGAGGCCGGGGCCGAGCGCTCGATGGAAGGAGCTACGTCAACGGCCGAGCCGGTACCTGGCCAGGGTGACCGCAGGCCCGGTTTCTGTGGTTTCGGCAGAGGCATTATTTCCAACCGCGAGCAGGCGACGTCTTGACTGCAAGAGCAGCGCACGTGCCACATTCCAGCCTTTGCCGAAGAATGTGTGCACCCAACCGCGGTGACCGAAGGCCTTGTCGAGCTTCCCGGTCGGGAGGAAGCGAGCGAGCGCGAACGACCCCCGCGGCCTGGGCGACGTGGAAACGAACGCAGTACCACCGAGCAGGATGCGCCCTCGCCCGTCAACGACGGCCGAGTTAGCTAAGCCTTGGGCGCCCCCAGACATAACACTCTCTACGGCGCCGAACTTCCCGAAGGACTCGTCGCGCGAGAGGTCGGGTTCAAGCGCCATCAGGAAGAACCTTACGCCGCCTCCCCTTTGAGACAGCGCGCTTCCGGCGAGGTAGACGCGCCCGCTGCGACGGTCAAGCACCAGGTCGCGCAGGATGCCGTTGCCTAGCCCGGGGTAGGTGATGCCGGCCGGGCCGAGTCGGGGGTCGGGCGTGCCGTTCGACCGCAGAAGGGCTACCGCCGCGAGGTTACTGTCCCCCGATACGACCCCCGAGTTACCGCCAACCAGGATGCTGCCGTCGCCGAGAAGCGCGAGCGCTTGAGCGTCGAAGTAGCCCCCCGCAGGCCCTCTCAAGATGACGGTCCCGCCGCCGCCGAATTGGGTGTCGACGCTGCCGTTGCTGCGGTAGCGAGCTACGAAGCCCTCGCCAACGGGTCCCGATGCTGGGAACGTGGTTCCTGTGGAGCCGGCCACGACCACAGACCCGTCAGGCTGCACGGCGACATCTGCGCCGCCCTCGTAAGAACTTCCAAAGTCCGCTGTTTGTACGCCACTGTCGGCGAAGGACCCGTCGAGCTTTCCGCTCCGCGTGAGTCGCACAACGAGTAGGTCTTGGTGCATCCCGCCGATTGAGCCGACGAGGACAAGACGTCCGTCGGGCTGGACGGCCATGCCGCCAACCGTCGCCGGGCCTTGGGGAAGGGAAAGCGTCGCGATGCCGCGCTTGCCGAAGTTGCGCGTGAGCCGGCCGCGGCGGTCATAACGCAGAACAACTAGCCGGCCGCCTTGGAGGTTCACGCCGGCGGGGCCTGTGTTGGCTGCGACATACGCGCCTCCATTGGGCGCGCGGGCTGCATCCGCAGCGAAGACGCGCGACGGAAGCCCGGTCGTGACCTTCCCGCGCTTTCCGAACGTCTTGTCCAAATCGCCGGCCTCAGGACCGGCGGCCGTAGTGGTTGCCCCGAGCACTGTCGCGATAAGTAGCCCGCCCAGCGCCGCGGCTGTCGCTCGAGCGCCGCTCATAGTTGTTCAAACACGGTCTTTGCCGGGAGGGTGCGGTGGTTACTCCATGGAAACGAGTCGGTTGTCCTTCGCGAGCGGCACCTTGAGGTCGAGAGCGTCGTCGAGTGGGCGCCCGAGGCGTCGGAAGCCACGGCAGCGCCGCGCCGTGGCCTCAGCGTGCACGAGGGCCTCAATCTTCGACCACGCGTCGGCGTACTCATCAAACGACTTGTAGTCCGAACGGTCCGGCGGTCCGCCAAGCCTGTCGACCTCTGCCGCGAGAAAGGCGTGGTACTTGCTGTAGTTGTCGCCTAGTTCGCGAATAACCGAGGCCGTCGCGTTCGCCTTCTGCAGCTCGCCCGCCTTGTCGGGAAATACCACTCCGCGGAAATCAAGTTCAGGAATGTCCACAGACGCCCCTTCCTAGGCCTGTCCAGGCCAGCTGTGGAAGAGCGTACCCACCGGGCGAAGGCCGCCGGAAGTAGAAGGGATCGGGTCTCGCAGCCCCTGGTCGTAGGGGTCAGGCACGCTATGAAGGAGGTAGTTACAGTACATCGCTATCCCAGGGTAGAAGCTCATGCGAAACCACGCGTTTTGAACTATGTCCCGCTGCCTTTCGTAGGTCGGCGGGCTACATAGGTGCCTGCGGGCGCCCCCCTCCGTGAGCCATATGCCAGGGTCGCTACCGTTTGGGTTCGTCGCTGACCAGCCGTGCCATCCCCAGTTAATGAGAATGAACCTGCAAACGTCAACGCCCGCTGTGTCACCGACTTCAGTGTCTTTGTAATGGTGATGAGTCCAGAGAAATGTCGGGCCGCCCCGGAAGTTGTTGTAGCTGGAGAGCGCTGCCGTCAGATTGCTGATGAACTCGCCTTGGTTGGTTTCGTAGACGCTGCTGGCGCGCCTGAAGTCCGACGTTGCTGGCGCGGCTATCGCCATCGTGTGGCCGTGCCCCGCGCTGATTTGGTAGGCCGTGTACATCATCTCCGCAACCTTCTGGTGAATGATGGCGGACGAGTTGGGGTCAGTGCTTTGTCTCTGTGGCCACATTTGATAGTTCGGCTCGTTTACCAGTTCGAGACACACGTTCCCGTAGCCCATGTAGCGTTCATAGAGGTGCCTTATCCATCGCCCCCAAGCACCATTGATGCCAAGCTGGCCGGTCGGGACCTGCATCTTGAGTGACTTCAGGCCGCTGCCGTCGGGCCGGACCCGGTGGGCCCTGTTGTAGTTAGGATCGTTCTCCGGCAGATTCTGGGTTCCATTGGTCCATTGTGGGAACAGCCAGGAAACCAGCATCACAGAAATTCCGCTGGCTCGCAGCTGCGAAATCTGATCATCCAGCGCCGTGAGATAGGTGCCGTTGAGGTTCCCTTGCGTGGGTTCGGCGAGGTCCCAACGCACCCACAGGCGCACCCACCGCGTTCCGCTCTGCTGAATCTTCGCGAGGTTCGCTCCGTAGCGAACGTCCTCGAAGTCGTTCCCGTACTCAAAGGGACCCATGTCGATGCACTTGCGCAGCCCAGCAGCCATCTATAGGAACTCCTCTCGCCTCGTCAGGTCGGCTTACGCACCGGTAGGGGGACATACTTCATCTCAGTCGTAGGGCCATACGGCGGGCTCGCGTACGAAATCGCGTGCTGGGCAAAGGCGCGGCGCCGGAGGCTCTGTGCGCTCACTTCGGAGGCGTTTCCTTGTGCAGGCGCGTGGCGCCACTCACTGAGAGTGACCAATCGCGTCGACGCCGTACCCCGTGAGAAACCCTCCGCGGCAGCCCCCTCCATGGCATCCAACACGCTTTCCACATGCTGTTGCTGATTCGTTGGCAGGCTGGCGTACCAGCCAGTGAAATGTTCACTGGCCGACGCGACCAAGTAGTCGTCAGAGGGCATCCCGTTCGCCGCAGCAAGCGTCGCTACCAACGCGCCGTACGTCCGCTGGCGAGCGGGTGATAGCGCGAGCGACGCTTCTGCAGCGGCTGCGTCCCACGGCAGCCCAAGCGCCCCGACTGCGCCCAACGTCATCCCAGAGCGCACTACAAATCCCCGGCGAGTCAAGCCGTCCATGTAGTTACCCCTTGGCCAGCGGTTCAGCCTGTCAGCGGGCGCAAGCCTAATGCGCGGACTAAGAAAAGGCAACTATCGCTGACTAAAACGAGTGGTTCGGCCGGTCGCATTCCCTTGGTGGGGTCTGCAGGCGGCCAGCACCCGACTCGGAGCGGTGATCATCCGAGTCGAGTACCCGACCGTCGGAGGCCTACCGAGGGCCGAGGCGGCGGCTGCGAGGGCATGCGGGCGCGAGTCTGACTTGACCGCGTCACAGGCGGCGGCCAAAGCTCAGTTTCGTCGCTTTCGCCGGGGGCGAGCCTCACGCTCGAGCCCCTTAGTCGCCCATGGACGCCCTGGACGAGCTCGCGGCCGCGTTGCGCGGGCGCCTGGTCGAGCGCGCGCGTGACGGCGAGGCGGCCGGCTCGCTGGAGGAGGAGGCGCGCCGGCTGGTCGAGCGCGAGGCGGCGGCGCTACCGGAGGCCGAGCGGGCGGCGCTGTTCGACCGCGTGATCGTCCTTGCCACGGGGCTCGGGCCGCTCGAGCCGCTGCTGGCGGACCCGTCGGTGGACGAGGTGATGGTGAACGGCCCGGCCTCGGTCTACGTCGAGCGACGCGGGCGGCTCGAGCGGGCGGGGATCGAGTTCTCGGGCGAGGCGGAGCTGATGCACGCGATCGAGCGGGTCCTGGCGCCGCTGGGGCGGCGGGTGGACGAGGCGTCGCCGCTCTGCGACGCGCGGCTGCCGGACGGGTCGCGCGTGAACGTGGTGATCCCGCCGCTGTCGCTGTCGGGGCCCTGCCTGACGGTGCGGCGCTTTCGGCGGGAGGGCTTCTCGCTGCGCGAGCTGGTCGCAAACGGGACGCTGCCGGCCGCGCTGGCGGAGTTGCTGGCGGTGAGCGTGGCGGCGCGGGCGTCGGTTCTGGTCAGCGGCGGCACCGGCTCCGGCAAGACCACCACGCTGAACGCGCTGTCGGGGGCGATCCCGGGGGAGGAGCGGATCGTGACGATCGAGGACGCGGCCGAGCTGCGCCTGCGCCAGCGCCACGTGGTCCGACTCGAGGCGCGACCGGCCAACCTCGAGGGGCGCGGCGAGGTGACGATCCGCCAGCTCGTGCGCAACGCGCTGCGAATGCGCCCCGACCGCATCGTGGTCGGGGAGGTGCGCGGGGCCGAGGCACTGGACATGCTGCAGGCGCTCAACACCGGCCATGACGGCTCGCTCACCACCGTTCACGCGAACTCGCCGGAAGACGCGCTGCGCCGGGTGGAGACGCTCGCGCTGATGGCCGGTGTGGGGCTGCCCCACGGCGCGGTGCGGGAGCAGGTTGCGAGTGCGCTCGACCTGATCGTGCACCAGGCGCGCCTGCCGGACGGCGCGCGGGCGGTGGAGTCGGTGACCGAAGTGGTGCGCACGGCCGGTGGCGCGGGGGTGCGCGAGCTGTACCGCCGCGGCGGCGAGCCCCGGGCGCCCGGGGCCGGCCGGCTGGCGGAGCGGCTCGCGCGGCTGCGCAGGGAGGGGCCGGCGTGAGCCCTGCCGCCGCGCTCGCCGCGCTGGCCGGCGTCGCCGGCGCGCTCGCCCTGCGCGACCTCTTCGGTCGTGGGGTGCTCGCGGGCGGTACGGGTGCTGCCCGAGCGCTGGCCGGCCTGGTCGAGGCGGTCGTCACGCTCGGCCGTGAGGGTCGCGCTCCCGGCGCTGCGGAGCGGAGGCGGCTGCTGCTGGCCGGGGCGGGCCTCGCCCTGGTCAGCGGCTGGGTGCTGCTCGGCCCGGTTGCCGGCCTGGCGCTCGGCGCGGGTGGTCCCTGGCTAGTCGCCCGCCTGCTGCGCGCCCGGCGCGAGCGCTTCCGCCGGGCCGTCGACGCCGGAGTGTCCGCGCTGGCGCTCGCGGTCGCCGATGCGCTGGCCGGCGGCCACTCGCTTCGCGGCGCGCTCGGAGAGGCGAGCCGATCGGTCGGCGGCGCGGCCGGCCACGAGCTGCGCCGTGCCTGCGCGGAGCTGGCCGTCGGGGCGGCCACCGACGACGCGCTGGAGGCGATGCGCGCGCGGGTGCGCTCGCCGAGGCTGGACACGGTGGTGGCCGCCTGCGTGCTCCAGCGGCGCGCGGGCGGCGACCTCGGGCGGCTGCTGCGCGAGACAGCGCGGGCGATGGAGGAGCAGTCGCGGCTGGAGGGCGAGCTGAGGGCCGCGACCGCCCAGGCCCGCTTCACCGGCTTGCTCGTGGTGGCGCTGCCGCTGGGCGGAGGGGGTCTGGCCGAGCTGGCGAGCCCGGGGTGGCTGCGCGGGCTGTGGAGCTCCTTCCTGACCGCGTGGCTGGTCGGGATCGCGCTGTTCCTGCAGGTGCTGGCGGCGGTGGCGATCCGGAGGCTGGGAAGGGTGCGCTGGTGAGCGCGGCGCTGGTGTCCCGCGGACCGCGTAGCCAGCGCGTGCGAAGCCCGGCCGCGAGGGGGTCCCGGAAGATGCGTCCCTATATGTCCCGTTTCTTCCGGGACCCCCCAGCGAGCACCCGCGGAGGAAGAGCATCCACGTCTGGCCGCGGGCGGTCGTGTGATGCCTTGTGCGCTGGGAGCGAGCAATGACCGCCGCCCCGGCCCTCGCCGGCCTGGCTGCCGCGCTTGCCGCGACGGGCAGCGGTCTGCTCGTCGCCTCCTTACCGCTCGCCGGGGGCGGTCCTCGGCGCCCGGGCGGCCAGAGCGGCCCGGGCGGCCGGGGCGGCCAGAGCGCCGGAGGCGGCCCAAGCGCCCCACCGCGCCGCCGCTGGGGCCGCCGCCACGCCGGCGCCGAGGACCGCGGACCGCCACTCCTGCGCCTCCTCGTGCTTACCGGCGGCCGCCTGCGCACGGCGCAGGCCGCCGCGCCGCGCGACCTGGAGGCGCGCATTGCCGCCGCGGGTCGGCCCGCCGGCCTCGGGCCGCGCGAGCTGATGGCCGCGAAGGTGGCCGGAGCGGTCGCCTCAAGCCTCGCGGCGGTGGCGCTCTCCACGGCAACACCCGGCCGCCTGGCGCTCGCGCTCGTGGCTGCCGGCCCCGTGGCGGGCTTCCTCGCGCCCGACCTCTGGCTCGCCCGCCGAGCCGCCGGGCGCGCGCGTCGCATCCGGCGTGAGCTGCCGGCCCTGCTCGACCTGCTGCGGGTGGGGGTGGAGACGGGCAGCTCGCTCGCCGAGGCGCTGCGCGCGGTAGGCGCCCGCACGGACGGTCCGCTGGCCGCGGAGTGGCGGGCCGTTGGCGGCCAGGTGGCGCTGGGCGTCCCGCTGGAGCGCGCGCTCGGCGGCATGGCCGAGCGCGCGCCGCTCCCCGAGGTCCAGGCCCTCGTGGCGGCGCTGGACCGTGCCCGCCGCCACGGCGCCCCGCTCGGCGACACGCTCGCCGCTCAAGCGCGCGACGCCCGCTTCTCCCTGGCTCGCCACGCGCGCGAGGAGGCCGCCCGGGCCGGCCCCAAGATCCAGCTGGTGGTCGCCCTGCTGCTGGTTCCCTCGGTGCTGCTCATGGTGGCCGCCGCGCTGCTGGCGGCCCTGCTCGAAGGCGGGGCGGGCGGAGCGCTGTTGCCGCTGTAGCCCGCCCCGCTCGCCTCCCGGCTCAGCAGTTCACGAGCAAGTGGAACGACCGGTTGGCCTGCGTGCCCGCGCTGTCGCGCGTGACCACGCGCACCCCGTTCACGTTCGAGGCCGCCGACGTGACGGCGATCTGTCCCGTGCCGGGCCCGGAGGCCGACTCGTCGCCGAGGGTGGCGAAGTAGGTGCATTGCCGCACGTCGCGGTCGAAGATGACCTGGTATTGGCCGTTCCCGGTCTGGGCGCTGGAGGCGACGCCCCGCCCGCGCACGGCCGCGCCGACGTCCGAGATCACGGCGTTGCGGACGACGCCGTCCGCCACCACGGCCGACGGCACCTGCTTGAACTTGCTCGCGTCGAGCGACTGCTCCTTGATCGCGTTGGCCCCGAAGCCGTCCGGCTTGGCCTCCTGACCGCGCAACGTGCCGTCCTTGAAGTCGCGGTTGCGGATCGAGCCGTCGACGATGTCGGCCGAGTCGATCGTGGCCACGGCGTACGACACGCCGCCGAGCGAGACGAACAGGGCGGCGCACGCCACCACCATTGACGGCGACGGGGTGCGAAGGAAGCGCTTCATGGATTGACCTCCCGCGGTCTTGGATTGCGTTTGCCCGCGATCCGGGCTTCCCCTCTCAACAGCGCTGACCCCATTTGGGTTGCGGCGGAACGCCTCCAGGCCGCGCTCGGCTCCCTCCAGGCGCAACGCGTCTTGCAGGAGGTCCGCTGCGCGGGGTGAAGGCCGCACACGTCGTCCCACCTCGCGCACGGCTCTACAGCGCGGAATCTGGCGGCTGGTCGACGACCACCTACCGCCATCGGACGGAAAAGTGGGAGATCGTGTTGCGCAGTGGGAGAAAGTGGGCTAGGGTGGCGCCATCAACTGACCGGAGTGGCGGGGCTCCTCCCACTCCGCCACTCCGGTCTGACTTTTTTCTAGGGCATGCAAATTGGCGTTTCGAGGGCACTTCGAGCATTCGCTGGACGCGAAGAACCGGCTCAGCATCCCGGCGCGCTTTCGCGCGGCCTTCTCCGGCGGGACCGTGCTGGCCAAGGATCCCGAGCCCTGCGTCGCGATCTGGACCCCCGATACGCACGAGGCGATCATCGAGCGCGCTCTCGGCGAGCTGAACCCGATGGGCTCCGAGTACCGCAAGCTCAGCCGCTTCTACCAGGGCAACTCCTTCGACATCGACCTGGACGCCAGCGGCCGCGTCACGCTGCCGGCACCGCTGCTCGCGCACGCGACGATCGAGAAGGAAGTGGTCGTGGTCGGGGTGGGGGACCACCTCGAGGTCTGGGGCGCCGACCGCTGGCGCGCCGGGCAGGAGGCCCTCGACGCCGAGATCGGGGAGGTGACCGAGCGCCTTGGCCATCCTTCTTGACATGAGCCACGTGCACATCCCGGTGCTCGCCGGCGAGCTCATCGACCTGACGGCGCCGGCCCGCGGCGAAACCGCTGTCGACTGCACCTTCGGTGCGGGCGGCCACGCGCGCCTGGTCGCCGACCGGCTCGGGTCGACGGGCACCCTCGTCTGCATCGACCGCGACCCCGCCGCCGAGGCGCGCTTCGACGAGCTGGCCACCGAGGTCGCCTGCGAGACGCGCTTCCTGCGCATGGACTACGCGGAGGGACTCGCCGTGCTCGCCGAGGAGGGACTGGGCGCCGACGTCGTCTACCTGGACCTGGGCATCTCCTCGATGCAGGTCGACGCGCGCGAGCGCGGCTTCTCGTACTCCTACGACGCACCGCTCGACATGCGCATGGACCCCAGCCAGGAGCTCGACGCCCGCGCCGTGCTGAACGGCTGGGACGAGCGCCAGCTGGCGCAGATCTTCCGCCGCTACGGCGAGGACCCCAACGCCCGCCGGATCGCGCGCGAGATCGTCAGGCGCCGCGGGCGCGCGCCGCTGGAAACGACCAGCCAGCTGGTGGAGGCGATCGAGGCGGCGCTGCCCGCGGCTGTGCGGCGCAGGTTTGGGGGCGGCCACCCCGCCAAGCGCGTGTTCCAGGCCGTGCGCATCGCCGTGAACGGCGAGCTCGACTCGCTCGACCGGGCACTGCCGCTGGCCTGGGAGCTGCTGCGCCCGGGCGGCCGGATGGCCGCGATCTCCTTCCACTCGCTCGAGGACCGGCGCGTGAAGCGCTTCCTCGTCGAGCGTGCCCGCGGCTGCATCTGCCCGCCCGACTTCCCGGTGTGCGTCTGCGGTCACGAGCCCGAGGCGGAGCTGCTCACCGGTCGCCCTGTCGCGCCCACCCCGGGTGAGGTGGCCCAGAACCCGCGCGCGAAGTCCGGCCGCCTGCGGGCGGCTCGCCGGCTCACCCCGGGAGACGAGGGCTGATGGCGCGCGCCGCCGCGGCCACCGCCGCCCCGCCCCGGCGGGCTACCACCGCGGGTCGCGCGGCCCCCGCGCGCCAGCAGCCGGCGCGGCGCCAGCCGGCTCGGCGCCCCGCGGCGCCCGCAAGGCGCCCCACCCGCCGCCTGTCCGGCCGAACGGCGACCCGCAGGGGCACGGCAGCGCTGCCGCTGGGCGCGCGCCTGCTCGACGCCCTGCTCAGCGGCCGCGCCTGGATCGGGCTGGTGGGCGTACTGCTCGCGGGGATCGTGTTCTTCAACGTCGACCTGCTGCGGATGAATCGCGAGATCACCCACATGGCCGACCGCGCGGCCCAGCTCAAGCGCGAGAACGCCGACATCCGGGGCGACGTCGCGCAGCTGGCGAGCAGCGAGCGCATCCAGCAGGCCGCCGCCGAGCTCGGGCTCGTGCTGCCGGCGCCGGGAGAGGTCCGCTACCTGAAGTCGAACCCCATGATCGACGCCCGCAACGCCTCCAAGCGGATCATCGCGCCGGACCCGAGCACCGCGCCGGACCCGATCGTCCCCGCGCCGACGACGACGACGACCACCACGCCGACCACCACCACGACCACCACGCCGACGACCACCACCACGCCGACGACCACCACCACGCCGCCGACCACCACCACCACCACCACCACGCCGCCGACCACCACCACCGCGCCGCCTACCTCCACGACAGCGGCTTCGCCCACGGGTTAACGCGTGCGCCTGGTCGAGCGCAGGATCGGGCTGCTGTTCGCCCTGTTCCTCTTGCTGCTCGGCGCCGCCACCGCCCGTGCCACCTGGATCGGCACCGTCAAGGCCGGCTCGCTCGGCGACCGCGCCGTCCAGCAGCAGGTGGAGGACATGGTGGTGCCGGCCCGCCGCGGGACGATCGTCGACCGTCACGGCATGGAGCTGGCCGTCTCCGAGGACGCCGTCACGGTGTTCGCCCATCCCTTCCTGATCGACGACCCGGCGCGCGTCTCCGCCCGCCTCGCCCCGCTGCTGGGCCTCTCCGAGGACGAGCTGCTGAAGAAGCTGAGCAACCGCAGGTCGACCTTCGTCTACCTGCGCCACAAGATCGACGGGTCGCTGGGCCACAAGGTCGAGCAACTGGGCATCGAGGGCATCGACACGGTGGTCGAGCCCAAGCGCACCTATCCGCAGGGCTACCTGGCGTCGCAGGTGCTCGGCACCGTGGGCGCCGAGAACACCGGCCTCGCCGGCCTCGAGTACTCGCTCCAGGACACGCTCGGCGGCCACGACGGGCGCCGCCGGGTGGTCAAGGACGCGCTCGGCCAGCCGATCAGCCTCATCGAAACCGACCGCGCCAAGGCCGGCGAGGACATCAAGCTCACCCTCGATGCCGCGATCCAGGAGCGAGTGGAGGCGATCCTGGGCGAGGTGGGGCAGGCCTACCAGCCCGCCGGCGCCACGGCGGTGGTGATGGACCCGCGCACCGGCGCGATCCTCGCGCTCGCCAACTGGCCGCGCGTGGACGCCAACAACCTGGCGGACGCGCCGGGCTACGCGCGCCAGGACCGCGCGATCCAGTTCAACTACGAGCCGGGGTCCACCTTCAAGGCCTTCACGATCGCGGGGGCGCTCGAGGAGGGCCTGATCGAGCCGAACACCATGCTCGACGTTCCAGGCGAGCTGAAGGTGGCCGACCGCACCATCGGCGAGGCGCACCCGGACGGCAACGGTCCGCTGACGGTGGCCCAGATCCTCGCCCGCTCCTCCAACGTCGGCAGCGCGATGATCGGCCTGAAGCTGGGCCCCAACCGCTTCGACCGCTGGGTGCGCCGCTTCGGCTTCTCGAAGCCCACGGGAGTGGACCTGCCGGGCGAGCAGCGCGGCATAGTGCTCCACCCGAGCCACTACTCGGGCTCGACGCTCGGGAACATGTCGATCGGCCAAGGCCTCTCGGTCACCCCCATCCAGATGGCGGCGGGGTTCACCGCGATCGCGAACGGAGGCATCCGGCGCCAGCCCTACATCGTGGCCGGCGATCGCAAGCCGGGGCAGCGCGTCCTGTCGCGCCGCACCGCCGCGGACGTCTCGAAGATGCTCGAGGGCGTCCTGGCGGCCGGCGGTACCGCGCCCGAGGCCTCGGTGGCGGGCTACACGCTGGCCGGGAAGACCGGTACGGCCGAGAAGCCCGAGAACGGCACCTACTCCAAGACCGACTTCGTCGCCTCGTTCATCGGCTTCGCGCCGGCGCGCAACCCGCGTCTGCTGGTGTCCGTCATGGTGGACGAGCCGCGCGGGGACATCTACGGCGGCACGGTGGCCGCGCCCGCCTTCGAGCGCATCATGGAATTCGCGCTTCCATACCTGAAAATCCCGCCTGAGTAGGCTGGGGCCTCCATGACCCTGCGTGAGTTGATGGGGAATGGAGCGCCGGAGCTGGAGATATCCGGCCTCGCCTACTCCAGCCAGAGCGTCACTCCGGGGACGCTCTTTTTCTGCGTGCCCGGATTCAGATCGGACGGTCACGACTTCGCCCCCGACGCGGTCGAGCGCGGCGCCGTGGCCCTGGTGTGCCAGCGGACGCTCGGCCTGGGCGTGCCCGAGGTCATCGTGGACGATGTGCGCGCCGCCATGGGCCCCGCGGCCGCCCGCTTCTACGGCGACCCGACCGCGGAGCTCGACGTGGTCGGCGTGACCGGCACCAACGGCAAGACGACCACGGCCTTCCTGGTGCGCCACCTGCTCGAGGCAGCCGGGCGGGCGTGCGGGCTGCTCGGCACGGTCAAGCAGGTCGTGGCCGGGCGCGAGCAGGAGGTCGAGCGCACCACGCCCGAGGCGATCGACCTGCAGGCGACGTTCCGGGCGATGGTGGAGGGCGGCGACCGTGCCTGCGCCATGGAGGTTTCCTCGCACGCGCTCGAGCTGGGCCGCGTCGCCGGCATCCGCTTCGCCTGCCGCGTCTTCACCAACCTGACCCAGGACCACCTCGACTTCCACGAGACGATGGAGGACTACTTCGCCGCCAAACGGCGGCTGTTCGCGGAGCCGGGGCGGAGCTCTGTCTCGGTGGTGAACGTCGACGACGAGTACGGCCGCCGCATCGCCGCGGAGGTGGCCTCCACGACGTTCGCGATGGAGCGGGACGCCGACTACCGCGCCCTCGACGTCGACTTCGACCTGATGGGCTCGCGCTTTCGCTGCGTGACGCCCGAGGGGGAGCTGCAGCTGTCGTCGCCGCTGCCCGGTCTGTTCAACGTCCAGAACGTGCTGGGCGCCGTCGCGGCCGCGCACTCGCTGGGCGTCCCGGGTGAGACGATCGAGGCCGCCCTGCCGCGGTTCGGGCGCGTGCCGGGCCGCTTCGAGCCGGTGGACGAGGGCCAGGACTTCGGCGTGCTCGTGGACTACGCGCACACGCCGGAGGCGCTAGAGAACGTGCTGCGCGCCGCGCGCCCCGTGACCGAGGGCCGGCTGCACGTGGTGTTCGGAGCGGGCGGCGACCGCGACAGCGGCAAGCGCCCGCTGATGGGCGACGCGGCGCGACGCCTGGCCGACCGCGTGCTCGTGACGTCGGACAACCCGCGCAGCGAGCAGCCCGAAGCGATCATCGACGAGATCATGGAGGGGGCCGGCCCCGGCGCGGAGCGGGTGACCGACCGCCGCCGAGCGATCGCCGAGGCGATCGAGTCGGCGGCTCCCGGCGACATGGTGGTGATCGCCGGCAAGGGGCACGAGCAGGGCCAGGAGTTCGAGAACGGGCGCAAGGAGCCGTTCGACGACGTGGCGGTGGCGCGCGAGGCGCTGCGAGCCCGCGCCGCGGCCGCGCCCAGCGGGGGCCGCGCGTGATCGACCTGTCGGCCGCGCGCCTGGCCGAGGCCGCCGGGGGCGAGCTCGCCGCCGGGGACCCGGAGCGGGCCGGTCCCGCGCGCACGGTCATCGACTCTCGCGAGGTGGAGCCGGGCGACCTGTTCGTCGGCCTGCCGGGCGCCGGGGCGCACGGGGGCGAGTTCGCGGCGGCGGCGCTCGACGCCGGCGCCTGGGGCGTGATCACCGGTCGCGAGCATGCCGCCGCGGCGGTGGCGGCGGCCAACGACAGCATCGGCCACTCCGCCTGCAGCGGCGCCGCGGTGATCGCGGTGGACGATCCGCTGGGCGCGCTCCACTCGGTGGCGCGCGAGTGGCGCCACGAGCTCGGGGCGAAGGTGTTCGCCGTCACCGGCTCAACCGGCAAGACCTCCACCAAGGACATCCTGGCCGCGCTGCTGCGCCCGCGCCTGGCCACGCATGCCTCGCGCGAGAACTGGAACACCGAGATCGGCCTGCCGCTGACGATCCTCGGGGCGCCGCGCGGGACGGAGGCGCTCGTGCTGGAGATGGCCATGCGCGGCGAGGGCCAGATCGCCGAGCTGGTGGCGGTCGCCGAGCCGGACGTGGGCGTGATCGTCAACGTGGGGCCGGTCCACCTCGAGCTGCTCGGCACGGTGGAGCGGGTGGCCGCCGCAAAGGCGGAGCTGATCCGCGACCTGCGCGCCGGCACCGCGTGCGTGGTGCCCGCCAGCGAGCCGCTGCTGGACGCCCATCTGCGCCGCGACGAGCTGGACACGTGGACGTTCGGGCCCGGCGGAGACGTGACGCTGCTTTCCTTCGACGCGGGCCGCGCGGAAATCGAGGCGCGCCAGGAGATGGTGCACCTCGAGCTGGGTTACTCGGAGCCTCACAACCTGCTCAACACGCTGGCCGCCGTGGCCGCGGCGCGCGCGGTGGACGTGCCCGTGGGAGGCAGCGTGAGCGTGCGTTTCTCGTCGCTGCGCGGCGAAGTGGTGGAGCTGCCCGGCGGGGTGACCGTGGTGAACGACTGCTACAACGCCAACCCGATGTCGATGCGGGCAGCCCTGGATCACCTCGCGGCCAGCGCCGCCGCGCGCCGCATGGCCGTGCTCGGCGCGATGGCAGAGCTGGGCGAGGGCTCCGATGAGTACCACCGGGCGATCGGCTCCCACGCCGCGGCGCTGGGCATCGACGTGCTCGTGCCGGTGGGGGAGGGCGCGCTCGGGTACACCGAGCAGTTCCACGGCGAGACGCACCCGGTGGCCACGCCCGAGGAGGCGGCGGCGCTGCTTGCGGAGCTGGCGCTGCCCGGGGACCGCGTGCTGATCAAGGGGTCCCGCTCGGTGGGCCTCGAACGGGTGCTGGCGTAGACGATGGGCGAGATCCTGATCGGGGGCATGGCCTCCCTGCTCATCTGCATGTTCCTGGGACCGCGCTTCATCGACTACCTGCGCGTCAAGGAGTTCGGCCAGCAGATCCGCGAGGAGGGCCCGGCGGGTCACCACCGCAAGGCGGGCACGCCCACGATCGGCGGGCTGGTGATCTTCCTTGCCGTCTGCGTGCCCTTCCTGATCCTGGGCGACTACCGCGCGGCCAGCCTGTGTGTGCTCGGCACAACGCTGGCGATGGCAGCGCTCGGCTTCGCCGACGACCTGACCAAGCTGCGCAAGCGCCGCTCGCTGGGGCTCTCGGGCAAGACCAAGTTGCTGGTGCAGGCGCTCACCGCGATCGCGCTGTGGCTCGTGGTGACCGAGTACCTGGGCTTCCGGGACACGCTCCAGCTGCGGGTGGTGGACGCGTCCGTGAACCTCGGTTTCGGCTACCCGGTGCTGATCTTCCTGGTGCTGGCCGGGTCCACGAACGGCGTGAACCTGACCGACGGGCTCGACGGCCTGGCGGCCGGCTGCGCCGCGATCGTCTTCCTCGCGTTCACCGCGATGGCGTTCATCACCCCGGGAGACATCCAGAAGGACCTGGCGCTGCTGTGCGCCTGCCTGGTCGGGTCCTGCGTCGGCTTCCTCTGGTTCAACTCGTTCCCGGCGTCCGTGTTCATGGGGGACACCGGCTCGCTCGGGTTGGGCGGCGCGATCGCCGCGATGGCGGTGGTCACGCATACCGAGGTGCTGCTGGTCCTGATCGGCGGCATCTTCGTGATCGAGGCGCTCTCGGTGCTGATCCAGGTGATCGCCTTCCAGCGCTTCCGCAAGCGCGTGTTCCTGATGGCCCCGATCCACCACCACTTCGAGCTGCTCGCATGGTCCGAGACGAAGATCATCCTGCGCTTCTGGATCGTCGCGGCGATCTGCTCGGCGATCGGATTCACGCTCTACCAGCAGTCGATCACGCCTTGAGGCCGCCACTTCCGCCCGGGCCGTACCTCGTGGTCGGCCTGGCGCGCTCTGGCGTCGCCGCCGCGCGCATGCTGCGCGACCACGGCGAGGTGCTCGCGGTCGACAGCGGCCGGCCCGACCTGCCGGCTGACGTCGAGGCCGTGCTCGAGAGCGACGGGCTCGACCTGCTCGAGCGGGCGGCATGCGTGGTGAAGAGCCCCGGCGTCCCAAACGAAGCGCCGGTGGTGGCCGCGGCCCGCGCGCGCGGCGTCCCCGTGCTCGGTGAGCTCGAGCTGGCCTGGCGGCTGCTGCCGAACCGCTTCGTGGCCGTGACCGGCACCAACGGGAAGACGACCACCGTGGAGCTGCTCGGAGCGATCTGGCGCGCCGCGGATCTGCCCGTCGCGGTGGCCGGCAACGTCGGCACGCCGCTGGCCGCGCTGGTGGGCGAAGTCGAGCCGGAGGCGACGGTCGTGTGCGAGGTGTCCAGCTTCCAGGCGGAGGACGCGCCCGAGTTCGCCCCCGACATCGGGCTGCTTCTGAACCTGACCCCGGACCACCTCGACCGCCACGGGAGCTTCGAGGCCTACCGGGACGCGAAGCTCAGCCTGTTCGCGCGGCAGACGCCGGCCCAGCTCGCGATCGCGCCGGACTGGATCGAGCTGCCGGGCGAGGGGCGGCGCTTGGACTTCGCAGACCCCGAGGACCTGCCGCTGCCGCCCGGCGAGATCCGCCTGCGCGGGCCGCACAACCTCCAGAACGCGCTGGCGGCCACGGCCGTTGCGCTGGCCGACGGCGTGCCGGCGGACGCGGTGTCCGAAGCCCTGCGCACGTTCGCCGGTGTGGCGCACCGCCTCGAGGAGGTCGCGACGGTCGACGGGGTGCTCTACGTGAACGACTCGAAGGCGACCAACGTGTCCGCGGCCGGCCGCGGCATCGAATCGTTCTTCGCGGGCGTCCATCTCATCCTCGGCGGCAGCCTCAAGGGCGGGGGGTTCGAGGGCCTGCGCGAGCCGGTTGCCGAGCGCTGCCGTGCCTGCTACCTGATCGGCGAGGCCGCCGACCGGCTGGCCGCCGACCTCGCAGAAGCCGGCGTTCCGCTGCACCGCTGCGGCGACCTCGAAACCGCGGTCGAGGCTGCCCGGGCGGCCGCCGAGCCGGGCGAGGTGGTGCTGCTCTCGCCCGCCTGCGCGTCCTACGACCAGTTCCAAGACTACGAGCAGCGCGGCGACCGCTTTCGCGCGCTGATCTCACCTGAATGAATCCCGGCGGCCGTGTCGAAGGAATGCCGGATGGCTGCGCGCGCCGCCCGCAAGCGACCGGTCGAGTACTCGATCCTCTACACCGCAACCCTGTGCCTGCTGGCGTTCGGGGCGGTCATGGTCTACTCGGCCAGCTCCGCCGAGTCGCTGCTGAGCGGCACCGGCGACCCGTCCTTCTACCTCAAGCGCTATTTGATGTGCGGGCTGCTCGGCCTGCTGGTGATGCACGCCGCCTCGCGGCACGGGCTGAAGCTCATCCGCGGGCTCACGCCGGTGCTGCTGATCGCGTCCTTCTTCCTCACCGCGGCGGTGATGCTGCCGGGCGTGGGCGTGACCGTGAACGGCGCCACGCGCTGGCTCGGCGCGGGCCCGCTCCAGTTCCAGCCCTCGGAGCTGCTCAAGGTGTCGCTCGTGCTCTACGCGGCCCAGTCGCTGGCGGCGCGGCCGCGGGCCACGAAGACGCTGCGCGGGCTCGTCAACCCGCTGCTGATCGTCGTCGCGGTGGCCTGCCTGCTGCTGCTCAAGCAGCCGGACATGGGCACGGCGCTCGTGATCTGCCTCTCGATCGGCGCGCTGCTGGTGGCCGCAGGCACCCCGGTGCGGCTGCTGGGCGGGATCTTCGGGACGCTCGTGGGACTGGCGATCGTGTTCGCGCTGGTCGAGCCCTACCGCCGCGAGCGGCTGACCTCGTTCCTCGACCCCTTCAAGGACGCCGGCGACACCGGCTTCCAGGCTGTGCAGGCGCTGACCGCGCTCGGCTCGGGCGGCATGTTCGGCGTGGGCCTGGGCGAGTCGGTGCAGAAGATCTTCTACCTGCCCGAGGCGCACACGGACATGATCCTGGCGATCATCGGCGAGGAGCTCGGGCTGGTCGGCATCCTGGGCGTGATCGGGCTCTACGGGCTGATCGGCTACGCCGGCCTGCGCGCCGCGAAGCTGGCGGGCGACCTGCACTCCAAGCTGCTCGCCGCCGGGATCACTTCGTTGATCCTGTGCCAGGCGACCCTCAACTTCTTCGCTGTGCTCGGCATGGCACCGCTCACGGGCGTGCCGCTGCCGTTCCTCTCGTACGGGAGCACCAACCTCGTCGTCCTGATGGGCGCGATGGGCCTGCTCCTGAACGTGGCGGCCACCGGCGGCCGGGCCCGCCGGGCGCGCGGGAAGCCGCGCCTCGAGGCGATCGAGGGAGGACGCGATGCCCAGGATCGTGATCGCCGCGGGCGGCACGGCGGGGCACGTCGTGCCGGCACTCGCAGTAGCTGACGCGCTGCGCGCCCGCGGCGCCGAAGTCGAGTTCATCGGTGGGGAGCGCGCCGAATCGGAGCTCGTTCCGGCCGCCGGCTATCCCTTCCACCGCGTCCGCGTGCGGGGGCTCGATCGCCGCCGCCCGGTGCGAGCGGCGCTCGCGCTGCTGCTGGCGGCCGGGACGACCCTGCGCGCGGTGCGCCTGCTGCGCCGGCTCCGCACCGACGCGGTGCTGGGCGGGGGCGGCTACGTGGCGGGGCCGGTCGGCGTCGCGGCCCGGCTGCTGGGCGTGCCGCTGGTGCTGACCGAGGCGGACAGCCACCTCGGAGTGACCAACCGCCTGCTGGCGCCGTTCGCCAAGCGGGTGTTCCTCGCGTTCCCGATCGCGGGGCGCCCGACAGCCCGCGGGCCGCTGCGCCGCCGTGCCGGCCGCAAGTGGATCGTCAGCGGGCGCCCGGTGCCCGCGGGGACCGGGAAGGCCGACAGGGCCGCCGCCCGCGCCCGCTTCGGCATCGGGCCGGACGAGCTGTGCGTGCTGGTCTTCGGCGGCTCGCTCGGCGCCCGCCGGCTCAACGACGCCGCGCTGGAGGCGTTCGGCGCCGCCTCGCCGTGCGCCGTCCTGCACGCGAGCGGGCGCCGCGACTACGACGACCTGCGCCGGCGCCTGGACGCGCTCGGCTCGCCGCCGCACTACCACCTGCACCCCTACATCGAGCCGTTCGCGGACGCGCTGGCGGCCGCCGACCTGGTGGTGGCGCGGGCGGGCGGCTCGGTGATGGAGGTGGCCGCCGCCGGACTGCCCTCGGTCCTGGTGCCCTACCCGCACGCGACGGCCGACCACCAGACCTCCAACGCGCACTTCATGGAGGACGCCGGCGCCGCGGTGGCCGTGCCGGACGCGGAGCTCGACGGGCCTCGGCTGGCCCGCGAGGTCGGGACCCTGCTGGGAGCCCCGCCGCGGCTGGGTGCCATGGCCAAGGCGGCCCGGGCGGTCGGGAGCCCCGACGCGGCGGAGTGGATCGCGGCCGAGCTGCTGGCGCTGGCGCGGTAGGCGGGCCGGCGGGCTAGCCGGGCCCAACTGCGGCAACCAGGGTGGCCCGAAGCGGCCTGGCGGGAGTGTGGTAGTCAAAGGTCGCGCATATGGCGACCGAGGGCGACCGCACTCGCCTCGCAGCGCCGACGGCACTCCTGGTTATGGTCCGCAGGCCATGGATGACGCGCCATTTGCCGACCGCGCGCTGCATTTCATCGGGATCGGCGGCGCCGGCATGAGCGGGCTGGCGCTGGTCGCCCGGTCGCTGGGCGCGCGCGTGTCCGGCTCCGATCAGGTTGACTCTCCCGTGATTGCGCGGCTGCGCGAGCCTGGGATCGTCGTGACCATCGGCCACGACGCGGACAACCTGCCCGGCGGCGCCGAGGTGGTGATCTCGACCGCGATCGCAGACGACAACCCGGAGCTGTCCGCCGCGCGCGCCGCCGGCGCGACCGTCCTGCACCGGGCCGACCTGCTCGGGGAGCTGTCCCGGATGAAGCGCACGATCGCCGTGAGCGGCGCGCACGGCAAGACCACCACCGCCTCGATGGCCGCCCACGCGCTGCGCGGCGCGGGCCGCGACCCCGCCTTCCTGATCGGCGGGGAGCTGCGCTCGGCCGACACCAACGCTGCCTGGGGAACGGGGGAGTGGGCGGTGATCGAGGCAGACGAGTCCGACCGCTCGTTCCTGAAGCTGGCCCGCGACGTGGCGGTTATCACCAACATCGAGCTCGACCACCATTCGACCTACAGCGGCCTGAGCGACCTGGAGGGGGCCTTCGCGGAGTTCGCCGAGCCGGCGGAGCTGCGGGTGCTGGGGCCGGAGGTCGAGCTCCCAGGGAGCGCGGTCCGAGTAGGGATCGAGGAGGGCGACCTGCGCGCGGAGCGCCTGGAGCTGCTTCCCGGTGGCTCGCGGTTCGAGGTCGACGGAACGCCCGTGAAGCTGCTCGTGCCCGGCCGCCACAACGTCCTGAACGCCCTCGCCGCTCTCGCCGCCTGCCGCGCCGCGGGCGTCGAGCTCGACGAGGCCGCCGGCGCCCTCGCCGACTTCGGCGGCGCCGGCCGCCGCTTCGAGGAGCACGGGCCCACCGCCGGCGGCGCCCTCGTCTACGACGACTACGCCCACCATCCCACCGAGGTGCGCGCCACGCTCGAGGCCGCGCGCACGCTCGCCGACGCGGAGCGCCGCCGCCTCGTCGCCTGCTTCCAGCCTCACCTCTACTCCCGCACGCGCGCCCTGGCGGGCGACTTCGGGCGCGCCCTCGCGCTCGCCGACGTCGTCGTCGTCGTGGACATCTACCCGGCGCGGGAGCGCGCCGAGGACTTCCCCGGCGTCAGCGCCCTGCTGGTCGCCGAGGCCGCGGCGGACGCGGCCGGCGGCCGGCCGGTGTGGTGGCTGCCCGACCTCCAGCAAGCCGGGCGCATGCTGGCCGCCGAGCTGGGGGAGCACGACCTGCTCGTGACGCTCGGGGCGGGCGACGTGGATCGCGTCGCGAAGGGGCTCACGGCGTGAGCGCGCCGCCCGCCGGCGTGGAGCGCGACTACCCGCTGGCGCGCCTGACCACGGTGCGCACCGGCGGACCGGGCGACTTCTACGCGCGTCCGGACTCGGTCGAGCGCCTCGTGGAGCTGCTGACGTGGGCGGACGCCGATGAGATCGCGGTAGGAGTGGTCGGCTCCGGCTCGAACCTGCTGATAGCGGATGCCGGATTCCGAGGACTCGTCATGAAGCTGGACGGCGCGCTCGCCACGATCGAGCAGGATGGCGACCGCCTGGTCTGCGGCGGCGGCGCGCGCCTCCCCCAGGCCGCCGCCCGCGCGGCGCGCGCCGGCCTGAGCGGCCTCGAGTTCGGCGTCAACATCCCCGGGACCGTCGGAGGCGCCGTGAAGATGAACGCGAACGCCTACGGCGGCGACCTCGCCCGGGTACTCGACTGGGTCGAGGTCGCAACCTCGGAAGGCATCGCGCGCCGCGACCCGGCCGGGCTGGGATTCAGCTACCGCCGTTCCGACCTGGGACCGCGCGAGATCGTGGCGCGGGCGTCCTTCGGCCTCTCGACGGCGGATCCGGAGAGCGTCAAGGCGACCCTGGCCGCCATGCGCGCGGCACGCCGCGCGGCGCAGCCCTCCGGCATCAAGACCTTCGGCTCGACCTTCAAGAACCCCGACGACGAGCGCGCCGAGGGGCGCAGCGCCGGCGTCCTGCTCGATCAGGCGGGCTGCCGCGGCCTGGCGGTGGGCGGCGCGCGCTTCTCGGAGAAGCACGCCAACTTCGTGGAGAACACCGGTGACGCGACCACGGCCGACGTAATCGCCCTGATGGCCGAGGGCCGGCGCCGGGTGCGCGAGCGCTTCGGCCTCGAGCTCGAGCCGGAGGTGCAGTTGCTCGGCGAGGTCGACGCGACGGCGCTGTGGGGCGAGGAGTGAATGTCGCCAGCGTCGCCGGCCGGCGGCGCATCTCGCCCCGGCGGGCGGCCGCAAGCGCCGTTCGCCGTCTGTCCCCGCGGCTGAAGCGGCGCTTGATCGCGCTATCGGTCGCCTGCCTCGTGTTGGCGGCCGGCTACCACTTCTGGCTGCGCGACTCGTCTCTGGTCGCGGTCGAGCGGGTCCAGGTCACCGGCCTGACCAGTGCGGACGCCGCCCGGGTGCGCGCCGCTCTCACCACGGCGGCCCAGACGATGACCACCCTGCACGTGGACCGCGAGGCGCTCGACCGCGCCGTGGCGACCTTCCCGGTGGTGAGCACGCTTCAGGTCAGGCCCGATTTCCCGCACGGGCTGCGCGTGCACGTGATCGAGTACCAGCCCGCCGCGATCGCCGTGAGCGACTCCGGCCGCGTGCCGGTGGCGGGCGACGGGACGATCCTGCGCGGCGTGAGCGTCGAGGGCCGCCTGCCGACCGTGGACGTCAGCGGCGCGCTCGGCACCAGATTCCTGGTGGATCGCACCGCGCGCGCAGGCGCGGCGGTGGCCGGAGGCGCCCCCGCGGCGCTGCGCTCGCGCATTGTCGACGTGCAACGGCGCTCCGACGAGGGCTACGTCGCGCAGCTGAGGGACGGCCCCGAGCTGATCTTCGGCTCTCCGACACGGCTGCGCGCCAAATGGGCAGCCGCCACGCGCGTGCTGGCCGACCTCGAGGCGCGCGGGGCGAGCTATGTCGACCTGCGCATCCCGAGCCGCCCCGCCGTCGGCGGCCTGGCGGCGACCACGCTGACCCCGGTCGCGCCCGCCGGTCTGGCCCCGACCCTCCCGCCCGCCGACTCGAACGGCACGGGTGCCGTGACGCCGGCGACCGCGGAGTCCGCGGTGCCGGGCACGGCGCCGGGCGACGCGACGACCGCGCCGGCGACCCCGCCGTCCGGCACCGCGGTTCCGACCGCGCCAGCGGCGCCCGCACTGCCGGCCGAGCCACTCACGGCCGGCACCGGCGGCGGTGCGACGGCCGCTCCGTAAAGCCTCAAGTACAAGTCGAGGTTACGCCGACTCTCGACCATGAGTCGACGGTTGAGCTGCACAATTTGTTGCGCGAGCGGTTGACACATTCGCGGAATCCCGCCTACAGTCCGATGCTTGCGGTAGCCGAGAACCCTCGACAACCGCTTGAGCTTCAGGAAGGAAGAAGGGAACAACCCTCATGGACACGGGCAGCTATCTGGCGGTCATCAAGGTCGTCGGAATCGGTGGCGGTGGGACCAACGCCGTCAACCGCATGGTGGACGCCGGCCTCAAGGGCGTGGAGTTCATCGCAGTCAACACCGACGCCCAGGCGTTGCAGATGTGCGATGCCGACATCAAGCTTCAGATCGGCGACCAGCTCACGCGCGGGCTCGGCGCGGGCGCCGACCCCGAGGTGGGCTACGGCGCCGCCAACGAGAGCCGCGACGAGATCAAGGAGGCGCTCAAGGGCGCTGACATGGTGTTCGTGACCGCCGGCGAGGGCGGCGGCACCGGCACCGGCGCCGCCCCGGTGATCGCCGAGGTTTCCAAGCAGGAGGTCGGAGCGCTGACCGTAGGGGTGGTTACCAAGCCCTTCGACTTCGAGGGCTCCCAGCGCATGCGCCAGGCGGTGGACGGCATCGACCGCCTGCGCGAGCAGGTGGACACGATGATCGTGATCCCCAACGAGAAGCTGCTCGCGGTGGTGGAGCGCCGCACCAGCATCCTCGACGCCTTCCGCGAGGCGGACGCCGTGCTCGGCCAGGGCGTGCAGGGCATCACCGACCTGATCACCACGCCGGGGCTGATCAACCTCGACTTCGCCGACGTGCGCACGATCATGCAGGACGCGGGCTCGGCGCTGATGGGCATCGGCGAGGCCTCGGGCGAGAACCGCGCGGCCGAGGCGGCCAAGAACGCCGTCTCCAGCCCTCTGCTCGAGCAGTCGGTCGAGGGCGCCACCGGCATCCTGCTGAACATCACCGGCGGCACCGACCTCGGCCTGTTCGAGGTCAACGAGGCGGCCGAGATCATCCAGAGCGCCGCCGACCAGAACTCGAACATCATCTTCGGGGCGGTCGTCGACGACGCCTTGGGCGACTCGGTGCGCGTCACCGTGATCGCGACGGGGTTCGAGGGCGCCGCGAGCCGGCCGCTGTTCCAGGAGGACAGCACCGGCCGTCGCCGCGAGCCGCGCCGGCGCGACGTCTCGCTCGACGAGCGCCAGCGCTCGTCGCTGGAGATCTCCGACGACGACATCGACGTGCCGTCGTTCCTCAAGGACTGACCCCGGCCGCGGGCGCGGAGTACGCTCGCTCGATCGGAGTTCGGACACTTAGAGGGGCACTCGCCTGGGCCGTCGTGGTTTCGGCGCTGCTGGCGGTGGCCCCGGCGGCAGGTGCGGCGCCGAGCCTCCAGGATGCCGGGACGTTCGACACGCCGATGTTCGCCACCGCACCGCGAGCCGATGCGTCGAGCCTCTACGTCGTCGAGCGCGGCGGGACGATCAGGATCCGCCGCGGCGGGACAACGCTGCCGACGCCGTTCCTCGACATCTCGTCGGAGATCGACGACGACCCGGCCAGCGAAGGCGGTCTCGCGTCGCTCGCCTTCCCGACGGACTACTCGACGAGCGGGCTCTTCTACGTTTTCATGACCCCGAACGACGCGAACCCCGGTGCGGCCCCGTTCGCCCCGATCCAGATCCGCGAGTACCGCCGGTCGGCGAACCCGGACGTCGCGATCCCCTCCTCGGGACGCGTCGTCCTGACGATTCCGCACCCCGACGCGAACAACCACTACGGCGGTGCCCTGGCCTTCGGGCCCGACGGCCGCCTCTACATCTCGACCGGCGACGGCGGTGGCGCTGGCGATCCCGGCGACGACGCACAGCGGCTGGACAGCCGGCTCGGGAAGATCCTCCGCATCGACCCGCGTCAGAACGGCCTCGGGCCGTACGGCGTGCCGGTCGACAATCCGTTCGTCGGCAAGCCGGGCGACGACCTGATCTGGTCCTACGGGCTACGCAACCCGTTCCGGTTCTCCTTCGACCGGGCGACCGGGGCGCTGAGCGTCGGCGACGTCGGCCAGGACCAGGCGGAGGAGATCGATTTCGCCCCTGCGCCGAATGCCGGCCGCGGTGCGAACTTCGGCTGGAACCGGTGCGAGGCGAACTTCGCGTATCCGGGGCCCGCTCCGTGCGGCCTGGCGGGCGTCACGCCGCCTGCCCTGGTCCGGCCGGATCCCGCGGCGGACCCGACGGCGATCACCGGAGGCGTCGTCGTGCGCGACCCGGGCCTGCCGACGCTCCTCGGGCGCTACGTCTACGG